>CAZHJL010000046.1:0-36343 GCA_964532795.1 uncultured Phycisphaeraceae bacterium | reverse complement strand
AAGTTGCGTGATCAACCATGTATGCGAAACTGGCTGACTGGAAACGGCACTAGTCGACAGCTGGCTAACAACAGCATGCAACGGACGGCGCTGCGCGCCGCCGCTGATGCTGAGCGTTAGCCCACAGAGAACATCCACTCGTGAACGTAGACCTTTGGCAAACCGTCGATACCTACCTCCGTTCCAACAACGTGGATGGGGCTGCTGATGACCTCGAATCGCGGCTGCGCGCGACTGCAACGGATCGGTTCGTCTCGCTCGCAGATTCACACTTCACGAATCCGCCGCGCGATGTCCTCGCCCACATCAACAGATTCATCACGGCATGCCAAAGCAAATTTGACGTTCGTGCCGTCTATCTGGAAATGAACGGGTTCGACATCAACTACGATCGCTGGTACTTCGATTCATTTGCGTACACTGAATACCTTGACGAACCCGATGATCTCGACTGGCTCTGTGATTGGACCTCGCCCGACTGGGATCAATTCACGCTCAACGGCCTCGAAGAAACACAAGTAGACTTTCGCTGGTACATGGAAAACAAGATTTACGAGAACAAGACGCACGACAAAGAAAAGGAAATAGCCACGCTGCTCGTGATGGTTCGGTTCGTGCAACTCGTCCGGTTGTCTCTCGATGTTGGGGCGTTGCAGTGTTCCGTGCCATTACTCGCGACTGCTCATGACTTCGATATGTTTGGTCGTTTCGTCCCGCAAAATGTGGGCTAACAATCGGTTCAACCGGAGCCGCGGGCCGTGCGGTTTCTGAAATCAACGTTGGTTGGCCGCGGCCCGGTTAACCGTGGCGTTGGGCAGCTGGAACGCACCATGCCAAACGAACTCTCACCACAGCAGTACGAAGCAGTAGTCGCCTTGCCGGCCGATGATCGCTATAGCCATGCCATCGGTCGAATAGCTGACTGGCAAGAGGTCTGGAGTCTCAAGGATGGCGATGGTTTTGTTCTGATGGCGAATGATGCTGGCGATCAGGTCGTGCCCATCTGGCCTCATCCAGATTACGCAGCAAGATGCGCCACAGGCCAATGGTCAGCAGCGAAGCCAGAACTCATTCCCCTTGAGGCGTTCATTCAGAAATGGATCCCGGGCATGCAAAGGGATGGCAAGCTTGTGTCCGTTTTCCCTCTACCACAGGGCAAGGGGGCTACGGTTGGCCCAGAGCAGTTAGCCCGTGATCTAGATGAGGAACTCGACCAATATGACTGACACCACGCTGCCCAACAAGCCGATCCAGCGGACCGCGCTTCGCGCGGCCACTGATCTTTGACGTTAGAATTGAAGAGAATGACATGAGCATGAACCTGCTGATCTGGAAATGGTCAGAAGACTATGACACTTCCGCAAAGCGAAAGCGTCACAAGCTAAAGTTTTCAGATGTGACCAGCACCTTTGCGGAAACAGGTGATCACCCGGCCATAGGCGCATGCGACGTGTCACCGTATTTGGAGAAAGTGTTTGAGAAGTTCGGTCCCGAATCTCCGGACCTCCCGTTCGTGGTCGAACGGTACGAGAAGTGTGTTGTCATGGCCTACGGCAGCGCAGTTCGATTCGAGATTGTCCCAGTTCTCGGGAATCTCGCTATGTCCTTGGGACTGAACTCATCAGAATTCTAACATCGAGCTGGAGAGTATTCGCACGTACCGCGCGAAACTCTCAGCTCACACGTTCGGCAAGGTGCAAGGCATGAGACAGCGGCCATACGACCCGATCAGAGATTTCAGGCGAGTGGGCGAGTTTCTTGTCAGGCACTACCCATCCATTGGTGGCCATCGCCGGGCGCAATGGTCGCGCGAAGCGCCGGCCGTGTGTGGCACGCGGAGCGATCGAGCACGTCACGGAGACCACCCACAGGCTTCGCTTGAGGGTGGCGCCCAAGCTGGACAGAATGTGTGCCGAGGCCGTCCGCCGTTGGAAAGAGGCAGGACACCGTGAACGCATCCATCGACTCGATGTTCAGAGACTACAGTCAGCCGTTCAAGCTGAAATGGGGGCGAGTCTTCCACGGCGGCCTTGAAGCCATCGAGGCGGCCCTCCTGCATGAATCTGAGAAGCATGGTTGCACGATGCAACGCAGCGGGGCGGACTTCCTGTGGGTCAACGACAGGAACAAACCAGAAGCGATGTTCAGGTTCATCCCCGACCCAACGGACCTATCATCTCTCCAGAGCATCTACCAGAAGATCAAGAAGATGGGAGTGCCCATCACGTTCGTGATTGTGAACCAGACTGTCGACGGCAATGGTAACTACGACATTTTCCGGTTCTCGGCGGACAGCTACCTCCAGCATCACAATCGGGCGCGCTACAGAAAGGGATAGGAATCTTCCAACAAGCCGAATGCGTGTGACGGCTTACAGATGCCGCGTGATGCTCGATATGTCGCCGTCGCTGGACATGATGATGGCCGCGCGGCGGGTCTGGGGGAAGGTGGCGAGGATGATCAGGGCGATGGACATCAGCGGCACCGCCAGGATCGCCCCCACGATGCCCCAGACCGAACCCATGATCGAGAGGGACGCGAAGATCAGGAACGGGCTGAGGTTCAGCGACTTGCCCATCATGCGCGGGCCGAGATAGTTGTTGACCAGCAACTGCGCGGGCACCAGCACCCCCGCCAGGGCGGCAAACGGGCCGAACGTGCTGAACTGAAGCAGGGCGAGGGCAAGCGGCAGTGCGATGCCCAGCACCGTGCCGATCGTCGGGATGAAGCTGAGCAGGAAGATCATGAAGGCCCAGAAGCCGGCGAAGTCCAGGCCGACCACGCGCATCATCACGTAGCTGATGCCGCCGAGGATGATGCCCATGACGAAGTTGATCCAGACGTAGGTCTTGATCTCCCTTTGAACCGTATCGATGAACCGCCGCGCACCGTCGCGTCTGGCCGGATCGGACAAGGCGCGTTCGACCTTGGTCCAGAAGTGGGCTTGCTCCATGAAGAGGAAGAGCACGAAGAAGACAATGATCACGCCGCCGCTGAGGCCGTTGAGCACGGAACCGGCGGTGGTGGCGGCGATCGAACTCAGATCGATGGTGTCGGCGAAGTTTTTCGCCCCGGGCGGCGGCTCAGCGCCGACCTGGTCGTAGGTCTGAACGATGATCTCTTCGATGCGCTGTTCGTAACGCGGCGCGGCTTCGATGAGCGCGGCGACATTGACGTAGAGCATCTGGATCACGAGCAGCCCCGCGATCACGACCAGCAGCAGGGCGACCAGCCGCCTCGCCCAGCCCGGCAGCGATCGCCGGGCGATGCGCAGGCGGCCCAGTCCGTCGGCCAGCGCGTTGAGCAGGTACCAGACCAGGATGGACACCGCGATCGGCACCAGCACCGCCCGGCCGCGGATCAGCCAGTAGAGGATGATCGTGGTCAGCAGGAAGACCATCGTGACGCTGACCAGTCGGTTGCGGAATCGGGTATCGGTTTCCATGGTCGCGTTCCTGACGGCGCGCCGTTGCGCGGCGAAGTGGCTGGGGCGGAGAAGTCCGCCAGTTGCGTAATGTAACGAGATCCGGCCTCGCGGTGCGGCGGAATGCCAGACGCATGCCTCTCACTGCAGTCTGTGCCCGGCGGGCTATACTGTCTCGTGGAAGGCCGGCCTGCGTGGTTGGCGGCTATGTCGAGAGGAGTCATGGATGGCTCGTATACCGACCATTTTTGCGGGGCGAGAGGGAATCCGTGCGGGCTGGCCGCGCGGGGCGATGGTGGTCTGCGTGGCGGCGCTGCTGCTGGCGGCGGGCGTGGCGATCGGGATGTCGGGGTGCCAGGGGTCGCAGGGGACGGACTGGAAGGCGAGCAAGCCCCGCGACGGGCGGGGCGGGTGGACGGGCGGTGAGCCGGTCGTGCGCGTGCGCATCGCGCGGGGGCAGCGGCAACTGGACCTGGGCGGACAGGGGCAACTCATCGTGTCTCTGGCCGGCGAGCAGGCGACGCAGGTGGCGCCGTTGACGTACGCCGATGGTGTTCGCGTCACGCGCCGACCGGGCGGCTACCTGCTGCGCGATGCGAAGACCGGGCAGTTCATGCAGTGGGACACCGATCGGCTGGTCGTCGTGCACCAGGGCGAGGGGCATCTGCTGGTCGGCGACACGCCGTACCCGGATGAAGTGCACCTGGTGGGGCGGAACGATGGTACGTTCGACGCGATCAATTTCGTGCCGATGGAGTCGTACCTGCCGGGCGTGCTGGCGCGCGAGTTGTATGCAAGCTGGGATGAGCAGACCTACCAGGCGCAGGCGGTGGCGGCCCGGTCATATGCGATCGTGAAGCTGCGCGAGCGTGCGGCCCATCCATTTGACGTGGAAGACACGACCCGGAGCCAGGTGTACGGCGGGGCGGTGCAGAGCCGCAAGGCGCAGGCCGCGGTTGCGGCGACGCGCGGACTGGTGCTGAAGTATCGCGACGAGATCATTCCCGGCTACTACTCGTCCTGCACGGGCGTGGCGGGGCAGGACGCGGCGGCGGTGTTTCCGAATCAGAAGGACATCCCACCGCTGCGCGGCCGCGAGATGGGGCAGTGGGATCGCGCCTGCCCGCACTACCAGTGGGGACCGGTGGTGCGCAGCGCGCCGGCACTGTCGCGGCGCATCGCGGCGTGGGGCAGGGCGAGCGGTCACGACGTGGCGCGCGTGGGATTGGTTCGGGCGATACGCATTGAGTCACGCAACGATGTGGGGCGGCCGACGATGTTTGTCGTGACCGACCAGAGCGGCCGGACGTTCAAAATGGATGCCGAATCTTTCCGCCTGGCGTGCAACGCACAAGGCGCGGCCGCGGGACGCAAGCTCAAGGACCTGGAACTGCTCAAGTCCAGCCACGTGACGATCGAGGCGAAGGCGGAGGGGCATTTTGTCTTCAATGGTTACGGATTCGGCCACGGCGTGGGCATGTCGCAGTACGGCGCGCAGGCGATGGCGATGCGCGGCTTCGGGTTCAGGGCGATCCTGCTGTTCTACTACCCGCAGGTGGTGGTGGATTCAGCGTATTGAGCGGGGCCGGGCCTGGCCGGACGGGGGCGGTCGGTCGTGTCATGGCGAGGCCAGACCTACCTCAGCGCGAGCAGCCAGTACGCCACCGGCGCGGCGACGATGGGCGAGTCGAGCACGTCCAGCAGGCCGCCGAAACCGGGGATCGATTTGCCCGAATCCTTGATGCCCGCGTCGCGCTTGAAGATCGAAGCCGTCAGGTCGCCGAACTGCCCGACCAGCCCGAGCAGCGCGCCGGCCAGCGCGGCGTTGAGGATGCTGAATGTCACCACCTGCACTTCCCGCGCGCCATTCTGCGTGAGCGAGATGTTGGCGATCTCAAGCGTGTTGCTCAGCCAGGCCAGCAGCGCGGCCGTGCCGGCCGCGGCGGCCAGACCGCCGATCAGACCCTCCCATGTCTTGCCCGGGCTCAGCCACGGAATGAGTTTGTGCCGTCCGACCGCCCGGCCGGTGAAGTAGGCGCCCGTGTCGCACATCTTCACCACGAGGATGATCCCCGCGATCACCCACGGCGAGTGCCAGCGGCGGATGGCGATCAGGAACCCCGGCATCACCCCGAGATAGAGGAACGCGAACATCGTCGACGCCGCGACGTACACCGCGCCTTCCGTGCGCTTCGCGGCCCAGGAGTACTTGAGCAACGACAGCACGAAGATGCCGATCATGATGGTGGCCATGACCGCGATCGTGTCGCGCGCCTCGGTCGCCTGCGGGATGAGGAAGAGCATCAGGCAGCCGCACGCGGCGCTGATCGCCAGCATCAGCCAGTCGATCTGTGCGCCCTTGATGCGGAAGATGTCGCGCACCTCGCGGGCGGCGAAGGCGATCACCACCAGCAGAACCAGCAGCATGAGCGAGCCGTGCGGCGGGTAGTCGCGACCCAGCAGACGCCCCAGCCAGGTGCCGGCGATCGACACGTTGTCCAGCAGGTCGTCGAGATAGAACAGCCCGATCAGCGCAGCGATCATCGAAATGCCAATGGGCAGGCGGTACTTCAACATGCCGGGCATGGTAGCAGTGGGCAGCCGGCGAGGCGATCATCCGCCGCCGCGGCCGCGCGAGGCCCCGAGCACGGTAAGCGCGGCGTGGAATCGCCGTTTGTTGCCCCCTGCCCCATGGGATATCGTGTCGCCATGATCAAGCAGCGAACAAGGCGGATCGGGTGGGTGATCGGGGTCGCGGCCTGCATGGCGGCGCTGTCGGCGGGCGCCGTCTTCGCCCAGACGCGGGCGCTGCCGATGGCCGGCGATCAGAAGGCCATCTGGCTGATCGATCCGGAGCAGGACCAGTTTTCGCTCTACTACATGCCCGCCGCGAGGCCGGAGGCCGGGCTGATCCGGCGGCAGCCGGCCATCCGCGGCGCGGTGCACGATCACGGCATGGCGGCCACCAATGGCACGCTCTGGCTGGCGTACACCGGTGGGGCGGTGCAGTCGGTCACGCCGGTGGTCAACGAGCAGTTGGGTACGCTTGATTTCACGCTTACGTTCGCCGACCAGTCGCTGCCGGAAGGGGTGATGGTTCACAGCCTCGCAGCCGGCGAAGACGGGCCGTGGGCGCTGGTGCGGGTGGAAAATGCCGCGGCCTTGGAGAAACTCGAACAGGCGACGAAGCCCGAACAGGCCGGTTCCGCGGACGCCGAGCAGGCCGAAGGCAACGCCGGCGATGACAGTGCCGCCGGCGGTGATGGCGCGGCCGAGGACGGGGCGGAGGCCGATACGCCAGGCGGCGATGAAGAGGCCACGACGAGGGATGACGGCGCAGACACCGGTCCGGCCGGCGACGAAACGAGCGAAGATGAAGCGTCGTCTGCCGATGGCGCGTCTGCCGCGAGCCCGCCGGTCGAGCCGTATGAACCGCAGGATCGACTGCTGCGGCTGAAGGACGGCACATGGCACACGGTCGCATTGCCGGAGGATTGGCCGCGCCCTGTCAAGCGCGGCTGGGCGGTGATGGTCAGTCCCGGCGACGCGGCGCCGGTGCTGCTGGTGGATCAGCCCGCCGAGGCCGATGCGCCGGCGAAGTTGCAGGTTTTCTGGCCGCGGCAGGAGAACGGGACGCTCAAGTGGGATGCGCGCTCGTACGACGTGCGGGGCGAAGCGCCGGCCGAGGCGCACGTCGTGCCCTTCGCGGTGGATCGGCAATTGGTCGTGGGCGTGGTGACGGAAGGCGAGAAGGCGCTGGACGCGTCGATCAAGGTGCTGCGTCCGGAGGCAGACGCCGCCGCGCCGCGCGAGGTCGGCATGCTCACGCTCAGTTCGGGCAAGGTCCCGCCGCGCTGGGGCCTGGCGGCGTACGGGCGGCGCGTGGCGATGATCGCCGGCGATCCGGCCGACCGGCTGATCTGGGCGTCGACCGACCTGGCGGGACTGAAGGTGGAAGGCCAGGACGTGCTCGAGCGCATCGAGCCGGACTTCTTCGGCCAGGCGGCCGGGCAGTACGTGTTCTTCGGTGTGCTGGTGGTTTCGACGCTGCTGATGTTCGTTTTCTGGCGTCGCGGGACGAAGCAGGAGAAGGTGGTCCTGCCGCGCGACTCGGTAATCGCGGATCTCTCGTCGCGCGGCATCGCGGGCTTGATCGACCTTGGCCCGTGGGTGCTGCTGGCGTCGGTGTTGAGCAGCACATCGCTGCCGCTCATGTATGAACACCACCCGATGGCGGCGTTGGGCTGGAACGACATGTGGCCGTACCTGATGGCGGTGGGAGTGTACATCCTCTACGGCGCGCTGGCCGAGGCTTTCTACGGCAAGACGCTGGGGAAGGCGGCGATGGGGCTGCGGGTGTGTTCGGTGGACGGTCAGCCGCCGGATCTCTGGCAGGCGATCTTCCGCAATCTAGTCAAGTTCCTCGACCTGACGGCGTTTCCGCTGCTGGTGCTGCCGATGCTCAGTCCCTTCCGCCAGCGGCTGGGCGACCTGGTCAGCCGCACGATCGTCGTCGGCCCGACGAAAGAGGAAGACAGGAAAGAGCAGGAAGATGATGAGGAGTAGCGCCCTCGCCCGCGCGCGGCGGGACGCGATCGATGCCTGAGAAGCCGGCGGTCATCTTGCTTTCCGGCGGGTTGGACAGCGCCACCGTGTTGGCCATTGCGCGGGAGGCGGGGTACGGCTGCCACGCGCTCAGCTTCGATTACGGCCAGCGCCACCAGGCGGAGCTACGCGCGGCCGAACTCGTGGCGAGCAACCTCGGCGTCGACAGTCATCGCGTGGCGACGATCGATCTGCGGGCGTTCGGCGGCTCGGCGCTGACCGATGACATTGACGTGCCGAAGGACCGGGACGAGGCCGCGATGGGCGCGGGGGTGCCGGTGACATACGTGCCGGCGCGCAACACGATCTTCCTCAGCTACGGCCTGGCGCTCGCGGAGGTGCTGGAAGCGCGGGACCTTTTCATCGGCGTGAATGCCGTCGATTACTCAGGCTACCCGGACTGCCGGCCGGCCTATATCGAGGCGTTCGAGACGATGGCCCAGCTTGCCACACGCGCGGGCATCCAGGGGCGCGGCGTCAAGCTGCACACGCCGCTGATCGACTGGACGAAGAAGCAGATCATCGAGAAGGGCCTGTCGCTCGGCGTGGATTACGCCATGACGCACAGTTGCTATGACCCGATGGATGACCTGTCCCGGATGACCGGCGCGCGGCCGTGCGGGCACTGCGATGCGTGCCTGCTGCGGCAGCGGGCGTTTGCGGAGCTGGGCATGGTGGATCCGGGCGCGTGAGGCGCGAACACAATCAGGTCCTGGAAGTGGGCACGCGGGAAGTGCGCGACGTAGAATGCCGCGCGATGGAACTGCCGGTCTCTCCAGCGAGTTACGAGGTCTCGCCGCAGGCGATGGTGCGGGCGGTGCGCCGTGCGGACGCGATGCTGCTGCGGACGTGTTGCGAAGAGCAGGTGGTGGCGGGGGCGACGTGCTTCGGCAGTTGCCCCGGGGGAGCCGGCCGCGCGTTCGATGTCGGTGACGAAGTGTCGCAGCTCGAGGGGGTGCTGGACTGGTTCGCCCAGCGCGGCGAGCGCTGCGGCATGGTCGATAGCGCGACCGGGCAGTGGCCGCAGAAGATGGCGAAACTGTTGCGCGAGCGCGGGTACGAGCGGGAAGCGCGGCGCGTGCTGCGATGGCAGGCCGGCGAGGGCGATGTGCGGCGGGGGGCGGAGGACGTCCAGATCATCCCCGCCCGCGCGGCGTACGGTGAAGTCGAGTCCCTGTTGCGACAGGTGCACCGCGCGGCGGGGGGCGGGATAGGCGAATCCGCCGACGACTGGGTCGCCGCGCGCCTGGCGATGCTGGACGAGACGCGACTGGAAGCGCTCCTGGCACGGATCGATCGCCGACCCGCCGGGCTGATCGGCGTGGTGACGGCTGGCGCCATCGGCGTGTTGCACGAACTGCATGTCGACCGATCGTCCGGCGACAATGGCCGGGCGACGTCGGACGCGTTGCTGGGCGAGGTCACAGCGTTTGCCCAGCGCGCGATGTTCGAAGCGTTCATCGCGACGGTGGGCGATGGCGACGACGAAGAAGCGCGGCTGGGACAGCATGGATTCGTTCACGTTGCGGGCTTCGAGCGCTATGTCTCAGGCGAGTGACCACACGATGGCGAACGAGGCGAGCAAACTTCCGGCGGACGGGCCGTCGCCGGCCGTGCGCCTGCTGATGGCGGTGCTGGCGCTGCTGGCGTTGTGCGGCGCGGCGTACCTGGCCTATGCGTCGCTCAGCCGCGCGTCGGTGGCCGGCTGCGGCATGGCCAGCGGCTGCGCGGCGGTGCTGGCCAGCCGCTGGGCGAAACTCGGGCCGATGCCGGTGGCGTTGCCGGCGGTGGGGCTGTACCTGGCCCTGCTGATCGGCCTGGTGAGCATTCGAGCGGGAGCGCGTCGGCGCACGCGTCGATGGGCGTGGCGTGTGATGGTGACGGGCGCCGCGGCCGCGGGTGGCGCGGCGTTGTGGTTCATCGGGCTGCAGTTGATCTGGCTGCAGGCGATATGTCCCTTCTGCATGGCGGTGCACGTGGCGGCGCTGATGCTGGCGGGACTGGTGCTGCTGTTCGCACCGATCGGCGGCAGGGCGCAGGGGGGTGATGGCGATGAAGCGGGGGAAGCGCTGCTGTCGCCGCAAGGAGTGACCGACTGTCTGCTCATCGCGCTGGTCGGCGTGGCCGCGTTGATCGGCGGACAGTACGCGTTTCCCGGCAAGACGCACAAGATCACATTGTTCGAAGCGGCGGTGGTGATCGATCCGCAGCAGTACCCGCTGGTGGGCGATCCCCGCTCGGGGCGCACGGTGGTGAACGTGTACAACTACCACTGCGCGCATTGCCGCGCGATGCATGAATACTTGAAGGATGCGCGGCGGGCGTTCGACGGCGAACTGGCCGTGGTGTACATGCCCACGGCCTTCATCGGTCAGGATCCCTCGCAGGCGCGGCTGGCGGTGGCGGTGTTTCTCACCAGGCCGGAGGCGTTCGAGGCGTTCGATGACTGGCTGATGTCCGGCGATCAGCCGCGCGGGACAGGGCAGTCGCAGGCGCGTGCGGCCCAACTCCTCGGCGAAGACGTTCTCGAAGAGGCGCTGGCCGATCCGCGCGTGGACCGGATCATCAACGACGGCTACACGGTGTACAAGCGGTCGGGCGCCGAGGCGCTGCCGGTGCTGATCATCGGCGGGAAGGTGCTGAGCGGCCGCACGGCGAGCGCGCAGGTGCTGATCGACGAACTGCGCGAGTATCTCCCGGCGCAGTGAGCGGGGCGGGTCACGAGGGGCGGCGAAACCGGTAGAATGCCGGGCCGAAGGAGGCCTGTGACGCATGACGACGGCTGCTGCGATTCCCGGCGTTGACTCCGCGCGGCTGTGCGTGGGGATGGAGATCCACGTCGAACTGGCCACGCGTTCGAAGATGTGGACCGGCGCGCCCAACGTGGCGCACCCGGACTACTTCGAGGCGGCGCCGAACACGCTGCTGGACCCGGTGGTGATCGGCATGCCGGGTACGTTGCCGGTGATGAACAAGGCGGCGGTGGAGATGTCGATGCTCGTCGGCCTGGCCCTGGGCTGCGAGATCGCCAAACGCTGCAAGTGGGACCGCAAGGGCTACTACTATCCCGACCTGCCGAAGAACTACCAGATCAGCCAGTACGACCAGCCGCTGTGCGGCGAGGGGGCGCTGGCGATTCCCGTCAGCGATGAGCCGGACGCTCCGATGAAGACGGTGCGCATCATCCGAGCACACCTGGAGGAGGATGCGGGCAAGCTGCTGCACGAAGCGCCGGGCGGGCTGCCGATCGACCACTCGATCGTGGACCTGAATCGCGCGGGCACGCCGCTGCTGGAGATCGTGACCTACCCGGACCTGGAGACGCCGGAAGAGTGCGTCATGTTCGGCCAGACGCTGCGCGACATCTGCCGGCACCTGGGCGTGACCGAAGGCATCATGCAGCGCGGGCACATGCGATTCGAGCCGAACATCAACGTGATCATCGAGAAGGGCGGGCAGACGTACAAGACGCCGATCGTGGAGATCAAGAATCTCAACTCGTTCAAGGCGGTGCACGGGGCGGTGTCGTACGAGTACGAGCGACAGATCGAGGAATGGCTGGAGACCGGCCGCGTGATGGGCGAGCGGGCGAAGACGACGCGCGGCTGGGACGATGCCAAGGGCGTGACCACGCTGCAGCGCCACAAGGAAGATGCGGATGAGTATCGCTACTTCCCGGATCCGGACCTGGTGGTGCTGGAGGTGGATGACGCATGGCTGGCGACGGTGCGGGCGAAGCTGGGTGAACTGCCGCTGGCGAAGGATGCGCGGTACCGCGGCGAGTTGGGGCTGAGCGTGAAGGACAGCCGCGCGATCCTGGCGGAGCCGGCCTTGACGCGGATGTTCGAGGAAACGATGGCCGCGGGTGTGGAAGGCAAGCGCGCTGCGGCGATGCTGCTCAACTACGGGCAGAAGCGGGCGAACGAGCGCGGCTGCGCGGTGCATGAACTGGGTATCACGCCGCGTCAGATCAGGGGCATCATTGAGCTGCAGGAGAAGGGCGTGATCGGTTCGAATGCGGCCGATGAACTGTTCGCCCTGTGCTGTGACAGCGATGACGATGCCGAAGCGATCGCCGAGGCGCACAGTCTGCTGCAGGTTTCCGACGCCGGTGAATTGGAAGGCTTTGTCGATCAGGTCATCGCCGATCCGAAGAACGCCAGGGCGGTGGATGATGTGAAGGGCGGTAAGGATAAGGCCATCGGAGCGCTGATGGGGCAGATCATGCGGCTGACCAAGGGCAAGGCCAACCCGCAGATGGTGCAGCAGTTGATCAAGTCGAAACTGCAGGGGTGATGGTCGATGGGGTCGATCGTGCCGCGCATCCTGTCGCTGCTGGTCACTGGGATGTACGTGGCGGTGGGTTTCGACCTTGGCGGCGTGGGGGACGTGGTGTGGGCGGTGCTTTACTGCCTCGTGCCGGTGGCGTGCATCTGGTTCCCGCGGGAAATGTCGCAGTTGAAGGGCCTGAGGGCGCTGACCGACGGCCACGTCAGCCGCGAGTCGCACCCGGGCTGCCTCGCGGGCATCGCGTGGGTGATCCTGTTGCTGCCGCTCGCGGCGATCATGATCAAATGGATCGCGCTGTGAAAACGCGCGCGGACTTCCCGACGATCGTGACCCCGCGAGAAGTGCCGGTTGGGGGCGTGTACATCGCGATGTTCTTCCTGGAACGGGCCCGCACCATCGCCGTCGGCAGGCTTGGGCGTTTCTGTTTTGAGCGCGGCTTCTACTTCTACGTCGGCAGCGCCCAGCGCAACCTGTCGGGCCGCCTCGCGCGGCACGCGCGGCGTCGCAAGCCGTTGCGATGGCATATCGATTACCTGGCGCAGCACGCGGTGATGCTCGGGTCCTGGACCGCAGACGCCGACAAGCGCGGTGAATGCCGGTTGGCCGGGGCGCTTGGTGAGCAATACCCGATCGCAGCGCCGCGTTTCGGCGCGAGCGACTGCCGGTGCGCGAGCCACCTGTTCTTCCGCGCGGCGGACGGGTAGACTCAATGGATGGCCAATGGGCGAACAGGCGAGAGGAGGCTGCTGTGGCGGGCAAACGAATGTGGCTGTGGTGCGTGGGCCTGGCGATGGCCCTGACGGGCTCAGTAACGGCGGGGGATTTCTACGTGTCACCGGTCGGCGATGACAGCGCGGCGGGCACGGCGACGGCGCCGTTCCGCACGATCGAACGCGCCCAGCAGGCGGTGCGCGAGCGCCTGAAGGCCAGGCCCGCGCCGAAGCAGCCGATCGTGGTGCAACTCGAGGCGGCGACGTTCCATCTGACAAAGCCCATCGTGTTCGAGCCGGGCGATTCGGGCACGAAGGCCGCGCCGGTGATCTACCAGGGCGCGCCAAAGGGCGGCACGCTGATCAGCGGGGGGATCGTCATCAATCAATGGAAGGTCGACAACGAGCGGTCGTGGTACGCGCTGCTCAGCGACGGCGGCAAGGGCATCGAGCCGTTCAGCCAGTTGTTCGTGAACGGCGGCCGGCGGTACCGGCCGCGCCTGCCGCGCGAGGGGTATTTCCGTGTGACGCGCAACATCGCGTCCGGGCGAGGGGAGCGCGAGGCGGGGGAGGCGTCGTTCGGCTTCGCGGCTGGCGACGTGCCGGCGGAACTGGCGGGGCGCGAGGAGGTGGAACTGGTCAACTTCCACCCGTGGTTCACCACGCACAAGCGGATCAAGTCGGTCGAGGCGGACAAGGGCATCGTGACCTTCACCCAGCCGCTGGCGCACAACCGGTGGTTCATGCGCTTCCACAAGGACCAGCGCTACATCATCGACAACGTCAAGGAAGCCTTGGGCGAGCGCGGCCAGTGGTACTACGACCGCGAGCGCGGTTGGTTGACCTACCTGCCGCTTGAAGGCGAAGAAGCAAAGACAACCACAGCCGTGGCGCCGCAGCTTCGCCATCTTGTCATCTTCAGGGGCGATGAGGCGAACAAGCAATGGGTGCAGCACATCGAACTGCGCGGGCTTCGCTTGGCGCACAGCAACTGGGTGGTCGAGGAGAAGCTCAAGCGCGTGGCGCAATCGGCCACCGAAGCGCCCGCGGCGATCCACGGCGAGGGGGTGCGGCATGTGTCCATCGTCGACTGCGGTCTGTCGCAACTGTCCGGCTGCGGCATCGCCTTCACCGAGGCGTGCCAGCATCTGCGCATCGAGGGCTGTGAACTGAAGGATCTCGGCGCCGGCGGCATCCAGATCGGGTCCAAGCGCTACAAGAAGGACCAGCAGGTTGTCACCCAGCGGAACATCATCCGCGACAACCTGATCGCCCACGGCGGGCGCTACACGCCCAGCGCGGCGGGCATCTGGATTGGCCACGCGTCGCAGAATACCGTCGAGGAGAACGAGATTCTCGACTTCTATTACACCGGCATCAGCGTCGGATGGCGATGGGGTTACGCCGACTCCAATGCGAACTTCAACCGCATCCACCACAACCACATCCATCACCTGGGCTTCGGCGTGATGAGCGACATGGGCGGCATCTACACCCTCGGCCCGTCGGCCGGCACCATCCTGCGGTACAACCGTATCCACCACGTGCTGTGCGACAAGTACGGCGGCTGGGGGATCTACCTCGATGAAGGCACGAGCCAGCTTGTGGCGATGCAGAACATCGTCTACCGCTGCACCGACGGCAACTTCAACCAGCACTACGGCCGGGACAACACCATCCAGGAGAACATCTTCGCCCACGCGCGTGATGCGCAGATCGGTTTGTCGAAGGAGGAGCCGCATTCGGGTTTCCATTTCTGGCGGAACGTCGTCGTCTATCGCACGGGCCGGCTGTTCCGGCAGGACAGCATCGGCAGGCGCAAGTTCGCGATGGACCACAACCTGTTCTGGCGCGAGGGCGGCGAGGTGCGGTTCGATGACATGACGCTCGCGCAATGGCGAAAGACCGGCCGAGGCGAGGGGTCGACGATCGCCGACCCGCATTTCGCCGACGCGGCCGGGGGCGACTTCCGCCTGACGAAGGACTCGCCCCGCGAGGCGTTCAAGGCGGTCGGCATTCGCATGGATGAAGTGCTCAAGGCCGGCTGCGCGGAGCGCGAGCCGTACGACTATGACCCGGCGCGATGGCCTCCCGCATTTGCGGCCAAGCCCTGGGAAGCGAAGGAGTGAGTGAATGCCGGATGGCGGCGCGTGGGATGTGTTGCAGTCGGCCGCGTTGCCGTACCGGTTGACGAGCGCGGGGAACGTGACGGTGTGCCTGGTCACCAGCCGCACGCGCGGGCGGTGGATCATCCCGAAGGGCTTCATCGAGCCGCACCTGACGCCGTGGGTGTCGGCCGCGAAGGAGGCGTTCGAGGAGGCCGGCGTGCTGGGCGAGATCAGCGCGTCGAGCATCGGCTCGTATGTCTACGACAAGTCGGACATGCGCTGCAAGGTGGATGTGTACCCGCTGCGCGTGGTGCAGGTGGCCGACGACTGGCCGGAGGTGCTGGAGCGCGAGCGCCTGTGGCTGCCCGCGGAAGACGCGGCCGCGCACGCGGATGATGCGGAGGTGGGGGAGATGATCCTGACGCTGGCCGAGCGCGAAGGGCGGGCGTAGGGGTGAAGATGGGGGCCACTGTCGCGGCGAAGCCGTCGGCGGTGTCCGGGGGATGCGTGATTCGGCTCAGGTCCGCAGCCTGATGGTGGGCCGGACGCCCACCTCACTCGGGGCGTCCTCAGGCGGATTGCGCCGCGGCCGCCTCGCGACGGTAGTCGAGATCAGGCCGCGTGGGCTTCGCATGCTCGAACCCCGCCGCCTGCCAGCTTGCCACCCAGTGTTGCGGCTTGACCTCGCGCAGCGGCGGCTGATCGTCGGGCGTCGAGCGGAAGATGCGGGTCGCCTTGCCGTCCCGCATGATGACATCGGCCAGTTCGGGATTCGCCCGCACCGTCGCGCCCGTCGGCTTGCCCTCGCGATCCACCGCCTCGGCCTGCACATCGCTGGAAAGCGAGGGCACCTGCCCGTCGATGACCGACAGCCGGTCGCGCGTTTTTCCGATCACCGGCATGGACTCGAACAGCCCGATCGTGTACGGATGCAGCGGGTCGTTGAAAACATCGTGCACCGAGCCGTACTCGACGATGCGCCCGGCGTACATGACGGCGACCACGTCCGCGTTCTCCGCCACCACGCCAAGATCATGCGTGATGAGCATCACGGCCATGTGCCGCTCATGTTGCAGGCCGCGCAGCAGTTCGAGGATCTGCGCCTGGATGGTGACATCGAGCGCGGTGGTCGGCTCGTCGGCCAGCAGCAGTTTGGGCTGGCAGGCCAGGGCCATGGCGATCATGATGCGCTGCCGCATCCCGCCGGACATCTGGTGCGGGTACTCGGTCAGGCGCTGGTGGGCCATCGCGATGCCGACATCGGAGAGCGCCTTGGCGGCGATTTCATTCGCCTCCTTCGCGCTGACCTTCTGGTGCAGCAGGATGGCCTCGCGGATCTGGTCGCCGATGGTGTAGACCGGGTTGAGGCTGGTCATCGGCTCCTGGAAGATCATGGCGATGTCCGAGCCGCGGATATCGCGGATCTGGCGCTCGCTCAACGCCAGCAAATCCACCGCGTGCGGCCCGCCCGCCCAGAGAATCCGCCCCGAGTCATACCGCCCCGGCGGCGTGGGGATGAGCTGCAACGTCGAAAGCGCGCTGACCGACTTGCCGCACCCGGATTCCCCGACGACCGCCAGCGTCTGCTGCGGATAGATGGAAAGGCTGATCCCATTGACCGCCCGCGCCCGCTGGCCGCGCGAAGTGCGCGCATCGTCCAGCCGCACGGGAAAGGAGACGGCCAGGTCTTCGATGCGAAGCAGCGGCGCGGCGGGGTTGGTGGCGGTGGCTTGGGTCATCACGAGCGGTCAACTCCTGCGCTGTGGCGGGTCATCCCATCGAGGCGCGCGAGGTATGCGGGTCCAGTTCATCACGGAACGCTTCACCGATCAGGTTGAAGGCGAAGACGGACAGGAAGATGGCCATGCCGGGGAAGGTGGCCAGGTACCAGTAGAACCCGCCGCCCTCGGCGACCACCTGGTTGAGCATCTCGCCCCAACTCGGCTGATCCACCACGCCGAGGCCCAGGAAGCTGAGCACCGCCTCGTAGAGGATCGCCGAGGCCACGCCGAACCCGGCGCTGACCAGCAGCGGGGCCATGCCGTTGGGCAGCATGTGCTTGAAGAGGATCGAGTGCAGCGGCAGGCCGCACGCCTTCGCGGCCTGGACGAAATCCTGTTTGCGCAGGCGCAGAAACTCGGCGCGCGTGAAGTAGGCGTAGCCCGTCCAGGCGGTCGCGCCGATGATGATCATGATCAGGTAGATGTTGCGGCCGAAGAAGGCCACGAAGGCCAACAGCAGGTAGAGCCGCGGGATGCTGGAGAAGATCTCCACGAGCCGCAGGCCGAGCAGGTCCACCCAACCCGCGAAATACCCCATCAATCCACCGATCACCGCCCCGATGACCAGCGCGATGCTCTCGGCGATGAAGCCGACCGCGAGGGCGATGCGCGTGGCGTGGATCATCTTGCTGGCGATGTCGGCGCCATAGCGGTCGGTGCCCAGCCAGTGATGGCGCGACGGGCCTTGCGGATATACGGCGTCCTCAACATCGCGTGATCGGTCGCTGGGCGAGTACCGAATCGGCGCCCAGAGCACCCAGTCGACCTCCTTGGCGGCAACGAGTTGCCGATACTCTTCGTAGACCTTCCGCTGCGACGGACTGACGAAGATGAAACTCCCGATCGAGAGGATCGCGACCGCGACGACGAAGATCGCCAGCCGCCGCGGAAAGGAGAGACGCCGCAGGCACCAGAGCACGATCAGACACAGGCCGACACCCAGAAGGATCACATCAACGGGGGTGAGATGCTGGACCAGGGGGCTGGAAAGCTCACCGTCGCGCGAGGCGAGTATCGGGTAGCTGTTGGCCAGGCATGGCGCGAGCACGGCCAGCGCCGCCATCACGATAACCCAGATGACGCCGAACCGCGCGCCGTAGCGCCGGAAGGTCTCGCGCACCGCAACGCGCAGCCAGTGCCGCGAGCGGAGCTTCGCCTCGTCGACCGCGACTGCCGACGATTCGCCCGCCGCGGGCGCCGAATCGGCGTCGGATTGTGCCTGCTTACTCATAACTCACTCTCGGGTCGGCCATGGCATAGAGCACGTCACGTACGATCAGGCTGAGCAGGCTGATGATGCTGATCACGAGCGTGACGGCGAGAATGACCTCGCGATCGCGCCGGTTGATCGAATCGATCATGAGTTTGCCCATGCCGTTGAGGCTGAAGATCTGCTCAACGATCAGCGAGCCGCTGAGCAAAGCCGGCAGGATGCCCGCGGCCATCGTGATCAGGGGAAGCAGGCTGTTGCGCAGCACGTGGTGGAACAGCACGACGTGCTCGCTCACGCCCTTGGCCCGGGCCGTGCGTACGAAATCCGCGCCCATGTTCTCAAGGACGGAGGCGCGCATCAGCTTGCTGAGAAAGGCGAAGCTGCCGTAGGTCAGGCAGATCACCGGCAGGATCAGATGCCAGAGGGCGTCGAGCAGCCACCCCTGCGTCCACGATCCGTCCGGTACGCGGCCTGGCAGGAACGGCATCTGCTCCGCGCCCGTGCTGTGCATGCCGCCGGTCGGGAACAGCGGCAGGTAATCGTTGCTGGCGAACAACCCGATCGCCATGACGCCGACCCACATGACCGGCAGCGACCAGAGCGCGAGGAAGACCACACCGGTGCTGACGTCAAAGAACTTGCCGCGATGCCGCCCCGCGTAGATACCGGTGGTGACTGCGACGCCGTACGCAAGGGGAATGGTCAGCAGGTTGAGGATGAGCGTGACCGGCAGGGCGTCGGCCACCACGCTCACCACCGGTTGGCTGCGCACGAAACTGCGCCCGAGATCAGGGGTCTTGAACCGGAAGCCCTGGCTACCACCTTCATCACTGTACCGTACGCCGATCGGCGAAATGCGGTGCAACCAGTTCAGGTACTGCACGATGAGCGGCTTGTCCAGCCCGTATCGCTGCTCGTAGTAGGCGCGAAGGGCGCGCTTCTCTTCAGGGCGCATGCCCCGCTCCTGCAATTCGAGTTGCTCAGTCACGCCACCGGGCGCCAGCGCCATGACGAAGAACACCACGATGGTGATGCCCAGCAGCGTGGGAATCATCAGCAGCAGGCGTCGGAGAATATAGGTGGTCATCGGCTTGCCGAAGTCCTGTCGTAACCGTGGAGAGATCGGTCGTTTACCGGGTGTGCCGCTGCAAGGCGCTGGGAATGAACCATTCGGTACGCGGGTTCATGCCGCTGCGCAGCAGTTGCACGTTGCCCATGCGGTTGTCCACAAATCGAAGGCTTTTGCCCCAGAAGAGGAACGTGTAGGGCTGGTCCTCGTGCATGATCTCGTGGCACTTGTGCCAGTAGGCCATGCGCTCTTCCTCGTCGATGGTCCTGCGGGCCTTTTCGATGTACTCATCGAGGTCGGGGCTGCGGTAGGCCATGAAGTTGTCGCCCCCCGGTTTGATCTCGCTGGAATGGAACATCTGGTTGATGTCGGTTTCGGGCCCACTGGTCCAACCGAGGGTGATCGCCTCGAACGATGCGTTGTTCAGCCGTTCGACCATCACGGAGAACTCGAGCGGATCCGGCTCGAGGATGATGCCGGCCTTGGCATAGGAATCCTTGAGCTGGAGGACCATCTTGTCGTAGTTCGTGCTGCCTGAAGGGTAGGTGAGCTTGAACCTGAATGGCTCGCCCTCCCTGTTGTACAGCACGCTCTTCTCGCGCTCGAGGGAGGGGATGAGCGCGGCGGTCGCGACGACGCCGGCAAAGAGGAGTGCTCCCGCGCCCATGCGCACCGTCATGGGGGCAAAACGGGAGAACAACGCCAGCAGCAGCAATGGCAAAGCGATGGCTGCGACAAGCATCTGGTACACGTGGTTGCGTCCCTTGCCGCCCGCCTCCCAGCCGGCCTCGGCCAGCAATGCCTTGGCCCGTTCGACATCATGGGGCCACGGTGAGACGTTCGGGCTGTTCTGGAAACCGAGGGGATTGAACGGGCCGGTGGAGATCTCGGCGTAGCCGCGCATGATCTCGTCGATCATCCGCGGTCGATCGATCAGCATCGTCAGGGCCTGTCGCACGCGCTTGTCGGCGAATTTGGAGGGCTTGCCCTCGGTGTCCACCTGGTTCCACGCGATATACCTGTAGCCGTTGTACGGCGTCATGTACTCGAAGTGTTTTGCCCGTGCGACCAGTTCATCGTCTTCGAGCATCTTCGCGTACTGCTCGGGACTGGCCGGCAGCATGTCGATCTCACCGTTACGGAAAGCCGTCTGCCGCGCGACGTCCTGGGTGTAGATGGTGAAGACAACGCGATCCAGCGCCGGTCGTTCACCCCAGTAGCGATCGTTGCGAACGAGGGCGACGGTTTCGCTGGGGCTCCACCCCTCGGGATTCGGCAGCCGGAACGGTCCGGAGCCGAAGAGCAGTCCCTTCGACGTGTTGAACGCTTCGTAGTCGAGCTTGCTGTAGTAATGCTCAGGCAGAACGATCATCTGCGCGGCGAGGGCGAAGGCTTCGAAGTAGGGCTCGTCGAACTCGAAGAGCACCCGGCGCGGCCCCGCCGCCTTGACCTTGCGGATCATGCTGAAATAGGACCGCTGGCGCGGCGCGGCAACCTTTGGATTCATGATCCAGTCGAAGGTGAAAACCACGTCCCTGCTCGTCAGCGTCCGTCCGTCCGCAAAACTCGCATCGGGACGCAGATCGAACAGCACGTAGATCGGCACCGGTCGATCGGAGTCCTCACGAATGGTGCGATCCATCCATCGCTTTTCCGCCTGCTTGACGATTCCTTCGTACTGAGGCGTGCCGGGCTCGACCGTCGCACCGGCGCGCTCATATTCTTCGATGATCTCGGTGATGACCTTGTCCAGCACGCCGCGATCACGCCCCAGCGTCTCGCTCGCCTTGGTCTTGGCCGCGGTTTCCCATTCGAAGTAGGCCTTCGTGTTGTCGTATACCTTCCAATCGGTGGCCAGCAGGCCGGTCAACTCCAGTGTCTCAGGGTCGCGCTCGCAGAGCGATTCGAGGACGAAGCTCTGGACGATACTGGCGTAGGCGTCGGACGAAACGAGCGGTGTCAGCGTGTGCACCTGGGTACCGAACGAATCGAGCATCCAGCCGCCCTGTGCGAAGCCTTCCATCCGCCGGGCGGCGCAGATGCGCTCAAAAGGGTCCTGAGGGCCCTCGTTCTGTGCAACCAGTTCGCCCGGAATGTCATCGAGGCTGGCGCCGCTTTCGTCTTCCTCCGGCTTCGGTTGCATTTCCTTGATCATCCGGTGCAGCTCCGAAATATCGCGCGCCTGCTGATCAAGCTGCGACTTCAGCGCCTGCACGTCTTCCCATTGCCGGTCGAACTGCCCGATGCCCAGCCAGACGCTGATGAGCATCATTACCAGCAGCACGATGATCACCAGGTCTTTCACGCCGAATCGGTTCTGCATGGGGTGCACCTCGTGTGAGGGTCAGGTGTCTCTCGTTGATTTCGGATCCAGCCGGTCACGCAGGGCGTCGCCGATGAAGTTCAGCGCCAGCAGTGTCACGCCCAGCAGCAGGCACGGCCAGACGACCAGCCACCAGCGGATCGTCGTGTCGCGGCCGGCGAGCAACTGCAGCTCGCGGGCGCCCTCGGCCGCGAGGTTGCCCCAGCTCGGGGTCGGCGGGGCGATGCCGATGCCCAGGTAGCTCAGGAACGATTCCTGAAGGATCGCCGCGGGCACGGTCAGCGTAGTATAGACAATGATCGGCCCCACGAGGTTCGGCAGCAGGTGCCAACGCAGAATGTGCAGCGGCCCGGCCCCGCTCGCCCGCGCCGCTTCCACGAACGGCTGGGCACGCAGCGACAACACCTGCCCCCGGATCACCCGCGACATCGTCAGCCAACTGACCAGCCCGATGGCAATCAGCAGCGAGGCGACGTCAACGACGTGGGCGCTCTGTACCGTCCCGCGGAGTCCATCGAGTCTCTGCCAGTCCGGCCCGAGTGCAAGAACGCGGCTTGCGATGCTCGCCAAGTAGTCGGCCAATTCCAGCAGGGGACCGGTTACCCCCAGATAGATGCGTGGCATGACTAGATCCAGCAGCACCACCAGCAGGATGTACGGCAACCCGTAGAGCACATCGACCGTGCGCATCATCGCCGCGTCCGTGCGGCCGCCCGCGTTGCCCGCGATCGCGCCCCAGATCACCCCCAGCGATACCGCGAACAGCGCCGAGGCCAGCCCCACCCCCAGGCTGATCGCCCCGCCCAGCAGGCAGCGCCACAGCACCGAGCGCCCGAATTGGTCGCGGCCCATCGCGCCGCCCACCCAGGCGTCCAGCCGCGCGATCGTGCCCGACGCACCGCCGCTGTCCAGCGTGACGCGCGGCGGGGCGTACGACTTGGTCACGTCCTGCTGGCGATACAGCGGCAGCGTGATCGGCATCGTCAGCACGCAGGGCAACGCCGTCACCGCCAGCATGACCCCGCCGATCAGGCCGACGCCGATGCGCGGCAGGCGGAAGGCGGCGGTCTCGGGGGTCACGGTGGCCTGGGTCATGGTGTCCTAAGCATAGCGAGCGGGAGCCGGGCGCGGGCCGGGCCGGGCGGGGGCGGCCGACGCGGCGGCGCATGAAAAAGGGACTCGCCCGGCGGCAAGTCCCTGTCAGATTCCACATGATCGGCGCGGCGATCACTCGTCGTCGGCCTCGCCGGCCAGGTCCACCATGCGCACGAAGTTCAGGTTGAATCGCGTCACCGCGAAACGCAACTGCGTCTGGCCGTCAATCGCCTTCTCGAACTCCTGGATCGACTGCACCGGCTTGTCGTTGACGGCCGTGATGATCTCGAACGGCTTGATTCCCGCCGTGTCGGCCTTCGAGCCGGACTCGACCTTCGAAACGAGCACCCCCGGATCCTTCGCGGTCTTCTGGAAGTAGCGGCGCGATTCGTAGGTCATGTCGCGCACGGTCAGGCCGACCGGGTCGGTCTTGAAGCGCGGCGTGGATCGGTAATCCACCGGCGCCCGGGTGATCGTCATCTCCTTCTTCTTGACTTCGCCGCCCGACACATACTCGAGCGTGTACTTCTTGCCCACGCCCAGGTCGGTCAGCGCGCGGGTCAGCGCGTTCTCACGCGGGCGCCACGGCGCGGGGATGCGCTCGAAGCGCTGCACCGGCACGCGCTCGACCTGCTCCCACGGGAACTCGCCGCGGAAGATCGGTTCGTCCACTTCGATGTCCAGCGGCTTGGGATATTCCGGCACGTGCAGCCGCACGAGGATCATTCCCGGCTGCAGGCCCGCATCGGCTGCGGGCGAGTCGTCGTAGACATGGGTGACCAGCCCGCCGATCTTGCCGTCGTCGGTCAGTTCGCTCACGTCGTTGGCGCGGGCCAGTTCGGTATTGAGCGGCTGCATCTCGACGCCCAGCCATGCCAGGCGCTCCGCCTCGAGTTCGTCACGCGGGATGTTGTTCGGGTCGGCGTGCGTCTTCGGATCGGCGATGACCGCCTCGAGGTAGCTGACCGGTGTCAATCGCATGCGCCCAAGCCCGCCGCCGCGCCCGATGGTGACGCGGCCGCGTCGCGAGATGGGCAGCACCGCCAGCCGGCGCTGCGTGTCGTAGGCGACCAGCCCCTCGCCCGCGCGCAGGCTGGGGTAGATCTGCCGCCGCCACCCGCGTGCCAGCGAATCGATACGATCGTGGTTGTAGTACACCTGCGCCCGTTCGCCCTGGATGGTTACATCGGCGGTAAGCATGAACTGATCGATCATGCCGGTGATCGGCTCCTCCGAGAATGCCGCCGGTTCGGCCAGCGGCGAATCCGCTTTGACCACGAAACCGCCGTAGTCCTTCAGCGTGAAGAGGAACTGCGCATCGACCTTCTTGCCGTCGGCCAGGTTCAGCGTAACCTGCTCCAGGTGCGCGGTGAAACTCGGACGCAACGTGGCGAGGATCAGCACGCGTTCGGTATCGATCACGACGCCGGGCACATGACGCTCGGTGTTGCTCAGGTTCAGCGTGTAGCGCGTCTGCCCATGCAGGCTGGGACTGCGGAAGCGCAGCGTGACGGGGATGACCGTTGCTTCATGGATCGGACGCAGGGCCTCGATCGCCGCCTCCCGCTGCTTGGCGGTCAGGCGCGGCCAGTCGAGCGGGCTGCCCAGCCATGAATCGTCGGGCGGCAGCTTGCGGTTCATCACCATCGCGACCGGACGGCCCGCCTCGTCGGTGATCACGCCCCGCGCACCGGCCGTCTGGTGACGCTCGCCGTTCGAACTGCGCCGCAGCCCGCCTTTCGAAAACTCGCGCACGCTGATCTGCCACGACGCGTCGTCCTGGCCGTATACCACGGCGAAAGCCGGCTCGCCTTCCGCGAAGGCTAGCGGCTTGGCATCCGCCAGCGGCTTGTCCAGCGTCATGTACACCACCGACTGCGCCGTGCCCCACGCGGTGATCGCCGCGGCGGATTCCGCTTCCTTGTACCGCACGCGAATCGACTTGACGAAACGCGGATGAATCTGCGCATCGGCGGTAAGCACCGTGCGATCGTCGAGCAGGTAACCGGTGATCTCGAGGGGGCGCTCCTGGTCGATCAGGTTGTCGGCCGCGCTGCTCCCGAGCAGTTCGGGCGCCTGGCCCTTGTCGTACTGCAGCCAGTACTCGACGATCACCAGTGACGGCGCGACGGCGTCGGCGATCTTCTCGAATTCCTCGATCTTGCGCTTGTCTGAAGCATCCCCGTCTTCGTCGCCGCCATCCATCTTGTCCGCGACGGCCGGCGTGTCCTCGTTGTCCGCCGCGCCGCCATCGTCCGCCCAGGCGCGGGGCGCGGGCGTGAGCGCAAGCAGCGCGAGCAGCGCCAGCATCAGTGCGAATCGTGCAAGCATATCGGCCATGCCTTCAACTCCTTCGAATGTTGCCGCGCACGCCGCGTCCACCGGAACGGCCCGGCCGGTGCGCGTGGGGTCGGGTCAATCGTTCTCGTAATCCCGGTGATAGCGAAGCACCATCGGCACCATCTCGGCGCCGCGCTGCACCATCAGCGGCATCTTCGTCTTCGACTGGATGTTCTCCATCGCCTTGTCATACACCGCCTGCAGATCGTCCGGCGTGCGGATCTGCTTACCGTTGACGGCCACGAGGATGTCGCCGGTGCGCAGCCCGCTCTCCGCGGCGTTGCCCGGCTGCTTCGTGCCGTACACGAACAGCCCCTCCTTGCGGCGCATGTAGAGCGTCGGGTTGTCGAACTGGTTGATCTGCTTCACCGTCAGATCCCAGCGCGGAAACTCGAACTCCTCACCCTCCACGTCGCCCTTTTCGCGCGGCGTGAGTGTAAAGGGCTTCGTCTCCCCGCCGCGATCGATCAGCAGCGTGAGTTGCTCGCCCTTCGGCTGCGAGCCCAGCAACCGTCGCACGGCCGGCAGGTCCTCGTCGGTCATCGCCGTCACCGGCGTCTCGCCCACCTGCAGGATGCGATCGCGCGGCTCAATCCCCGCGCGGCGCGCCGGGCTCTCACGTTCCGTGCCCGCCACGATCACGCCCGAGTCGCCCTCGAAGTAGGTGTTGCGATTGAAGTCCTTCAATGGCTGCAACTGCAGGCCCGTCCAACTCCAGTTCACCTTGCCCGACGCGCGAAGCTGCGCCACGATGCGCTGCACCGTCTCGGAGGGAATCGAAAAACCCACATCGCCGCCCGAGGTGATGCCGCGCGTGTTGATCCCCACGATGCGCCCGGCCGTGTCCACCAGCGGGCCGCCTGAGTTGCCCGGCGAAATCGACGCATCCGTCTGCAGCCACAGGCTGTATTCGCTGTTCGTTTCGAGGTACCGCCGCGTGCACGAGATGATGCCGATCGACACCGATCGGCTCAGCCCCCACGGCGCGCCCATCGCCATCACGAAGTCGCCCTCGGCCAACTGCGCCGAATTGCCGAACGCGGCGTGCGGCAGCGCCTCCGTCTCTTTCGAGACATCCAGTTTCAGCAGGGCGAGGTCCGTATCCTTGTCCGTGCCGACCACCTCAGCACTCAGCGCCCGGCCATCCAGCAGCAGGCAGCGAATCTCCGTCGCCTTGTCCACCACGTGCCAGTTGGTCAGCACTTCACCGTCCGGCGAGATGATGACCCCGCTGCCATTGGCCTCGATCGAAACCTTGCGGCCCGACTGCATGTCCTCGATCACGCAGCGGATGAACACCACCGCCGGGAACACCTTGTCCTTGGCCTGCTTGATGGTGTCGCGGAAATCGAGCAGGTCCTGCTTGTCCGCGGCCGCACGCTGCGCGGCGCAGCCGCCGGCCAACGCCGTCAGCAACAGCAAAGCACCCGCAACGCGGATTCCAGAACGGGAAAGCACTAACTTCATCATGCTGCAGACCTCCCAGTGCGCAGACGCCGTAGTCGGTTCCAGAAACAAATCCTACTCCCAGCCGCGCCCGGCGACCAATCGCAGGACGCCCCACCCCGCGCGCCCCCTGTCGCAAACGCCCGTCAGCCAGTGTCGCCGCGCGAGAACCGCGACCGTGGCGCCCTCCAGCGAACCGGCCCGCGGCGCGTGAGAACCATGATGGTGGCGCCGGAGAAGAGCGATTCCACGGCGGGTCGCATCACCGCCGCGCAATCGGCAGCGCCCGGAACCGCTCAAGACATCGCGCATACGCCGCGTGGTTCCGCGGGTCGGGCGCGATCGGGGCGCCGGCGGACCGGACGAACGCGCCAAGACCACCCACATGCCCGAGCGCCACGTGTCCCAGCATGCCCGCGCCGATGGCCGACGCGTCGGCGATGTCCACCGGTTCCAACGGCACGCGCAACACGTCGGCCACGATCTGCAGCCACACGCGGCTGCGCGTGATGCCGCCCGTGACCCGCGCGGCCGACGGCGCGCCGTCGTCCGCCGCGCCCGGCCCCGTGCGCCCGCCGGGCAGCGCGCGTTCACCCACGAACACCCGTTCCAACGGCGCCCACGCATCGGCCAGGCAGTAGGCCACCGCTTCCAGCATCGCCCGCGCCATGTGCCCGCGGGTGTGGCGCGGCGTCAGGCCGTGCAGACTCGCCGTCGCCCGCGGCAGCCAGTGGGGCGTGCGCTCGCCGGTGAAGTACGGCCGCCAGATCAGCCCGTCGCTGCCCGGCGGCGCGCCGGCCGCCTCTTCCAGCATCACCGCGAAACGCCGCGACGGCTCAACATCCGCAAACAGCCGGTCGCACACCCACTGCGCGGCCAGGCCCGCATTGTTGATTGCCCCGCCGATCAGAAACTGTCCGGACCGCGCCAGGTAGCACCATGTGCGCTGCTGCGCATCAAGCCAGGGGGCATCGCGGATGATGCGCACCGCGCCGCTCGTACCCACATTGATCACCGGTTGGCCGTTCGTCCCGGCGCCTGCGCCGATGTTCGACAGCGCCCCGTCGCTGGCCCCCGCAACCACCGGCAGCCCGCGCGGCAGACCGGTCGCGTTGGCAACGGCGTCGGACAGATGTCCGACGATATCCGTCGGTTCGGCCAGTTGCGGCAGCCGCGCTTCGTCGAGGCCCGCGTGCTCCATCGCCTGCTCGTCCCACTGGCCGACGTGGATGTTCAGCAATCCCGTCGCCGCGGCGAGGCTCACGTCGGTGCGCCATTGCCCGGTCAGACGATGGCAGACGTAGTCCTTGATCGCCACCCACCGCCGCGCGCGGCGGGCGATCGCGGGATCACGCTGCCGCCACCATCGCAGCCGCGCGGGATGGTAGAGCGTCTGGAGCGGACAGCCGGTGCGCTGGTAGAGGTCGCGGGGATCGGCTTCGGTGCGCAGTTGGCGGCATGCTTCAAGGGCGCGGCTGTCCGCCCACGTGGTCGCTGCGGCAAGCGGCTGATCCTGATCATCAACGGGCAGGAGCGTGTGCATCGCGCCGCTGAGGGCGATGGCATCAGGCTTGTGATGATCCAGTTGCCCGGTCAGCGTCGCCAGCGCCTGCCGCGCGGCCTGCCAGACCACGTGCGCATCCTGCTCCGCCGCGCCTTTCTCGGTCATGCGCAACGGGTACGTGCGACGCGCCTCGCCGCGCACCTGCCCGCGCGCATCGATGGCCACAGCCTTGCAGCCGGTGGTGCCGAGATCCAAGCCGATCACAAGCGGGGGAGACATTGGCCGCATTCTAGAGTGAATCACGCGCGTGAGCATGCAGTGGTCGATGCCGTATTGATCAGTGGGGTGGGCGTCCCGCCCGCCAACGGCATGAAGTGTCGAGAATCGCAAGCCAACCCGCATTCGCGCGTGAAGATGGGAAAGCTCTGCCGGGCGCCGTCACCGCGCATCGCGCCTCAGATGCCGGCCAAACCACGAGACAGTCTCTTCGTACACCCGGCCGCTGCGATCGAAGTAGATGTCCACGTGGCCGACGTCCTTGAGAATCACCAGTCGGTTGTGCGGCTTGCCGGCGCGGTACAGTTCATGCGCGTGCGACACCGGCACCACGCGATCGCCAGTGCCGTGGATGATCAGCACCGGCGTGTCGGTGCGCGCGATGGCGCGCGTGGTGTCGGCCTCGGCCGGGTCGAACTGGCCGCGCTTGCCGGCCGCGTCGATGCGCTCATCGATCCATTTGGTCGTCATGATTGGCGTGGCCATGGGCAGCGCGGTGCGAATCACATGCGGGGCGATCTCGCGCATCGAGGCGAACGTGGCGACGGAGACCACCGCCTTGACGCGCTCGTCGCGGGCCGCGCCCTGGATCGCGACAGTGCCGCCGTACGACAGGCCGTACGTCCCCACCGGCTCGACCAGCAGCCCGCGCTCATCGAGCGCATCGAGCACCTGCGAAAGGTCGCTGCCGTCGAGCACGCCGAAGCTGATGGTCTTGCCGGTCGAGCTGCCCTGGCCGCGCAGATCGTAGAGCGCGACGCGATAACCCGCCGCGGCCAGGCGGCGTGCGGTGGGCAGCATCCAGAAGGCTTCGTTGCGATAGCCATGCAGGACGAGGATCGTCCCGCGCGGCGTGGGCGGCACCGAGGGGGTTGCGGTGTCGGCCGAACTCTCGCTTGCGTCGCGCTCCGGTTCCAGCACCCACACCAGCAGCGAAGCCTCTGGCGGGCCGACCTGAACACGGAACTGGCGGTCCACCCCCAGCAGCCGCAACCGGTGCGGCGGCGTGTCCGAGATCCGATCAATCGACCGCGCACCGTTGGGCGCATCGACCATGGCGGACTCGATGATGTGCCCGCACCCGGCGCAGGCGAACATGGCCGCGGCGATGGCGATGCTGCAGAAAAGGGTCGGGAATCGCACGGACAACTCCTCGCGCCGCGTCGGCGCGTATCGGGTTCAGTGTTGCACGTTCGCGGGCCGACGCTACATTGGCCGACTCCCCAACCCATACCCACACTGGCCCCAGGAAGTTGCTTCATGCCCTTCGCGATCGAGCCCGGACAGCGCGTTGTGTTCACTGGCGATTCTATTACCGACACCGGCCGCAGGAACCAGCACGCCCCGCTGGGTTGGGGGTACGTGCGGATGGCCGTGGACCTGATCGACGCGAAATACCCGGCCCACAGGCTGGAGGTGATCAACACCGGTATCAGCGGCAACACCGTGCGCAATCTCTTCACGCGCTGGACGGATGATGTCATCCGGTACCAGCCGCACTGGCTGTCGGTCATGATCGGTATCAACGACATCCATCGCTGGTTGCACAACGCGGCCGACGAATCGGTCTCGCCCGAGGAGTACGCCGAGCTGTACGACGCCATCCTGCAGCGCGCGAAAGAGGAGACGCAGGCGAAGCTGATCATCTGCGAGCCGTTCTACATGTCCACCGACGCCACCAGCGATTCCTTCCGGGCCACCGTCATCGATCACCTGCCGCAGTACATGAAGACGGTCCACGCCATGGCCGACAAGTACGACGCGCGGCTGGTGCGCTTCCACGCGATGTACCAGCAACTGCTCCAACACCACGCCCCCGATCGCGTCTGTCCCGAACCGGTCCATCCGAACAACAGCGGACACCTGATGATGGCGCACGAGTGGCTGAAGACGATGGGGTGGTGAGTAAGTGGGTGTCGAAGTGTTCTGTGGTGCGGTGGGCGTCCCGCCCGCCATCAGGCCGAAGGCCTGAGTTGCACCTGGTTTCCCGACAACAGGTCTCGGGTCTGCGACCCGACGGCGGGCGAGACGCCCGCCCCACTACAGAGCAACCGGGAAGCCTGTCAACACACCGGCACCGACGGCTGGGGCATGGTCAGGCAGTGCAGCGCGCCCATGCCCACCACCAGGAACTCGCTGCGGATGCCGATCACCTCGAAGTGCGGCAGCGCCTCTTCCATCCGGCGCATCGCCATGTCGTCCGTGTACTGGCCGAACAGCGGCATGAACACGCAGCCGTTGCTGATGAGGAAATTCGCGTAGCTGGCCGGCAGCCGGTCGCGGCCCACGTCGTACTCGGCGCCGGATGGAAACGTGTAGCGCAGCGGCTCGGCCGGCACCGGCAGTTCCACGAGATTCAGCTTCCCCCCGTCCTGGTCGCGCGCTTCGCTTAGCACGCGCCAGTTGCCTTCGATCACATCGCGATCCGGGTGCCCGTCCGGCACGCGCACCGCCGCGACGGTGTCCGGCGTGATGAACCGCGCCACGTCATCCACGTGCCCGTCCGTATCATCGCCCGAGATACCGCCGTGCAGCCAGATGAAATGATCGACGGTCAGCGCTTCGCGCAATTCGTCTTCAATCATCCGCTTCGACATGTGCGGGTTGCGGTTCAGGTTCAGCAGGCACTGGCTGGTGGTCATCAGCGTGCCCTTCCCGTTGACATCGATCGACCCGCCCTCGAGCACGAAGTCGTGCACCCAGACCGGCACGTGCAGATGCCGCGCAATGTGCTGCGGCGCCATGTCGTCCGCGTCCCACGGCCCGTACTTCTGCCCCCACGCGTTGAAGATGAAATCGTGACACGCCAGCCGACTGAGCTGCTCGCCCGGACCGTTGCCAAGCTCGCGCGGCGTGGTCGGCCGGCGCGACGCCTCGCGCCGCTTCCGCTCGATCGGGCTCTCATCGCGCACCACGAAGATCGGCCCGTAGTCGCGAATCCACGAATCGTTCGTTGCGATCCGTCGCTGCTGCGTCGTGCGCACGATCACGTTCGTGCATAACGCCGCGATGAAGTGGTCGAACTGCTCCCGCGCCTGCAGCAGGCAGCCGGGCCACGTCTCCGCATTGTGCGGCAAGGTCACCCACACCGCCTCCTGCGGCTCGAACTCCGCCGACAGCCGATAGCCCAGATCCCGGGCGCTGCGCTGGGGCAGGTCCATCTCGTCAAGAAAATCAGCGCGGGCGTGTCGGTTCATGGGTCCAGGTAACGCTCCGTCATCGGTTGGTAGGCGTCCACCCGTCGGTCACGCAGGAACGGCCACATGCGGCGGACCGCATCCACGCGCGACAGGTCGCAGTCCGCAAGCAGCACCTGCTCACTACTCTCATCGGCTTGCGCGATGATCCGACCCCCAGGATCGGCCACGAAGCTGCCCCCCCAGAAAGTGAGCGCGCCTTCCACGCCCACGCGATTGGTCGCCGCGACGAACACACCGTTCGCGATCGCGTGGCTCCGCTGCATCGTGACCCACGCCTCGCGCTGGCGAAGCTGCTCCTCGCGCGGCTCATCGGCGCTCCACGCGATGGCCGTGGGGTAGAACAGGATTTGCGCCCCCGCCAGCGCCGTCAGACGCGCGGCCTCGGGAAACCACTGGTCCCAGCAGATCAGCATGCCCGTCGCCGCGTGACGCGTCCGCTGCACCCGCCACGGCGTCGCGTCGCCCGGTGTGAAGTAGAACTTCTCGTAGAACCCCGGGTCGTCCGGAATGTGCATCTTGCGATACGTGCCCACGATGCCCGCCCCCGCGTCGATCATGATCGACGTGTTGTGATACAGCCCCTCGGCACGCTTCTCGAAGAGCGACGCGGTGAGCGTGATGCCCAGTTCACGCGCCAGGTCACACAAACGCTGCGAAGTCGGACCGGGAATCGGCTCGGCCTGATCGAAATGCGCCGGGTCTTCCGTCTGCGGGAAGTAAGGCCCGGCGAAGAGTTCCTGCGTCGCGACGATCTGCGCCCCTTGCCGCGCGGCGTCGCGGATCATCGCCTCCGCTTTGGCCACGTTCGCCTGCCGGTCATCCGTGCAGACATGCTGGATGAGCCCCAATCGCACCATCTTCTCTGACATCCCTGACTCCACGCTCGCCGCGGCCCGACGTTGATGCATCATACCCCATTGAAGCTGCGACAGTCGCCGCGAAGCCGCCGGCCGTGTCCGTCGTCATGCCCGGTGCCACCGGCGACTCACTCGCCAGCGTCCTCCTGACCGCCTGCGAACCACACCGGCCGACGAGCCGACGCCACCTGATATCATCTGCCCCTTCGCACCCGCGCAGAAAGCAGGTTCACCGTGGCACGCCCCAGTGGTCGCGACGACCACGTCAACATTACCCCCGATGACCCATTGGGCGAGGAACTCGCGCCGGTCGAAATGGTCGCGGCTGAACCGATCGACACGCACCTTCCCTGCATTGGCTGCGGCTATAACCTGCGCGGCCTGCGCCCGGGCGGGCGGTGCCCTGAGTGCGGCCGTGGGGTCACCGCATCCCTTCGCGCCGGGGGCAGGGAGTTGGGCGGGCGTCTCGCCGGCCTCTCCCTGCCGCGGCAGGTCTGGGTGCTGGCCGTCTGGCCGCTGGCTGAGCAATTCCTCACCTTCTTCGTCGGTTTCGTCGATACCGCGCTTGCAGGGCGACTGAGCGTCGAGGCGACCAACGCCCTGGGTGTCGCCACCTACGTCGTCTGGCTGATGCGCATCACCCAGATGGCCGTCGGCGTGGGGGCCACGGCCATCATCGCCCGGGCCGTGGGCGCGCGCCATGGGCGCATGGCCAACGCCGCGCTGGGACAGGCCCTGCTGCTGGGCGTGGTGGTCGGCATCGGGATGGGCGCACTCATTTTCGCCCTCGCCCCGGTCATCGGGCAGTTCACCGAGATGACGGGCCAGAGCCTGCGCCTGTGCGTGCTCTACCTGCGGGTCATCGCCATCGCCCTGCCGGTGGGCGGCGGGCTGCTCATCGGGGCCGCGTGTCTGCGCGGCGCCGGCGATACGCGAAGCCCATTCTTCATCATGCTCGCGGTGAACGTCGTCAACATCGTCATGAGCATCGCCTTCGTGCTGATGGGCTTCGGCGTGGCGGGCATCGCGGCCGGCACCGTCGTCGCCTGGGGCGTGGGCACGCTGATCACCATCCCCGTGCTCATCCGCGGCACCGACGGCATGCGGCTGCGCTGGATGCGCCTGCGGCCGCGGGTGGAAATGGCCTCGCGCATCATGCGCATCGGCATCCCCAGCCTCATCGAGATGCTCGGCTTCTGGGCGGCGAATTTCGTGATCGTCAAGTTCGTCGGCATGATTCACCAGCACGCGGAAATGGGCGCGCACATGGTGGCCATCCGGCTCGAGGCGATCAGCTACATGCCCGGCTTCGCCCTCGGCGCCGCGGCGGGCACGCTGGCCGGGCAGTACCTGGGCCTGGGCGATCCCGCGCGTGCGAAGCGGGCGGTCGTCTATTGCTGGATCTTCGGGGCCGCGCTGATGGGCTTCATGGGCATCTGGTTCTTCTTCACGCCCGAGGTGCTCGTGCGCATCGTGACCGACCAGGCCGAACTGCTGGAACTGGCTCCGCCCTTGTTGATGATCTGCGCCCCGATCCAGATCTTCTTCGGCACCGCGATGGTGCTGTCAAACGCCCTGCGCGGCGCCGGCGACACCCGCACCACGATGCTGCTGACCTTCTCGTCAACCTACCTGGTGCGCGTCCCGGCCGCGTACCTGCTGGCGGTGCATCTTGGCTGGGGCGTCAACGGCATCTGGTTCGCCCTGAGCGGCGAACTGGTGATTCGAGGGTGTCTGTACGCCTGGCGCTTCCTGCAGGGCGGGTGGACGAAGGTGAAGGTGTAGATTGCATCACCACCCGAACGCGCTTGGCGACGACGGACGGTGCCGCTAAAATAAGTGCGAAGGAATCATCACATCAGAGATGACCGTCTTGCGAAGGAGCGCACGATGACGGACTTTCAGACCCAGACGATTGCATCGCTCGCCGAACCGCAGCCGCGCGACCACCTGCCGCTTTTCGATCGCATTTCGCAGGCGATGGAAACCTTAAAAATGGACGCGAGCAAGCTTGTCGCGGAGAACGAAATCGAGGAACTGGTCGCCGCACTGGGAATGAGCGTTTGCGATCCACAGAGCCCTGAGAGCCAGATACAGTTGACCGTTTTCGGCGACGCCTTGCTCTTCCACCGTTACCACCATCAGCGCAACCTGATCGACAGGCTCGCGGCGCGGCGGCCTTATCCCGTGGGATCTGACGAGGCGATGGTGCTTGATGCCATGGGCCGCGCGTTCTTCAGCATCTTTGAGATCGAGGCCCGTGTACCCGACGTCGGCTTGCGCATCACCGATCGCCTGCGACGGGATGATCACCTGTTGGTCGACCGCGCCGCGGCCCGTGCCGCGAAGCCGGGCGCGTTCTTTGGCTCCACGCTCGTGCCCTTCGAGGGATTCGTCGTCGTCCCCTGCGGTCCGGTGCCCTTGTCTGCCACGGTGGCCGAAGTCTATGCCGTCATGACGGATCAGACCACGCGCGGCGGCCGCCACCTTGACCGGATGGATCGCAAGATGTGGTCCAGTCTGGCCATGGCCCTCTATAGCGGCGTCACGCTGTCCATGCTCGACGAGGAGGGCATCGAAGACGATGACTTCGACGACGGACTGACGGGCGACTTGAGTGCCTTCGGTCCGGTCGAATCCGCGGGATGTGGTCCGCTCGAACCGCTGCACCCGGTCGGACGCAATGAACCGTGCCCGTGCGGCAGCGGGAAGAAATACAAGAAGTGCTGCGGCCGCTGACGCCGCGGCCGCGCGCCCCAGCTCGCTGCCACAGACACTGCCGACGGCTTCGCCGCGACAGTGGCACGCGGCACCCGGTGTGACAGGTTTGTGACATCACCCCCCACACCCCGGACAAACCACCCCCAACCCCTTCGCCGCCGCGTGCATCACCTTGTGTTTCCTGTCCCCCAGCGCCTTGCGCAGCGCGGCTTCCACCTGCTCGTTGCCGTGGCCGAGCGACGGGCCCAGGCCCAGCACCGTGTACCAGCGGACGCGATCGTTCTCGTCCTCCAGCATCGGGATGATCCGTTCGATGCCCTCCGGCGCGGCTGAGGCTCGGTATGTCGGGGGATTCGGCAGGCAGTGCAGGCGGTCATGGTCGGTCAGTTCGTACAGCAGCTTGGCGTAGCACGTCACGGCTCGGGCGCGGACTTTGTGGCTTACGTCCTGCATCAGTCGCAGCAGGTGTGCCTTGCCGCGCTCTTCGCGGCGAAGCCAGAACTGGTTGCACGCCTCCAGACGGGCCTTGGTCAGCGGCGAGTGGCTCATCGCTTCGGCGACACGGTAGCCCTCGTCGCCGGCGCGCAGCAGCGCGCGCGTCTGGCGCATGCGGCGATCCTTCCATTCGCTCGTCTCGCAATCCTCGGACGGTCCCTTCGCGCTGTAGACCGAAACCGCCTGGGCCACCTTCTGCGCGAAGGGCTCGTCCGGCCCGAGTTGATCGATTGAGTCGGCCATGGTCTGCAATGCTCCTTCCTTCAGCCGCCGGCGCGCCCGATGCAGCCGCGTCTTGACCGTGCCCGCCGGCAGTCCGACGAGCCGCGCCAGTTCGACCTGCGGGTACCCGCTGATGTAGTGCTGCCACACCAGTTCACGATCGCGCGGCGGCAGTTCGTCCAGGGCCTCGAACACCGCGGCGCGATGCTCATCGCGTCCGAGCACCTGGTCCGGGCGCGACCCACGGGCCGCATCGCCGGCCGCGTCGGCCGATACCAGTCGCGGGCCCTTGCGTCGGGTGTGCCGGTCGCAGTGCTTGATCACGATCCGGCGCAGCCAAGCCGCGAACGCTCGCGGCTCGCGCAGTTGCCCCAACCGCGTGTACGCCTCGACGAACGCTTCCTGGGCGATGTCCTCGGCCAGGTGCCAGTCGCACACCCGGGCCGCGGCGCACGTCAGGACCATGCGTCGAAACCGCGTGACGAGGGCGGTGAAGGCCTCCGCCTCGCCGCGCCGGGCCTGCTCGATCAGTTGCGTCAGGTCGTCCATCGTCGGCGTCCCGCAGCCGTCTGAAGGGAGAGACCCAGTATAAAGGGGGGCGGTTTCAATCGAGTGCGGCTGACCTGCCCCGTAGTTTGGGTGGGGTCGGCATCTCTGGTGGGGC
>CAZHJL010000045.1:0-36768 GCA_964532795.1 uncultured Phycisphaeraceae bacterium | reverse complement strand
AACCCCTGATTCGGCAATCACTCACAGCGCGCCCCAGTTTGTGGCCAGACCCCCGGGGAGAGGGTGTGGCTGATTCGTCCCGGCGTACGCCAGCTATCACAACCGGTTTCGACCCCACCAATCGCCTGAGAGTGTGCCGATTGAGCATGCTGGCAGGCCGCCACCGAAACCACCGGGCGCGATCCGTCGAGGCCGTACGCTCGGCGGACTTCTCAATCATTACTACCGGAGAGCGGCATGATTCGCGGGCGAAACGGACAGCCCCCACATTCCGGGCTTCCTCCGGCGGTCAATCCGGTCGAGCCGACGCAATTGGTCCTTCTGGCTGCTTCGTCTCCCCGTCGTCGGCATTGCCACAATTGCCGAAGGCGATCTTGCCCCGAGGCGCTTGATCATCACCTGTCCCTGCGGAGTCGCCGCACGCTCGAGGAGCTTCGCGATATCCGTCTTCCGCAGCAGCAGCCTGGGGTGCTCCCCGCCGTCGAACGTAACCTGCCCGAAAAGGTCAGGCCAGTGCGGGATCCACACTCCGCGGATGCGGCCGCTGACCTCATGTTTCTGAAGGTCGCGCTGCAGGAACTCTCCGGGACAGGTCCCGCTGACTTGGCCATCCCCAACGCTGAGCACAATGCGGTATACACCGGAGCCGCCCACAACCCACGGATCATCATCGATCGTCAGATGCGCCGTTATCCGGAGGTCGTCGCCATCCACCGCCAAGCCGGCGATATCCAGAGTTGTCGCATCGTTGCTGTACTCCGGGACCTCCGCGCGCCGGTCTGCCAGAAGGGCGCCCTCGTGAAACCGCAAAGACACCGCCACTGCAGGGCGGATCGCGGGTTCCGCCTGCCATCGGACGGTGGCATCGTTGCGGCGCAGTTCCAATGCGCCAGTCAGGCGCTCAGCCGCACCGACACGGGCCACCGGTTAGAGCAGGAACAGAGCTGAGCAGATCGGCAGAAGCATCTTGATGGGGATATGCAGCATGGTTTCACTCCTGTTGAGACAGGGCTCGACCGTGGGGTTGCTCGCGCGCAGTTCGTTCGTTGGGTCAGTTCTCGTTGCGGCCCACGATGAACTGCTCGCCATTGAAAGTGATCCTTCGCTGGCCCACGACAATGGCGGCGGCATCCCCCTCACCGCTTACGGCCACTTCCGGCCCGGGACCTTCCTGAACGGTCATGACGCAGGCTGTTCGGCCGTGGAAGGACAGCTTGTGGTGATCGGCCCCGGCCTGATCCGGCAAGCGATTGCTTTTGGCACTTTTCTCTGTCTCTCCGCCCTTAAGGTCCCGCAGTATCGCCTCGAGCTTTGCGCGTTGCTCGGGGGTCATGTCGCTGACGGCCTCCTCAACCGATCGCTGACCGGTGTCAGGCAGCAATCCCACCAGCAGTGCGTTACTGCCGCAGAGGCCACTGAAATCGGCGAGGAAGTGGTAATCGCTTGTTTCATCACCTGGTCCATCGCGGTGAGCGGTGACGGTTGTCACGCCGTCGTCTCGCTCGTTGAAGTGGGTCACCTCCATGTCCGGTCCCACCGGGATGCCCATGGGGAAGTCAGTCCGCAAACCCATGCCGAGCACTTTGGTGTCGGCGTACATCGTGACGACGATGTCTCGCTCGCCCTTCCAGCCACTGCGGAACACGAAGAACTTGGCTTCACGGTCGTAGAGTGTGCGTCCCAGCACAGTCGTCGGGTCGCGCCCCTCGAGCTCGTCCGGCCAGTTGATGTAGGCATAGACCAGTTCGCGCACGCCGGTCGCGTCGACGGCGAACTCCTGATTCGGGTGGAGAACCTTGCGGCAGAACCACATCGCCGGCGCACGGTGTTGGTTGGGGAGGATGCCAAATCCCAGGGCGAAGTCGCCGTTGAAGTGCTGCCAGTCATCGATCCTGTCATACATTCCACGGGGGTGATAGCGGACCTTCCCCCCGGAGCGCACGGCTTCGTAGAGCCACCGTGTCACCAGCCAGCGCGCTTCGCTGGAGTTGGTCACGTAGTCCATGCCACGCGCGACACGCAGCGCCTGGATGTACTGGGTCGCCGCGATGTTGGCCGGGAAACGCCCGCAGAACGTGCCTTCGTAGAACCAGCCGTGGTCGCCGTAGCCATCGGTGAGACCGCGCTTGAGGCGCTGCTGGAAGATACGGTGGGCGCGGATCATCTTCGCATCATCCACCCCGGGATCGCCAAGGATCGCGAGCGTTGCGTACCCGGCACCACCATTCCAGAGCAGGTAGTGATTGCTGCGCGGGCTGTACTGTGCATCGCTTTCCGAGCGGTCCGGCGAGATCGCCATGTTCGGCCAGATCCGTTCCTGCAGCTTCCCGGCGGCCCACTGGCGGAAGTCACGATCCCAGGCATCGAAGCACATGTCGTATGTGGCGGCGACCGCGGCGGCGGTCGGGCCGATCCGCATGTAGCCGCCGTCGCGGGTCTGCCAGCCATAGCGGGGTGACTGCAGCTTGTCGGCAATGACGGCTTCGCAGAAGGACCGGCCCTTGTCCGCCCATGTCTTGTCCCCGGTGAGTTGGTACATCAGCCCATAGCCATACCCGCGCCAGGAGTCTTCGCTCTTGTCGTCGGAAGCGAGCCGATGCTCCAGCCGCGCCAGTATGAACCTACCAAGTGGCGTCTTCATGCGAGCGCGAAGTGCCGGCACATCGCTCTTGCGGAACAGCAGCCGAGGGTGCTCTCCCGGCGAAACGCGTTTCCAGCCGTCCACGGGTGACGGCCAGGGCGCGGCATCAATCCGGCCTTGGGCTTTTCCGGCAATGTCGAAACTCCCCGCGGGTCCAGCAGCGCTCTGGCTCGGCCGTTCGAACTTCCCATCGTAGGTGCCTGACAGGCTGCCGTCGGCGTGGCGGCGCAGACGCAACTTCGCCTGTAGCGTGCCGCCCGCCACCCACGGGTCGGAATGGATGATCATCTCGACGGCCAGTTCGATCGTGCGGCCGTCTTCGCTCACCGAGGTCAGCTTGCCCTCGTCGTCGATCCAGTTGTAGAGCTTGTACTTGTGTACGCGCCCGGTGCTGTCATCGATGAAGCCCGAATACCCCATCACCCACGGTCGCCACTGTCCATCAGGCGTTCGCCCCAGGAATACCGCCAGATCATCCTGCAGTTTCGGGTTCGTGTTCGGCAGGGCGCCCTCGAGGCGAACGGTCACCTCGCGATAGGAAGGACGAGCGGCATCCGAAGCCGGGGCGGCCGAAACTGGCGATGTCGCGCCAACGAGGATGCATACAACCGAAGCGATCGAGAGCTGCGTTTTCATTTCATGTCCCTTGGGCAACTGTGCCCGTCCGGCGGCCTGTAGTGCCAGTCGACGTTCGCCCCCGGGACACCGGTATCTTCGGCGATCAGATCCATCGCCAACTCAAGCATTACTGTCTCGCGGCCCTCATCGGTTTCCAGCAGTCGCCCCGGATGGAGAGGGATGCCGTGCAACCCGGCGGCACCCCAGAAAGCTTCCTGCCACTGACGGGCACGACGTGACAACGTCAGCGAGGTATTCTGCGGCTTTGACTGGCCACGATCTGCGGCATCAATCGCGGTTGCACCGCGCATTTCCAGAGCGAGGTCGGCACTACCTTCGCAAACCGCTGCACCGTCCGAAAGCAGCAGAATCACCACGACCCAAACGACTTTCTTGTTCAACTTCAGAACCTGCATCCGAATCCCTTTGGCACCATGGCGGCGTAGCGCTCCTGAACACCGGGATCTTGCGTCCATCCCAGCGTCTTTCCGAGTCCCGAGCGGCTCCGGCACCGCTTTGGCGCGGCTGCGGGAACAGTCGCCTGAGCCCTTGCGCCGTCAACGTCAATGCCCATGGCCGCAACATGTCGCAAACACCAATGAAGAATCCAGAATCCGTTTCCCGATCGGGCAGTGTGGGTTCGGGTCTCACCGCCCGGCATTGACACAGGCCTCGCCGAGTGCCAGGCCTGTTCTGCGTGGCGGAGTCGAACTGGTCGCGGTTCGCCGGATGCTCTCTGGTGCGCCGGGCGGACAGTGCGCTGTCAAAGCCACTTGTTCGCATATGGTCCAAGGCGCATGGTGATGGTCTTCGTCTCCGTGTACTCAAGTACGCTGTGCGGTCCCAGTTCGCGGCCCAGGCCGGACTGGCGATAGCCGCCGAAGGGCAGTTCGGGGGCGCCGTCGAGGAAGGTGTTGACCCAGACGGTGCCCGCCTTGAGTTGCCGCGACAGCCGCATCGCGCGATCGAAATCGCGCGTCCACACGCCGGCGCTCAGGCCGTACGTCGTGCTGTTGGCGATTCGCAGCGCCTCGGCCTCGTCGCGGAACCGCAGCACGCTGAGTACCGGGCCGAATACCTCGAAGTGTGCCACCTCCATGTCCGGTTTCACGTGATCGATCACCGTGCACTGCACGAAGCGGCCGTCCGCCTGTTGCACGGGCTCGCCGCCGAGCAGCACGTTCGCCCCGTCCTGCCGCGCCTGGTCGATGGCGCCGAGGATGCGCTGCTGCTGCCTGTCGTTGATGATCGCGCCGATCTTGACCGATTCATCCAGCGGATCACCCACCTTGACCGTCTTGCTTGCATCCACCACGCGGGACACCAGATCGTCGGCGATGGATTCATCCACGATGATGCGGCTGCCCGAATTGCAGCACTCGCCCATGTTGAAGTACACGCCGTGAACGATGGCGTCCACGACGGCATCCAGTTCGGCATCCTCGAAGATGATCTGCGGGTTCTTGCCGCCGAGTTCAAGGGCAGTCTTCTTCAGGTTCCCGCCGCTCGCCGCCGCGATCTGCTTGCCCACCGCCGTCAATCCCGTGAACGAGACCATATCGACATCATGGCTCTCGACGATCGCCATGCCGACCGGATCGCCGTAGCCGGTGACCACGTTGCACGCGCCATCGGGCAGGCCCGCTTCTTTCAGCAGGTCCATCAGTCGCAATGTCGTGCCGCTGGTGAATTCGCTCGGCTTCACGACGCACGTGCAGCCGGCCGCAAGGGCGAAGGGCAGCTTCTGGCTGATGATCAAGAGTGGGAAGTTCCACGGCGTGATGAGGCCGCAGACACCGATGGGCTCGCGGACGGTCAGGCCGAACATCCCGTCGCCGAGCGAGTTGGTCGTCTCACCGTGCAGATGGCGGCTGAGCGCGGCGGCGTAGTCCCAGAAGCTGGCCGCCCAGTCCATCTCGTCACGCGCCTGGGCGATGGGCTTGCCGCTTTCGAGGCACTCGATCAGTCCCAGTTCCGCGCGATCGCGCCGGATCAGGTCGGCCACCGCCGCAAGCAGCGCCTGACGTTCCGCGCCGCTGGTTCGCGGCCACGGGCCGTCATCGAACGCCCGACGCGCCACGTCGATCGCGGCCCTGACATCCGCGGCCGCGCCTTCGCTGTAGGTGCTGACCACCACGTTGTGGCCCGGACTCCGTCGCTCGATGCGGCCGGGCGTCGAGCCGTCGGTTGGTCGACCGTCGATGTAGTGGCGGTAGTGAGTCGGTTCGCTGGGCAGGCTCATCGGGACTCTCCTTCGAAGCCGCGCTGGATGAATTGGTCAGTCAGATGACGCTCAAAGCTCTGGCAGTTGACCTGGGCCGGGTTCGGCTTCGTCGGGTTGTGCGCCGGCGTGGCGCGGCCGAGGTTGTGCGCGGCCAACGAACGATGTCCGCGGCTGACCAGTTCGTCGCCGCCGTAGTAGTTCACGTTGTTGGCCACGATCGTATTGTCGGTGCAGCGATCGTCTTCGCGAACGCCCACGTCGATCGGCGGCGCGACGTCCCAGTTGAAGATCGTGTTGCCGGTGACGTTGTAGCCCTTGCTGTTCTCCAGCCGGATCGCATCGTACGCCGGCGGCATGTGTTCGAGCGCGGCAAAGGGTTTCGTGTGATTGGGCTCACCGTGGTTGTAGCTGCCCGAGTCTATCACCTCGTTGCCGACGATCGCCCCCCAGTGCGCATCGCGGATGATGATCCCTTCCTCGGTGTGCCAGCAGAAGATGTTGCTCGAGCAGTTGAACTCGTGGGCCCCGTCCACGAGCACCGCGACGCCCGTGATCTGAAACGTTCGGCAGCCGGAGATCAGGACGCTGTTGGATCGGCTGTGTATGTGAAAGGCCGGGCCGCTCGCCTGGTACACGCAGTTGGCCACGAGGTTGACGACGATGGCGTCCTCGCACTCGATGCCGCGCCCGCCGCCGTAGACGATGCAGTTGGTGACGAGATTGGGCACGTAGTCCCCGAACGCGCCCTCGCGCAGCATGCTCAGCCGGATGCCGACTTCCCTGCATCCCGCCACGCTGCAACCGCGGATCTCGGAAAGGAAAGTATGCTCGCGCAGCCAGATGCCGTAGTGTCCGAACCCCTGCACGTACAGGTCGCGCACCTTGCAATCGCCGCAGGATGTCAGGCAGACGCCGGCCGTGGCGCGCCCGGCGGTGTCGATGATTGCCAGATCGACCACTTCCGCGCCCTTGATGCGCTCGCCGACCACGCAGATGGCGTCGTCGCCGTCGCGATCGATCAGCAGCTGGCTGCCGCGCCCGCCCCCGGCGAGCCGCGCATCCGGCGCCAGTCGCAACGCCCGGTCAAGCGGATACTCGCCCCGCGCCAGGCGGACCTCGCCGCCACCGCTGCATGCATCGATCGCCCACTGGATCGCGTCAGCCGCGCGCGGCGACGCGTGAAACAGTTGACGGTCGACCTGACCAAGAACGCGAAACCCCTCAGTTGCCGGATGCACCAGCAGGTCCTGCTTGCCTGTGTCGCCTGACATGTCGCCTCCCAACGCCACACGCGCGCGGCATTAGCCGATGATCCCATCTTCCTGCATCCGATCGATCGCATCCTGATCGTACCCCGATTCCGCCAGCACGCGCCGCGAATCAGCCCCCAGGTCCGGCGCGTGGCCGTCATGCGACGGCGGTGTGTCGTGCAGACGCACGGGCGTGCCAAGCACGTGCAGCGTGCCCGCTCGCGGGTGATGCATCTCGACCACCATTGCGTTCTCGCGAACCTGCGGGTCCCCTGATGCCTCCACGAACGAGTTGACCCTCGCGCAGAGCACGCCCTTCGGCTCGAGCTGGTCAATCCACTCGTCCGTGCGCTTCTGCGCAAACCGTTCGGCGAGCACCGCGTTGAGTGCATCGCGATTCTCGATCTGGCGAACTTCCGACGCGAACTTCGGGTCTTGGGACAGATCGCCCAGTCCCATCGCCGTGGAGATGTCTCGCAGCGCGTTGTCGGAGAATACCGGCGAGATCTCGATCGCACCGTCGCGCGTGAGAAACGCCTTGTCGATCGCCGCCTCGGTGCCGCCGACACGTGCCGGTTCATCCACCATGTCCGCATTCAGCTCGGTCGCCCCTTCCCACGCGTGGGCATGAAACGCCACGCTCAGCAGGTCCGTCGTCACGCGCTGGCCCTCGCCCGTGCGCTCGCGATGCAGCAGGGCCATCAGGATGCCGAGCATCAGGTTCAGCCCGGCGGGGTAATCGATGGAAACGCCACCGGGAATCGGCGCTTTGCCTTCGCCCTGGTCGATGAACCAGCCGCCTTCCGCCCGGGCCATCATGTCATGCCCGCCGCGCTTGCGGTCCACGTACGGCCCGGAGTCACCCCAGCCGCTCGAAGAGGCGTAGACCAACCGCGGGTTCAGCGCCCGGGCCTGCTCGTAACCGAACCCCAGCTTTTCCATCACGCCGGCGCGGAAGTTATGCACCAACACATCGGACGACTCGATCAGCCTCCGCACCACCGCCTTGCCCTCCTCGCGCTTCATGTCGATCGTGATGCTGCGCTTGTTGCGATTCAGATTCGCGAAGGGCAGCGAGACGCCTTTCACGAACGGCCCCCACGCGCGGCTCCAGTCGCCCGAACCCGGCCGTTCCACCTTGATCACGTCCGCGCCGTAGTCGGCAAGAATCTGCGTCCCGACCGGGCCTTGGTACACATGGCTGAAATCGAGGATGCGTATGCCGGTGAGGGGCAGATTCTTCGTGGGGGTATCACTGGACATCAGTCACTTCTTTCGCGCGAGGAATGCCTGCAGGCGTTGCTTCGTTCCGGGGTCCTGGAGGCATCCGACAGAATGCGTGCGCTCAGCTTCCAGATTGTGCTCGCGTGCCGCAAGGTGCTGGGTATTCACGATCTTCTTGAAGGTGCTCACGGCGTAGGCGCTTCGTTGGGCGACTTCGCGCGCGTAGTCGGCAATCGCGGCATCGATCTGTGCCGCATCAAGCACGCGGTCGGTCAGCCCAACGCGGAGCGCTTCCTCCGCCTCGAACATGCGGCCGACGTAAAACGCATGCTTCGCGGCCGGAGCGCCGATGCGCTGCGCCAGTCGCAGGCACCCGCCCCAACCGGGGATGAAGCCGAGACTCGCCTCAGTCAAGCCAAGTCGTGCGTCGTCGGTCGCGTAGATGAGGTCGCAGGCCAGTGCGAGTTCGAGCCCGCCCCCAAGCGCATAGCCTTCCACACGGGCGATGACCGGGCACGGCAGGTCCTCGAGTCGATTGAGCACCTGGTGGCCATGCTCGACCCACGATCCGATGGTGTGTTCGTCCATGTCCTTGAGGACATTGATGTTGGCGCCCACGCAGAAATAGCGGGGCGAAGCGCTTCGAAGCACCACGACCCGCGGCCGGCGGGCTTCGAGCGCGGCCAGGGCATCATCAAGCGCATCAAGCAATGCGGGCTCGAGCGTCGGCGGTTTGCCTTCGGGTGGTGTCAGGCAAAGCTCCGACAGGTCGTCGCGTTCGTCGAGTGAGATGGTCGTCGATTGGCCGGTCATGTATAGGCTGTTTCCGATCAAACAATGTGCCGGCGCAAGGCGCGCACCGCCTCGCTGCGGGCGACTTCCCGCATGGCCGCGACGATCGCGGCGTGTTCACGGTAGCTTTCCATCAGGGAGTGATGGCGCGAGTATCGAAGAAACATCTGTGAGACGACGGGCCGCCACGTTTCGAGCAGCGATCCGCCGTCCGCGGCCGCGACAAGCTGCTGGTGAAACGCGATGTCGAGCACCACGACGTCTTCCAGCGACTCGGCCCGGCAGACCTTGCGATAGGACGCGAGGTTCTCTTGCAGCGTCACCATCAGCGCCTGTTGGTCCGATCGCAGGATGAGATCCAGCGCGCTGCATTCGATCGTCCGCCTCAGCCGCACGAGCGTGCGGCGTTTGAATCCGGACGGCGCCGCGGCCACGCGCACCCCGGCATTGGGCCGGGCCTCGAGCAGGCCCTCCTTGGTCAGCCGGAGGAAGGTGTCGCGGATGGGCCCGCGGCTGACGCCGAGCTGCCGCGCCAGCGGCTCTTCTCGCAAATGTTGCCCGGGCTGGTATTGTCCGGACCAGATGCGTCGGCGGAACTGGTCGGCCAGTTGGTCCTGCACGGAGACGATGGGCGTCGACGACATGTTGAGCAGCGTACCAGACCATTGTAGATTGTCAACAATCCGTGCACGACAAGGAAGGTGACATGGCCCGCGAGCAGATGGCTAGCAACGCGAAGGACTGGCCGACCCATTGGCGGCGATGCGGCGATGTCGACATCGACGCGGCGCGCCTGGACGTAGCCGCGACGCCGACCGATGCGGCGAACCTGTGGGACCGGGTGGACACGCTTTGGTCGTGGATGGTGATGCTCCAGCGGCTCGGCGTGGACCTCGGACCGTTTCTGCCGGTGCTCGATCGCATCGAGGTCGATGACATCGAGCGGGCGCCGGCCGATGCGCTGCGCGCGGTCGATGAGGCGTTCGGTGTTCTGGCGGAGCTACAAGAGCGGGCGGACGCAGAGGGGGACGTGACCGCACCCTACGCAGCACCGCCGGCGCCGAACGAGACCTCCCGCAGCACGGCGTGGCCAGTCTATGGCGGCGATCCCCAACATACCGCCGGCACGGATGCGCCCGGTCCGACGCACGGACAGATCGCATGGCGCTTCGCCACCGGCCTGGCGTGGTACGTGAAGCCCGCTGTCGAGGGCCGGCGCGTGTACGCCACATCGCCGGGCATCCGCAACATGATGTGGTGCCTTGATCTCGACGATGGCCGCGTGATCTGGAAGACGCGTCGTCACCGCCGCGGGCGCGTGACAGCGCACTCGCACACGATGCCGCAATCCTACACGACGCCGGGCGCGGCCTCGACGCCGCAGCTACTCGACGACGGCATCGTGGTCGCCGAACTCGGCGCACAGAACCTCGAGGAAGGCACGAGTCGGCTGCGTTGGATCGACAAAGCGACGGGGCGCCTGATCAACACCGTGCCCGTCGGACACGCCGACTACCGGATGGGTTACGCCCGTCTGGCCGGCAACGGCGCCCATCTTGTGCACACGGACGGCATTCAGCGGATCACGCCCAGCCCGCCACAAGCAGTCGGACACAACCGGGCGCTGTGCCGGCGCGCGGACGATGGTCGCTTGATGTGGGATTTCCCGATCGGCCTGACGTTCGCGGACCCCGTGCTGGACGAACACCGCGCGTACATCGGCACGCATGACGGGGCGTTCTTCGCACTGAACCTGCAGGGCGAATCCGAGGGCGAGCACTTCGGCTACTCGGATATGGGCCGCGTGGCCTGGCAGTACACGGCGGGGGCGGCGATCAACGGCGCCGCGGTCGTGACGGAGGAGGTCGTTGTCTTTGGCGCGAATGACGGCGTTGTCTACTGCGTCGACCGGACGAGCGGTGAGCTGCGCTGGCGCAGCGAGGCTTCGCCGATCGAGCCCCGTGCATTTCAATTGTTCTCGAAGCCCGCCGGCGCGGATGACCAAGTGTTCGTTGGCAGTGCATGCGGCCTGCTCATCTGCCTGGATCTGCGTACGGGAGACGCCCGATGGACGCACGACTGCTCGGGATGGATCCGTGCTCAACCCGTCGTGCACGATGGGCGCGTCACGGTGGCCACGCTCGACGGGCGACTCCTGTGCCTGGGTATCGAGGGTGATTCGCCTCAGAGGCTCTGGGAAGCCAGCATCGGCGACTTCGGCGTGCTGGCCGACATGGTGTTCGCCGACGGCGCTTTGCTTGTGAGCGATTGCCGCCTGATGCTTCATTGCGTTGACGCGGTGACGGGCGCGGTGCGTTGGCGACACCGTCTTCTGCAGCATGCGGATTTCGGCGGCCGCGCGGTACAGACCGATGAATTGGCGTGTGGGGGGTTTCACCAATCCAAACCGACCGCGGCCGGCGGGATGCTCTTTGTCGGATCGCCGGCGCGCTTCGTCTTCGGCATCGACGGGCGCACGGGCAAGGAGCGTTGGCGTTTCGAAATGGGCGGCGCGATCTCGGGCGCGCCGGCCTTTGAGTCGAGCCCCGATGGCGGTCGCATCTTCGTGGGACAGCAGGGCGGTGAGAATGACTTCTACTGCCTCGACGCGAAGACTGGCATGCCCCTTTGGAAGCAGGGCCTCGGCTGGGTGTGGTCGTCGGCGAATGTGGCGGACGGGCGCGTGTTCGTGCCGGCCGTGGACGGTTACCTCAACTGCCTCGACGCGGCGAGCGGACACATCCTCTGGCGTTACCGCACCGGTCGCGCGGCCCACCCGGAAGCGCCGGTCGATGCCGGCCGCGTGTTCTTCGGCTCGTGGGACCACTTCGTCTATGCATTCGACGCGGAGACCGGCCGACTCCTCTGGAAGTTCCACACCGGCGGCAGCCCGGACTCCGGCGCCCCCATCGCATACGACGGCAGACTCTACGTCCCGATGGGCGGCAAGCGATTGTGCTGTCTTGACGCCGCGACGGGCGCGATCCACTGGGAGGTGCGGCCGGACCGGGGATGCATGAATGCGTCGCCCGCGCTCTGGAACGAGCGGCTCTTCATCTCCATGAGTGTGCGCTCGGGTGCAATCCCGCCGTATGCCGAGATACGTTGCCTTGATACCGCCGATGGTTCGTTCGTCTGGCGACACCCGGGCGGCGGAATCACCGCGCCGTGCGTGGCGGGCGGCCGCGTGTGCTTCGCCAGTACGACCGATTGCTTCTTCAGGTGCGTGGATGCGACCGGCGATAGTGATGGACACACGGAATGCTACTTCCGTGTGGCGATGGGCGATCGCGTGTACGAATCGGTGCCGGCGATCCATGACGGGCAGGCGTGCATCCTCAGCGAGGATGGCTACCTCTACAGTTTTCGGTAGCATGCGTGGCCCGCCACAGGAGGGATGATTGTCGATCGCCGCACCCATCTGGAGTTTCACGACCGTTTTGGCCTGGGGCACCTGGTTGGCGCCGCTGGAACTGGCCGGCGCGGGCAACGAGCGCTATAAGACGCTGTTCATCACCCTGGGCAATCTCGGGATCGCGGCCATCATCGCTTCTGTCATGCGTTTCGACGGGCTGGGGTGGAATGCGTTCTGGCCGTCGATGGTCGGTGGGCTTGTGTGGGCATGGAGCGGGCTCGCCGCCGTTGCCGCGATCCAGCGACTGGGGATGGCCAAGGCGATGGGGATCTGGTCGCCGCTGAATATCATCGTGTCGATGCTCTGGGGCGTGGCGCTGTTCGGTGAGTTCCTGTCGATGGGACTTGCTGCGGCGACGATGCTGGCGCTGTCGGTGGTCGCCATGGCAGCGGGCATCCTGTTGATCGTGTTCGCCACCGACGCGAGGTCGACCGAAGCCAATGACCGGGGAGGCGGGGACACCGCAACGGTCGCATCGCGTACGGCACTGCTCGGCGTCCTCGCGGCCGTGGCGGCGGGCATCGGCTGGGGCAGCTACTTCATCCCGATCCGCATCGCCGAGACATCCAACTGGGTGGCCGCCTTCCCGCTGGCGGTGGGAATGGCGATCGGCGCCGGCATCTCGGTCGGACTGCAGCGTTCGGGCGGATTGCCAAGAGCGAAGCCCAGCGCCCTGGCGGCCGTCGCCGGCCTGATATGGGCGGCGGGCAATTACGGTTCGCTGCAGATGATGGACCTGCTAGGCACCGGACGCGGGTTCACCATCGCCCAGTCCTGCGTGGTCGTCAACGCGCTCATTGGTATCTTCATCTTCAAGCGACCGCATCCCGGCAGCGGCGCGGCGAAGCGCACACTGATCGGTGTGGCCATCGCCACCGTCGGCGCGGTGGGGCTGGGATTGGTAAGGTCGTCATGAGTGATCGGAGCTGGAACAGACGAGCCGGCCCAATGGTGGCCACGATCCGATCCCATGTCGTCGCAGACAGAGCAAGGAGACAGAAATGGAGAAGAGCAACGTCGTCCTGATCCTCACCGACACGCAGCCGCGCCGAATGGTCGGAGCGTACGGTGAACATGCGTTCGATACACCTCATCTGAACAAGCTTGCGGCGGAGGGGATGCGCTTCGATCGTGCCTACTGCGCCACGCCGCTCTGTACGCCTGCCCGAGGCGCCATCTTCAGTGGCAAACACCCGAGCGTGTGCGGGGCGTGGGCCAATGAGATGACACCCGCGAGGAGTGTACCCTTGATGGGGGAGGTGCTGCGTGAAGCCGGGGTTCGCGCGGGCTACACGGGCAAGTGGCATCTCGATGGGCGCGGCTACCAGGGCGGCGGTGTGGCTGACGGCGGGTTTGAGCCGGATTGGTGGTATGACGGGCGAAACCACTTGGACGCGGTCGGGAGGGAACGGCACCGCGCATTGGTGCGCGCCATCACCGGCGGGGCGTCGCCGCAGGCCGGAGTCACGCCTGAACTGGGTCGGCGGATGCGTGAGCATGACGCGGCTTCCGCGCTCGAAGCAATCGGCTGCCGTGAAGATGAGGTATGGGGCCACCAGGTTGCCAACCGGGCCATCGATTTCCTCGAGCGAGTGAAGGGCGAGCGCTTCGTACTGGTCGTGTCGTTCGATGAGCCGCACGGTCCATTCCTGGTGCCGCCTGCCTTCGCGTCCAGGTGGTCGGTCGATGATATCCCGCCCCCGATGAACTATGCGGCATCGCTCGAGGGCAAGCCGGCTATGCAGCAGCAACAGGCCCGCGAGTTTCCGGTCGGTGCGTGGCGTGACTACTGCGCTTGGCGCCTGCGGCATGTGCGATGCAACGCTTACGTCGACCATGAGATCGGCCGTGTCGTCGAGGCCGTTGAGCAGTTGCATGGCGCGGATACCACGGTCATCTACACGTCAGACCACGGTGACATGATGGGAAGCCACGGCCTGCTGTCCAAGGGCGCCATGATGTACGAAGAATGCGCGGGAGTACCATTAATCGTGCGACGGCCCGGCGATGTCGGCGGCCGTGTCTGCCGCCAGCCGGTCTCGCATCTTGATCTCATGCCCACGATTCTCGAAATGGTCGGGGTTGATCCGCCCGAGGCACAACATGGGCGGGGCTTGCGCGATGCGCTTGATTCGCCGGAAGACGCGTCAGCCCGCCGCGCTTTCCTCAGCTTCAATCGCTTTGGCATCGAGCATGAGGGCTACGGCGAGTACTACCCAATCCGGTGCGTCGTGAGCGCGCGATACAAACTGGCCATCAACCTGTTTGACACCGATGAGCTTTATGACCTTGAACAGGATCCGGGCGAGACGCTCAACCGGATTGACGATCCGGCGCTGACGGATGTGAGAGGAGAACTGCACGCCGCGATCCTGCACGAGATGGACCGCACCCGCGATCCGATGCGCAGTGCCGCATGGGCGCATCGCCCCTGGGCATCTGGGCGGCCGTGGCGCTTCTACGGCTGCGACTGAAGGACGCGCGGTCGACGCGATCGCAACGGGTCAGACCACGTGTCGTCAGCGATACGTCGCGGCCGAATCGGGCAGTGCTGCGTCGTCGTGGGGATCGGTGATCTGCATCTCGATCATGCCGCGATAGATGCCGCTGGCGTCCATCAGTTCTTCGTGCGTGCCGCGTTCGCGGATCTGTCCGTGGGTGATGACGAGGATCTGGTCGGCATGGGTGATCGTGCTCAGCCGGTGGGCGATGACGAAACAAGTGCGATGCTGCAGAAGCGAGCGCAGCGACTGCTGAATCAATCGTTCGGACTCGGTGTCCAGGTTGCTCGTCGCCTCATCGAGAATAAGGATCCGCGGGTCCGCGAGGATTGCCCGGGCGATGGCCAGGCGCTGTCGCTGGCCGCCCGACAGCTTCACGCCGCGTTCGCCGATGAGCGTGTCGTAACCGTTTTCCAGTCCCACGATGAAGCCGTGCGCGTTGGCCTGTTCGGCCGCCGCGACCACCGCTTCCATGCTGGCCTTGCGGTCGGCGTACCGGATGTTCTCGGCAATGGTGCCGTCGAACAGAAAGACATCCTGTTCCACGATGCCCAGAAGCCGCCGGTAGGAATCGACGTCGATGTCGGGCAGCGGGCAGCCATCGAGCAGGATGCGGCCGCGCGTCGGATCGTAGAAGCGCGCGACCAGGTTGCAGAGCGTCGTCTTGCCTGCCCCGCTGGGTCCGACAAGGGCGACGGTCTGGCCCGGCTGGGCTTCGAGATGGATCGCACGAAGCACTTGCTGCTCTGTCCTGGGATAGGTGAAGCTCACGTCCTCGAAGGTGATGCGCCCGTGAACCTCATTGGGCTTGAGCCGCACCGCGTCGGCGGACGAGGGCATCTCCAGTTCCTCTTCGAGCAGATCGAGCGTGCGATCGAGTGCGGCCAGATCGTTCTGCAGACCGGTCGCCGTCGCCGCGAGCGTCGCCACGGGCCCGAGCAACGCCGCGAGATAGGAGAGGAACACGACCAGGTCGCCGACGGTCAACGCCGCGCCCGACGCCAGAGCGCCCGCGGCCACCGCGGCGCGGTCGTCGAGAATCCGCCAGGCGCCGTAGAGCAGAAGCAGGGCGGACGCCAGGGGGATGATGACCGCCCAAGCCGTATCCACGCCGCGCATCCACCACCAGGTATTCAACTCTTGCCGCAGCATCATGTGGTTATTTGTGACGAACGCGCCCGCCTCCGCCCGCTGTTGCCCGAAGGCGCGCACCACGCGCATGCCGCCGAAGACCTCTGTTGCGTGGCCGTCGATCTCCCGGCGGGTCTGTCGCACATCGCGGAACATCGGCCGGATGCGATTGATCCACGTGCGATGCGTGATCCAGACCACCGGCAGCAGCAACAGCCCGCCGAGCAGCAGCCGCCAGTCCACCGTGATCAGGACCGCGAGCGTACCGAGGAACTGGATGATCGCTCGCCACGGGTTGTAGATCATGTTGAATACGAGATTGCCCACGGCCCCGGCATCATCGCGCAGGATGCCCGCCACACCACCGGACTTCAGTTCATAGACACGATGAAGCGGCAACCGGGCCGCGTGTTCGAAGGCGCGCTTGCGGACGTCCGATTGCAGCCGCTTCGTGATTCGCGTCGCGTGCCACCTGCCCCACAGGCCGATCACGACCGACAGGCCCGTCAGCGCCAGCACCACGAGCACGAGCATCACCAGCAACTGTTTCGGTTGATCTGTTGCGGGCAGCCAAGTCGCCGCCCATGCGGGCAGGGGATCGTCGCCGAGTACGCTGTCAACAACGAACTTGGGCGCGTACAGCGGCGCCAGGCCGACGAGTGTCGACACCGTCAGCGTCCCGAGTGATGCGACCACCAACAGGCGATGCTCGCCCAACAAGCTGACAAACGCACGGAAGAGGTCAAGAAAGCTGCGCGATCGTTCCAAGGACCGACCGTGCCGATCGGTCTTCCTGGCTGCGGCACGATGCGCAGCGATGTTGCGCTTGTACTCCCTGAACCGGTCGCGGCTGGACGGATTGCGAACCATACATCCAGATCATAGCGACAACTGACGCCCCTGATCTACACCGGCAGTGTGGACGGCCATTCCAGACGCACACCTGCGGCAACGAGCGTCTTCTGGAAGGACGCCAGCAGATCATCGCTATCCAACACCTGGCCCGGCTCAAGACTGTGATCCAGGCAGAACGCAGCCAGCGCCCCCGCGCTCTCGCCTATGTTCCACTCAACGGGGTGCAGTCGGTAGCAGCCGTTGGTGATGTGGGTGGTGCCGATGTTCTTGCAGGCGGGCAGGAGATTACGAAGCCGAACCGGCACGAGCGCCCCGAGAGGGATCTGGAACGGCAGCGACGAAACGTCAATGTAGTTGTCTCCGCCGGTCGAGATGTGCAGGTCGATCCGGTAGTGCCCGATGCCGACACTGTCGGCGAAGTGCTCGCCGCGCTTGCCCAGCAGCTCGGGGTTGTCCGGCTGGCCCGGCAGGCGGTTGAGGCCGGTGCGCATCATTGTGCCGGTGTGCTGCTCCTTGACTGTGAAGCGTGCACGAATGCGGCGGGACTCCCGGATGTAGGGATACTGCGCGAGCCCGTCATTGGTGCCCGTCGCATCGCCGCGCGGGTAAAGACCGGGGTAGCCCTGTCCGCCCGTCGTGTGATTGGGGGCCTCGGTCTGCAGCCAGTAGAGCAGCGACAGCGACAACTGCCGCGATTCATTGAGCGCGCGCTGACGCTCGGACGGGTCGTCGCTCATCAGGTCGGCTTCGATGTAGTCGTTCATGGGCCAGTTGACCATGGTGGCCTCGTGCGGCGGGTGGTCCGCATCCCAGTTCCGCGCACCGACGATCTGCCGGTAGCCCCAGTAGCTCTGGCCGTCGCGGCCGGCCGCGGGGTCGTACTCCTCGCGAAACAGGAAGTTGTGGCGTGGCTCGAGCGTGAAGGGGTAGCAATCGGTCCAACTGAAGAGCTTGCCGGGCCAGGCCGGCTCAATGTCGGGGGTGTAGTCGCGCCACCGCTCGTACTGCCGCGGCCTGTCGATGGTGTGGTCGGCGCCGGGCAGCGGGTCATGGCCCATCGCGAAACACCAGGTGATTGCCTGAATGTTGTCGGGATTCGCCGGGCCGGGTTTCGCGTGCATCTCGCCGGTTTCGTCCCGCGACTCCGCACCCACGACGAACTCACAACCGGTCAACGGGAGCAGATCGCCCAACTCGGTCGCATCGAGAATGAACGGGGCAGTGACCGTGAACGTGTCGCCGTCGTGCGCCGAAGCGAAGGTCACGCCGCGTACGAAATCCTGGAGCACATCGGCCGCGCTGGGCTGAACGTAGCGGAAGATGCGCAGCAAGCCTTGCGACTCAAAGGGCGCCAGCATCTGGCAAAGGGCGGCGTAGGAGACCTTTGGTTCATGGCAGATGCGGGAGACGAAGCCGGTTCCGGGATTGAGCGTGAAGTCCCGCCGCGCCGCGGCTTTCAGCGGGTAGTGATGCTGGTAGTAGCTGCGCACCGCCCGGCGGAAGGCCTGGTAGGTCTCGGTGCCGCCGTGCATTTCGATCCATCGATTCTCATCCGGCGGCACGGCCTGGCTGGTGAGTTGCCCGCCGATCCATTCGCATGGTTCGGTCATGATGACCCGTTTGCCGGCGCGGCAGGCGGCGATGGCCGCCGCGCATCCCCCCGTGCCGCCACCCACAATCAACACGTCACATCGATACGCCTGTGCCATCCACGCGGCCTTTCATGTTGGGTTCAGTTCGGGGCCACCGTCGCGGCCCCGGTCGTGCATGATAGGTGGCGTGGTCGGCGGGCAACACCGGCCGGTATGGGAGCCCGCATCCATGCCTGCACCGTCGCCCGTCCTTCGCCGCGAAGACCTAAGCCCATGTCATCGCTATGCTTTCCTTCGGTGCCGGAGGGGTGCGGCGTCTTGTTGACGCTTGCGCAGGTGGTCTCTATGCTCTGGCGTTTCGGGCGTTCGCAGCGGACAGACGTTCGCCGCCACGGCCGTGTGCCATCCCGCCGACGCGTAGCAAATGGGTTACATAAACCCTTCATAAATAAGGCTTTCCCTCGTGAGCGGCTTCCGACGCTTCTTCTGGCGTGGCTTGGGCATCATCCTGCCGACGGTGCTGACCATCTGGCTGCTCGTTGTCGCCTACAACTTCATCGATCAGAACGTGGCCCAGAAGATCAACCGGCTGATCAAGTGGACGATGATCGAACTGACGCCGTACCCGAAGGTCAGCCTCATCGATCGCACGATCCAACTCGACGAACTGAAGGAGGAAGCGGACTCCCAAGCCTACAAGACTTACGCCGCCCTGAGGGAAGAGGAAGCCCGGGATCGGTGGCTGGAACACTACGCGCGCGAGCAGAAACTCGACAAATGGTGGAAAGAGTACTGGTACGTCTCCAACTTCACCGGGCTGGTGGTCGCGGTGGTTCTGATCTACATTCTCGGGGCTTTTCTCGGCAGTTACCTTGGTCGGCGCATCATGGCGCGGATCGAGCGGTTCATCGAGCGCCTACCGCTGGTACGGAAGGTCTACCCGGCTGTCAAGCAGGTGACCGACTTCTTTGTTGCCCAGGACAAGCCCGCGGTGGCGCAATTCAACCGTGTGGTCGCGGTACAGTATCCGCGCAAGGGGATCTGGTCGGTTGGACTGTTGACCGGGGCGACCATGCGCCAGATCCAGCAGAACGCGGCGATCGAGTGTGTGACGATCTTCATCCCATCGTCGCCGACGCCCTTCACCGGCTACGTCATCTCCGTTCCCCGAGAGGATGTGATCGATCTGGATGTGAACATTGAGGAAGCGCTGAAATTCGTGATCAGCGGAGGCGTGCTGGTGCCGCCGGGCCAGGAGATCAAGGGCGCCGTCACCGGCACCCCCCAGCTGCCGCCCGGCGAGGCGACATGACCGGTCTCCATGCCGCGGACGGACCTCCCCGACAGTGCGTACACTGGACAAGGAAAAGCAGGGACATGGAAATCAAGATCAGTGGCAAGCATGTGGAAATCACGGACGCGATCCGCGAATATGCCAGTGGCAAGGTGGACAAGCTCCCGCGTTACTACGACCGGGTGCAGTCGATTACGGTGGTGCTGGACAGGCACGCCGAGCGCATGGAAGTCGAAATCATCGCCGAAGCGGAGCGGCATGAACCGTTCGTGGCCAGAACCGCGGGCCATGATCTGTACGCTTGCATCGATGAAGCAGTTGATAAGATTGAGCGACAGTTGACCGATCACAAGGAGAAGCTGCGCAACCGCAAGCACCCGAACTGAAGCCCCCCCTGCGGCATTCGCCCGTCGAGCGAACCGCCGCCGGGTTCACGCGGACCTGCCGATGTCTTCGGCATCCGGCCGGCCCGTTGTCAGGAAGGATTGACCGAAGATGAAGCTGACTGATTTCGTGGCCGAGAAGGCGATCATCGCCGACCTGCAGAGCACCGATCGCGACGGCGTCATTCATGAACTGACCGACGCCCTGGTCGCCGCCGGCTGCTGCACCAAGACGCTGCGCGACGAAGTGATCTCGCGCATTCTCGATCGGGAGAAGAAAGGCTCCACCGGCTTCGGCAAAGGCGTGGCCGTGCCGCACGTGAAGCATCCGAAGATCAAGAAGATGGCTGCGGCCATCGGCGTCAGTCAGAAGGGCCTCGATTTCAACGCGCTGGATCGTGCGCCGGTTTATTCGATTGTCCTCCTGCTTTCGCCCGAGGACAAACCGGATGAACACCTGCAGGCGATGGAGAACATCTTCTCCAACCTGCAGAATGACACTTTCCGCCGCTTCCTTCGGCAGTCGACGAGCGTCGAGGACGTCGTCGAACTGCTTAAGGACGCCGATGCGCAGCAGCTCCAACCGTAGGCGATGAGCCGCGGGACACCGTGCGCACGGACCAGGGGAACCAACCCGCTTGCGCCACGCGCAGGTGGTAGAGAAGCGAAACGGACCATGGCGTTGAGCGAGACGATCAAAGAGGCCGTCGTCACCATCAGCAACCGGCTTGGGCTGCACGCCAGGCCGGCGATGGCGTTTGTCGACGCGGCCAACACCTTTCAGTCGGATATCCGCGTGGTCAAGGGCGAGCAGGAAGTGGACGGTAAGAGCATCATGCAGATGATGATGCTCGCCGCGACCAAAGGCACGGAGCTGAAGATCGTGGCCACGGGTGAAGATGCCGAGAGCGCGGTAACTGCACTGGTCGCCCTCGTCGAATCGAAGTTCGACGAGGAGTAGGTCGGGAAGCAGCGATGCCGTCACGTGGCGTCGGCAGACTTCTCGGCGATCAACAGGAACAGGTCCTCACGGTCGGCCAGCGTCCGCACCACCAGATCCATCGGGTCGAGCAGGTCCGTCCACGCGTCCGGCGGCGGCAGGTGGTCGCCGACAACGCATCCGCCCAGTTCGTCGTGGAACGCATTGATCTGCCGCCAGTTGGCCAGGTGCAGCACGATCAGCCGGCCTCCGGGGCGCAGTGCCGCGGCCAGGTTGCCCGCCGCCGCCGCCTGATCGCGGAAATGGGGCCAGCAATGCATGCAGAACGCCGCGTCGTAGGTGGCGCGCGGCAGCGGGTCGCTGCAGACATCGGCACACACGTGCCGGACCGAACCAATACGGGTTCGCGCCCGTTCCAGCATCTGCCCAGCGAAATCGATGCACGTAACCTTCCCGGGAGCAACATGTTGCACTAGCCATGGCGTCACCTGGCCGGTGCCGCAACCGACTTCGAGTACGTCCTGTCCCGCTTCCAGGGCGAGTGTCGGCGCGAGGCCCTCCAGCCGCGCGATCACCTCATCGCGCGGCGGGCCGGAATCATCCCACGTGGGGGCGTGTCCGTTGAAAAAGGCGATCCGGGGGTCGTGCTCGGAAGTTGGCATATCTTGATCGGGCATTTGCTTCCTGCAATCGGTGAGGTATTCCTATTATACGGTTTCCTTCCACGGCGGTTTGCCCCCTGTTCCCGTTCAGAACAGATCGGCGCCGCCGGTGACCCTCAAGGAGTGATTGAGCGATGAGACGAAGTCTGTTATGCATCGGTGTGGTTCTTGCGGCGGCGCTGACTGCGGCGGCTCAGCCGGCTGACTGGGACACCGTGGACATCATCAAGCACAGTACCTATCAGTCGGTGGATGTGAATGGTTTCAGCACCTATGACGATACGTTCCCGGTTCGACTGCGAGGGGTCGTACTCAATAACCCCGAAGACTGGCTGAGCACGGCCTACCAGAATCCACCGGTGTTTCTTGGGGCGCAGTGGGAGATCTTCGTGCAGGCCGTCAACCTCGATACGACGGCGTACGACCCGGACCCCGGTTCCACGTTCGACGACTTCGGCGGCACCGCCACCTTTATGGCCCAGAATTACCTTGCCGTGGGCGGAACCGACAGCTACGACGCAACCGCATGGCAACAGGAACTGGACCGCGTCAACCACGCCGGCGGCATCCCCGGGACTGATCCGATGATCCGGGCGGGCGATTTGATCGAGGTTCGCGCTCGCGGGGGGCTCGATTTCGGCGGCAAGAAGAATGTGAACGAAGAGCACCGCACCGAGACCTCGAAGGACTTCGAGATCGTGCTTCTCGAAAAGGGATTCGGCCTTCCCACGCCCGCGTCCGTCACCATCAGCGACCTCAAAGACTCCGGCGACGGCTTCATCTTTGATCCGACGCGACAGGCCGGCGCGGAGCACTACCAGGCATCCCTCGTTACGCTGACGGGGGTCGAAATCGTCGATCCCGCCGGCTGGGGGTCGGACGCCAATCTGACCGTCACCGACGCGAGCGGCCGGACAATTCCCATCTACCTCGGGCTCAATAGTTCGTTCGATGGCGTGGCGGCACCCGTCGGTCCGTTGGACATCACGGGCATCATCAACCAGGTCGATGTCGGGCCCGGGCCGCAGACGGAGGGCTACTCGCTGCTGGTGATGAATGCCGACGACATCGTTCAGGTGCCTGAACCCGGTGTCGCGATCATGCTGGGGCTGGTCGGCTTGTTGCTTGCCGGGCGTCGACGCGAGGCCCGCCGCGTGTAGAATGGTCGCATGGCCGTACGTGGAAAAACCGGGCCGGTGGCTGGGTTCACCCTGATCGAACTGCTGGTAGTGATCACCATCATTGCCGTGCTGCTTGCGCTGTTGCTGCCGGCGCTGGGCGTGGGCAAGATGGCGGCGCGGCTGACGGCCGCGAAGGCGGACCTGCGCAGCGTCGACCAGGCGCTGGCCGCGTACCTGTTCGATTTCCCCGACCACCTGCCGCCCACGAGTTTCTCGTGCAGCAGCGGCGCTTACTTCCCCCTGCCGCGCGAGTTGGCCGAGGGTGATTACCTGCCCGGGCACTCTGATTACGGCCGGGCGGAGGTGGACCTGCCCGACCAGTTCAGCCCGACGGGCGCGTCCTACAAATACCGCTCGCCCGGGCCGGCGTGGGTCAACTTCTCCTCGTTCCGCGAAGACGGATCGGCGCTGTACGTACCCGACGATGCGCCCACCTTCGCCTCGGAAAGCGGCCAGTTCTTCCGTGATCGGAAGGCTTCGCCCGTGCAGTACGCGATCTGGAGTGTGGGCCCGGTGCCGGAAGCGCTGAAGCTCGAGGGGTCGAAAAGCCGCGCGCCGCTGCCACGAGCGTACTGGTACGGCGACGGCGAGACCGAAGGCTTTATCGTGCATTTCCTGCTGACCGAAGGCGGCCTCGGCGCGAGCCCGTAGCAGTGACGTGCGCCCTCGCCCGCCCGCAATATGACATTGGCCCCCACCACAGCCCCAAGCCGACTGAGGAAGATTTGATGACACGCATCGTGATCGCCGCGCTCTTGCCCTTGCTGCTGGCTTCCTGCGGGCCCTCCGAAGAACCGGCGCGCGTCATCGTCGGCAGCAGCTATCTCGAATGTGCGGCCCGTGAGTTCCTCGGCAACGACGAATCCGTCGGCCGCTTGGCCGAGCCCGGTATGTGCCCGGGGCACTTTTCCCTGCGACCCAGCCAGATCGCGCAACTGGGCAACTGCGAGGTGGTCCTGCGCTTCGAGTTCCAGGCATCGCTGGATCGCATGATCGAGTCCGGGGACGGCCGGCCGCTGATCACGCCGATCGTCATCAAGGGCGGGCTCTGCGAACCGGCGAGCTACATCGCCGCGTGCGAACAGGTCGCCGCGGCGCTGGTGCAGGCGGAACTGATCTCGCAGGAAACCGCCGACGCACGGCTCGCAGCCGTGGGCGAGCGGATGGCGGAGCTTTCGCAGTGGGCAAGGCAGGCGATCCGGGAGGCGGGCCTGACCGACGAGCCGGTTGTCGCAAGCGCACACCAGCAAGCCTTCTGCGAGTGGCTGGGTCTGCAAGTCGTCGCGGTGCTGCCCACCGCGGACATGGGCACGCCGCGCGAAATCGAACAGGCGGTTCAGGCGGCAAGGCAGCGGCAGTGCCGCCTCGTCGCCGGCAACAGCGCGGAAGGCGCCGCGATGGCCGAGAAAATCGGCGATTCGCTCGAGGGTGGCAAGGTCGCCGTGCTGGACAACTTCCCGCTGATCAGCACGCCGCCGGAGGATTTCGATGCGATGGTTCGACTGAACGTTCAGCGTCTGCTCGAAGCCGCCCGCTCGGAATCCGAGTAGCATATCGCTGAGCCCACTTGGTATCTGACGGCGACCATTGCATTGAGCGATCCACTGGTTGACATACAGGCGCTGCGCGTCCGGGCCGGCGGTCGGGATGTTCTCTTCGTCGAGCGACTCACGGTCGACGATGGCGAAGTCGCGGGGGTGGTCGGCCCGAACGGGGCGGGCAAGAGCACACTGCTGCGTGTCGTCTGCGGCATGCAGCGGGCGAGCGAGGGCCGGATCGAGGTGCTCGGCTGCCGGGTGGACGAGATGGGCTCGCTGCGGCTGACGCGCCTGCGCCGATGCATCGGCTATGTGCCCCAGGGCCTGGCCGCGCACAGTGAGATGCCGCTGACTGTCCGCGAGGTCGTCGCCATCGGCCGCACAGGGATGCGCGGCTTCCTCCGACGCCTTCAGGCCGACGACTGGTCCATCGTGGACGAATGGATCGAGCGCCTGGGCATCGCCGACCTCGCGGGACGCGCCTACGCGGAACTCTCCGGCGGCGAGCAACGGCGCACCCTGATCGCCCGCGCCATGGTCCAGCAGCCGCGCCTGCTGCTGCTGGATGAACCCGCCGCCCACCTTGATCTCGGGGCGCGTGAACAGATCGTCAGATTGATGGATCAACTGCATCACGAAACCGGTGTCGCCGTGGTGGTGGTGTGTCACGCCCTCGAGGTGCTGCCGCGCTCATGCGACCGGGTGATCCTGCTCGAGCAAGGCCGCGTAACCGCCACCGGGCGGCGCGAGCAGGTGCTGTGCGGCGAGCGGATCACGCGCCTTTACGGTGCGGAACTGTCGGTCGCGCACCGGGATGGCCGCACGTTCGTCACCCCGGCGCCCATGCGAGAAACCGATGACGCTTGAACTGTGGCTCCCGGTGATGGTCGGCGGCACGCTGGCTGGCAGTTCGACCGGCCTGCTGGGCGGCTACATCGTCGGCATGCGCATGCCGTTCCTGGGCGTCTGTGTCGCCCACGCCGCGCTGGCCGGCGCCGTGTTCGGGGCGCTGGCCGGCCTGACTGACCAGGAACTGCTGGCCCCCGCGATGGTCGCGGCCCTCGGCACGGCCATGCTCGTCGGCCTGCTGGACCCCGAGCGGCTGCGCACCGACAGCAACATCGTGCTCGGCGTGCTCTTCTCGCTTTCGATGGGCATTGCCTTCCTCGGCATGGGCCTGTTCGGTCGCTACGGTGTGCCGGACAACGAAGTCCGGGCGCTGCTCTGGGGTAGCTTGGCGGTGTGCAAGTGGCGTCATGTCTGGCTGATTGCCGCAGTGGCGGCCGCGAGCCTCGGATTCGTTCTGCTGTTCGGCAAGGAGATGCGAGCCGTGCTGTTCTCCCGCTTCCATGCCCGCGCGGCCGGCATTCACGCCACCGTCGTCTGGAGCGGATTCCTCGCGCTCACGGCCGCGGCGCTGACTGTCAACTTCCAGACGGTCGGGGGGCTGATGATCTACAGCCTGATGACCAATCCCGCTGTCGCGGCCTTCACGCTGGTCAAGGGCCATGGCAAGGCCATGACGCTGGCGACACTGCTCGGCGCGCTCAGCGGATTGGGCGGCTTTCTGCTGGCGTTCGTGCTCGATCTGCCCGTCGGGCCGGTGATCGTGATCTTCTCCTCACTGCTGGTCGTCCTCGCCTTCGCGGCGCGGCGGATCATGGGTGGACGCAGGGGTGCAAGATGATGACATGCATCGAGCGGCAATCACGTGGCTGGGCGATCATCGCGAGCATGGTGGCCGCCATGGCCGGATGCAGTGCTTCGCATCAAAGCGAGGTGGCCTTCCCCGCCGACCGGTGGTCGTCCGCGTTGCCCGCCTCCCAAGGCATCGATGCGCAGCGTCTCGAGGAGGCGATGGCGTACGTCGCGTCGATCTGCAAGGAGGACGGGACGCGTCAATGCATGGTCATACGCAACGGGTATGTCATCTGGCGCGGGCCGGACGTGGACGAGGTGCACAAGGTCTGGAGCTGCACAAAGTCGTTCACGAGCGCCGTGCTGGGCATCCTGATCGCCGACAGGAAGTGCACGCTTGACACCCGCGCGGCCGAGGTGCTGCCCGCTCTCGCCGAACACTACCCCGAGGTCACGCTTCGGCATTTCGCGACGTTGACATCGGGCTACGCGCATGCGAAGGGCGATCGGTTCACCCCCGCGACGCCGCTGCACGCGCCCGGTGAGCGGTTCCACTACTCATCGGCATCCGATGTCTATGGGCTCATGCTGACGCGGACCGCGGGCGAGCCGTTGGAAGACGTCTTTGCGCGGCGTATCGCTGAGCCGATCGGCATGAACAGAGACGAATGGCGGTGGGGCAGTTGGGGCGTGCGCAATGGGCTCGCCATCAACGGCGGTTCCGGCGAGGGCGAGGCCGGCGTGTCCACCAATGCCCGCACGCTGGCCCGATTCGGCCATCTCTATCTCAATGAGGGCGAATGGGCGGGCAGGCAGTTGGTCCCGCGCGAGTGGGTTCGCCTCAGCACGTCGGTGCAGGTCAATGCCGAGACCCCGACCTTCCTGCCCGATGCCTGGTATGCCCGGATGCCTGGCGCGTACGGCCTGAACTGGTGGGTCAACGGTGTGACGGCCGAGGGCAGGCGTCGCTGGCCCCACGCGCCGCCGCGCACCTTTGCGGCACAGGGTTACAAGAACAACATCTGCTTCGTGGTTCCCGAATGGAACATGGTCTTCGTTCGCCTGGGTACGGACGGCGGCATCGACGAAGACCTGTATGATGGTTTCTTCCGGCGGATGAGCGGAGCCATTGCCGACAAGTAACGCGATCAGGGAGTCAATCCATGCCCACTGACACCATGCCGGATCTGAACATCAGGACGCTGGGCGAGGCGACGTTGCCGTCGCCGATCCCGGACGTCGCGCCATCGAACGCGGAAATGCCCCGCTTCACGAGCGAACACGAACGCATCCTGCTCGATGACCGGCTCTGTACGTTGCGCAGCGCTGCCAACCCGGAAGACCTGCCGTCGCTCGAACTGGCCGGGCCGCGCGAGAAGGTCTACTTCGACGCGGCCACGACCAAGATCGGCATCGTCACGTGCGGCGGGCTCTGCCCGGGGCTCAATGATGTGATCCGCGGCATCGTGATGGAAGCGTGGTTCCGCTACGGCGTGCGCAAAGTCTACGGCTTCCGGTACGGCTACCAGGGCTTCATCCCGCGCTACGGCCACAAGGTGCTCGAACTCGACCCGGAGATGGTCAGCGAGATACACGAAGACGGCGGCAGCTTCCTCTCGTCCTCGCGCGGCGAACAGTCCACGAGCGAAATCGTGGACACCTTGCAGCAGATGGAGATCAACATCCTCTTTGTCATCGGCGGCGACGGCACCATGCGCGGCGGGCTCGACATCTCGCAGGAAATCCATCGGCGCGGCGCGTCGATCGCCGTCATCGGCGTACCGAAGACGATCGACAACGACCTGGCCTACGTCGATCAGAGCTTCGGTTTCGAGACGGCCTACACCGAAGCGGTCAACGCGATCGTCTGCGCCCACAACGAGTCGAAGGGTACGCTCAACGGCGTCGGCCTGGTGAAGGTGATGGGCCGGCACAGCGGCTTCATCGCCTGCAACGCGACGCTGGCGACGAGCCACGTCAATTTCTGCTTGATTCCCGAGATGCCGATCCGCCAGAGCTCCGGCCGCGCGTTCTTCGACGCGCTGGCGAAGCGCCTGCAGCGGCGTCGCCATGCCGTGATCGTGGTGGCCGAAGGCTTCGGACAGGACCTGGTGCCGAAAGAAGTGCGCGAAAGCGATGCGTCGGGCAACGTCAAGCTGATCGACGTCGGGACGCTGATGGTGGACCTGATCAAGTCCAACCTCAATCGGACGCGCATGGAGTTCAGCCTGAAGTACATCGACCCGAGCTACATTATCCGCAGCGTACCGGCCGAACCGCCCGACGCCGTGTACTGCTGGCAACTGGCCCAGAACGCGGTGCACGCGGCCATGGCGGGCAAGACCGAAATGGTCGTCGGCCGCTGGCACGGTCGCCTGGTGCACGTGCCCATCGCCGCGGCCATCAGCCATCGCAACGTCGTCGACTTGCAGGGCGACCTGTGGCTAAGCGTGCTGGAAACGACGGGACAGCCGGCGGTGTTTGATTGATTCTGTAGGGAGTCGTGGCGGCACGCGACGTGCGACTGCGGTCGGCACACCGGTCAGGCGGCAGGTTGTGCGTTGTTCTGTCGGCAGCGCTCCAGTTCCCGCGCGAGGAAACCCCGCAACGCCTCGGCGGAGCGCAGATCATGTAAGGACCGGCGCAAGCCCGGCCACGGCTGCAGCCCAGGGCTGTAGCGGGGCAGGTGTTTGCGGAGGCGCAGCATCGCGAGAGATTCATCGCCGGTCAGACGCACGAGTTCATCCACATGCTCGACCAACACCTCGATGCGCTGCGCCCGGCTGGGTTGCGGGGGATGTTGGCCCGTCACCAGGTGGTGGGCGATATCCCGGAAGATCCACGGCCGGCCGATCGCCCCACGCCCGATCATCACGCCGTGGCAGCCGGTGCGATCGATCATGTGCCGGACATCTTCCGCGCCCCGCACATCGCCGTTGCCGATGACTGCGACATCCGGGAACTGGGCGAGCGCTTCGACCGTCTGCGCGATGCCATCCAGTCGCACCTGCCCCTTGAACCGCTGCGCCGTTGTGCGGCCGTGCACCGTGATCGCCGCGACGCCGACATCCGCCAGGCGCGGCGGCAGCGTGGTGTGGACCAGTGATCCATCGTCCCATCCCAGGCGGATCTTGGCCGTCACCGGGATGCGCACCGCGTTGACCACCTTGCGGGCCAGCGCGATCGTGCCCTGGATGTCGCAAAGCAGCTTCGAGCCGCCGTTCTTCTTCGTCACCTTGTCAACAGGGCAGCCCATGTTGATGTCGATGACTGTCGCCCCGTTGGCCGCGGCCCAACGGGCGGCTTCCGCCATCACGTCGCCCGGAGCGCCGTAAAGCTGCATGCAGAGGGGGCGGTCCTCCGCGTCCGTCGCGGCCAGCCACTTGCTCTTCTCCGTCTCGCGCAACACCGCCTCCGGGCAGAGCAGATCAGTCGACGCCAGCCCGACGCCCGCGCCGGGCACGGCGCCGGGATAGCGATCAGTCATACGGCGCACGATATGCCGGAACGCCAGGTCACAGTAACCGGCGATCGGCGCGAGAAGCAGGGGGGTGGCGAGGTGGACCGTTCCGATCCGAAGCATGGCCTCATTGTACGGCGCGCTTCGCCCCACGGGCCCGGCCCAACGCAAACGCCCCCGACGGCCGGGGGCGTTGTGAGCGTTCAGTTCATGTCCAAGCGATCAGTCTTCCGTCGGCTCCGGCGGAACGATCAGCTTCATCCCTTCGCGGACATGGTCGGCATTGCCGTTGAGTAGTTCCTTGTTGGAATCGAAGATGATCTGCCACTTGCTGCCCTTGCCGTAGTGCGCCTTGGCGATGTCCCAGAGCGTCTCGTTGGCCTTGACGGTGTAGATCGTCGAGCCGGCCGGGGCGTCGGCGGGGTCAGGCGTGCGATCCGTCCTGCTCTTGAGCACCGAGCGCGGCGGCAGCTTGATTACCTGCCCGGGATGGATGCGGTTGGCATTCAGCCCGGGGTTGAATCGCTCGATGGCCGGCCAGTGCCGCGACGTGCCGTAGAAGCGCCACGCGATGTCGCTGAGCGTGTCGCCCTCACGGATCGTGTACGTCTCCGGAATCTCCGGCTGTGTCTCGAATACATTGTCGAAGATCGAACTCTCCCCCACCGCGTCCGTCTCGCCGGCATCGGCATCCGTCTGATCGTCTGCCGACTCCGATGCGCCGGGCTCGTCGATGGACTCGACCAGCCGCGCCGCCCGCTCGCCCGCATCGACCAACCGGGCCGATTCGACGGGACTCTCCTCGTCCCGGATCACCAGCGTGATGGCGGGGTCGGTCTCAGGTTGCTCCGGCTGCTGCGCGGCCAGCGTCTCATCAACACCGTCATCAACTCCGTCATCAACTCCGTCACTCCTCTCGGTCGTCGACGGATCTGCCTCTTCGATCTGTCGCCGCGCAAGGTCGGTGATCTGGTCCACGCGGCTGTCGCCGGACGTCCTGTCGGCGGTGCGGCGGGCGCTGTCGTCCGGCTGATCGGCCACGGGGGTGGCCTGTGACTCGGTTGTCGATACGCCGGTGTCCCGGGTGAGGAAGTACACGATCACAACACCGGACATGATCGCGACGGCGACAAGCGCCAGTTTCTGCGGATTGGTCATGGCGATATCCCCTGATCTGTAGCACGGCCGGCATTCCATCGCCGACCTTCTCTTTCAGTTTATCAGCCGAACGCCCGCCGGGCGATCAAAAAGGGGGGCGGGACCCGATAAAGCGCGGACTCCTCATCGAAGCGCGGCTTTCCGCCCGGCGGCCGGTAACGGGCGGCGCAGACGCCTTGTGACTTGCGGCTCGCCCGACGGCCACTATCGTGACAGCCAACCTCAAGGAGCAATGCCATGCCGCGCGCCTGGTCGACCGAATCACGTACATCCGAGGACCCCGTCACCGGGGCGATGGTCCGACAACTCACCCATCACCTCGGTCACAGCAACCACCTGTATTTCACCCAGAACGGCTGGTGGGATGACGGTCGCCAACTGCTCTTCCAGTCCGACCGCGACAACCGCTGCAACCTGTTCACGGTGGCACTCCAGTCCGGCCAGGTCACGCAGATCACCGACGAGTCGCTGCCGGTCAACTTCCAGTCGATGTGCGTGATCGCGCCGCGCCGGGAAGGCTATGTCTGGCGCGGGCCGGAACTGCTGGCCATCGAGCTCGATACCGGCGAACAGCGCGTCCTCTACACCGCGCCCGATGACAAGGGCAGGGGCAATCTCAACCCGACCGCCGACGGCAAGTACGTCTGCTCATGCCTGCGCGACCACGTGCCGTTCGAGAGCGAACTGGACCTCGGTCACGGCTACATCGGTTTTCGCGAGCTGTTCGAAGCCCATCCCCATTGCCAGGTGATTCGCATCGACGTCGATGGCGGACGCATGGAGGTGGTGCACGAGGAAGACAACTGGCTGACGCACATCAACACATCGCCCGTGCACCCGAACCTGCTGACCTTCTGCCACGAGGGGCCGTGGCATCTCGTGGCCCAGCGGATGTGGGGCCTGGACATGCGCGACGGTCGCACGTGGGCCATCCGGCCGCAGACGGAAGATGAGGCGCTCGGGCACGAGTACTGGTTCGCCGACGGCGAGACCCTCGGCTACCACGGCCGCACCAGCGACAGCAAGTTCTACGGCGCCATCAAGTACGACAACACGAACCACGTCGAAGCGCCGTTCCCCGATGATTCCCACCATTTCTACAGCCAGGACCTGAACCTGATCGTCGGAGACGGATCGGAGCGCCCGAGCACGCCGTACGTTCTGCTCTGGCGCTACCTTGCCGAAGAGAACCGTTTCACCGAGCCGCGCGTGGTGTGTCGCCATCGCTGCAGCCGCCACATCCAGCGCTCCCACGTGCATCCGCGTTTCAGCGATGACATGCAGCAGATCGTCTACACCAGCGACACGAGCGGCTACGCGAATGTTTACCTTGTCGACATGCCGGATTTCGACCGTCTGCCGACGCTGGAGGCGGTGCGCGATCGCACGGGAACAGGCGCCCGGCAGCTCGGGAGCAACCGACCGACCGGGCAAGGCGCGGCGAAAGCCAGTTGGTTCTGAAACGCTGCCGCGTCAATCACCGGTCGTCGTGGTGTAGTTCTGGCGCATCCCGCGCTTCTCGGCCGCCGACAGGGCCAGTTCGGTGATACCGCGCTCTTCCACGACATGCTCCCCGTCAACCGCGCGGCTGAACGGGACGACGCCCCTCTTCCAGTCAGCCAGCGGCAGCAACGGCCATCCCTCGTGTCCCGCGCGATGGGGGACAAGGGCATCCTCGCTTCCATTGCGTGTCAGGCCGGCCAGGGCGATGGGCAGGCCGAAGCAAGCCGCGCCGCGCGGGTAGGTCACGAGGTTGTTCGTCATGCTCGTCTCAGTGAACGCATTCGCCTTGTCGCCGCCGGGGCCGTTGGCCCACTGCTGGAGGTGCCAGTAGCGCTCGCAGTTGGCCTGCATGTCCTCGCCGAGGTACGCGGCGATGCAGTCGCGCCACAGGTTCATGCTGACCCACACCCGCAGCGGGTCGGCCGAGGAGTGACTGGAACCCCACGCCGTGCGGCATTCGCGCTCGGCGTTGATCAGGTCCGCGCGAAGGCGCGACACATCCAGCCCCTCCGGCAGGTCATCGATCATGAGCAGATACAGCAGCCCGTTCGTGGTGTAGAGCGAGTACGCATCCCACCCCGGCAGCGTGCGGTAGGGCAGTGGCTTGCCCGTGACATTGTCGATCAGTCCCCGCGCCGACTTGTCGAGGACAACCGGGAAGTGATCATCACGCCAGCCCGCATTGAGGGTGCGCACCGCTTTCTTCACTTCGCGGTGGCACGCGCGGGCGAAGCGATCATCACCCAGATGCTCGAAGATGCGCCCGGCCGCGTGCAACGCCGCCAGGCGCTTGACGCCGAGGTAGACGTTGTCCCGCCCGTACTGCACGGCCGGATTGGCGTCATCGATCGTGTTCGCGCAGCCGCGATCGGGGAAACCGTTGCCGGTCGAATCGGCCCATAGCAGATAGGTCGCCAGGCGACGGCACGCTTGGGCGTATTGCTCAAGCAGGTCCGGCCGGCTCCACCACTGCGCGTGCGCGTACAGCATCAACAGGAAGTTGCTGTTCTCCTCGACGGGCATGGCGTGCCAGTAGCTCTGGCCGTTGCACGACCAGCCCGCGCCCATGTCGTGCTCGAGAACCGCGCCGCCGTCAGGGAAGGGCGTCAGCGGATTGCCGTGCTGGTCGTCATCGCTCACGCGTTCGCGGCGGGCGGTCTCGGCCGCGAGGTCGTTCACGTGATGCGACCATTCCTCGAAGAGCATCTCCAGTAGCTGCGGCCAGCACGCGAAGTAGAACATCGCCTCGTTGTACGTCACATCCACCGTCGAATTGAACCAGCACGTGCCTTCCCACACGCTGAACCATTCGCGCGGCGGCATCACGCCCGCCCGCGCTGGAGAGCCCATCGCATCTTTGCCGCCGACGCACCAGAGGGTGTTCATCAGGTAGCTCTGGAAGGCGACCGCGCTGAGTTGCTGCGCGGCCTGCGACAGCGATGAACTGCTGAACACGCCATCGAATGCCCGCGACTTGCGCCGCAGCGTCTGGTGCGTGCGCTTCACATACGCCGCGACCGCATCCGCGTCCGGCCACCACTTCGTGTACTTGAGCGGCATGCGATAGCCGAGGCGCTCGAACAGCGCATCGCCGCAGTGGCTGACCATCGCCAGTGAGAACGACTGCCTCAGCCTGCCGGACGCGGGACTGACATCGAACGCCGCCTGCATCCGACCCCGATTGACGCGCCAGTCACCGTCGATCGGGATGATGCGATCGCCGGCCGTCCCCTCGAGCGATCCCTGACGTCGATTGTCCACCGGATGCCCGTCGCGCCAGACCACGTGCGGCCCTTCGGTGCCGAAGACATCGCGCGCCTTCACCGCGTAATCGAGGCGCAGGCCGTCCGTGTGCTTTCGGGGCGCGACATCGGGCAGCTTCAAGCCGAACACGAGCGTCCCCGTGGCCGGCTTCTTCGGGTCGGGCCGGTTCCAGCGCACGAGTTGCGTGGACCGCTCGATCGTGATGTCGACCAGGTAGGCCGGCACGAGGCTGGTCTTCTCGTCCTGCGGCCAGAAGGGCGCTGTCAGTTGCACAGTCAACTGCACCCCCAACTCGACGCTGTACGCGACATACCGCACACCGGTCATCGACAGGTGCTGCTCGACGCACAGGAACGGCTCGCCCTCACGGCAAAGCGGCAAGGTCTGCATGTCGCCGCGCCCGCGTTTCAGGCCGATGACCAGTTCGCCATCGAACTGGCACATCATGCCCAGCGAACCGTACTGCACGCCGCGCCGGATCGGATCGAGCATCAGGCTGTATCGACTGCCCAGCCGGGACAGACAGGTGGACATCAAGGGCATGGGTCATTCTCGCGATGGATCGGGTACGGATGGCGGGCCGTGGGCGGGGCCGCGACACTGGCTAAGATCATACAGGGCGTGACGGATCGAGCGAGCGCCCATTCATCGGAAGGAAGCGTTCATGACGACATCGGCAAGGCAAGCGCACTGGGACAGGCGATACATCGAGGGCGACCTGCCGTGGGATGCGGGTGTGGTCGAGATGGCGCTGGCGCGCGTGCTGGAAAGTCTGGCCCTGACCCGCGGGCAGGCGCTTGAGATCGGATGCGGCACGGGCACGAACGCCATCGAGCTGGCCCGCCGCGGGTTCCGCGTGATCGCGATCGACGTGTCGCAAAAGGCGATCGAAGTCGCCGCGCAGAAAGCCGACGCCGAGGGTGTGGACGGCATCGAGTTCCGGGCGTGCGATGTTCTTGCCGAAATGCCGGTGGCGCCGGCCAGCGTGGACTTCGCTTTCGACCGCGGCTGCCTGCACTCGTTCTCCCCGGCGCAGCGACCAGTCGTCGCCTGGCACATGGCGCAGGTGATCAGGCCCGGGGGCTGGTGGTTGACGCTGTGCGGCAGTGCCGATGAGCGGACGGACCACGGCCCGCCGCGGATGACGGCCGCGCACCTGACCGCCGTCCTCGAGCCGCTGTTCGAGATCCATGAACTGCGGCGCGGCCGCTTCACGCACCATCCGAAGGCCGAAGGCGGCGGCGCCCTCAAATGGGGCGCACTGGTGCGCCGCCGCACCGAAGACGAGCCCCGTTCATGATCCGGCCGTGGTCGCCGCCGTTGCCAGGCCCAGTCGCTCGTACTGCTCGGACGGCGCGTCGCACGCCTTCATCAGCTTCACCATCAGGTCGATCATCCGCGATTCGGTCTGCGGATCGTCGATGGGGTTGAGCTGTCCGCTGTCGGCCTCCAGGTCGTACAACAGGTTGCGCCCGCAGTCCGGGTGGCGCGAGTCGTTGAACCACGGCCAACTCGGAATCTTCATGGTCCGCACCTGCTTCGTGAAGCTGAAGGGCTCAGCCAGTTGGATCCGGTCGCCCTCCAGTTCGTTCACGCCGAAGGTGTGCCGCATGTGCGTCGGCATCAGCGTGTAGTTGTAAAGTGGCCCGTTCTCGAGGTTGCCGGCGCGCATGTAGACGTAGCGCCCGTCGGTGACGTTCACCTGCCCGCCGTGCACACCGAAGATCGCGGCTTCGCGCACCGGCGTGTCGTCGGCGATCGTCGCGGCGAGCGGCTTGCCCAGCATGTCGGTGGTGAGGCTCAGGCCGAATGCTTCCAGCAGCGTCGGACCGATGTCGAGCGAGGGCTGGACCAGCGCCTGGCGACGCTCGCCCTTCTTCCCGCAGCGAGGGTCCCACACGAAGAAGGGTGTGCGCGCGATTTCGTTCCAGAAGGGCATGCTGATCTTCGCCCACCAGTCGTGCTCGCCGAGCATGAAACCGTGGTCGGTGCAGACGATGAGCATGGTGTCGTCCCACATCGCCAGTTCATCCATCTTGTCCAGCACCATGCCCAGCCACGCGTCGCACATGGCCAGCAGCGACGCGTACTCGTGCCGCATGTGCTCGACCATCTCCCTCGATTCGCTCACCGCCTCGTAGCCCGGCCAGTCCCAGTGCGGATGGCCGGCCTTGTAGTACGCTTCGTAGTGCTGCCAGAACAGGTCCTTGTACTTCTTCTGCGAGAAGAACGGCTCGTGCGGGTCGAACGTCTCGATCTGGAGGAACCAGTTGTCCTGGTCGTGATTGCGCTCCATGTACTGCAACCCGGCTGACATGGTCTGCGCCTGGGGCTGCAGGTGTTCGTAGGGCATCTGGCGCCGGTTAATGATGTCCTGCCCGTGCCAGTTGTCGCAGATGGCGCTGCGGCCGTGAGCGTTCTCGATGGTGGGCTTCTTCACCTGGCCGAACCACGGGTCGCCCTCCTGGCCGCGGAAGAACTCCCAGGTGTTGTAGCGCGTGTGGTAGGTGCAGCCGCCTTCTTCGAAGTAGTGGTAGTGGTCGGTGGACAGGTGGGTGTGAATACCGGCCTTCCTGAGCATCTCCGGGACCGAATCATCGAACGGTTCGAGCGGCCCCCAACTGCGATGCAGGAAGTTCGGCCGGCCGGTGTGCAGGTCGCGCCGCGCGGGCATGCAGGGCATTGAGCAGACGTAGCTGTTGTCGAAGGTGACGGTGCGCTCGGCCAACCGTTGGAAGTTGGGCGCGTGGGTCCAGTCGCACCCGTAGTTGGGCAGGTAGTGGCGGTTGAGCGAATCGAACATGACCATGACAACTTTCATCGCGAGACTCCAGATCGAGTGGGCTGGATACGGTCCTGGGCGCAAGGCCGATGGTAATCACGAGCGGAAGGCCCGGCAACGCATCCGCCCCGGGCGCGTCCGCCGCCGCCCGGCCGCGACGACGCATCTGGGTGCGACCACAGACTGGGGCACCGTTTCAGGCGGCGTGGTTCCAGTATGTTT
>CAZHJL010000044.1:0-39021 GCA_964532795.1 uncultured Phycisphaeraceae bacterium | reverse complement strand
AAGTTGCGTGATCAACCATGTATGCGAAACTGGCTGACTGGAAACGGCACTAGCGTTTGCAGCAGCAACCGCCTCGATCTCGACCTTCACGTTGTTGCCGCGCAGGTAGACCACGCCCGGGTCGGCCGAGCCACCGGACTGATAGCCGGCACCCACCGCGATGCGGAAGTGCGAGTCGGCAATCTGGTCACTGCCCTTGTCGCCGATGATCAGATGGTTGCCGTTGTAGATGAGGTTGCCGTAGTTGCGGATGTCGACTTCTTTAACGTAAAGGCTGTTGGCGCTCGCGTTCGTTTGCAGCGTGACATTGACGGGGTCGTCGGCCCCCAAACCGCCCACCCACAGGGCGTAGACCGAGTACGCGCGGTTGTTCAAGGGATCGCCGGGAGCGACCCACCAGCCCTGGTGGCCCTGCGCGTTGCACTGCATCACACCGGCGGTACCTTCCTGCCCGAAGAGCGCTTCGCCGTCGAACCAGACGGTCGTGTGGGGCAGTCCGCCCACCTGTCCCCATGTTCCGGGCAGGAACTGGGCCGCCTGTAGCCCCATTGCACGCATGTGAATCCTGGGCCCGGCATCATTGGTGCCTTCGGATGTGACGTTCGAGGCTGTGGGCAGCGTGAAGGTGTTGGTGTAGATTGGCCCGCTGACACCGAGAACAAGTGCGCCGTTGACCGTGACTGACGGCGTGGTGAGCGTACCGGACACACCGAGTGTGTGCAGTGATACCGAACCACCGGCGTCTATCGTCAGATTGTTGCTCAGATAGGAAGAGGAGCCTCCGCCAAGGCCCAGATGTCCTCCCGTACGGACTTGGACTGAAGGCGTGGTCAGGCCGCCGCCAACGCCGGCATCGATGTTGAGTGTGGCACCGGGGTTGATCGTGAATCCATTCGTCACGTTCAACGTGCTCCCGCCGCCGAGAAGCATCTGGCCGGAAAGACCGTATCTTGACGGCAACCAGATCAGGCCGTTGCTATCGAACGCGGTGATGTCGACCGAAGACTGCGGCCCCACGTTCACGACGCCTTCCGAGTAGAAATTGTTGGCGACCAGACTACAACTACCTTCGGTCAAGATGCTTGATCCAGCTTCGATGATGACAGTAGCATTCGCCGCGTCAAGCCTCGATCCAAAACGGAATTCCAGCGTCTGATCTCCGAAACCGGCGAGCAGCTCCTGGCCAATCGCAAGGCGCATCCCGTCCACGATCAGGTGATTATCCGTTGGATCATCGCCACCTGCCATCAAGAGGGAGCCACACGTTGCGTCAACGCCGACCGTACATGTCTCGCCATACCCCGTCAGGCCGATCGAAGCACTATCGGCAAGGTCATTCGGATACCCCGTCGGGCTCCAACTCATGGAGTTGTGCCACTGACCCGCAGCGACGTTAAAGATGAATCCTGCTGCTCGCGCCTGAGATGGGACCAGAGCCGCGCCGAACGAGACCACAAAAACCACGCTTGCCAACCATGAACAATAGCCACAACCCGGTCTGCCAGTTCGATAGTACATGTCATCCTCCGAAAAAAGACAGAAATTGAACGTAATAACCGGAACGTAAGTTCACAAAATAGCAAAACCAAGCCTGGAATCAAGTTGTTCTGTCTTCTTCTTCTTTTTCTTTTTCTGGTCCGGCGCTCCGAAGGCGATCCGTTCGGCCGGCAACAGAATCGCTCGAAGGTTTGGTGGCACGAACTCCCCCGACGACATGCGCTGCGAGTACGCCGTCGCGTAAAGGCGCAGAACAACCCCGGTCGGTGGCCCATGAGATCTCTATGCTCTGTGAAGAAGGCTAGGACATACTATTCGAGCATGCCCTTATGCCACTGCGGCCCGTCCCACTGGCCCCAGGCCGACTTGCTGCGCGTATTCGTTTTGCCCACCGTTTCCGTGCGGAAATCCTCGCGCTCGACACTCTCCGTGTGACCGTCATAGCACACCACATTGGTTCGAGACATGCCGTAATGCCGCGCGATAATGCGCTCAAAGCTGTAGTTGATGGCCCAGCTTCCGTCACTGAACATGACGAGCCTGGAGTGTGAAGGAAGACTGTCGAGCTTCTCCACGACCGGTTTGCTCTTGTTCGGGTTCCATCTGATCGCCGGGAAGTTGTTCGTGGTGGTGTCGGCGTTGTGGGCGTACCAGCACATCACGAAGTCAGTCTTGCCGGTCGATTTGTCGCGGTAGCGGTAGTTCCAACCTTTCGACCCCTGCTCATCCCGGATCGTCGCAGGATACGCAGGCGAATCTGCGTAATTGCCCTGAACGGCGACGTCGAAAAGGGCGGTGGGGCAACGGAAGCCGGTATCCACGTCGGGAGGCAGATCGTCTCTGTTCTGCACGAACGGCGCCGTCACATAGCCTCCCTTGACAAGCAGCGGCGGCCACTCGTGATCCTCATCCATCGAGCCCCCGCCATACCGGAGACAGAACGGCATCACAACGCCCTTGTTGTCGCCCGAATAGATGATTGCCGCCTTCGCCAGCCCACTCAGGTTCGCTTTGCATTTGATGTCTCGCGCCGCCTCCCTGGCCAATCCCAGCGCTGGCATCAGCAGAGCGATCAGCAGAGCGATGATTGAGATGACCACCAGCAACTCGATCAAGGTAAAGCCACGTCGCCCTAACCGCGGGATTCGCCTTGCGACAGGTTTGCTTGCCGCCCTGTCAGCCTGATCCGTGTTGCGTTTCATGATCTGCCTCCAGTTCTACGGCTCGCATTTCGTCGCTTGCGAGCCATGTTCCTTTTCCTTGGCTCGCAAGGCTGCCCATATCGCTTCGTCATCCCCGAGAACCTTGTGGTGCCAGGTCTCCATATCCGCCGACACCACCGGCTCGATCAAGGGGAACTCCAGATTGTTCGCCTCCATGTGCGTGAAGGCTTCGTCCGGATACTTCTCGTACAGTCCAACGAACCATTCGCCTTCCTCGCATTCACCGAAGGTGTAGACGTGCGCGCGGTAGCACGTGCGCCCATCGCGCTCAAAGGGGGGAATGTGGTCGTGTCGACTCGCGCGGAAGACCTCTCCCGTCTCGGAGTCCACGAAGAACGCATAGCCCAGCCGCGCGTCCGGACTCTCCCCGGCGAAGAGGTTGCTGTACGCGACATATCCCCCCAGCAGGAGCAGGACAGCGCATCCGCCGTACACAACCGCCGGGCGCTGATTGAGCCATTCACGAACCGACATCTCACCACCTTTGTCTGGCTAACATCGATCCCGGGCGAGCGAAAGCCCGCCACTGGAATTGACACGCTCGCCGTCGATCGGCAATCGCACACCAAACCCGGCCGGGGGATTCAGACTTCCCCGACCGATGACGCTGACGTGATTCTATCACCTGCCTGTCGCAGACACAACAGCTACTTTTCGCATACTTCCATTGCCCGCTAGACCAAATCTTGCCCCACCGCGTAGGCACGGCCCACACGCCCCACTACACCATCTGCTCCAGCATCCGTTCCACGTACCGCATCGCGTTCAGTTCCAGGCGGATCGCTTCCAGCGTCTCGCGCGGCGGCGGGGTGGATGCCTGCACTTCGCCGAACAGCCTTTCGATCGTCTCCAGCCGCGCGGCCCGCTCGTCGGTTGCCCATTGCCGCAGGCGGTTCAACTCGGCCGCGTCGCCCGCCGCCGTCGCCGCCTCCAGCGCCTCGCGGACCTCCATCATCTCCATCAGCAGATCGGGCGGCAGCGACTTGTCCTCCTCCGCGGACGGCCCGCCCAGCAGCGCCAACAGCGCATTGGCCCGTGATTCATCGTCGGACAGCGTGCGGTACGCCCCGGTGATCGCCGCGGCACGGTCGGCCGCGTCCGCCTGCTCGAGCGGGTCGGTGAACCGATCCGGATGATTCGCGGCCGTGAGATCCAGAAAACGCTCCTCCAGTTGCTCGCGGTCGATGTCGAAGGACGGTTCGAGGCCGAGGATTTCAAAGACATTGGGCATGGAGGTATGGTAGCGACGAAGCGAAACACGGCCCCCCGGCATGCCTGGGGCATCCCGCGAACGCAACCAACTGTCCCTTACGCGCGGCAAACGCCCTGTAAGCCTTTGCGTCGCCAATTCGCCCCGGGGCATGCCGGGGGTTCACTCCACGGCCTGCTATCATGTCCCCACCAACCCCCCGCGGGCGTGGCGGAACTGGAAGACGCGCTGGATTTAGGTTCCAGTGGGGTAAAACCTGTGCAGGTTCGAGTCCTGTCGCCCGCAATTTCTGCCCTTGCACGACACCGGTCCGCGCCCCATACTCGGGCCATGAAACTCCTGAATTCCCTTATCGCACTCACCGCTCTTGTGTTGGTCCTCCCGGCGGACGCCCTGGCCAAGGCCCCGACCCACCCCTACATCCTCTGGACCCCCGAGGAAGCCGCCGCCCTGCGCAAGCAGCATGAAGCCCAGGCCTGGGCCCGCGAGAAGCTCGACCTGCTGGCCCGCCAGCCGCGCAGTAGCACGTTCATCAACCTCTACCGCTACCAGGTCCTCGGCGACGACAAGGCCGGCGAGCAAGAACGCAAGTATCTGCTCTCCTTCATCAACGCCCCCGTCAGCAAGCGCGACCCGTCCGGCCATTCGGTCGGCAAGCACTACGACAACTACCTGCACGCCCTGCGCTACGACGTCCTCTACGACTCACTCACCGAGAAGCAGCGCAAGGACCTCGAAAACACCTTCCGCCGATTCATCCAGTACGAACTGGACCACCCGTATCACAACAACCGGCTGAGCCTGCTGCCGAACATGCAACTGCCGCGCCTCTTCGCCGCGCACATCATGAGCGTGACCGTCGGCGATGAGCAGCTCATCCGCAAGCTCTGGGCCGCGCCCAGCGGCTTCCGGTGGTACATGGATGAGTACCTCTCCGACGGCGGGTTCTACAACGAGGAATTCGGCAAGATGACCTCGCTCATCGGCGAGATGCTCATCTACTGCCGCGGCCTGGATCGCATCGGCCTGTCCGAGCTTGGCTACGACTTCGAAGGGCGCGGCGGGGCGACGATGCGCCGCTACGTCGAGAGCTACTTCTGGATGGGCTACCCGCGCACCGAAATCCCCGGCGGCATGCCGCGCTACGGGCGCGTCTCCATGGGCGATGCGCGCGGCGGGCTGCTCGGGATCTTCCAGCACTGCAACGTCCAGGGCGAACTGCGCGGCGGCGACGAAGGCCGGCACATCGGCGGCTACGACTACTTCTACGCCGCAAACATGAACGGCCGCGACCATCGCAATCAGAAGACGGAAAAGCTGCAGCTCCCCCAGTGGTTCGAGATCCTACACGCGAGGTACCCCGACGGCCCGTTCAGCTACTTCCTTGCCCAGATGCGCGACCCCGGTGCTGAGGCCTACATCCCCACGCCCTTCTGGGGTCTGACCCCCATCAAGCCGGCTGATGTGAAGGCCCCGCCCGCCCCCTCGGCCGTCTACCCCGAGCGCGGCTTCGCCATGCTGCGGGCCGAACAGTCGCTCAAGTACTGGGAATCGCCGCGCCCCGCCGTGGCCTTGCAGTTCGCCACGCTCTACGTCCACTACACCAGTGACTGCTTCAGTCTGCTGGGCTACCACGCGTTCAACCGGCCGATCTACGTGAATCGCACCATCTCCGCCGGCTACAACGGCGGGCCGTGGGATTTCTCCGTCCGCGGGCACTGCGGCGTGGTGGTCGATGGCGAGCAGGCCCAGCCCATCGGCCGCGTGCCGACCCGCCGGGATTTCAGCGAAGACGTGACGTTCGTCTCCGCGCGCGGCGCGCTCGCGCCGGGGGCCAAAGGCTACAAGGGGCGCGGCGAGGTGCGCTCCAGCGACCAGCCCCGACAGCCTTTCACTGACGTCTACAGCAACATGGACCTCTCCCGGTCCCTCTTCCTGACCGATGGATACCTGTTCGACGTCTACTGGCTGGCCGACAAGGACGGCCGCAAGCGCGACTATCACTGGCTCGTCCACGCCCCCGGCGTACCGGCCGACGGCCCCGGCGACAACGCCTGGAAGCCTTCCGACACCATCCAGCGGACACTGATGAACGTCAAGCCCAAGGTGACCCAGCAGCGCACGTGGGAGCAATGCGACGACCCTGCCGAGTCATGGATCCGCATCGAGAACGAACGGGAACTGCGCCTGGGCGAGCAGCAGGATGTGGATGTCAAGATCGTCCAGGAGTGCGCCCTGGAAGACCCGGCGCAGTCACAACTCGGCAAAGCGTGGTATGACCGGAAGATCGGCGTGCGCGTGCGGCTGCTCGCCGAGCCCGGGACCGCCGTCTACCGCTTCGACACGCCCACGAGCTACCGGCCCGGCACGCCCCGCGCCCCGCGCGACGGCACGCCGCGCCCGCGCCCGGAAACCGGCGGCACGTCCATCGCCGTCACGCGCACCGCCCCGGAAACGATCTTCGTCGCCCTGCACGAACCGTTCGAGAACGGCACGTCGAAAATCGACACGTTCGAGCGCCTCGCGCAGACCAACGATGCCGTGGCCGCGCGCGTGCAGTCGAAGAAACTTCGCGTCGACGACCGCCTGATGGTGCGAATCGGCGACGAGGCGGACAAACCGATCACCCTCGCCGGCGGCGGCGAAAGCTTCACCTTCGCCGGCCACGCGCACATCCGCATCAAGGACGACCTCGTCAAAGTGCGCGGCGACCTCCGCGCGATGCGCCTCAAAGCCGGCTCCGCCAACGGGCTCATGATCAACGGTAAACAAGCGGTCTCGAAGATCGAGAACGGCATGATGGTCTACCCCGCCAGGTGATGACCGCGACCAGATCGGTGCCACTGGCGGCTCGTCCGCCAGTGTCTGTCCGTCCCGCCCCTGCCAGCCAGTCGCCCGCCCAAGGGTGCCACACTTTGTCCGTCTTCGGCAAAGTGTGAAGCGATGCGGCCGGCGATCGGATGTCGATGCGTCAGCAAGGCGCACCGGGCGTTGGTCGAGTGTATGGAGACCAACCGTTCTTCGACAAGCTTCGCCCTCCCGTCGGTTGGCAAGATCCGTGCCACTGGCGGCTCGCCGGCCAGTGTCTGTGGTTCGACCGACCACCGGCGAGCGATCCTCCCCTCGCATCGCGGCTATACTCCCCGTACACGCCTGACTCGATCAAGGAGCCCGCATTGTTCCGCACGCCGCTGTACCCGTTTCATGAGCGCCACGGCGCTCGATTTGTCGATTTCGCCGGGTGGGAAATGCCCATCCTCTACACCTCGATCATCGCGGAGCACAAGCACGTCCGCGCGGCCGGAGGGGTGTTCGATGTGTCACACATGGGCCGGCTTCGCATCCGCGGCCGCGGGGCGCGGCGGCTGCTCGAGCGCGCCCTGACCCGACGCGTCAGCGACATGCAACCGGGCCAGTGCCGCTACAGCCTCGTCTGCAACGAACAGGGCGGCGTGCATGACGATGTGCTCGTCTCACGCTTCGAGGACGACTGGCTGCTGGTGGTCAACGCGTCCAATCGCAGAAAGATCGTGGACCACCTCAAGCCGCTGGCCGAGCAGTTCAAGGCCGAGGTGGAAGACCAGACGCTGACGACCATCATGGTCGCCGCGCAGGGACCGCGGGTGATCGAGTTGCTCAGCGAATACTGCGAAGACATCGCCGACATCCGGCGCTATCGCTTCATCGAGATGGAAGTGCTGCTGACGCGCATGATCATCAGCCGCACCGGCTACACCGGCGAGGACGGCGTGGAAGTCATCCTCCCGGCCAACCGCACGGACGACGTGGTGAAGATGTTCGAGTCCGACGACGCGGTGAAGGACGAACACGGCGAGCCGATCATCCGCCCGGCCGGCCTCGGGGCGCGCGACACGCTGCGCATGGAGGCCGGCATGCCCCTCTACGGCCACGAGCTGGGCGAATCGCTCGACCCGATCAGCGCGGGGCTTGCCTTCGCGGTGAATCTCGACAAGGACCAGGATGCCAACGGCGAGCCGTTCATCGGCATCCAGGCCCTGCAACGCATCGCGGCCGAGGGCCCCAAACGCAAGCTGACCGGCCTGAAGTTCGACGGCCGGCGTACCCCGCGCCAGGGCGCAACGGTCAAACAGGGCGACACCGCCATCGGCGAAGTCACCAGCGGCTGCCTCTCGCCCACCCTCGGCCACCCCATCGCCATGGCCTATGTCGATGCCGCCGCCGCCGACCCGGGCGGCGCCGTGCAGGTCGAACTGGGCGCGAAAACCCTCGACGCCCAGGTCGTGGCACTGCCGTTCTACAAACGGTAGATCGCGCGGCGCCATTGTCGCCGGGTACCACATTTTGACCCGACCGAAGGGAGGGCAAAGTGTGTCGAAGGAGGGTTGGTCTTGATCCACTTCACCGAAGACGGCCAAAGTGTGCGAAACGAGCCGCGACCGTGAGGGAGCGGTCCGGTCTGTCAACCGAAATCGAAGACCGCTTGCTGACGCGCGCGACTCGTTGCGTACGCACAATGCTCGACCCTTCGGGTCGATGGCGGGCGAGACGCCCACCCCACCACAGATGCCCGCGCCACCGGGGACGGTGCCGCGGCGGGCGCCACATCTTGACCCGACCGAAGGGAGGGCAAGGTGTGTCGAACAACGGCTGGTCTCTGTCCACTCAACTGACGCCCAATGCACCTTGCTGACACGTTCCCATCCGATCGCTCGCTGAACCGGCGCAGCGGGACGGGGCGCAGCCGTTGCGCGCAGAAACCGGTCGTGTTGTGCGCAGATCGTGACACCAAAATCCCGGGGACTTTGACTGGCGCGAGGATTTTCTTATGCCCGGCCGCGGCGGGAGTTGCGGATCGGACGTCATGGAAAACCGGCCATGTTGTGCGCACCGGGGCGGCGCTTTGTCCAGGGGTGGGGGAGCGTGCGCGCACTGCGTGAGGTGCGCGCTGAAGTCAAATGGAAGAGGGCCCGGGGATGGAATCCCCGGGCTTCGAATGAGAGTCCGTTTTCCGCAGAGGCCCAGCGATGGTAATCACTGGGCTTCGGTCGAGAGTCCGCTCCTAGAGGCCCAGGGATGGTAATCCCTGGGCTTCGGTTGAGGGTCCGCTTCGGGAAGCCCGGGGATTACCATCCCTGGGCTTCGATGAGGAGCATGCGCTTGCACAATGCACGACACGACCGAGACTTGGCCATGCTTGCTATCGTCCTTCGCCCAACCCGACGAAATCGGGCGGAATCCTGCACGATCCGGTGGAAGCTGACAGAAACCGGCCGAAACGGGGCCAAAAACCGTGCACTTTTGATCGGTTTTTGTTGGTATTTCTTACGCGTGAGCGCACTTGGCCGACCCGATCGCCCCTCACAGCGCGCCAGGCCCGTTCGCCCCCGCCGCGAGCTAAGCCTACCGTGGCGGAACACGCCGAAATACCCGTTCTTGCTGCGATGCGCGGGTCGGCAGGCCGGCAAAGCAGCAGAGCAGCGAAGCAGTAACCGCAGTAGGCCTCCGCATTGCGAAACCCGACACCCCTCCACCTCGCGCCCTTCTTCCCCTCCGTCGCTGCGTCGCTGCGTCGCTCCGTCGCTGCGTCGCTCCGTCGCTCTCCTTTGCCTTCCCCATCGCCCCTCCGTACGATGGCCGCTTCCCTGATTTCGGAGACCTGACCATGACCGAGAAGCTCAACAAATACTCCAGCCGCGTGACTCAGCCGGCCAGCCAGGGGGCAAGCCAGGCGATGCTTTACGGCACCGGCATGACCCGCGAAGACATGGACAAGGCCCAGGTGGGCATCGGGGCCTGCTGGTACGAGTCCAACACCTGCAACATGCACCTGCTGGACCTGGCCGACAAGGTCAAGCAAGGCGTGCAAGACGCCGGGCTGATGGGCTTTCGTTTCGCGACCATCGGTGTCTCCGACGGCATTTCCATGGGCACGGACGGCATGAGCTACTCGCTGCAGTCACGTGATCTCATCGCCGACTCGATGGAGACCACCGCCGCCGCGCACTGGTACGACGCCCTGATCGCCCTGCCGGGGTGCGACAAGAACATGCCCGGTTCGATCATGGCGATGCTCCGCCTCAACCGCCCGGCGTTCATGATCTACGGCGGCACGATCAAGCCCGGCTGCACAGATTTCAAGGACAAGGACCACCCCGACGAGCAGACGCCGCGCGACATCGTGTCGGCTTTCCAGTCCTACGGCGAATCGCTGGCGGGGACGATCACCGAAGAGCAGCGTCAGCAGATCGTTCAGAGCAGTTGCCCGGGCCCCGGCGCGTGCGGCGGGATGTACACGGCCAACACCATCGCCAGCGCCATCGAGGCCATGGGCATGTCGCTGCCTTACTCCTCGTCCACCCCGGCGGTGGATCCGGGCAAGCTCGAGGAGTGCTACCGCGCCGGCCAGGCGATCCTCCATCTGCTGAAGATGGACCTGAAGCCGCGCGACATCATCACCCGCGACTCGTTTGAGAACGCGATGACGATCGTGATGGCGCTGGGCGGCTCGACCAACGCGGTGCTGCACCTGCTGGCGGTCGCCCGCACCGCCGGGGTGAAGCTCGAACTCGACGACTTCCAGAAGGTGTCCGATCGCGTACCGTTCATCGCCGACCTCAAGCCTTCCGGGCGCTTCGTCATGGAGGATCTGCACAACCTCGGCGGCACGCCGGCCATCATGAAGCTGCTGCTCGAGGCCGGGCATCTCAAGGGCGACTGCATGACCTGCACCGGCCAGACGCTGGCCGAGAATCTCGCGGACGTGCAGCCGGTCAAGATGGAAGATGACGGGCTGATCCGGCCGCTCGACAAGCCGATCAAGCCGACCGGCCACATCACCATCCTCTACGGCAACCTCGCCCCGGACGGCGCGGTGGCCAAGATCACCGGCAAGGAAGGGCTGGTCTTCGAAGGCACGGCCAATGTCTTCGACTGCGAGGAGGACATGCTCAAGGGCCTGGAGGACGGCAAGATCAACAAGGGCGATGTGATCATCATCCGCTACGAAGGGCCCAAGGGCGGGCCGGGCATGCCGGAAATGCTCACGCCCACCAGCGCCATCATGGGCGCGGGGCTGGGCAAGGATGTGGCGCTGATCACGGACGGCCGCTTCTCCGGCGGCAGCCACGGCTTCATCATCGGCCACGTGTGCCCCGAAGCGCAGGAAGGCGGTCCGATCGCGCTGGTGCGGACGGGTGACAGAATCGTCCTCGACGCCGAGAAACGCACGATCGACATGCAGATCAGCGATGACGAACTGGCTCAACGCAAAGCGGCGTGGAACATGCCGCCGTACAAGTTCACGCGCGGCACGCTGTACAAGTACATCAAGAACGTCAAAAGCGCCAGCCAGGGATGCGTGACCGACGAGTGAACGACAAGCAAAGGGATCCACCTTCGCGAAGCCCGTGGATTGCCATCCATGGGTCTCCGCGACCAACCGCTTTCAGCGTCGCGCGGCCGACCGGCGCGCAAGTCTCGAACGATGCTTTTGACTTCCGAGGGATCAAGTCTCGTGCTTCCAGCCGTCCTCGCCAACCAGCGGTACGAACCGGCAGCCGATGCTCTGCGTGACGCGCCAGTCACCCTCGGCGATGCGCTCGACGATGGTCATGCGCTGATCGGCGCTGCCGCCGACCGGCAGCACCAGCCGGCCGCCGATGGCCAGTTGCGCCTTGAGCGCCTCGGGCACATGCGGCGCCGCGGCGGCGACGACGATGCCGTGGTAGGGCGCTTCGTCCGGCCACCCGCGCGTGCCGTCGCCGACGACGATGCGCACGTGCTCGTCGAGTTTGAGGTCAGCCAGCGTCCGCCGTGCGGATTCGGCCAGGGCCTCCAGCCGCTCGATGCCGATGACCCTCACGCCCATGGCCGCAAGGATCGCCGCCTGGTAGCCGCTGCCCGCGCCGACATCCAGCACCCGGTCGCCGGGCCGGACGCCGAGCAACTGGGTCATGAGCGCGACGATGTACGGCTGGCTGATCGTCTGGCCTTCGGCGGTCGGCAGGGCGCAGTCGGCGTAGGCCTGGTCGAGGCTCAGATGCGGCACAAATCGATGCCGCGGAACGGTCTGCATGGCCTCGAGGACGACCGGATCGTGCACGCCGCGCCCGCGGATTTGTTTTACCACCATGCGCCGCGCGCGGGCCGAGGTATCTTCCCTGGAGTTTTTGTACCCATTTTCCACAGTGGACATGGTATGGTAAATCGGGTAACTTACCAGTCATCCGAGGTGCTCAGGACGACCCTTGGAACGAGTTCGATCAGGCTTCATGCACATGGAGGTGACACCGTGACCATGGATGGTGGTATCGCTTTCGTCTCGCCGACCTCTCAGGCCCCCACTCCCTCTCAGGCCCCCGCTACCCCACAGACGGTTCAGCTCTCCCGCGATTTGATACTCGATGCCACGTGGTGTTGTCTGCGTGACACCGGGTATGACGGAACGACCATTCGTCGCATCGCCTCCGTGCTCGGCTGCTCCGTCGGCAGTATCTACCGGTACTTCAAGGACAAGCACGAACTGCTGCTGGCCGTCACCCAGCGTCTGCTCGTGCCTGCCCGCGACCTGGCCGAAGCCGCCAGCGCCTTCGAGCGCAGCGTTCGCGCCTATCACGAGCAGGCCATCGCCCACACGGAAGCGTACCGGCTGATGTTCTGGCTGACGGCCGCGCGCGGCAAGCCGCAGGACAACGGCAACCCGTCGACCGACGGACCGTTGCCGCCGATCGTGTCGCAGATCATCGGGTTCTGGTCGTCGGAGATCGGCGACGCGGTGCTGGCGCATCAGTGCTGGGCCCTGCTGCACGGGGCGATCATGCTCGGACAGCCGGCCGATTCGGTGCTTGACATCCTCAAGCGTCTGTCCGCCCAGGCAACCCCGGCCGCCGACGTGCCGCCCACGCCTGAGCAGCGCTTTCTCAACCAGGAGTAACGTGCCCGCTCCGACATGGTCCATCCGGGCCCGCAATACACCGCGGCGGCGTGTGATACGATTTTTGCATGTCAAAACAACGCCGCGCTAACATGCATTGCCCGGCCAAGGTCAACTTCGCCCTGTCCGTGGGCAGCCCGCAGGCTTCGACCGGGATGCACCCGATCGCAAGCTGGATGGCGGCATTGTCATTCGGTGACGACCTGGAGGTCTCCGTCGCCGCACGCGGCCCGTCGACATTCGACATCGCGTTCGTTCCCGACGATGCGGGCACACGGGGACTGACGGTGGATTGGCCGCTCGAAAAGGATCTCGTCTGGCGCGCCCATCAGTTGATCGAGCGTGAAGCCGGGCGGGAGTTGCCCGTCAACGTGCGGCTGCGCAAGCGCATCCCGACCGGGGCCGGCCTGGGCGGCGGTTCGAGCGACGGCGCGGCCATGCTGGTCGCCTTGCGTGACCTGTTCGCGGTCGACATCTCGGAGGATCGTCTGATGGCGATGGCCGCGCAACTTGGCAGTGATGTGCCGGTCCTGACCGGGGCGATGCTGGGCCGCCCGCAGGCGGTGGTGACCGGCCTTGGCGGGCAGGTCCAACCAATCGACCGCCCGCCGCAGGTATGGCTGGTGCTGGTGCTGCCCGGGCTTTCGTGCCCTACCGGGCCGGTCTATGCCGCGTTCGACCGGCGTCTGGCGGGCCGGGAGAAGACGGCGGACAGGGAGTCGGTCAGCCGCGCGGCGTCATGTGTTGCGGCGACGGACGACCTGCTGTTCAACGACCTGGCCGCGCCGGCCTGCGACGTCGCGCCGGACTTGGCGAAGGTGATACGGGCAGTTGAGCAGCTTGACCTGCAGCCGCACATCACCGGTTCCGGATCGACCGTGTTCGTACTCGTGCCCGACGAGGCGACCGGCCAGTCAATCGCGCGGCGGATCACTGACGTGCTGGCGCTGCCAACCATCGTGACACGGACACTGGCCCCATCTGAAAGCGTTGTCTGAATGCTGATTCGATCAAGCCGAGCCCCGGCGCGTCTCCCGGCGCAGGCCATACCGTTTGACCATGCGGTACAGGCGGTGGCGCTCGATCTGCAGCAGTTGTGCGGCCTGGCCCTGGTGGCCTTCAGTGGCCTTCAGCGCCCGGGCGACGGCGCGCTTCATCACGTCTTCGAGCGGCTCGACCGGCGTGGGGGCGGCTTCTTCGCGAACCACATCTTCCTCCGCTTCGTCGATGACGTAAGGCGGCAGGTCGGCCGCGCCGATCCTGTCGCCGGCCGTCATGATGAACGCGTGCTCCAACGCATTGGCCAGTTGGCGGACGTTGCCCGGCCAATGCCATTGCGCCAATCGCTGCAGCGCTTCTTCCGAAAGCGTTTTCGGCCGACCCTCGTAGAGCGCGGCGATACGCCCGAGCAAATGCTCGGAAAGCTCGGGGATGTCCTCAAGCCGCTCGCGCAGCGGCGGCACGTGCAACCGCACGACGTCCAACCGGAAGTACAGGTCCTCGCGGAATCGTCCATCATCGACCATCTGCTGCAGATCGCGATGGCTCGCGGCGATCACGCGTACGTTCACCGGCACCGGCGCGGTGTCGCCCAGCGGCACCACGGCGCGATCCTGGATGCAGCGAAGCAGCTTCGCCTGCACGGCCAGATCGAGTTCGCCGACTTCGTCGAGGAAGAGCGTACCGCCGTCGGCCGCCCGGAAGAAACCCATGGTGTCGCGCTCCGCGCCGGTGAACGCCCCGCGCTTGTGCCCAAAGAGCTGCGACTCGAGCAAGGTATCGCGGAGGGTCGTGCAGTCCACGGCCAAAAACGGTCCCGCGGCGCGATCGCTCCGGGCATGGACCTGACGCGCGACGACCTCCTTGCCGCTGCCCGACTCCCCGCGGATGAACACGGTGCAAGGGTATTTGGCCACGGCATCAATGAGTTGGCGCACCATCTCCATGGCCGAGCTGCGGCCGATCAGTGCCGGTGTCTTCGTCGATGTCCTTCTGCCTCTGGCCATGCGTGTCCCGGTAAGTCAACGCCCGTGCGCCTGCTGGTATTCTTACGGGCGCATCGCAGGTTTTCTCCACGCCGGACGTCTTGGGCGTTGCCACATCCGGCATCACGCACCGCGCCTAACCCGATCCGGGCCCGCCGCGTGCATTTTCGGCCACGCACCCATCCAAGGTGCGATCCACAGTCTCTCGAGCGACCCCGGCGGTCCCCGAAGCGCGGGCTGAGAGCCCTACCTTGCGGTAGCGTTGCACAACCACATCAGCCGGTCACACGACCGGCATTTCGCCCTCTCTCAGATCTTCCCTCGATGACGGTCGAAAGCCCGTACGGCTTCCACGCCTCGGCATGCTGCGATCAGGCCGCGCCCGATCTCAGACACGTGAGCTTTTCCCGACATTGGCCGATAATAGCAGATTCACGCCTAACTTCCAACATCACTTGCCTTTAACCAAGCCACTTCAATCGGATTTAGCGCTTTTCTCGCACGATGATCTGTCCGAGCCTTTCCCATCTTGCCACCGGCTGACGGTGCCCGGTCGCCTCGAGCCCCATTCGGCGTGCCGGCTCGAAGCCAATCGGGCCCGTTTTCGCCCCCCGCGTTGCTGGCGTATCATGTCCGCATGAATGCGAATGATGCCATCCCGATGCGTCACGTCATCGCCGCCCTGGTGACCAATGAACCGGGCGTGCTGTCCCAGGTTGCCGGTATGTTCGCCGCGCGAGGTTTCAACATTGACAGCCTTGTGGTCGGTCGCACCGAGAACCCGGAGTTGTCGCGGATGACGATCGTGGTCAGCGGCGACGAGGCGGTGCTGGAGCAGATCCGCAAGCAGCTTCAGCGGCTGGTTCCCGTGGTTCGCGTGGTGGACTACAAGGATGTCGCGTTCGTTGAGCGCGACCTGATTCTCGTGCAGGTGTCCACCGCCGGCGAGAACGGCGGTCCGGCCGACAAGCGCGAGGAACTGATCACGCTGGCCAACCTCTTCCGGGCGAAGGTAGTCGATGTCAGCGAAGACCGGCTGATGATCGAACTCTCGGGCACCGAAGAGAAGATCGAAGCCTTCACCGCCCTGATCCGCCCCTACGGCATTGTCGAGTTGGCGCGAACGGGCGTGATCGCCATGCCGCGCGGGCAAAGCCACGGCGCGCGGGTCCAGTTCGCCCGGCGGACCCCCTCGGGAATCCCGGTCGAGGAACCTGACGATGATCGGCCCGACGCCAGCGACCTGCCGCCCGGCTGATTGTGTAGACTTCGGCCGGTCATGGACCGATTCAAGGGATGGCCCTCCCGGCCAGCCCGCCAACCGCCCGCAAGGAAGCTCTGAAAGGATGTCATGGCAGACGATCGCCTTACCCTCGCCCACGTCACGCACGAAGCTGTCGAACAGATCGGAGGCATCGGCACGGTCCTCGAGGGACTGATGATCTCGCCGGTCTACCAGAAGCACGTGAAGCGATCGATCCTGGTCGGGCCGACACAGATGCACCACCAGGTCGATCCCGAAAGGCGCCTTGGCGACCACGGCAAAGTGCTTTACAGCTCGATCGACAACATCGATCGGGCCGGACTGGGCGGCAAGTTCCGGCCGATCGAGTGGGCCTTCAACACGCGCATCGTATACGGCACGCGCACCTACGAGCCGCCCGGCGAAGACCGCAAGGGCGAAGCCGAAGTCATTCTCTTTGATGTATTCACCACGAATCCCGATCGACTGGCCGTCTTCAAGCTGCGGCTGTGGGAAACCTTCCGGCTCGACAGCAGCCGCTACGAAGGCGAGTGGGGGTTCGAGGAGTACGCGCGGCTGGCCGAGCCCGCGTTCTACGGCCTTCTGGCGATTCTCTCCGAAGAGGAGTTGCCCTGCATCCTCTTTGCCCACGAGTTCATGGGCATGCCCGCCGCCCTGCAGGCGATCATGGATGGACAGGAGCAGTTTCGCACCGTCTTCCACGGGCACGAATGCGCCACCGCGCGGCGACTGGTCGAGGACCATCCCGGTCACGACACGATGTTCTACAACGTCATGCGCGAGGCCAAGAAACGCAGGCTGTACGTCAATGACGTCTTCGGCGACTGCTCGGGTTTCTTCCGCCACGCGCTGGTCAGCCGCTCGCACCTGTGCGACGGCGTGATCGCGGTGGGCGACTACACCGCCGAGGAGTTGAAGTTCCTGGATCGCCATTTCGACGACCAGCCGGTGGACCTGGTCTACAACGGCGTGCCGGCGATGAAGGTGGACCTCGAATCGAAGAAGCGCAGCCGCGCGATGCTGGTCGAGTACTCGAAGGCCCTGCTCGGACACGAGCCGGATGTGCTGATGACGCACGTGACGCGGCCGGTGATCAGCAAGGGCATGTGGCGCGACATGAAAGTCTGCCACGCGCTGGACGCGCGACTGGGCGAACAGGGCAAGACCGGCGTGCTCTACATCCTGACATCGGGCGGCGGGGTACGCCGCACGCAGGACGTTCGGGCGATGGAGCAGAGCTACGGCTGGCCGCGACACCACCGGGAAGGCTACCCGGACCTGGTGGGACCGGAGGTGGACCTGTCGCACATGGTCGATACGTTCAACGCTGCGCACCGGAACGTCCAGGTCGTCCTGGTCAACCAGTTTGGCTGGTCGCGCCATCGCATCGGGCGGCGGTTGCCCGAAGAGATGAACATCGCTGACCTGCGTCGCGCCACCGACATCGAGTTCGGCATGGCGACCTATGAGCCGTTCGGCATCAGCCCGCTCGAGCCGCTGGGGTCGGGTGCGATCTGCGTGATCTCGAATGTCTGCGGATGCCAGGGGTTCGTCCAGCACGTCACGGACGACCAGGGCGCGCCGAACGTCATCTGCGCCGATTTCACCGAACTCAGGCAGCCGATGACCATGGAGGAAGCACGCGCGATCGACCAGGAATTCCGCGACAGGATCGAGGAGCGCGTGGCCCGCGAGGTCGCCGACGAACTGGTCGACCGGCTGCCGCAGGACGACGAGGCGTGCGCGGCCATGATCGAGTCCGGGCAGCGCCTGGTCGCCCGGATGGGCTGGGACCAGGTCATCGAGGAGAGCCTGATCCCCATGCTGCAGCGCATCACACGTGATCCGGTCAACGGCCTTCGTTGATCCGTCCACCGCCCTTCTCCCCGGAGCCGTGGCGGCCGCGACACCAAAAGACCCCCGATCCGGACTGGACACGCGGTTTGCCTCGCGCGTCCTGAACGCGTCGCCAAGCCGCCCCTTGATCCGCCCGCCCAACCGGCTTAATCTTTGTCACTCGGTACGGGGGGACGTAGGTACACATGCCACAACAGGAATGGATGAGCCATGAAAGCAACCGCTGCCTTTGCCGTTCTCGCTGTCGGACTCTGCACCCTCACCCATGCAGGCCAAGTCACGCTGAACGACGGGTCAACGCTCACCGGACAGATCTGGCTGAGCGAGGGGATGTTGCTGATCGGGACGGAGGACGGGACGGTGGAGACGGCCGCGAAGGAAGCGGTCACGTCGATCACGTCGGACGAACCGCTGGTGGTCGACCTGGCCAGCGGCGACCGCCTCGTGGGACCCGTGTCTTTCGACGCGCCAACCGGAAGAATGAAGGTGGCGAGCAAACTTGGCGAGCTACCGGTGGCGCTGGCCGACGTGAACGCCATCCGGCAGCAGGGCATGGAAGCGCCGCCCGCCCCCAAGGCGCCAAAGGAACCGCAACCGAAGCCGAAGGACGGCGAACCGGCCGAGGACGCGGGCTTCCCGCCGCCGCAACTGAGCGAACTGATCGAGAAGCAGGGCGAACTCGCCCTGTGGACATTCCACATCGACCTGGGCATCGCGGGCGAGACGGGCAACACCGAGAAGTTCAACTTCAGCGCCAACGCAGAAGCCAAGCGTGACACCGACGTTGACCTGCTGCGCATCTGGTACACCGGGCGACTGGAGATCGAGGACAGCCGCAACACAACGAACGAGCATATCGTTGGCACGCGGTATGACCGCGACCTGAACGAAGACTGGTTCGTTTTTGGTCGCGGTTCGGCCGAGCATGACCAGTTCGAGGACCTCAAGATACGGGCGAAGGCCACCGCCGGTGTGGGCTATCACGTCATCAGGAAGGAAGACCACAACATGAAGGTGGCCGTGGGCGCCGGCTATCTTTACGAGGATTTCTACACCGCCAGCGATGAGCAGGGCCCGATTGCCCAGGTGTCGCTGAACTATGACATCCAGATCAATGAATGGCTCAAGTACGTCCATGAGACAAACGTGTTCCCGTTGCTTGACGATCTGGGTGAGCTTCGGCTCGACATGTTCAACGGCATCGAGATTCCGCTGGCGAAGGACACCGGTTGGAGTGTCCGCATTGGCGTCCGCACCGACTACACGACGCAGCCCGCCCCGGGCAACAAGCGACTGGACAACTACTACTACATCAACCTGGGCTTGGATTTCTGACAGGACCGGGTTGATGTCCGTTCGATCCACCGGGCGGCCGCATCCGTTGCCCCGTCACGTCGCTCAGCGACGGCGTCCGGCCGGATTGTGCCTCCATGCGCTAGACCCTGTCTGACCAACGCGTTAGAATGCGGTGCCGGCCCTGCCCCCGCAACCCAGGAATTAAGTCGATGTTTCGCAAGACGATACGCGCGAAGATCCACCAGGCTCGCATCACCCAGTGCGATGTCGAGTACGTGGGTTCGATCACGATCGACGAGGACCTGCTCCGCGCCGTCGACATCCGACCCAACGAGGCGGTCAGCATCTACAACATCGATAACGGCAACCGCTTTGAGACGTACGTTTTCCGTGGCGAACCCGGGAGCGGGATCATTGGTGTCAACGGTGCCGCAGCCAGGCTCGTCGAACCCGACCAACGCATCATCATCGCTTGCTATGCCTGGCTCGAGACATCGGAGATCGACCAGCACTTGGCGAAGGTGATTGTCGTCGATGAGCACAACCGCGTCGCCAGACACCTGACCTATGACAGCGCCCTGCGAGACCCCGCCGTCGAAGGTGGCCTGACTGTCTGACACGAGCCCGCCGGCCTCGAAAGCGCGTTAATTCGACTCGTCCTCTTACTGAACCGAAAATGTCAGTATGTTCAAGCCGCTTCGCGTCAGCCTGGCGAACAAGTGCCAATTGCTTTTTGGCGCGGCCGTTCTCTTGATCATCATCGCGGCGCTGGCTGTGGCCTGGATCCGAATGAACGGTCTCGTTCGCGACGGGCAGCTCCAGCGCGCGCGGGAAGTGGCCGAGGCGTGGATTTCTCAGAAGATCAAGCTCAACGACGCCATGGGAGGACTGACGGCCTTCGGCCTGATAAACGCCGAGGAGCTATCGGCCTTCAGCGAGCCGAGTGTGCCGCCCGAAGAAGGCGCGATGAGCATCAGTCCCCTGCCGCCTGAGGAGTGGTCCAGCAGCGCCGATCCGTTCATCGCCGAAGCCGCGGCCACCTTCGCCGGTGAACCCGACAGGAAGGAGCTGTTCACCGAGGCTCGCACCGAGAAAGGGGTGCACTACTACCGTTACGCGCGGGCCATCCGGAAGGACGAGTATCTGAGGATTTCGGGCCGCGAATTCGTCGATCCGGGCATCGGTACGGGCAACGCCCTGCACCATATTCTGCTGATCCAGCTTCGCGCCGACGCGGCCGACAAACAGCTCCTGATCAACCAGGTCTTCATCATCGCCGGCGGCCTTCTGGCCGCGCTGTTCGCCATCGCCACGTTCTGGTTCATCACGACGCGATTGATTCTCTCGCCCGTTCGCGTGCTCAAGACGACCGCCGAGAAAGTGCGCGAGGGCGACCTGAACATCCGCTCCGAAATCAGCACCGGCGATGAGTTCGAGGAGTTGTCGGATACCTTCAACGGCATGCTCGAATCGCTTCGCATCAGCTCCGAGCGCTTGCGGACCGCCAACAAGTCGCTCGACCTGAAGCTGGGCGAACTCGCCGAGACGAATGTCGCCCTCTACGAGGCGAACAAGATCAAGACCGAGTTCCTCGCGAACGTCTCGCACGAACTGCGGACGCCCCTCAATTCGATCATCGGCTTCGCGGAAGTGCTGCAGGAGGTAGCCCCCGCAGCGGATGAAGCCACGCAGGAGAAACGCAAGCGCTACCTGAAGAACATCATTGTTTCGAGCCGGCGACTGCTGGACCTGATCAACGACCTGCTCGACCTGGCCAAGATCGAGGCCGGCCGCATCGAGCTGCACCCGAGTCGTATCTCCCTGAGCGACACTTGCGAAGGACTGCTCAACCTCATCCGTCCGCAGGCTGAGAAGCGCCGGATCCGGCTGAAGCTGCAGTTGGACGCCAACATCCCCGTGGTCGAAACGGACCCCGGGAAACTGCAGCAGATCCTGTTCAACTTCCTGTCCAACGCGATCAAGTTCACACCGCCGGGTGGTGTGATCACGTTGGCCGCCACCTCACTCGGGGACGGTGTCGCGCGGCAGGACGACAACGGGGATGAGACGACGCCACCGGAACGGTCCTCGGGTCGCGTGTGTCTGAGTGTGACGGACACCGGCCCCGGCATCTCGCTGGAGGATCAGGATCGCGTCTTCGAGAAGTTCACCCAACTCGACCCTTCCAAAACCCGTGAGCACGGCGGCACCGGTCTGGGCCTGACCATTAGCCGCGATCTCGCGAAGTTGCTGCAGGGCGAGATCCGTCTGGATTCCGATGTCGGCAAGGGCGCGACCTTCAGCCTCATCATCCCGCTGCAACTGGAACAGAAGGAAGCGTCACTCATGCCGGCCTCGCCACGGGGCGCAGCCGTGCCCTGAAGGGCGTGTTCCCCCTCCGCCGCGTTCGCATCCACAGCGCCGCCCCCCACGTGAGAGCCGCGACAGCGTCCCGCCGGCGGGGTGCAAAAATCCATACCAGGTGTTCTGGCCTTCCCGAAACGGCGTGTTATGTTTCGCCCAGTTGGAGGGGTTAGCCAGTTCCGGTTGGTCCCCTTGGGAAGTGTTGAGAGCAAGGACGGTAGGGGCGCATACCCCATGCCGCTGCGAGAGGGAAGGAATCATCGCCCTGAGCCGCATTCACTGCGGTATCCGATTTTCAGCATCCGAGGCCCGTTCGGCCGAGATGCTGGGGTAGAAAGAGTCCGATAGGCTGGGTCTGGGACGGCCCGGCGCTTCGGATGCATGGCCGCACGTCGCGGCGATGTGAACTGCGAGGGAAGGGAATCTTCATGTGCCCAGCAGGCATTGAGCCACATCACACGCCAACGAGGGTGGGACCCGCTCAATCATGCTGCGGCAATGGACGATGGTTTTCGCAGTGGGACAACCTCTCCGGATCGGAGGCCGGCAGGGGTCGGGGACTCAGACGAGACAGCCGGTTCGGTCGCAATCTGCGGATCGTCGGGGAAGATTGCACCGACTTGTTGGTGGCTGCTGGGATCGGCGCCCGGCATGGAAGCACACGCAACGGGCTGTCACCTGGACTGGAAGGGCTCGATCAGCGGGTCCATCACCAGAACGCATCGGTAGCGTTCCCGAGAAACGAAAGCAGCAAGCAATGACCGCCGTATCCCCGACCGCGCCATCCGCCCTACCACGACTCTCGCTGGCGGCAAATCCACTGCTCCCCCGCGACGAGTCATTCACTGTCGCCCGCCACCTGTCGGATGTGCTTGAAGCGTGGCACCTGGTTTACCAAGCCTACCACGAAAACGGGCTGATCGAGGCCAATTCGCACCGCATCCACACGATGGCCCCGGCCATCTCCCCGCGCGCCGCCGTCTGCCTGAGCCGACGCGCCGGCGCCGTCACCGCGACGCTGACGGCGGTACTGGACGGTCCCAACGGACTACCGCTGGACAAGGTCTACGGCCTCGAACTGGACACACTGCGCAAGCAGGGACGGAGACCGATCGAGGTCTGCCTGCTCGCCCATCGCTGGCAGACGATGGCCGGCCGTCGCGACATGGAGCAGGCCGGCGGCGACCAGATTCTCCGTCACAAGGTCACGCTCGTGAACCTGATGCGCCTGGTCTATGCGTATGCGCTCGCCAACGAAACGGACGATGTCGTGGCCGGTGTGCACCCACGCCACGCGGGCTTCTACTGCCGGGCATTCGGTTTCAAGCGCGTCGGCGAAGTGCGCACCTATGCAACCGTCAACCATCGGCCGGTCATCCTGTTGCACGCGGACCGACGCGCTGTCTTCGGCAGTCGGTCTTGGCCGTACGCCCTGGATTTCTTCGAGAAGCATCCACTCTCGGCCGAGACGTTCGGCCACCGGTATCGCTTCACCGACGAAAATCTGCGTGCCGAGGAAGCCGCGGTCTTTGGCAACTTCTTGTCACTTGCCCCGGCCACGGACGCGGCACGCGTCTCGGCGTGAGGATCAGCGGACGGATGGGTCTGCATGCTCGAGCAACGCGAATGGAGGAGTGCCGATAACCGCCTGGAGTCACTACAGGCGGCAGGGACTCTCACCTCGCCTCGCGTGCGGATCTAGCCGATTCCAGTACCTGGAAACGATCACAAAAACGGAACGCAGGAGATGGATTGGCTGGCCTGGGTCATGCTCGGCGTTGCACCAGTGGCCATTGCGCTGGGCGCGGTGCCCCCGATTCTGGGTTGGCGCTTCCATCGCTACGTGAGCGACCAACTCAAGCGTCCGACGGACCGCGCGTACACCCCGCACGTCTGCATCATCGCACCGTGCAAGGGACTTGATCCGGGCTTTGATCAGAACATCCAGGCCCTGTTCGATCAGGACTATCCCGAGTACCACATCGTGTTCGCCACCGCGACCGAAGACGACCCGGCCAACGCCGCGCTGCAGCGCATCATGCAGGCCAACCCGCAGGTATCCGCCCGCGTCGTGCATGCAGGCATTCCGTGCGACCGGAGCGAGAAGGTAAACAACCAGTTGCGCGCCTTACGGGAGATCGGCGATGCACAGGTGCTTGCCTTCTTCGACTCGGATGGGCGCCCTGATCGCGGTTTCCTGCAGCGCCTCGTCGCACCGCTGCGCGACGAAGGCGTGGGCGCCACAACCGGCTTCCGATGGTACGCGCCGGTCGAGGGCGGATTCGGCTCGTGGCTGCGCAGCGTCTGGAACGCCGGCGGCATCACGTTCATGGCCAACCGGGACGTGAACTACACCTACGGCGGCGCCATGGCGCTTCGCCGCGACACGTTCGATCGCATCGGCATCGCCGAGAAATGGCGCAAAGCCCTGAGCGATGACATCATGGTGACCCGCGCCCTGCGCGAGGCCGAACTGCCGATCCATTATGTTCCCTCATGCATGGTGCTGTGCGAAGAAGACTCGACGCTCAGCGAAACGATCGAGTGGACCAGTCGCCAGACCGTCGTCGCTCGCGTCTACATGCCGCGCTTCTGGTGGACGTCGGGCCTGTCGCTGTCGCTGACCTTCGCGATGACCTGCCTGGGGCTGGTCGCCCTGCTGGCCGCCGCACTGGGCGCCGAACCCACGGGCTTGCTGCTGGCCGGCGGCCTGCTCATGCTTGGGCCGCTCGTCGGCACCTATTTGATGGGCGCGATGGCCCTGCGACTTGTTCCGCGATTGCTGCCGGAACGGCAGGCGGAGCAGCTCCGGCGCAGAGCCGCGCTCTACTTCGCCCTGACGCCGATCGCCTCACTGTTACTGCTTTGGAACACCGTCCGATCCGCCGCCTCCCGCCGCATCATGTGGCGCGGGCGGTGCTACATCCTGAAGAGCCCGGAATCCACCATCGTCCTGGCCAACGGCTGAGCGATGGACCCCGGCTCTCGAAGGGAGGAACCAGCGATGAAGTTCAGCGGATTTCACAGCACGATGCACATCCTGCACCGCGAGGAGCAGCGGCTATGGTCGATCTGTCTCGGCCAGGATGTGAATGCCGAAGCGATGGCCGCGCTGCGACAGCGCCACAAGGACGCGGGTATCAACCCGGCCCCCTCCTACACCGCCATGGTGGTCAAGGCGATCGGGATGGCCATCGCCGAGGTGCGTGAGCAATACCCCGAGATCAGCGCGATGACCCGGCGCTTCCTCTGGTGGCGATGGATTCACGAGTTCAAGGAACCCACGGCCGGGGTGGCGATCTCGCGCACCGAGGGCGGACAGGACCAGGCGATGGCCGGCGTGGTGCCGGCGCCGCACCGGACCGGGCTGGTCGACATCACCGAGTATCTGCGCGACATCTCGGTCAAGCCGCTGCACGAAGTGCCCTACATGAAGAACTGCTACTACCTGTTCCGCAGTCCCTCAGTCATCCAGCGGATTCTGCTCTGGGCCGGCCGGTCGTTCCCGCGTAACCGCGAACTGTACCGCGGCACCTATACCCTGACGAGTGTCGGCAAGTACGGCGTGGACTACCAGTTCTCGCTGCCGCAGGCGTCCTGCCTGCAGTTCGGCTTCGGCAGTGTGAAGAAGCGGCCGGTGGTGCAGGATGACAAGGTAGTGCCGGCGCTGACCTTCACGATCAGCGCGTCGTTCGACCGCAAGTTGATGAACGGCAAACCGGTGTCGATCGTGATGGAAAAGGTCGCCGACACCCTCGAGAACGCGAGGTTCGAACAGGACCTGAAGCGGCTCGAACAGGCGGAACAGGGGCGATCCGAGCCCGAGCAGCTTAAGAGCGACAAGCCCGCGGCATAGCCGCGCGTGCGGGCTCATTCCACCCGCGTGACCACCAAATGAAACGAGGGCGACCGATTGGTCGCCCTCGCCTGGTCTATTCAATTGTGCAGTCCAGCCGATCTTACGCACGGCGACGGCGCGTCGCGTAGCCGCCGAGGGCGCCAAGCGCCAGCAGCGAGAGGCCGGCCGTCACGGGCTCGGGCACTTCGGGATCAATCACCAGGGCAAGGTTGGCCGAGTTGCTGCCGCCCGGACGGAGGTCGAGGAAGTCCCACTGGTCCAGGTCGGGGTCGTTGCCGCCGCCCGGGTACAGGCCCACGGGCACGCGTTCGATCAGGACGAATTCCTGGGTGAGGCTCCAACTGAACGAGCCGGTCGAGCCGGCCGTCACCACGCCGTCGGTCACGAGCTTGCCGCCGATGAACTCGAGGGTGCCACCGGTGAGCAGCACGTCCTGGAGGACCTCGTCCCCGGCATCGATGATGCCGTTGCCGTTCGTGTCATTGAAGATGAACTGGAAGGTCACCAGCGCGGCCTGCTTGACCTTGGCGCGGAGCATCAGGTCGCCGTCCACGGCGTCAGCCAGCGTCGCACCGACGGGCGCCCCGGTGTTGTGGTTGAAGTCGGCTTCCAGCAGGGCCGACTGGGCGGCCGGGGTGCTCAGGTCGAACGGCGTGGAGCCGACGCCCAAGTCCTCGTAAACGTCAATGATGGGCGTCATGGTCGCGACGTCGGCGGCCGAGAGGCCCAGCGCCGTCAGATCATTCTCGCCGAGGTAGCTGCTGTTGAACACCACGGTCGTGCCGATCAGCGGGACGAAGTCCGGAATGCCGTCGCCGGGCAGCGAACCGGGGGCCAGACCGTCATCAGCGCCGAACGTGCCGCCGGGCGTGAAGTTGTAGGCCACCACGGTCGTGCTGTTGTCAACCAGGTTCACGCCGATCGAGTCATTGCGGGTCAGTTCCGCCACCGCGCCGGCGCGGGCACCCCAGGTCGCACCGCCGAGCACCGGGTTGATGACCCCAACACGCGAGTCGGCCGGGTCGCTGATGTTGGCCGGCTGGGCGATGTTGACGCCGGTCACGGTCCCGCCAACCACACGAACCGACTCGAACGAGCCGGGCATCTGGGGCGAGGCGATCTGACCGTTCACCACTTCGTAAGGCGAGAGGTACTCGCCGCCCGCAGGCGTGCGAAGCAGGTTTTCCTGCAGGCCCGCGGCCACACCGATAAAGTTATTGTTCGATCCCAGAGGCAACGCCAACGCGGGCGATGCGACGGCCACGACTGCCAGCAATCCAAAGATCTTCTTCATAGCGGTTTCCTTTCAACTCTCCTGAGTATCACCCTTTGTCCTGACCCACCCTGCCAGGGCAGTGATGTGGCCCTCACGAACAACGCGCAACTCCAAACATCCGAATGAACTTCGCGCCCGGAGACCATCTCCGGGAGCACCTTTCATCCTGATCGTCTACTAGATCGACCCCACGCAGAGCGGAATGGCCGACCCCTCACTGCTGCTAATTTATACGGAACCCGGCCGAGAGGCAAGCCCTTAAGTCACTGTCATACAAAAAAAAACGACAATCCCAGCGTTCCCAAAGTTACGCAATCTTCCCAGCTTAACAGCACCCGTCGTCATCGGGCAATGACCCGCCAACGAACCTGCTTGGAATGCTTCTTTGTACTGATTGCTCGGCTGACGAACTGGGCCTCCGGATGCCTGCAGCGGGCAATGCGTCCGCTGAGCGACTGGTCTACGCCGAACGAAACCAGCCGGCCCCGCCCATCGACGGGGCCGGCCGCCTGGTCAGGCATCATCACCCTTGAGCTTCTCGAGCGCCTGTTTCGCTCGCTTCACATCCTCCGGATCCTCCTGGCCCGACGCTGCTTCAATCAGGTGATGCCGCGCCCAGTCGGGATTGCCGGCGTCGCGATAGGCGATGCCGATATGGTAGTGCGCCGCGGGCCGCGCCGACAGACCCTTGATGCCGCGCGAAAGCAGTTCCAGCCCCTCCTCGAGCTTGCCTTGTTTCACGCGAATCCATCCCAGCGTGTCCATGAAAGCCGCCACGTTGGGGTTCTTCTTCAGGGCGTCTTCCGCGAGTTTGGCGGCACGATCCAGTTCGTCGGGCCGGTGCTCGCACAGGAGATAGGACAGATCGTTCCGCGCCGTCTCGCGGAACGGTCCGTCGTCATTGGCGATCTGATCCAGCAGTTCGATCGCGCGATCGTACTGCCCCGCTTGTTGCAGCCACTGCGTGCGCTTGTACGCGAGCAGGTTGTGTCCGGGCTCGCGCTGCAACAGCTTGTCCGCCGCCTCGACCGCCCCGGCGAAATCGTCATCGACGATCTTGACCAGCGCGCTCGTGTAGAGCGCCAGGGAACTGTCTGACAAGGACCGCCTGGTGACGGTGACCACGGGCATCACCGAGGCGTTACGGTCAAGCCGCGCCTGCAACCAGACGCTGTATGCCGCGATATTGGCCGGGTCCGCGTTTGCCACCGTCGTCGCCACGCCCTCGGCCAGCGTCGGCAGACCGGCGTCCAGGGCGATCGCAGCCATGCCGACCGCGCCGGCGAAGCGACGCGCGTTGTCGCCCCTGGCTTCCGGCCGCGCGAGGTAGGCCTCCAGATCGGAGCGGAACACCGACCGCATGTTCGGCATGCCTTCGGCCGCGTACTTCGCCGCCTCGAGGTCCTGGGCCCGCAGCGCCACCAGGAAGCCGAAGAACCCGCGCGGCTTGTCGTCGAGCTTCAGCGGCTTGTCCGGCTCGACAAGCGAGGACAGCATGGGCCCGTAGTCACTTCCGGCCAGCGCCTCGTTGCGCAGGTACACCTCGCGAGCGCGTGCGAAGCGCTCCTGCTGCAGCAGCAGCACGACCCGCGCCGCGTCCAGCCGCACGCGATCCTTGTCTTCGCGGAACAGCCGGCTCGCCTTGGACAGGACGTCCTCGGCCTTCTCCCAGTCGCGCATGCGATCGGCCACGCGGGCCCGCGTCATCAGCCAGCGAACCTGCACCACCGGCGGCAGTGAATCGGCGCGCAGCACTTGATCGAGCGACCGCACCAGGTCGTCGAACCTCTCGCCGAACGCCTGCAGCGCAAGCAATTCGGTGGCCGCCGTCGCCCGATGTTCCGGTTGCCGCGACAAGTCGGTCAGCCGCTTCTCAGCCGCATCGAGGTCGCCCGACTCCTGGTCCATGCGTGCGAGCAGCACCTGGGCCGACGCGTAGGTTGGCGCGTACGCGGGAACACGCGCCAGCCGATCCCGCGCTTCGGTCAAGCGATCGAGTTCGTAATACGACTTGCCCATCAGGTACAGGACGCGCGGGTCGCGCGGCTTGGCGACCGATTCCAGTTCGCCGAAGGCAGCCAGCGCTTGCTCCTTCAGCCCCAGAGCGACATACAGGTTCCCAAGCTCGGTCAACGCGACCAGGCGTGACGCGGGCCCCACCTCGACCAACTCGCGCAGCGCACGTTCGGCCGCGGGGTAGTCGAATCGTGCCAGATGCGTCTGGGCCAGCCCGAGGCGCGACAGGACCCCGCCGGGATTGGCGGCCACCAGCGACTCCCATATCGGTACCGCCTCATCGGCGCGATTCAGAGCCATCAATGCCTGCGCCTTGATGCCCTTCATGGTCGTGTCATCCGGTGTCGCCGCGAGCGCTTTGTCCGCTACCTCCAGCACCAGGTCCGCTCGGCGCAACTGCATGAGTCGATTGAGCACGCGCTGACGCACAAGCTTTTCGTCACGCGTCAGCGACTGCGCCAGCGCCGCCAGGTCGGCCGCGGTGTCCGCCTCGGTCACGCCCTCGCGCCTGGCTTTGAGTTCGATCAGCCGCATCTGCACCTCGCGCGGCCAGGCATTGGCCTGCACCAGCGGCTCATAGACCTTGATCGCCCCTTCGATGTCCTTGTCGATCAGATGCACTCGGGCCATCGTGTCGGCGACGCTTAGCGCCTGGCGATCCGACCGCTGAAGCAGCAATGGCAGCAACCGCTCGAGCTTGGACCTGGCTTCGACGTACTGTCCGGCGGCGATCAGCAGAAGCGCCTCGGTCCGCGCGGTGAGAAACGGATCGAGTCCGTCAAGGTTCTGCAGGATGGTCAGTCCGCGTCGCGGCCCGCCGCTCGCGCGGTTGGTCGCGAAGTAGCTCACGAAACGCGAATAGGCGTTCATGTCCTTCGGAGAAGACTGAAGCATCTTCGCGTACTGATCGTTCGCCTCGCTCGTTTTGCCCTGGTCCGCATAGATCTTTGCCAGCATCACGCGGATGCCCGTGTCATTGCTTCCCAGTCCGATGGCCTGGTGCAGCGTGGACAGCGCGCCCTCCACATCGCCGTCCAGCAGCCGCAGTCGCGCGCGAAGCGAGGGATTCTTCAGCAGCACCTCGCTGCGTTCATCGATCATCGCCATGTGTTCCTTGATCGCCTCATGGTCGTTGGACAACTGGGCAATCTCGACCGCCAGCGCATGGGCCGCGTCGTTGTGCGGGTCCTGCTCGATCAGCTTGTCGATCATCCGCGAGGCATCCTCGAGCATGCCCAACTGCATGTAGCCCGAGGCGAGCGACAGACGCGCCTCCTGGTCGTCGGGCGTACGCCGAAGCACGCCTTCGAGCAGTTCGATCGCGTGATCGAGTTGACGGTACTCCATGTAGAACTGTGCGATGGTGACCTCGGGTTCATCGCTGTCGGGAAACCGCTTGGGCAACTCCTTGAGCAGATCCAGCGACCCCTTGACATCGCCCAGGGCGAAGAGCGTCTTGGCCCGAAGGACATGGTTTCGCACGTCGCTCGGCGCCGCATCGACAAGCCGCGAGGCGTAACTCTGCGCGGTCGTGGCGTCCCCGAGCTTCAGGTAACCGTCCACCAGCACCTGCAGATGCTCCGGCTTGAGGGGATTGAGCTTGCTGACATTCTCCAGGACGCGCTTGACTTCTCCCGTGTTGTTCTGGGCGCGCTCGTAGCGCAGCTTGAACAGGATCGCCTCGACCAGCGCCGGGTTCTCGTTGTAGAACGCCTCGACGTCATTGCGGGCCGCCTCGAGATCGCCGCCGGAGAACATGGACAGCAGCAACTGGTTGCGCGCCTCGGGCGCCCCGCTCTTGGCCGCCTGCCGGAACGCGGCCTGAGCACGGTTGTCCTGGCCCAGCTTCATCAGCACGTGGCCCTGCAGGATGTACTCCGACGGACCACGCGGCGGATACTGATCGATGATCTTCTTCGCTTCCCGGAAACGGTTCTGCAGGTACAGTGACTGAGCGAGCATGTACCGCGCCAGCCGGTCGCGTCCGCCCGGGCCGCTGACCACCTTGCGCAAAAGCGCCTCGGCTTCCTCCAACTGTTTGTCCGCGATCATGACCTGCGCCATCGCCTTGCGCCACATGTCGGTGTCACGCCCCTTCTCGTCAACCTTCTCCAGAAGATCACGGATCGCGGCGAACGCCTCATCCCGTTCGACCTGCTGCTCGGGCATGTTCAGCAGCGCGCCGCTTACCCCGGAGGCGACGACCACCGACACCGACTCGCGACGCCGCAAATCCTGTACGAACGTCCACAGCTCCGTCCATTCCTCACGCTGCTCGAAGACGCCAACCAGCCGCCGGATGGCCATCATGTGCTGCGGGTCCTTGTCGATTGCCTCCTTCAGATCCTGCTTGGCCCTGTCCGTCTGGCTTTCCTGGTGCTCGCGCTTGCGATCCAGGGCCTTCTGCGCCTCGCTCAGTTCGATCCCCGAGAGCTGGCGGAGAAGCAGCTCGCGCGACTTGATCACCTCGGCGGTTCGACGCGCATCAAGCAGCTTCAGGTAGGCCCGCTGGTAGTGGCCGTCCGCTTTCTCCCCTTCGCGCTCGAGCATCCACTCCGCCTGCTCCATGCCGCGGGCGATCAAATCGTCGATGCGCTTCTGTGCCGCATCGTCCTTCTCCACGCCGGGCGCCTTGATCAACTCCATCAGCGACCGCTGGCACCACTCGAGACGCAGTCGCCGGTACCCCGGATTCTCCGGGTCCGTCTGGACAAGCTTCGCGATGGTGTCGTCGGCGCCCTCCAGACCACCGACCAGGTGCAACTGCGCCCGAGCCTTGAGTTCCAGCGCTGCGTGGTGATCAGGCTGCTCGGCCAGCACTTCATCGGCGAATTCCACCGCCTGGTCCGGGTGGCCGTTGTCGATCGCCAACTGGGCTTTCTGCAGCTTCGTTTCGATGCTGTCGCCGCATCCGAGCAGCGTGAACAGCACCAGTGCCAGACATACGATCATCCCGTTGCGCATGGTCGGTCTCCTGCGTTGTTTGCACCAGTTACTCATCCTGCCCCTCTTCCCCCGACGCCGTGGGCGCCGCCAGCCGTTCCAGCAGGGCTTCGGCGGCCAAGGCCGTCGCGCCGCCGCGCGCGATAAGCTCCTCGCAGATCGTGCGAGCAACATCAGTACGCGATGAGCGATGCATCAGTTCAGCCAACAGCAGCCTCGCCCGCGGCGATTGGGGGCCGGACGGGCGGCGACCGGAATCATCGATCACCGGCTCGTCGTCCCCTTCACCCGGTCCCACGGGCACGCGAATGGCGCCGATGGTGTTCAGCAACGTCTCGGCCTGCAGCACGCGCCCCTCGTCGGCGACCGCCTGAGCCCGATGCAGCGTCACCAGCGACGCATCCACGTCCGAATGCTGCTCCATCGCGGCGAGCAACCTCTCAAACGACCCGCGCGACATGAACAGCCGAGCCTGCACAAGGTAGACATCGACCCACCGCTCGGGCGTCTGCCCGCCGAGCACCCTCGGCGAGATCAAGCGCTTGGCGGTCGCCGGTTCCCCGGCGTGGGCCAACACCCCGGCACGTGCCGCGACCACCGCGTCGGGCGCGTCGACTTGCGCTTCGGCCAACCGTTCCAGCACGATGGCGCCGTAACCTGCTTTGCCCAGTGCCACCGATGTGCTCACCAGCGTGTCCGTGGCCCAGCGCCGCACCTGCGAGCCTTCGGGCTCCTGTTCGAGCAACAGGTTGAGTTCATCGCGCGCCTCCGCCGCCCGACCGTGCGCAAGCCGCACGCGAGCCCGCATCATCCTCGCCAACACCGGATTGCAGGCCTCGATCGCTCCCAGCAGCGCATCGACCGCCGCTTCGTCACCGGCCGACGCTTCCTCGTCCAGCGCCGCGGCGGCGCTCTCGAATGACCAGGGCCAGCGCGTGAGCAACGTCCGCAGCAGCATGCGGCGCTCGGCGGCGTCGGCGGCCAGTCGCAGCCGCAGATGCATCGCCAGCATGGCCTGCCCCTCGTCCGTCGATGGCGCGCTGAGTAGGCTCAACGCCCGATCACGCCGGCCTTCGGCCATGGCCTGGATCGCCTGGTCGATCCCCTGCGGGGGTTCGGACAGCAGGCGGTACCACCTCGCGGCGCGGGGTAGATCGCCCCGGAGCGCGCAGAAGCGCGCCGCCAGCCGCGTCAGACGCGGGTCATTCGGCCAGCGGTCGGTGGCCAGCTCGACCAGCCGGTGCGTGTCGGCGACAGGCGAAGGGATGAACGGTCGCTCGAACAGCACCGCCGCTCGGTATGGCCGGCCTTCGATCGGGGCTTCGGTCACCGGAATGTGTCTCGCGGGAACCCACGGCTCGCCCGGCAGCCGCATGGGGTCGGCGGCGATGACCGCCAGCATGGCGCGGGCCGCCGCGGCCGACACGCTGGCGCGCACTTCGGCCGAGCCGTCCACCCAACCGGTGGCGACCATCGGCAAGGCAACCGGTATCGGCTCGCGAAGGCTCGTGGCGAGCAACGCCTTGACCGCCTCCCGCTCATCCATCGCCATCAGGCCCATTAGGATCACATCGTCGGCGCGCACCGGACGCCCGATGCGGGTATAGCCACTCACGACGAGGTGGGCCATGGAGCGGTAGTCGTTGGTCTGCACCATCAGCCGCGTTCGCAGGCTGGCCGCCTCGGCGTTGATCGGATTGATCCGCGAGGCCGCCTGGATCTGGTCGGTCACGACGGACAACTCATTGGTGCGGTCATAGCTGCGGATCAGCATCAGCAGCGCCTGCATGTCCAGCGGGTCAAGTTCAACCGCGCGGGCCAGCGTTTCGCGTCCCCGACGCAGCTCGCGTTTGGCCAGCAACACCTGACCATGCACGCGGCACTCGATGGCGGTGCGCTGCAGGCCCGCCGCGCGTTCGATCGTGTTCAGCGCGTGGTCGATCTGGCCATCCGCGAGCAACGCGCGGCAACGAAGGGCGTTGGCATCCGGATGCCCTCGCCGCAGCATCTTCTCGGCAATGGCCAGCGCGTCGGCGGCACGCTGATCGGCCAGGGCCAACTGGTGCGCCGCCACGTCGTAGGCGAGGGACTCGTCGCCGGTGAGGGCCTCGTGCTCGACCAGGGCGCGGGCCAGGGCCATGTCTCGTTCGGTGCGGGCGGGGGCATGGAAAGCCTCGATGCTCAGCAGCACCCTCGCGGCCCGGCCCGCCACGTCGCGATCGACGGCCGGGAGCCCGGCCAGTTGCGCCGCGACGGCCCGCGCCGCCTGAACCTTGCCGCGCCGCAGGTGCACGCGGAATCGCAACCAGAGCGCCAGGTCGCGGGCTTCATCGAAGGCGTCGAGCCGATCGGCGTACCGCTCCACCTCGAGATTCGCGCGGTTCAGCCGCGCCAGGGCCTCGAGCCGTGCGTCACGTCGCGTGACATCGGTGGTGCGCACCGTGGTCGTCAGCGGCTCGTCGCCGCCATCCTCCAGCCCGGCGCGGCGGAGGGCCAGCCACTGCGCCTGCGCTTCGGCGTCGTCGACCATCGCTCGGAGACGCAGCCACGCGAGCGGCTCGGACCGGTGCGTCTGGCGCAACCGATCACAGACCTCGCCGGCGGCAACCAGTTCGTCATTGACCACGGCCGTCAGCGCGGCCGGCGAGCCGTGGACCACGCGACGCGCCTCGTACTCGACCTTGGCGATGTAGTTCAGCACGCGCGCCGTTTGGAAAGCGACGCCGGGCTGCCGGCCGTCATGTCGCACGCTGCCCAGCAGCAGCCGCGCACGCTCGAATCCGTGAACCTGGCGCAACGCATCGGCGCCGATGCAGGCCGCCTTGTGGTCGGTCGGGTCGTAGCGCACCAGTTCTTCCGCGGCGTTGGCGCGGGTCAGCAGGCTCTCATCACTCAACTGCTCACGGTACTGCTCGATCTGCGCTTCGTTGACCGAAACCGAACGCATCACCCATAGCGCCAGCGCGAGCACCACGCAGAAAGAGAAGACCACGCCCACAATCGTCGCCGTCGGTTTCATCGCTCGGTCGGCTCGCCGTCGTTCTCGTTCGATGCCTGCTCCGGCGGCCGCTGCAACCCCCTGTGTATGTGCGGCATCAGCGTCTGTGCCGCCGAATAGACCAGTTCGCGCGACGCGTCACGTCCCGTCTCGCCCGACGCCGCGCTGAATCGTACCAGCGCGCCCGAGGTATCGCGCTGAATGAACCCGTTCACGAAGATCCAGAACTGCTGGCTGAAGAAGCTCGGCGTGTACGACCCACCCATTTTGTACACAAACAGGTAATGATTCCAGCGCATGCGGCCTTCGAACATTCGCTGGGTCACCAGTTCGCGCATCCGCACCTCGCCCAGGCCGTCGATATCCACCGACACATTGCGCCGGGAGATGATCGATTCCCCGCCGCCCTCGAGACAGACATCCGGCGGGTGCGTACCCTTGCGGTTGTTCGCGCTGTAGATCACCAGCAGGCTGAAAGGTGTGTCCGGATCGCCGTATCGGCCGGACTCGGGGTAGTACACGCGGCTGAGGAAATCCTCGGTGAAAAGGATGTCCTGGCTCTGCTCCGAGATCGAGTAGTCCTCGCCGGCATAGGTGTGGCCGTCAACCACCACCTGCGCCGGGGCGCAGTGGGCGGCGAGCTTGCCGGTATGCGTGCGGTAGCCGGCCCACGCCAGCCACGCGCCCCAACCCGTCGCCAGCAGCAGGACGACCAGCACCACCGGCCGCGCGATGCGCAGCCGCCCGCCCGGCGGCGCCTTGATCCGGTCGATGTAGCCCATCAGACGCGTGTCGACCCAGTCGCGGCCAAGCTTGCGGCTCAGCAGCAGAATGATCAGCTCCAGTCCGAACATCGCCCCCAACGCAATGCCGAACACCGCCAACCCGGATAGATCGTGGAACCAGCCCCCCGCCGTCGCGGCGTCAATGCTGTCGTAGTGCGCCACGATGATCAGACCCGTGATCCGCACCACGTTGCACCCGACCGCCACCGGCATCGCCGCCAGCAGCAGCACCACCCGCCACCAGCCCTTCACGCGGCAGACCATCGCGAACATCGCGCCGAAGAAAGTCAGTGAGATCAGGCTGCGCAGGCCCGAGCACACGTTCTCGATCTCCAGCGACTTGCGCACCTCGTCGCCGTCGGCCGTGATCTCCACCCCCGGCAGGTAGACGAAGCTGCCTTCGCGTAAGGCGGGAATCTGCAGCAGGTCGATGATGCCCATCGCCGCATCGGACGCGATGCCCTTGAGTCGGAAGTTCAGATCAGAAATCGCCACTTCCGGCAGCGGCACCATGAACACCAGCAGCGCCACCGGCAGCCAGTACGCCCGCAGCAGCGGCCAGCCGCCCCAGATCAGCAGCAGACCGAACAACACGCCGATCAACGCGAAGCCCGAGGCGAACATCACCCCCGCGTTGCAGCTCATCACATGCACCAGCAGGAAGCCACCCAGCACCCACCAGCCCAGCCGCACCGCACCGCGATGCGTCGACAGGCTCCCGAAGATTCCCTTCACCCCCCCGCCGGCGCTCACCACTTCACCCTCATGCCGGCCGACGGGGATGCCCACCTTCTTGTAGATGAAGAACGCGATCAGCAGCGAAGCCAGCGGCACCAGCGGGCCGTGCGTGTAGTACGACTGGCCCTCGGTCAGACGGTCGATCAGGCTCAACTCCGTACGGTGCCAGCGCTCGAACCAGCGCATCCACATGTCGCTGAACGTCTTGGACCAGCCCACCCCCAGCAGCACGAAGGTCGCCAGCAGCGCCAGCCAGTCCAGCGGGCGGGCCTGCGTGCCGCGCGGCTTGCCATTCATGGCACGCAACTTCGCCGCCGCCGCTTCACGCAGCTCGCGGCGCTGATCGTCCGACAGGTTGGCCAGCGGCGATTGCTCGCTCACGGAATCCCCCTCACGATGTGCGGCCCGGCCAGTCGCGTCAGCCAGACGGGCAGCTTCTTCCATATCTCAACACGACGCTGGTTCTTCGCACTGTCCGGTCGCATGGCGTTCACATCGCCCTTGCGGATGTAATACTGCCAGACCGTCGATTGTGGCTCAGCGCCCCACTGCTTCTTGAACCGATACGTGCCCGACCCCTCGCTCGAGCGACCGAAATCAAACGCGCCGCTGCCGCGCGCCATCGCACGCAGCAGCAACTGATGATACATCCACATGTTCGCGTTCGTCGAGTTGTACGCCCGCAACGCCGAGGCCGACGGCACCTGCGTCGAGGCGACCCGCCCCGGCCCGGCCGGATCATGCACCAGCAGCGCCGTTGCAATCACCTGCTCGCCCCGCGACACCACCGCCAGTTCCGCCGCGTCGCCGAACGCTTCGAGAATCTTCTCAAACAGTCGCCGTCCGAAGACCGGCGTGCCCAGATCACGCATGTTCACCGCGAAGACGTCGTAGAACCCGTCAAGCGCCGCGGCGTGATCGGGATACGACGCCCATCGGATCGAAAGCTCCGACTTGTCGCCCTTGCGAATCTGGTTGCGCACCTTCGCGCCGATGCTCTTCCAGAGTGCATCTTCAGACGCCGGCAGCGACAGCACCATGCGGTGCTTCTCATCGCGCCGGAAGCCGAGTTTCGCATGCTCGATGACTTTCGCGTGGTGGCGCAGTTCGAGATACTTGACATCCAGTTCGTCCGCCAGTTCGCACGCGCGATCGACCAGCGCCGCCGCAACGCCGTCATCGGCCGCCACGACACCCGCGCGATTGATATACGGCAGGCTGACGAGGAACTTGCCGAACAGCCTGCCGGCGACCAGCACCAGCGGCAGGTAGCCGTTGATCGCCCCGCTCTCATCGCGGCTGACGATCACGCGCGGCCGATGCCCCAGCCCTTCACGCAACACGCGCAGCCACCGCGGGTCGTGCTCGCCACATGCGCCGCACGCCGCGTCCGACGCGGCCAGGAACCGCTCGATCCGACCTGACAGATCGGGCGTCAACTCATCATGCACGTCAACCATGGGGCGGCCGCTCATTTCCGTCCGACTAGACACCAGATCGTTATCAACTGTATCGACCATCATCAGTTAGGACTGTTCCGGTGGTGATTCGAAATGTGCCCGTTATTGGACGGGGGTAGATCAGCAGAGCAGCAAATGAAGACCTCGCGGCCCCCTTCTCTTTGCCCTTCGCCGCTACATCGCTTCGTCGCTCCCCTCTTCCTCCGCTCCGTGCCTTCGTGCCTCCGTGCCTTCGTGCCTTTCTTCCCCCGCTCCGTCGCTTCGTCGCTTCGTCGCTTCGTCGCTTCCCCCGATTCCCCTCGCCGGCACGCCGCCCACGCACATGCGCGGCGGCACCGGCGACACCACCACCGCGCCCGCCGCGACGATCGCGCCTTCACCCACATCCGCCATCACGATCGCCCCCGCGCCCAACCAGGCGCCGCGTCCGATCGTGACCTTCTCGAACTGCTGCGGCTGGTCGCGTGCGGGCGCATCGCCGTCCGCCGCGCTGTCGCCGTGCTGGTGACGCCCGGAGAGCACCTGCACACCGTCGGCCAGCATCACATCGTCGCCGATCACCGCCCACCCGACGGTGCAGAAGCGGCCGACATACACGCGATCGCCCAGCGTCGCCCCGGTCTTGCTGAAGCAGCTCATGAACCCGAAGTGCACATCCTCGCCCACGCCGGCCAGGACGGATCGGTAAAACGCCTGCCGCGCGTAGATGCCGAGATTGCCGCCGACCCGGGCGATCTTCTCGCTCGTGAGCGTCAGCGCCCGCTCGCGGCCGTACAGTGCGCGGCCGAGGGCATAGTCCACCCGCAGCGGCAGCGCCCGAAGCCAGCCCAACATGCGGCCGATGACCTTGACCATTCGATCGCGTCCCTCTGAACGTCGCCAGACCGGCCCGGTGCGAGCCGGCTGGAACAGTACTCCTTTCATCGGCCCACCGTTCACAAGGCTTCCAGATCGCCCGGCCGACCGACGCCGCCCGCGTGCGACAGCAACAACTGCCATGCAAAATGGTCGGCCAGCGCATAGGCTTAGCTCTCCAGACCCCAAAACGCCCCTGACGTGCCGCGAGAGGGGGACGTTGCACTTTTTCACAATGAATCGCTCGAAAAACCGATCAAAAGTGTACACGTTTTGGCTCCGTTTCTTCCGGTTTCTGTCCGTTTCATCCGTTTCGAGCCGTTTTGAGTCGTTTTCAGCCAGTTCCCGGCGGGTTATGTTAGCATTCCTTGCTACAGGTTTCCCGTTCGCCGCGCCCCGCCTGCGGCGTACACACGGTGCACCGCCCGCGGGAGGCGGAAAACACCCCCCTCCACCTATGGAGAAAGGGCCGCCCTGGCGC
>CAZHJL010000043.1:0-39322 GCA_964532795.1 uncultured Phycisphaeraceae bacterium | reverse complement strand
AACCACAAGACAACAGAATCCCGGACAGTAGTGGCGTCTCGCCCGCCATCGAGCCAACGGCTCGACAGGACGAGAAGTAGCGGCAACGAAGCGAACTCAACCCCCGTCCGCCGTGAACCCCGTGCCCGACGCGCCGGCCACGCGATCGCCCCCACCAACAGCGCTTGCCCCGCGTCGCCCATCATCTATGCTGCATGGCACTTGACTTGGATCCTCTCACTGATCGAGACCGGCCATGAGCGAGACAACCCCCCCGTCGCAGCCAGGTAAGCCCAAACTCTTCGCCCTCTGGCGCTGGCCGCTGCACTGGCAGATATTGATCGGTCTCGTGCTGGGTGCGCTTTGCGGCTGGCTGATCGGTATGTACGCCGTGAGCATGCTGCCCGCGAACACCGAGGCGGCCATGCGTGGCGCCGCGGCCGCGGAGATCGCCACCGGCACCACGGCGTACCTGGTTCTCGACCTCATCGGCGACATGTTCATCCAGGGACTGAAACTCATCATCGTGCCGCTGGTGACCAGTTCGATCGTGCTGGCCGTGGTGGGTATCGGGTCCGGGCGCGGCTTCGGCCGCATGGGCGCCAAGACACTCCTGTACTACGTCTGCACGTCGCTGCTGGCCATCCTGATCGGCTTGACGCTGGTCAATCTCGTGCGGCCGGGCATCGGCGATGACGGCATCGGCATCCTCGTCGGGCAGGACCTCTCGGCCTTCGCCTCCGACCAGGCAACCATGACCGAGAAGGCCGGGGGCAAGCAGGCGAGGGACTTTCTCAATGTGTTCCGCGAGATGGTGCCGCCAAACGTCATCAGCGCGGCCGCCGAGGGACAGTTGCTGGGCCTGATCGTCGTGTCGCTCTTCGTCGGCTACTTCCTCGCCCGACTCAGGACCGACGCCAAGCCCATCCTCCTGCGGTTCGCCGAGGGCGTATACGACATCACGCTCAAGATCACCCACTTCGTCCTGCGACTGGCGCCCATCGGTGTGTTCGGCTTGCTCGCCGCGACGATCGCCGAACAATACGCCAAGCTCTGGCCCGATGCGCGCTTCGGCGAGTTCCTGACCGGTATCGCGACTTTCGCGCTGATCGCCTTTGCCGCGCTCCTGCTGCACGCGGGTGTTGTTCTGCCGCTGATACTCTCGCTGGTCGCTCGCGTGAATCCGCTGCGCCACTACCACGCCATGGCCCCGGCGCTGATGACCGCGTTCTCCACCGCCAGCAGTTCGGCGACGCTCCCCGTCACGATGGAATGCGTAGAGGAACGCGCGGGCGTCTCGAACAAGACGGCAAGCTTCGTGCTCCCCTTGGGCGCAACGGTGAACATGGATGGCACGGCGCTCTACGAATGCGTGGCCGCGATCTTCATCTGCCAGGCCTTCGGCGTCGAGTTGACGATCGCCCAGCAGTTCATGATCGTCGTTACCGCGCTGCTCACGAGCATCGGCGTCGCGGGGGTGCCCGCCGCCTCGCTCGTGGCGATCATCGTCATTCTGCAGGCGGTCCAGAACCAGCTTCCGGCCGGCGCGCCCGAACTCGTGACCGGCCTCGGCCTGCTGTTCGTCTTCGACCGCCCGCTCGACATGTGCCGCACCTCCGTCAATATCTTCTCCGACTCGTGCGGGGCGGTGATCATCGGAAAGTCCGAAGGGGAGACCGACATCCTCCAGGCTCAGCCGGCATGACGCCGCTTCGCTCCAGGCCGCCTCGCGCCTCCCGCACGCCGTTCGCGCGGCCGCGGTGACCTGTCCTGATTGATCCTGCGCGCCTACCATCTCCACAACCGGTCCAGCCCAAGGAGACACGCCATGCCACGACTCGTTCGACACGACGCCGACGGCCCCATCGAAGTGCCCCCGCAGGAAAAGAGCGTCTTCATCTGCATGTGCGGCCTGAGCCAGAACCTGCCCTTCTGCGACGGCGCGCACAAAGCCTGCCGCACGCAGGAAGAGGCCGGCAAGCTCTACGTCTATGACGCGGAGCGCAAGCAGATCATCGAAACCCGCGAGGATGCGTAGTGGGCGCGATGGTCCGTGGTCCTTTCTGGGTGGCGTGGGCGTCCCGCCCGCCCGAATCCCCCTGCTGCCCCGCAACGAGCCACGACCGTAAGGGAGTGGTCCGGCGCAATGACGGCGAACACACAGACCGCTTGCTGACACGCGCGGCTCGTTGGGCTGATCCACGGCCATTCGTTGGCGGGCGAGACGCCCGCCCCACTGCGAAGTGCTACGGCGCGAACGCGGCGGCACGCTCTTCGGGCACTGAACCGTCCGACTCGCCGTCGCCTTCCTCAACGCCGCCCCCTGCGCCATCGCCGGCGTCCTCCTGCTCATCTTCCGCCGCTTGCGCCGCTTCCTCCGCTGCCGCTTTGGCCTGGGCCGCCCGGTGTTGCTCGATCACCCGACCGATCGCGCCGCCTACTTCGACGTTCATGCTCAGCGGAATCTTCAGCTTCGTCACATCGATGGTGGCGGTGTAGACGATGATCTCAACGCCGTAGTCCGGACCGGTGGGCGGCTTCTTCGTGACAGCCCGGCGCCATGCCAGGTTCGCCGCGCGCAGCTCCCAGTTGCAGGCCTTGCCCGGCTTCTTGTCCCAAGGCGATTTCGCCTCGCCCTTGCCCGGATCAAGCACGAGCTTAAGCGGCGCACCTTGGATTTGGCCGCACTGGGCGAGGAACACGTTCAGCGCCGCCTCGTCGCCCTGGTAGAAGAAGTAGTCATCCGCATTGACGAAATAGCCATGCACGAACGGCCGGCTGGTGATCAGCGCGTGCAGCCCCGCCGGCCACTTGGTGTTCTTGCCGACAGGATCCTTGGGCGAGTAATCGCCGCCGAGCCCGAAGGCAAGCGTCGTTACCAGCATCGACACAACGGCGGCCAACACGATCATCCGGCGCATGCAACACCTCCACGGTCGGTGATAGCCCTGTACTCTCGATACTGAACTTAGACGCACGCCGCGGAGATTTTGCTAAGAATCCTCGCGGCCCCGCTCTGATACCCGCTCGGTGAGGGCGGCCAACTCATCGAGAAGCTCGCCAAGCTCACTCTCACCTGGTGCGCCACATACGGAGCATGTGAAGGTTTCTGCCTCGACTCCCCTTGCGCCGCAGTTTAGACACAGGTAGAAGCGATCCTCAGGTTTCTCCTGTTCCCAGAGGGCCGCCGCGAGCTCATTGCTATCCACCCCCGTTGTGCTGCATCGCCCCAATGCACCTTCGAGGGTTGTGGCCAACCGCTCGTCAAACTCTTGGCGAAGATGGTTCCAACACAACTCATCTTTGATTGAGCAATTGTGGAGACGAAGCGCAAGGTAGTTGCAGACCGCGACGAAATCACAGGCCAACTGAACTGCCTCGTCGAACAAGATGTGGAATTCGTAATGCTCGACCTGGTCTCGAAGATCATTCGCTCGCCAAATCAAGGCATATTGGTCTGGCGTAACGGCGAAGGGTTCAATGTCCCTAAGAACTTGAAGCCCTTGGCGCAACGACACTGTTCGTCGCTGATTCTTGCCACAGAACGCTCGCTCCCGGTGACGCAACAAGATGTGATGCTTGATCAGCAGTTCCATCCCCTGAACAAGGTGCAGAACCGCGAACTTGATGCCGTAGTGGTGCGGCGGTGTCGTGTAGTAGTCCCCTCCAGAGAAACACAGGTGGCCATCCTCAGTTCGCCACTCGACCATCTTGGGCTCAGGATCAAACTCTGCCAAGTACTCTTCGCCAGACTCAGCTTCCCTGAGATGCTCCAAGGCGTGCGAGATGCTATGCAGCGCATTCTGAATGACGTCCTGTTTCAGAAGGATTCGCATCGTGACTCTCCTTGCTCAATACCGATCGATGCTCGCGCAGGATTCTTCCGTGGCCGCGACAGGCGTGGCCAGGCGCTCCGGCTGTGGCTCACCTTCGTCCTGCGCCACCGACCGATCCCCGCGGCTGAGCTTCACCGGGCCGACCAACTGGCAACTGCCGGGCGTGTGCAGCACGCTGTCGATCCGTTCGGGCAGGTCTGCCGACACACCGATGCGCGTGCCGTTGAGCCGCATCAGCACCTGCTTGCCCTTCTGGTGGATTTCCATGAACACCTCCGCCGGGCTGACGTCGACGCCGCCGATGCCCGCCGCCTGGCGCAGGATGCTCTGCAGGTGCCGCAGCTCGCCGTTGAGCTGGAACGGCTTGCCGTCACCGCCCACCGAATGCAGCACGATCTTCACCGCACGCGTCAGTTTCGCCGCGGCCTGCTCCATCGGAATCACATCATTCACCACGATGCTCGGCTCCTCGCGCCGCCGATCCACCTTGCCCTTGAAGAAGAGAATCGCATCCTCCTCGAGCAGCGGCGCGACCACCGCATACGTATCCGAGAACACCACGCCGTCGATCTTGCCCGTCTCGTCCTCGAACGTCAGCATCGCCATCTTCTGCCCGGCGCTGCGCCCCTTCTTCACGAACGTCGTGCGCGGCTTGTGCAGCATCGCACCGATCACCACCTCCACGTCCGCCCGCAGTTCCTTCGCATCCGCCACCTTCGCGCTGCCGAAACGCTCGATCATGTCCCGGTGCTCGTCCATCGGGTTGCTGCTCAGGTAGAAGCCGATCACCGACTTCTCGTGATCGAGCTGTTCCTTGGCCGACCACGCTTTCACCTGCGGCAACTGCGGCCGGCCCTTCACCCCGTTGCCGTTCGCCCGCTCTTCCTGCGCCACCGCCCCGAAAAGGAAATCCTCGCTCGAGCGCAGCTTCGCCTCCTGCGCGCCCCTGCCCATGGCGTCCTCAACCGCCGCGAGCATCGCCGCGCGCTGCTCGATGCCGTGGAGGCTGTCGAACGCCCCGCACTTGACGAACGCCTCGACCACCGCCTTCGATAGCTGCGTGTGCGGCACGCGCTCGCAAAAGTCGTACAGGCTCGTGAACGGGCCGGACTTCTCCCGCTCCCTGATGACCGCCTCGATCACCCGATCGCCCACGCCCTTCACCGCGCCCAGCCCGAAGCGGATATGCCCATGATCCGCATCGCGCGGCTCGCCGGGCTCGAACACCACGGTGAAGCCGACATCCGAAAGGTTCACGTCCGGCGGCCGCACCTCGATGCCGCGATTGCCCCCCGGCAGCATCGCCGTCTTGCACGTGTCGATGTACTTGACCACCTTGTCGGTGTTGTCCGAGTCATAGGTCAGCACCGCCGCCATGTACTGGATCGGGAAGTACGTCTTCAGGTAGGCCGTCTGGTAGGCGAGGATCGAATAGCCGGCCGAATGCGACTTGTTGAAGCCGTAGCCGGCGAACCGGAGGATGAGGTCAAAGAGTTCCTCGGCCTGCCTCTTGTCCAGCCCGCGCTCCACCGCGCCGTCGATGAAGGTCGCGCGGTTGGCATTAATGATCTTCTCTTTCTTCTTCGAGATCGCCTTGATCAGCGAGTACGCATCGCGCAGCGGGATGCCGCCCAGCTCGTGGACGATCTGCATCACCTGCTCCTGGTACACCATGATGCCGTACGTGCCGGCCGTGTACTTGTCGACGATCGGGTGCACCTTCGGCACGCTCGCCCGGCCGTGCTTGCGATCGCAGTAGTCATCGATCAGCGCCATCGGCCCCGGCCGGAACAGCGCATTGCCGGCGATGAGGTCCTCCAGCCGGTCCGGCTGCATCGACAGCAGCATGTTGCGCATGCCGTCGGATTCGAACTGGAACGTCCCCGCCGTCTCCCCGCGCTGGTAGAGGCCGAAGACCTTCTGGTCGTTGAAGTCCAGGCGATCCAGGTCCAGCGGGTCCCAATCCTTCGGCCACGGCCCGTCCGGCCGCACGATCCTGCGAACAGTCTCTTCGCTGAGCGTCTCGCCGACAAAGCGTCGCGCCCGCTCGATGATCGAGAGCGTGCGCAGGCCGAGGAAGTCCATCTTCAGCAGCCCGGCATCCTCGCAGGTCGGGCCGTCCCACTGCGTAACGGTGATCTCGCGCTGCCCCTGCTTGCTGATCGCCAGTGGGACGATGTTGTCCAGCGGTTGCGTGGCGATGATGACACCGGCCGCGTGCACGCCCGAGTGGCGCGAGATGCCTTCGAGGCGGATGGCCGTATCGATCACCTGCCGGACCTGCGGGTTCTCGTCGTAGAGCTTCTTGAGGTCCGGCTCCTGCTGCAGCGCCTGCTTGATGGTCACGCCCAGCCCGTCGCCGATCAGCTTGCAGATCGCATCCACATCCGGCAGCGGCAGGTTCAGCACGCGGCCGACATCGCGAATCGCCGCGCGGGCCTTCATCGTTCCGAACGTGATGATCTGCGCCACGTAGCCGTACTTCTCGCGGACGTACTCGATGATCTCCTGCCGGCCGTCCTGGCACATATCGATATCGATGTCGGGGTACTCCGAGCGATTCGGATCGGTGAACCGCTCGAAGAGCAGCCCGTACTCGACCGGGCACGCCACCGACAGGCCCAACACGTAGCCGACCATGGTGCCCACGCCCGACCCGCGCGCCCCGGCCGGGATGCCGCGCCGCCGCGCTTCGTTCACGAAGTCCCACACGATCAGGAAGTACGCGCTGATCAGCTTGTCCGCCAGGATCTGCAATTCCCGCTCCAGCCGCGCACGGTGCTCGTCCGTGATGCCGTCACCGTACCGCCACACCATCCCCGCTTCGCAAAGCTCGCGCAGCGCGGCGTCGCACTGTTCCTTCAACTGCTCCGGCGATTCGTGGTCCTTCGACGAATCGAACGGCACCAGCTCGTACTGCGAGCAGAACGCCTTGTACCACTCGGTCGATCCGCGCGTGTAGGCATCCGGATCCTCCGCCCCGTCTTCGCCCGGCCGGCGCCGCACGATCTTCACCACCGGCGCGTGATTCGCCCCCTCCGGCATCTCGACGTTGCAGCGGTCGGCGATCAGCCGCGTGTTCTCGACCGCCTGCGGCACATCCGTGAACACCTCCGCCATCTGCTCGGGGCTCTTGACGTAAAGCTCCTTCGGATAGTGCAGCCGGTCGGGGTTCTCCTTCAGCTTGCCCATGGACACGCAGATGAGCGTGTCGTGGCTGTCCCAGTCCTCGGCCGTCATGAAGTGCGCATCGTTGTCGCACACGAGCGGCAGGTTCAGCTCCTCGCTCAGCCGCATGATGTGCGGGTTGATCGCATCCTGCAGCGCCGTCTCGTGCCGCTGCAACTCCAGGTAAAAGCGCGGCTGCCCCTCCCCATTCGCTCCGAACACCCGCGAATGCCAGACCGCCTCCGCCTTCGCCCGCTCGTAGTCCGCCTCGTCACGCGTCTGGTTGTACTGCACGAGGTGGTACGCGATCGACGAGCCGAGATGCCCGTTGATCGCGATCAACCCCTCGTTCCACTGCTCCAGCGTCCCCTTGTCCATGCGCGGCCGGTAGTAAAACCCCGTGATATACGCATCCGACGACAGCTTGAGCAGGTTGTGCCACCCCGTCTCGTTCTCGGCCAGCAGCACCAGGTGAAACCCCCCATCCGCCACGCCGCGCGCTTCCTTGACCGTACGATCTCCCGGCGCCCCGCCGACATCGGGCGCGACGTAGGCCTCGATGCCCATGATCGGCTTGATCCCCGCGGCCTGGCACGCGTTGTAAAAATGCATCGCACCGAACAGGTTGCCGTGGTCCGTCACCGCCACGCTGTCCATCCCCAGCGATTTCACATGCGCCACCAGCCGCCCGATGCGGTTCCCCCCGTCCAGCAGCGAGTATTCCGAATGCAAATGCAGATGAACAAAGCCGTTAGCCATCCGTGGTCAGCCTCGTTGTGTGGGTCAGACGGGTGTCGTGCGATTGCTTCAGGTGGTCAGTCTACTCATCGCGGCGAGCGCTTCAATGGGTGACTGGCGGCGTGATCAGCGTGTCGTGCGCCGAAAACCTGCCGCAACATCCGCTTAGCTCAAGACCGATGACTGGTCGGCGCGGAGTTGTCCACAGTCCCGGCCGCACGCGATCGCGCCTCAGTCATTGAGTCCGGTCGCCGACCGGCGCCAACGGGGCCAGCGAATGTGGCCACGGGTGAAGCAATGGGCGGCCCCGCCGCCCAAGCGCAACCCGTGGTCAGTCCCGCACGCAGAAAGCCGCTCCGAAGGCGCAGGCGACGATACCAACGACCGTCACCCGGGGCTTCACTCCCGCCGCGCCTGCTCCCGCGCTTCAGCGCGCCTGATCGCGCGTTGAGCGACTTCGGTGAGCAGCGGGTCACCCGCCAGTTCGGAGCATGTGAGAGCCGCCGGACGCGCCAGAAAATCGCAAATCTCTCACCTTTGGCCTTGACAGATACCGAACATATGGCTACAATGTCCACACCTCATGCGCGGCAGCCGCCGCAGTGATTCCGGTCCCCTTTCTTCCCACCGACCCCACGCTTCGTCGCCACTTCCTCTCAACGCCATCCCACTCTGACCCCCCACACCCCACCCCTTCCCAATCCGCGTGAATCCATCGTTCCCCCCCTTCCCGAGCCCTTTGCCGAACCGAAATGGACAGAAACGAGCCAAAACGAGGGCAAAAAGTGTACACTTTTGACACATTTTTTCGCCCATTTCTTGCACATGAGCGCACTTTCGCCCGGCGACCGCCGTTTTCAGCCCGTGAGAGGGGTTTGGCCGGTTTTCAAGCTAAGCCTGGTCACGTGCCACGCGCGCCTCGCACGCCAGCGCCCGCTTCACTCAACCGGCCGCCCTGCTCCATGGCCCGAATTGATGTGTCCCGGGCCGGCCGGCGACTGAACCGCGCCATCCCGGAACCCGAGCCCTGGCCGACGAACCGCCAGCCACGCCGCGCCGGCCAGCCCCGTCGTCCCTCAATGCCCCCGCAGCAGGTCCAGCAGCTTCCGATCCAGCTTGTGACCATGGAAATCCTCGTACTTCACATCCTCGCGCTGCGAATCCACCACGCCGAACGAGCCGCGCAGGTTCCACAGGGCCCAGCCGAAGCCCGCCTCCTGCCACAGTTCCAGCCAGTCGGTCGCCCACGCCAGCACGACCCCGTGTGGCGTGTACCGGAACGCCCCCCACTCGCCCACGTGCACGCCCACCTTCCGCCCGGCCAGTTCGCGCCACGGCTGGAGGCGATCCTCGCTCAGCCACTTGCGGTCGTAGGTTCGATTCCCCTGCTTGAGCGGCCAAGTGGGCTCGGGCCATTTCTCACCGCCGACCCAGGACGCTTTGTAGTGGCTCACGCCCATCGGCTGGTAGCCGCGCGTGCTCTGGGCGATGCCCAGGTCGGCCAGGCTGGGGATGGCCGTGTTGCCGTAGTCCAGGCCGTCGGAAATGACCAGCCGGTCGGGGTCGGCCTTGCGGATCGCGGCCACCACCCGCCGCGCGACCTTGGCGTAGGCCTCTTCCTTCACGCGGGCAGGCTCGTTGACCAGGTCGAAGCTCAACTGATGCGAGGGGATACCCCGGTAGCGCGTCGCGAACATGGACCACTGGGCGTCGAACTGCTTCTGCGCTTCTTCATCCGTCCACAGGTTCATCTCTTCCGCCGGCTTTGCGACGGTGTAGCCCGGCGCGCGGTGGAGATTCAGGCTGATGTGCACGCCGTGCCGCCGGCCGTACGCGATGCACTGGTCGATCTCCTTGAGCACCTTTTCGTCGTACGCGTAGGGCTTGGCCGGATCGGTCCAGCAGCGGTAGTCCATGGGCAGGCGGACGAAGTCGAAGCCCCAGTCGGCCATCCACTCGAAGTCGCGCTCGACGAACGCGGCGTTGCGCTTGACGTTGAACTTCTCGAGCAGGTTGAACCCGCGCCAGCGCGGCAGCCTGCGGGCCAGTTCCTCGGTCGTCGGCGGTTTCTTCTCATCCTGTGCCATGGAAATGCCTTTGAACATCGAAGCCGCGCCCAGCGCGGCCGTCGCCTTGATGAATTCACGCCGCTTCATGCGTGTGCTCCCGACAGTAGGATTCACCACAGCGCCACGGAGGTCGCCGAGCCGGAAAGTGCAATTCTCCCGCAAAGACGCCGAGCCGCAAACTCTCCCTCTGCTTCGTGCCTTCGTGCCTCCGTGCCTTCGTGCCTCTCTTCTTCCCCTTCGTCGCTCCGTCGCTCCGTCGCTTCGTCGCTATACCTCAACATCCATCGCCATCAACTCCGCATCGGCCTTCAGCGGCCCGGCCACGGCCACGTGATCCGGATGCTCGAGATACGTCGTCAGGCAGCCCCGGCAGTTGAAGGTGACGATCAGCCCGTGGGTGAAGCCCTGCGCGCGATCGGTGAAGTTCGCGCCGACCTTCAGCGACTTGATCACATCGATCTTGTCCGCAAGCCCCTCGAGGCCCGCCAGGTGTTCGGCGATGCGCTTCTCACTGACGCCCGGCTTGAACTTCATCCACACCATGTGCTCGACGGCCATCGTACTTTCCTCGATGTCAATGATCCTGATCCATCGCGTTCAGAACAACGAAGCTTCACTGTCCTGCGGCGACGCCTTCGGCGTTCTTCGCTTGCCGCCGACGGTCTTGCCCGCCTTGGTGATGACCGGCTGGCCCGGCGCGGGCATGGTGCCGCTGATCACGCGTTTGAGCGCCCGCGCGGCGTACGCCTTGCTCAGTTCCGTGCCCAGCCAATGCCGGCCAAGGCGCTTGGCCGCGGCCAGCGTCGTGCCCGAACCGGTGAACGGATCGAACACCAAGTCGCCCTCGTTGCTCGACACGTTGATGATGCGCTCCAGCAGCGATTCGGGCAACTGGCAGGGGTGCCATTGCTGGCGCTCCTTGAACGTGCCGCACAGGCGCGAGACGTACCACGTGTCCTCGTCCGGCCGGAAGTAGTTGACCTCGTGCCCGCGGTCCTCGACGCCCATCGCCTCCTGCGGGCGCAGGTACCAGGTGTCGTCCGGCAGCTTGCCCTTCGGGTTGGCCCGCCGGTCGGCGTAAGTCGTCTGCCGCGCACTGGCCACCGCCACGGCGTCGTAGTTGAAGGTGAACGGCGGCTGCTTGGCCAGCTTGGTAATCGGCTTGCCCTTGTCGTTCACCGCGGCGCTGCCGACGCAGTAGAACAGGTGCGCGTGCGACCGGTTGAACTTCACCTTGCAGCGCTGGCCGAAGGTGTAGTGCCAGATGATCCAGTTGCGGAACAGCAGCTTGCGTTCGCGCTGCAGTTGCTTCAGGTGCACGCGCGTTTCCGCGGCGTACTCGTCGCCGATGAGGATGTAGAAGCTGCCCGACGGCTTGAGCAGACGCGTGCAGGCGTCGACCCAGCGGAACGTCCAGTCGATGTACTGATCGTCGGGCAGGCTGTCCTTGTAGTGCCCGTCGTAGTTGAAGCCGATGTTGTAGGGCGGATCGGCGAAGATGAGGTCCACGCTGTCGGCCGGCCACCCGTTCATGGTGTCGATGCAGTCGCCGGGCACGACGGTGTCGCGCGGGATGTTGATTTCTTGCGGCGCGTTGGTCTTGTCGGTCATGCGGCGATTGTAGCAGGCCTGTCAGGCGAGCGCGAATCCGTCCCGAGATGTCCCTGTTTCCACCGCTTGTCTGCCGCGCCGCGAAGCCTATACTTGCACAAGCTCACGACCGCTTCCGGCGCGGCGTCGGACACCATCGCGAGCGCGAAACCGACTTGGCTCGAACGCCTTCAAGGAGTGGCCCAATGGCTCACATTATCGCCGAACCGTGCGTGGGCACCAAAGACACCGCTTGCGTGGAGGTCTGCCCCGTCGATTGCATCCATCCCACCAAGGATGAGCCGGAGTTCGAGAGCGCCGAGATGCTCTACATCGATCCGGACACCTGCATCGACTGCGGCCTGTGCGTCGATGAGTGCCCGGTCAAGGCGATCTTCCCCGAGGAGGATCTGCCCGAGGAATGGAACGAGTACATCCAGAAGAACGCCGACTACTACGCGTGAATCCGCGACAACCCGATCCATTGGCCGCCCGTGAACCGACGGTTCGCGGGCGGTTGTATTTCCGTCCCGCGCCGCCGCGCAAGCACGCCGCGTGCCTTGGCCGCGCCCGACTGATAGGATCGCCCCCATGAAACCGAAAGTCGTCATCAGCGAAACCCTCGACGACACCTGCGCCGGCTGGCTGGCCGAGCACGCCGAGGTGACCCGTGCCCCGCACGACGATGCGCCGGCCTTCCACGCGGCCCTGGCCGATGCGCAGGGGCTGGTCGTGCGCACGTACACGCGGGTGGACAGTGCGTTGCTGGCTCGCGCCCCGCAGTTGCGCGTCGTTGGCCGGGCGGGCGTGGGACTGGACAACATTGATCTCGACGTCTGCCGCGCACGCGGCGTGCAGGTGGTCTACACGCCCGATGCGAACACGCAGGCGGTGGTCGAGTACGTCTTCGCGCTGATGCTCGATGCGTTTCGTCCGCGCCGCCCGATGCCGGAGCGCGCCGATGCGGCCACGTTCCACGGGCTGCGTAAGACGGAGATCGGACGGCAGCTCGACCAGATGACGCTGGGCATCGTCGGCTTCGGACGCATCGGCAAGCGCGTCGGGGAGGTGGCGCACGCGATCGGTATGAACGTGAACGTGTGCGACCTGCTGCCGGAAGTCGAATTGCGCAAGGCGGCCAAGTATCCGTTTTCGTTCCTCGATCACACCGCAATCTACGGCACGAGCGACGTCGTGACGATCCACGTTGACGGGCGGGCGGGCAACCGCCACATGCTGAACGCCGCGACGCTCTCGCAGCTTCGCCGCGATGTGCTGCTGATCAACGCCGCGCGGGGCATGCTGGTGGATGCCGCGGCCATGGCCGCGTGGGCGAATGATGTGGCCGCCGACGGCGGACGGGCGATTCTCGATGTGCACGATCCCGAGCCGCCGCCGGCGGATTATCCGCTGCACGGCCTGCCGAACGTGACGCTCCTGCCGCACATCGCCTCGCGCACGGATCGGGCGCTGGCGAACATGAGCGGGGTGGTTCGCGATGTCTGGGCCGTGCTCGAGGGCGGCCGGCCGCAGTTCCCGGCCTGGGAATGAAAAAACCCGCCCGAAGGCGGGTCTGGAGATTTCGGTCATGCCTGCAATGGATCAACGGCCGCGCCGAGCGGGACGGGTCTCGAAGAGCGTCATGCTGAGCGTGCGCGGCAGCCGCGAGTCGCCGGCGGTGAGTTGGAAGCAGTTTTCATGATCCGCCCGGAGATAGGTGGTCGCGCTGAACGCCCAGTCGGCGTCGCGAGTCGTGTCCTGGGCCTCGATCTCGACCTGGTAGAACTTCTCCTCGGCGTTCACGACATGGATGGACAGCGACAGGCCCTCGGTGACTTCGTCGTCATCGTTGTAGAGAATCATGATCTCGCCCTTCTGTCCGACATAGAGGGACATGACGGGCGAGGCGATCGGTTGGCCGTCCTCGTCGAGAACCTGCGTCTGGATGGTCACGATGGGCAGTCGATCGACATCGCCGGACTGGGCCGACGCCGTCGTGACATCACCGAACGGCGCGGCCATCATGCCGACGCCACCCAATGCGATCACGCCCGCGAATACGACAAGCCACCCGATCCGATTGCGCATAGCGACCTCCTCGATGCCGGTCCCGAATGCCCGCGAATCCACACTATCCTAACCTGAAGCATCCCCGGAAACACCCGTTTTCCTGTTTTTCGAAACAAATCCATGCACTTCGGCTCTCACAGGGCCATACCATCTGGTAAGTAACGCATGAGCGTATCAGGAGTTCCGACCATGGTTCGCGAGGACCTCGCCGACACCTGCCAGAGCTTGCGTAAGTCGGTGATTTGCAGTATCTTGTAGAAAGTTCAGTGGCGTCACGGCCGTTGGACGTCTCCACGCGCGAGACGCCCGATCGGCAGCGGCAACAGGACGGCGTAGGCACGCTCGCCACAGTCCCGTCGCGGCGCCCTGAATGGACCAGTCAATCCGTCCAGACCCGGGCCGGAACAGCATGCCAGAACTGCGGAAAGGATGCCAATGTCGACGTTCATCACACCGGACGCCGCCAACACGCTGAAAACCGTCGCCCTCATCGGCACGCACCTGCCGCGCCGGTGCGGCATCGCCACGTTCACCCACGACCTGTCCGAGGCTCTGGAGGCCGCGGCGCCCCAGGTGCGTTTCCGCGCCGTCGCGCTGGATGACCGCCCGGAAGGCTACCGCTATCCGCCGCGGGTCTGGTTCGAGATCAACCAGCCGCGGCTTGGCGAGCATCGCCTCGCCGCCGATTTCCTGAACCTCTCCCAAGTGGATGTGGCCTGTGTGCAGCACGAGTACGGCATCTACGGCGGCAACGACGGGGGGTACGTTGTCGAGTTCCTCAAGCGCCTGCGCATCCCGTCGGTGGTGACGATGCATACTGTGCTGCGCGACCCGACGCCCAGCCAGCGCGAGGTGACCCTCGAAATGGCGGAGGTCGCCGACCGCCTGGTCGTTCTGAGCGAGCGCGGCCAGGAATTCCTCCGCGACATCTACGAGATCCCCGAACAGAAGATCTGTTTCATCCCGCACGGCATTCCGAATGTGCCGTTCATCGACCCGAACTACTTCAAAGACCAGTTTGGCGTCATGGGACGCAAGGTGCTGCTGACCTTCGGGCTGCTCAGCCCGGACAAGGGCGTCGAGAACATGATCGAGGCCATGCCGCACATCGTCGCGAAGCATCCCGAGGCGGTGTACATCGTTCTCGGCGCGACCCATCCGGCGATTCGTGCCGAGCACGGCGAATCCTACCGCATGGGCCTGCTGAGACGCGTGGAGGAACTGAATCTCCGGGATCACGTGGTCTTCCACAACCGGTTCGTGGAACTGCAGGAACTGTGCGAATTCCTCGGCGCCGCCGACGTCTATGTGACACCTTACCTCAACGAGGCGCAGATCGTCTCCGGCACGCTCGCCTACGCGCTGGGGGCCGGCAAGGCCACGGTCTCGACGCCCTACTGGTACGCGGAGGAAATGCTGGCCGACGGGCGAGGTCGACTTACGCCGTTCAACGACACGAAGGCGATGGCTGAACAGATCGCCGATCTGTTCGACAACGAGGTCGAACGCCACACCATGCGCAAACGGGCGTACGACTTCACGCGCTGCATGCTCTGGAAAGAGGTCGCCAACAGCTACCTCGGGCTCTTTGAACAGGTACGCGCCGAACGCGAGAGTCGTCCGCGTCCCGCCACCACGACCACCAAGCCGCAGGATGAGGAAGGCGAAGTCGAACTCCCGGAAATCAACCTCGACCACCTGCGCGCCCTGACCGACGACTGCGGTATCATCCAGCACGCCCGGGGTACACTGCCTGACCGCGATCACGGCTACTGCGTGGACGACAACGCCCGTGCGCTCATCGTCGCGCTCATCGCCGCGGACTACGCCAAAGAGCAATCCACGCTCACCTGGCTGACCAACCGCTACCTGGCCTTTCTGGTGCACGCGTTCAACGAGGACACCGGTCGCTTCCGCAATTTCATGAGCTACGACCGCGGCTGGTTGGAAGAGGTCGGCAGCGAAGACAGCCATGGTCGGTCACTGTGGGCCGTGGCCGAGGCGGTGGCGCGGTGCCAGACGCGCGGACAGCTTACGCCGGCGATCAACCTGATCCACCGGGCGATGCCCGTCGTTGAGAAGTTCACCTCGCCACGGTCGTGGGCGTATTCCATCATCGGCATCCACGCTTACCTGCGGCGGTTCGGTGGCGACAACGATGCGCGGCGAATTCGCGAAAAGCTCGCGCTGCAGTTGTTCGATCGCTTCGAGCAGAGTGCGACGCACGATTGGCCGTGGTTCGAGGATATCGTGACCTACGCCAACGCACGCGTGCCCCACGCGCTGCTGCTGTCCGGCAAGTGGCTGTTCCACGATCGGATGATCGAGCGCGCATTGGAATCGCTCGACTGGCTGTGGAAGGTCCAGTCCCGCGACGGGCATTTCGCGCCGGTGGGCTGCCACGGCTGGTACCCGCGCGGCGGAGAGAAGGCGCACTTCGACCAGCAGCCGATCGAAGCGACGTGCATGATCGACGCCCTGGTCGAGGCGTATCACGTGACCCAGGACCGCATGTGGATCCGCCGCGCGTATCGGACGCTCAACTGGTTCCTGGGGGCCAATGATCTTTCCATCCCGATCTACGACTACAAGACCGGCGGCTGCTTCGATGGCCTGCATTCACAAGGCGTGAACGAAAACCAGGGAGCCGAATCCACGCTCGCCTGGCTACTGTCGCTGCTGTCGCTCTACGATCACGCGCATGACGGGACGCTTAAGAAGTCGTCGACCGGAAAGCCGGCCAAGCCTTCGGAGGGCGCAGGTGTTTCGGAGGGCGTGATGCCGACACCCGCGACCGTCCAACCGGTACCCACGACCCGGCGGCCCCGACCGGGCCGTTCCTCACGCGCCGCAACGCGACCGCGACAATAGGCGGCTCGCCCGTCCTCACGGCTTCAGCGCCGCTTCCATCGCCGCCTTGACTTCCGCGGCCTTCTGCTGCTCGCCCGTTTCCCGGTAAAGCGCCAGCAGTTCGCCTCGTGTCTGCACGACCAGCCGGTGACGCTCGCCCCGCGCGTTCGAGAGCGTCTTCTCGGCGGCGCGGAGCATCAACTCGCTCTCCCTGTGCCGCTTCATGCGTCGCAGGCAGGCGCCAAGGTGGAGCTGGCCCAGCCCCGTGATCGGGTGGTCGTCGCCGAGCCGTTGACTGATCTTCTCGACGGCGCCGCGGAGGAGCGCCTCGCCTTCGGCCAACTCGCCCCGCATGTACCGCGCCGCCCCGGCCGTGCCGCGGGCCAACTGCGTGTAGGGATGCTGCTCACCCACCGCCGCCTCGGAAGCCGCGGCCAGACGCATCGCCAGGTCGACCGCCTCGTCCAGCTTGCCCGTGTGTACAAGAACAAAGCCGAGGTAACGCATCGTGTCCCGCGTGTAGGCGTGCTCAGCGCCGAGTTCCCCAAGCTGCTCCTCGTACACCCGGCGCAACGTTTGCTCGCCCGCCTCCCATTGATCCGCCTGGGCAATGACCCAAGCCAGGTCCGCCTTCACCCAGTTGATCCACGTGTGGTCCTGACCGAACGCCTCGGTATAGCGGTCGAGCGCATCTTCGAGCACCTGCTGCGCTTCGCGATAGCGTCCGAGTTCGCCCAGCGTCTGCCCCTTGAGCTTGAGCAGGTAAAGCGTGATACGATCGCCCTCGCCGCGATGGACGCGCGAGCGCTGGATCACATCATCGATCATCGCCACCGCCTCGCGGAACTCGCCCTTGTTGCGCAAGAACGAGCAGTAGTCGGCCATCGCGTTGATCGTGTCCGGGTGGTTCGGGCCGTTGACTCGGCGCAACGCCTCGAGATTGCTTTCCATCAGCGGGCCGGCCTCGTCGAACTTGCCCTGCCATTGCAGCGCGTCGGCAAGGTTCAGCTTGCACTCGAGCGTCAGTTCATGCTCCGGGCCGAATGTCTTCACCAGCTTCGGCAAGGTTTCACGGTAGATCGCCTCGGCTTCCGCGTCGCGCAGCAGCCAACTGTAATTGAAGCCGATCAGCAGCCGCGTGCGCAGCGTTTCCGGGTCGTCCTCCCCGTACAGCCTTCGCCGGATCTGCCAGACGCGTTCGAACTGCTCGATCGATTCGCCGAACTCGCCCAGCCCGCGGAAAGCCAGTCCGAGCGTCTCGCGGATCTCCGCTTCCAGCTCCGGCTCGTCGCCGAACGATTTTTCCACGCGCGGCAGCGCATTGCGCAGCAACTGGCTGACCCGCAATTCCGTGGTGCCCACGCCGATCTCGTCCGGCTTGGGGTTCAGTCGGTCCACCGCGCCGAGCGATTCGCGCATGAACTGGTTGATCGCCTCCGCCCGCGCCGCGGCGCGTTCGGCCCGGACCGCCTGGATCCACGTCAAGGTCAACCCGAACGCCAACGCCAGGATGACCGCGCTGACACTGGTGACAAGCGTCTTGTTGCGGCGAATGAAAGCCCGTGCGCGGTACACGGCGCTCGGCGGCCGCGCCGTGATCGGCCGGTCCGCGAGGTGGCTGCGCAGGTCCTGCGCCAACTCGCTCGCCGTGGCGTAGCGCTGCGACGGGTCCTTCTCCAGCGCCTTGCTGACGATGGTTTCCAGATCCCCGCGGCACAGCCGCGAGACACTGCCCAGTCGGCGCGGCGGCTGCCGCCGCACCACCTCCGCCGCCTCGATGATCGTCTTCTGCCGCACGTCGTACGGCGGCGCCTCGGCCAGCAACTCGAACAGCACCACCCCCAGCGAATAGACATCGCTGCGCGTGTCGATCTCCTGCGGATCACCCACGAACTGCTCGGGACTCATGTACTGCGGCGTCCCGAGAATCTGCCCGACTTCCGTCTGCAGCGTACGCGGGGTCTGGACCTCCACGTCCGTCATGCGGGCCACGCCGAAGTCGATCACCTTCGCCACACCGTCCGCATCGACGAGAATATTCGCCGGCTTCAGGTCGCGATGGATGATCCCGCGCGTGTGCCCGTGCGCCACCGCCTCGCACACACGGATGAACAGTTCAACGCGCTCTCGCCGACTCAACTGGTTCCGCGACACATAGTCGCTGATCGGCATCGCGTCTTCAACGTACTCCATCACGAAGTACGGCAGCCGCAGGCCGCTCTGCTCGTAGGTCGCCGCCTCGTAGACCTGCGCAATGCCCGGATGGCGCAGCCGGCCGAGAATCTGGGCCTCGAACTCCAGCCGGCGTACAATCCGCTTCGAAGCGAAGAGCGATCGCATCAACTTGATCGCCACCTTCCGCCGCGGGGCGTCCTGCTCGGCCTCGTACACACTGCTCATCCCGCCCGTGCCAATCAGCCGCAGAATCCGGTAGTGCCCGATACGCTCAGGCACCGGCATCGCCCCCGATTCCTGCTCCAGGATGTCCGGCAGACGCGAAAGCGGCTTGAGGAAATCATCCGCGTCCGCGTGATGCGTCAGCAGCGATTCGATTTCCGTGCGCAGGTCCTCATCGCCGTCGCAGGCGCTCGACAGGTATTGCTCACGCTCAGCACCCTCGAGACGGGATGCCTCGACGAAGATGCTCTTCAAGCGCTTGTATCGTTCGGTGTCCAACGGCCGCTCCTCCCAAGTCCGTACGTTCGGACGGGCGAACGCATTCTAACCGGTCGTCCATGGCGATCAGCCGAGATGGAAGTTGATGAGAAATGGCCTGACACGCGCGTGGCGGCACCCGCACGCGCCTCAGGGAGTCGCGCCCTGGACCTGCGCTTCGGTCACCAGTCCGAACCGGCAACCGCCCTCGCCTCGGATACTGCAGGTCCCGCAGACATCATCTTCTCCCGCGCCCGCCTCCGACTTCGCCCGGCGATAGCGCAGCAGGCGCAGCGCGTTGATCACGACGATGACGGTCGACCCCTCATGCAGCAGGACCGCCCAACCCAGGGCCGCCACGCCGATCGCCGCCAGCGGCGCCACCACCGCGATCACCCCCAGCGCGATCAGCAGGTTCTGCGCGATGATGCGCCGGCTGAACCGCGACAGGCCAACCGCCTCGGGCAGCTTGCGCAGATCACTGCCCATCAGGACGACATCGGCCGTTTCCATCGCGACATCCGCGCCGGCCGCCCCCATCGCGATCCCAACCGTCGCCTTGGCCAGCGCGGGCGCGTCGTTGACGCCGTCGCCGACCATGGCGATCGAGCCATGTTCGCGCTCCAGTTCGTCAACCAGATGCAGCTTTTCCTCCGGCAGCAGTTCGGCGTGGCAGTGCTCGATGCCCAGTTCGCGGGCGATCGCGTGGCCGGCTTCGCGGTGGTCCCCGGTCAGCATCACCAGATGCCGCACGCCCAACGCGCGCAATTCGTTCAGCACCGAACCCGCCTGCACGCGCGGCTGGTCGGCGAGGGCGATCAGACCGACCGGCTCGTCCTCGACACTCACCGCGACGGTCGTCTTGCCTAGCCGCGACAACTCGTGCACCCGATCGGCAAACGCCGCGTAAGCCGGATCGCTCAGCCATTGCTGATTCGGCTTGCCCACCGTGACCCGCCGCCCGTCGACCCACCCACTCGCCCCCTGGCCCGCGGCCTGCTCGACATCCGCGGCCGCCATGCTCCCGGCGCCCTGGTGCGCGGCTTCCAAAGCGATCGCTTCGGCCAATGGGTGCGTCACCTGCGATTCTACCGCCGCCGCGAGCGCCAGCACCTGCGACGGTTCGTGCGCGCCCATGGCCAGCACATCCGCCACCACCGGCTTGCCGACGGTCAACGTCCCCGTCTTGTCGAAGGCGATCGCGCCCACGCGGCCGAGGTCCTCCAGGTGCCCGCCGCCCTTGATCAGAACCCCCACGCGCGCCGATCGCGCGATGCCGCACAACACCGCCGCCGGCGTGCCGATCGCCAGCGCGCACGGCGAAGCCGCCGTGAGAAAAGCCATCGCCTGGTAGAACCAGCCGCCCCACACCGACCCGTCGCCGAAGCGCGGCTGCCATCCCAGCGCCGGCGGCAACACGATGATGAACGCCGTGGCCGCGAACACGAACGGCACGTACCAGCGCTCGATCTTCTCGGTGAACATCTGCGTCGGCGACTTGCTGGTCTGCGCCTCCTCCACCAACGTAATGATGCGCGCCAGCGTGCTCTCCCCCGCCGACTTCGTCACGCGCACCTCAAGACGCCCGCCGCCGTTGATCGTACCGGCGAACACGCCGTCCCCCGCCGCCTTCTCCACCGGGGTCGATTCGCCCGTGATCGGCGCCTGGTCGACCGCCGAACTGCCGGCCTGCACCTCGCCATCCACCGGCACCCGCTCATAGGGCTTGACCAGCACGCGATCGTCCACCGCCACCGACGCGACGGGCACGGACTGCTCGCGGCCGTCGGCGCCAAGTCGCCACGCGGTATCGGGCGCGATGCGCGACAGCGATCGGATCGCGTCCCGGGCCCGGTCCAGCGCGAGATGCTCACCCGCATGTCCCAGCCCGAACAGGAACAGCAGAAACACCCCCTCCTCGTAGTGACCGAGATACGAAGCGCCGATGGCCGCGGCGAACATGAGGACATCGACATCCAGGCGCAGACGCCTCAAGGCGCGTACGGCGTCCGGCCCGGTCTCCGTGCTCGAACAGATCGCGCTGCACGCCAGCAGCGCAAGCCGCAACCACAACGGTCCGCCCGACCAGTGAACGACGGCGCCGGCGATCAGCATCATCCCGGAGAGCGCGATCAGGCCGACGTCCGGATGCGCGACAAGCCATCGCGTAACCGCAACCGGGCTGTACCAGCGACGACGCCCGCCGCCGGCGATGCTGCTCGTCAGCGTTGTCGTGCCGCCGGCGCAGCGACTGGCCTGCTCGAACATGGCTTGGTAACCGCGCGCCTTCAGCAGGTTGTCAATCTCCGCGACGGGACAGTGTCCGGCGTCGAACTCGATGCGCAGCGTGCCCATCACGTAAGAGGCGCCCGCCTTGACCCCGGGCAGCCTGTTGAGCAGCCGCTCGATGTCCCGCGCGTCCGATGCGCTTCCCACGCCCTTGACCGGCACCGTCACGCAGGCCACGCCCGGTTCAAGCGTCGGGCGCGTGCATTGCGGCAGGGCGTCGACCTCCTCACGCAAGGCCGCCTCGGTGATCCGCTGCGGGTCGAATGAAATGGCGATATCGCACCCGTCCCCATCCGGCCGCACGGTCACGCGTTCGATGCCTTCGATTGACGCCAGCCGCGCTTCCATCCCGGCGCGGTCATCGGGGCTCTCCCCTTCGTGGTCGCCACACATGCCGGCAATATGCCATCTCACTTCTTTCATCACTGCACAACCATCCGGGTATCGTTGCTTCTTCCCGACCTGCTGATCCGGAACCGCGATGGTAGACAATACTTCCCCGCCCGTGCGGCAACGACAAGCTCAATTCGCAAGAAAGCGCAACTCATCCTGAGACTCAGGTTCATGTTGAGCGGCTCTCGATGGACTATGGACCGTGGACTTGTATCAGTGCTTTGCCTTGCCTTGCCGGGCGTTGCCGTTTACCCTTAAGGCGTTAACTTGTGCTTGGTGTGATCTTCGGACCGCCCGTACAGTCGAGCGTGTCTTCCTTTCATCGGCTTGCGGCGGCCCGGCCAGTCGGCAGCAGGAATCCGGTCCCATGCCCGGTTCGAAAACCAGACTCATCGTACTCAGCGCCGTCGCCGGGGTGCTCGTCATTGTCTTCGTGGTGTATCTGTTCTGGGGTGACGGCGTCGGCTACTACGCGGCCATCCTGGAGTCGTCGAGCGACTCCGCCGCGCGCCAGGAGGCCATCCGGGAACTGGAAGCCATCCGAAGCGACGCGGCCTCGGACGTGGTCGTTCAGTATCTGGCCGATGAGCAGACCCCCGTCGCGTGCACGGCCATCGAAGCGCTGGGCCGGATGAACCGAACAGACCTTGCCCCGAAGATCGAGGCGGCCCTCGATGACGACAGGCCCGAAGTCCAGGCCGCGGCCTTCAGCGCGCTGCTCTATTACAACGAACACGCCCAGCAGGCGGCCCGACGCGCCGCTTCGATCGTGAACGACCGGCGTCAGCCAATCCAGTTGCGAGCCCGTGCCGCGGAGTTCCTCGGGCGACACGGCGACCCCCGTTACGTGCCGGCGCTCATCCACGCGATGAAGACCGGCCCCGAGAGCCTCTATTACAAATCACTGGGGTCGGTCGAACAGATCTTTGAGCTCGTGTTCCGGTTCGACCAGCACAACAAGCTCGACCACCGCGGCAACGTCATTCGGCGTGTCGAGGCGCACTGGCACATGGTGAAAGGAAAAGTCGCCAGCTAACAACCCAATGGGAGCCTGATCATGTCACGCCCTTCCATCTCACGTGGCTTCACGCTAATCGAACTCCTGGTGGTGATCTCCATCATTGCGCTGCTCATCGGCCTGCTGATGCCGGCTCTGACCGGCGCTCGGCGCGCGGCCAGGACCATCAAGTGCGCCAGCAACCAGCACAGCCTTTACCAGGCCTACGAGGCCCTGCGCGAAGACCGCGCCATGGAGCCGATGCAACCGAACGGCTGGCCCGGCGAGATCATGCCCTATCTCACCAGCACCGATGTCTACGTCTGCCCGGAAGATATCCCCGACGGTTATCAAGATGGCCCGGAGCGCTCCCTCGCCGGCTACGTCGAGGTCCGCAAGGGCTCGAACTTCCTCTACAACATGGTTCTCGCCCCGGAGCGATGGACGCGAATTGAGAACGAAACGGACAGCGGATACGAGCTTTGGTTCGAGGATATCCGCCCCAGCGGCGGCGACCAGGATTTCAACGATCTCAAGATGACCGTGCACGTGCGCGACAACAACACCGCCGAGGTCACCAACTTCCGCAAGAGCGCGGGCTACAAGTTCTACCTGCACGACGAGGACGGCAACGAAATCCTGCCCGACCTGGGCCGCACGTCGAAGAATGAGAGCGTCATCCTGCCGTTCTTCCTGATCAGCTACGGCGCGAATGCCCACCTGTACGACATCCAGAAACGCGCCGATGAGAGCAGCCTGAAGATCTGGGGGCTGGACTACGAAGCCGTCGTCGCGCAGGTCGGCGGCGCCCAGCAGATCGATAACTGGACCAACTGGCTCAACGGCCAGGGACTGCCCATGTTCTTCCGGCACCACGGCGATGTCGCCAACGTCACCTATGTCGGCGGCGCCGTGCGTCCCGCGCGGCCGTCCGATATCGACCCCAGCGATCTGGATGTCGAAGAAACGGCTTGGTTGCCGTGACCGACCTCGCCGGCATAAGACCGGCCCGGATCACGTTGTCTACCTATCGTTGCCGCTTTTCCCAATCCATCGCGTTCCTATCGAGCGCGCATATGACTTGGAGTGCACATGGTTCGTACCGCCATACGCCTTCTGGCCGTGATCGCCGCACTCGCGTTGATCGGGTGCAACGGATCCAACTACGCCTCGACCCGGCCGGCGCCTCGACCAAGCAAGTACCACGAGGAGAACCTGCTCGTCGCCCAGTCCCGGCCGGTGGATCTGCTGTTCATCGGCGACTCCATCACGTACCACTGGCGCGACAAAGGCAAGGCGACATGGCAGGAACAGTACGCGCCGCGGCATGCCGCGGTATTCGCCGCGCCGGCCGATCGCACGGAACACGTGCTGTGGCGACTCGATCACGGCGAACTCGAACACGTCGACCCACGTTGCGTGGTCATCATGATCGGCACGAACAACGTCAAGTCAGGCCCCGTGCGCATGTCCCCGGCCGAGACGGCCGCCGGCGTCAGGGCCGTGGTCGAACTCGTCGGCCGTAAGCTGCCCGACGCGAAGATCCTGCTGCTGGGTATCCTGCCGCGACAGCCCAAGTACGACTGGATCGCCCAAGCCATCGCCGACACCAACGCGCGGCTGGCGAAACTCGGCGATGGGAAGAGCGTGTACTTCCTGGACATGTCCGAAGCGTTCCTCGATGACCAGGGGCAGTTACGGAGCGAATGCTACAGCCGCGACCTGCTGCATCTGTCGCCGACCGGGTATGAGGCCTGGGCGAAGGCGATGCAACCCGCTCTCGATGGGCTGTGCGGGCCGTGAATTTGCAGCGGGCACTCCGGGAGCGCCACGACGGTCAATCGCCCTTCACCGGTACAAGTTTCAAGGCATAGCGATGCCCTTCGCTCGTACGCCCGGTCCCGTACCACGAACCATCCGGCTGGGGCAGCAACTCAACTGCCTGTTCCATCTTGGCAAATGCGATCCGCGCCCGGGACGCGCTGCTGAAGGTCGAAAGCTCACTGGGCTTGGAAACCACGATCGCCAGCCGCTCGGCCTGCAACTCGAGGGTCAGCCGCGCATTGGCCAGCCGCACGCCGCGGCTGTCGGCTTGAAGCTGAACCACCCCCAGCCCCACCTCGGTGGGCTTGGCATCCGCATGGGACGACGCGTCTCCCGTTTCGGGCGCATCCTCGTAGGGCGCATCCTCGTACTCGTCCTCGTATTCGTATCGCCGGTCCTCGGGCTTCGGGTAGACGAGCAACACCAGTTGATGCGGGCCGGAGGTCCGCTCGATGCGCCGCGCGAAGACCTCCTTCTTCTTCTCCGTCCAGATCGCGCTTCGCTTCTCGCGATCCTCCGCATCGGCAAGAAGCGCCTGCAGCGCCGCCGCGCCGTCCAGTTCGCCGCCCACGCTCGCCAGCAGCGCCGCCGCGGCCCCGACCGCCATGCGCCGATTTGATGAACCGACCCATTCGAGGAGGCGCGACTCGCCGCCGGCCGCGTCAACCCACTGCTTCGGCGCCGGCGTGCTCCCCGCGGCCACCTGCTGCCCGAACCACCTGGCCAACCCTTCCATTTCTTCGCCGCCGGCCAGCAACTGCGTGATCGCCGCGGCGTCAATCTGCTCCCGTGCGTAGATCTTCGAGGCGAAGTTCATCCGCGTCAGTGGTTCGCTGGCGACCATTGCCTCGGCGAGCGGGCGCTTCCCGTCGCGCAGCGCCTCGAGGGCCCCGTTGCTTGCCGCGCTGTCACCGTGGGCCGCCATGGCGATCAACGCGATGGCCACCTGCCCCGCATCGGATTGCGCCAGAATGAAGGGCAACGCCTGCGGCGGCGTGGGCCGAAGCGCGGTGGCGGTGGCGACGAACTCGACATAACGGACATCCGCGCCCTCACTTGTCCGCCGGTCACCGAACTGACATACATCAAGGCACGCCCAGGCCAGGTCGCGAACCGATTTGTCCCGGTGCGCAAGCGCGACGAACAGGCCGTGCGACACCGAATCGATGTTGATCGGCCCGGGGATCAGCAAGCCTTCGTCCGCCTTCGCTTTGTCGCTTGTGCCCTGCCCCGCCTTGGCCGCAGCGGCTCCCGCCTCCGCGTCGCTCCCGCGCAGCGTTTTCGTCGACGAGACCAACTGCCCCGCGGCCAGCGACGTGCGCGGACGCGTCGTCACCCGGTAGCCACCCCGGTACGCGTCATCCTCATACTCGTACTCATCATCCTCGTACCGCGGCGAAGACGGCGTGCGACGCGGGGCCGGCTCGTACCGCTCGTCCTCCCCCTCACGCGGTTCGCCTTCCTGCTCAGAAGGCTTGCCGATGCGCGCGGTCGAGAGCAGCGTCAATGTGCGCTTCAGCAATTGCTCGTCGGTGCCCAGCAGCACGCGATCGAGCCACCGCGCGAAGAACGCGTCCGCCGAGGCGCCCGCCAACACGTGTCGGATCATCCGCTCCCGGCGCGCGGCATCCATCTTCGCGATGCTGACGCCGCGCCATACCGCGGTGTCGAACTTCTCACGCTCCTCGCCCTGCATCGCGCTCGAGATGCGGGCCAGCAGGTCGAGCACGCGCTCCACCGGCAGCCCGTCGTCGGCCACCAGCGCGGCATCAAACTGGCCGACCACCTGCTTCACGTCGAGATCCCGCCGATCGACATCCGGATTCGTGTACATCGCCTGCAGATACTCGAGCTGCAACTCGGGCTCAAGCGGCGACGCCTCGTCCAGCAGACCACGGGCAACGCGGTTCTGTACCTGCCCGATCAGCAGCCGCACCACTTGGCGCTTCGCCTGCTCGTCCTTCTGCTTCAGCAGCGCGCTGGACAACTGATCCACCCGGCCGTACCGGCGCAAATGCGGCATCACCTGCGACCGCTCCAGCGCCGTGGCGACGGCGCGGGCCGTGTAGGGATGCGGGTTTGATTCGAGCAGGCGCAGTAACTGCCCACAGCGCAGCTTCACCGGCACCGGCTCCTCCTGCGGATGCGGCTGTTCGTTGATCGGTTCGCACGCGTTGCGCAGCAACTCCAGTTCGTCGAACGTCACTTCCCACGCATTGCCACCGTCCACGGTGATGTCCACCGATTTGAGATACGCCGAAATGTCGAAGACGGCCCATGCGTTGCGCGGCATCGGACGGGCAAAGCGATCCGGCAGGTTGATGATCCGTCGCGACAGCTTTTGATAGGCGAGTCGGCGCTCCCGGTAGCGCTGCATTTCTTCATCGCGGCGCTTGCGGTACGCGAGCGGGTCCTCGCCGGGGTTTCGCTTGACCAGCGGCGGGCGGCCGGGGTCCTGATCACGCAGCCGCTTGCGATCGAGCCGCAACGCGTAGTCGCCGGCGTCCGGGCGGACGCTGCCGCCGACGATATTCATCTCCATCCGCCACTGCACCTGCCCGTCGGGGGTAAGCGTGAAATCGCGCGTGTGCATGGGCGCGCCGTCGGGCAAAGGACGCGGCGGCTCGACCCCGGCCGCAAACTGCCGGTAGCGATCACTCGTGTCGCCCGTCAGCCGGAACGCCACGAACCGCGCCGCCCGAACGCGGACGGCGTCCGTGTCGACGGTCACCGCTTCGCCGCGCGGCATCAGTTGCAGCGGCACCTGGACGAGCCGCCGGCCTTCGCGGGCCTCGATCCGCCACAGCGGGCCTTCCGAGGTGTTGGATAGTCCCTGGCCGCTGATGAAGGCGGGAATGTCGATCTCGACCGGGGGAAGCGCGTCAGCCTTGGCCGGCTCAGCGGCCGTCGCGAAGCTTGGCGCGGCGAACGACGTGAGCAGGAGCAGGCACGGAAGCACACGGTAACCAGTCTTGGACGTCATGGATTCACCCACTTCGATCTGAGTTGCGGCATCGCGCCCGCGTGGCCCGGCGTCGATGGACGCCTCGGCATCGCCCCGCGATCGGGACACAGGAACACACACCGATCAGTGTACCGGCCCCGTCGGCGCAAGACCATGCTCCTCACGCAATCTGAGCCGGCGGGGCCTTCACGGCCCGTGGCGCTGGTATTGCGGCAAACCGTCGCCGCGCGCGGCGGTCCCTCGCGTCGTGATCAGACAGGCGTCCGCTCAGTACTCGTTGTACTTCTGGCCCCTTGAATCGACTTCCGCATTGGTCGTGTTGGCCCGAATGCTGCCGGTCGCGGGGTTGTAGATCCAGCCGACCCCCGCCCCGTCCGCCGTGGCGATCAACTTCCCGCCGCTGCGCTGGCCGACGTTCAAAGTCGGTATGGACGGCAGGTACGGGCCGTAGGTGTGCGTGGCGGTGCGCGTCGCGGAGACGTTGCCCGCTTCGTCGGTGTACTTCAGGAGTTGGTCGGTGATGTCCGCCCCGGTGGGAAAGCGACCGGTGTGGTCGACGGTGTAGAGCTGAATGGCGCGGCGGAGGCTGCGCAGGTTCTCCTTCAGCGTCGCCTCGTCGGCCTTGGTCCGTCCCTGGGTGAACGAGGGAACCACCAGCGCCGCGATGATCGAGAGGATCACCACGACGATGAGGATCTCGATCAAGGTGAAACCACCTCGCGCTTTCTCAATCCATGGTCTCATAAACCCACCGTGTCGGCTCGAAGCCCCACACACCCACGGACCTCACACCCACAGCGGATATCGACCGCCGGACCTGCACCATTTAGGTGTGCGCTTCGCCGCAATTGACCGCATGCCATTCAGCGGCCCGCACAAACGGATCGTCTGCCCCAACCGGGGCGAACGTCCGATACCGCCCGCCGCCCGACCTTGCCCCGTCTCTCCGAAAGCCTGCTATATTCGAGCCGTGAATCCTGCCTGAAAGGAAACCACTCATGCCACCCAACGTCCTGCTCATCCTCTCCGACCAGCACAACGCAGGCTGGTTGGGATGCGCCGGCCACCCGCAGGCCATCACGCCCAACATCGACGCCCTGGCCGCGCAGGGCGTCCGCTTCGCCAACGCCTACTGCCAGAACCCCATCTGCACGCCTTCACGCGTCTGCATCCTCTCCGGCCAGTATCCGCACAGCCACGGCTATTACGGCCTGTCCGGCCCGCAGCCGCGCAACCTGCCGAGCCTGTTCCACCACTTCAAAGCCCACGGCTACCGCACCGCCGGCATCGGCAAACTCCACCTGCCCGACGAACCAATCAACTGGGTGGCCGACGTCTGCGATGAACTGTGCGACATCCATCGCGGCAAGGGCGCGGGACAAACACCAGAATACGTTGACTACCTGCGCGAACATGGCCTGCTCGATACCGAGGACTCGCGCTGCCTCAAGGACACCCATCGGCGCGGCGTGCGCATCGAAGGCGACCACGACAGCCGTCCGTCCGAGATGCCCTTCGAGCACTGCGTCGAACAGTTCATGGTCAATCGCGCCACAAGCTTCATCGACCAGGCGCCCGGTCGGCCCTTCTTCATGGAGCTTTCCTTCCCCCGGCCGCACCACGCGATCACGCCTGACAAGCGCTTCTGGGACATGTACCCCGACGACCTGGTCCTGCCCGATTCGCTCGAAGCCGACTGCAGCCATCGCCCGCCCAACTTCCGGGAGAAGGTCGCTTACCTGCGCGATCAGCACCAATGGGCCTACGAACCCGCCACGTTTCACGAAGGCAGCCGCCGCGTGTGGCGCGGCACGCTCGCCTCCGTCACCCAAAACGACCATTTCATCGGTGTCATTCTCGACCACCTCCGCCAGGCCGGCCTGTACAACAACACCATCGTCATCTACGCCTCCGACCACGGCGCTTACCACGGCCTGTGCGGCATCATGGAAAAGGCCCCGGGCATCTGCTCGGACCATGTCTGCAAGGTCCCCATGATCTGGCGTGTGCCCGGCACAACGCCCGACGCAACGCAACACCAGGCACTGGTTGAGCTGGTCGACATCGCTTCCACCCTCCCGCAATTGTGCGGCCTGCCGGCGCTCGATTCGTCCGAAGGCCGCGACATCGCCGCGCTGCTCGCCGGTGGTGATCAGCCGGTGCGCGACGCGGCCGTGACCGAACTGCCTCGATCCAAGTCCATCCGCTTCGACCACTGGCGCTTCGTCCACTACCACCGCGCCGCCTTCCCGGGCCAGGATGTCGGTGAACTCTACGATGTCGAAGCCGACCCCGGCGAAACCCGCAACCTCTACCACGATCCGGACCACCAATCCATCGTCCACGAGGCCCGCCGCCGACTGCTCGAATGGCTGACCGAAACCACCCGGCCGGTCACCGCCTGGCCGCCCGCGCCGGGCGACAAGGCGCAGGGCCGGCCCGCGTACCTCCTCGCCGCCGACGGCCGCGAACCGGCGAACCTCATCGCGGACCGGCTTTCCCGCGGCGTCATGAATACCTTCGATGTGCGATCGTACGTGTGAACCGGATGGCCGCCGAACACAGCGTGGCCCGCGCGTCGTTCACGTCTCATGGCGCGCCCGGTACGCGCTGGGGCTCTCACCCGCGTGTTTGCGGAACAGCGCCGAGAACTGGCTGGCGTACTTGAACCCGCAACGTGAGGTGATCGTCGGCAGATCGAGGGATGAACTGCGCAGCAGGTACCGCGCGTGGTCCAGCCGCACACGCAGGATTTCCTTGTGCGGCGTGCGCCCGAGCGTCTTGCGAAACGCCAGTTCCAGCGTACGCCGGCCGATGGGCAGGGCGCTGAGCAGGTCGCTGACGGTCAGTCCTTCGGTCGCGCGCTCGCGGATCATGCGGACCGCCCGGGCCAGCATCGGATCCTCGATCGACAGGATGTCCGTCGACCGGCGATTGACCACGCCCACCGGTTTGATCACCACCGGCTGCTCCGGCGCGGCCTGGCCGTCCAGCATGCGATGAAGCATCGCCGCCGCCTCGCGTCCCATCCGACGCGCGTTGTGGTCGATGCTCGACAGCGGCGGATGCGCCATCTCGCAGGTCAGTTCATCGTTGTTCACCCCGAGAATCGCCACCTGCTCCGGCACGGCCACGCCCGCCTCCTGGCACGCCAGCGCCACCAGCCGCCCGCGATCGTCATGAGTGGCGAACACCGCGATCGGCTTCGGCAGATTCCGCACCCATTCGATCAGTTCCGGCGCTTCGGCGTCCCAGTCGTGGTCCTGCCCCGGCGTGGTCTCGAACTCGTGGAGGGCGCCGGGCGGGTCCATGCCCGCCACCGCCGCGCCGAACGCCGCGCCGCGCACGCCGCTCGCCCACCGATCGGGCATCCCGCAGAAGCCGAAGCGGCGGAAGCCAAGGCCCGCGAGATACGAGGCCGCCAGTCGCCCCACCGCCTCGTTGTCGATCATCACCCATCCGGCGCCGCCCGGACGGCGCTGCCCGCTCATCAGCACCATCGGCGCGGCGTTGAAGCGCAGCCGCTCCAACACGCGCGGCACGTTGCCGTCGGCAATCACCCCATCAATGCCCCTCCCAAACCTGTCCACGCCCTCAGGCTGCGACGGCTTGGGCGCGAAGAGCAACTCCCAGTCCGTGTGACGACGGGCATAGCCGATGATCGCCTCGATCGCCGCCCGACCGTACGCCTGCTCCACCGGCGCGGCGACCAGAACCCGACGCGTCAGCCCGCGACGCGCGGCTGCGGGGGCAACGTCTTTCGTGGATCCCACTGAATCAGTCACAGTGCGCTTATTTATACAAACTGAACGCTTTCTTACAAGCCGGCGCGGCACTGCGGGTTAGGTTTCCTTCCACTTGGGGGCAGGTCATGCCGCCCCGGGAATTGACCTTCAGCCCATCGGGAGACCGCAAAATGGAACGTAAACTACTTGCAGCAATGGGTTTCGCCGTCGTCATGCTGATCGGTCAGACGGCCGGCGCCGGGATGCTTCTCGACGAGTACTACGACTACGGTGGGAGCAACCTGGACAGCGGCTACGGCGCGTGGCAGGATGGCACCGGCCGGGTGGGCTATGTCGCCAATCAGAATCTCGGCTTTGCCAACGCCGCGTACGACGAAGGCGGCAACACCAACACCGGCGCGCATCAGGCCAGTTCCGGCCCCGGCGACCTGCGCGGGGCTCAGCTTGCGGTCAGCGCCGAACAGGCCGGCGCCTTCTGGGTCAGCGCACTCGTACGGATGACCGCCGACCTGGACGAGAACGACGCGGCGTTCATCACCTTCAACACCAGCGATTCATACGGCTACGCGGCCCCCGGCGGCGACGGCATCGGCATCGGTGTCGCCGACCCCAGCGGCAACCTCGCCCCCGCCATCTACGACAACGGCACGGGCTCGCCGGTCTTCGGCGCCGACACCACCTTCGCCGCGAATACCGCCTACCTGCTGCTGGCCGAGCTGAGCATCGGCCCCGGCGATGACACCATCGACCTGTGGCTGCTCAAGGAAGGCGACACCTTCGGCCCGACCAAGGCCTCGCTCGGACCGGCTGACCTTTCGATCAGCGATGCCAACCTCAATGACGGCCTGAAGAACATCTGGGTCGGCCGCTACCCCTCGAACGGCACAATCATCGACGCCATCCGCATCAGCGACAGCGCCGGTAACGCCGGGCTTGCCCAGGTGCTCGTACCCGAACCCACTTCGATCATCCTCCTGACCCTCGGCGGCATGCTCTGCGTCCGCCGACGCGCCGCCTGATCTCGCAAGGTCCGGCCAGGCGAGATGGAACGAAGCCCGACCAGCAATGGTCGGGCTTTGCTTTGCGCGGCAGGGAATCCGCTCGGGCGGGAGCCTATCCTTCTCCCGCTATTCTCCGCCACGACAGGAAAGCACAGGACCCGCCGATCATGTCCACCTCGCGCATCCTCACCACCACCGTCGGTTCCTATCCCGTCCCCGACTGGCTGGCCGCGCTGCCCAGCGAGCAGGCTCTTGTCGACGCCACGCGCGTCGTGTTCGACACCCAGCGCCAGGCGGGCATCGACCTGCCCACCGACGGCGAACTCTACCGCTTCGACATCAACCACCCCGACACCAACGGCATGATCGACTACTTCATCCGCCCCATGGCCGGCATTCGCACAAGGCTCGGGCGCAGCGAAGTCGAAGCCTTCCGCGCGTCCGCGCACATGGGGTTCCGGGCCAAGCCGGCGGGCGTGGTCACGGCGCCGCTGGGCGAAGGCGGGCTTGACCTGATGAGCGACTGCCGCCGCGCCGCGGACGTCGCGGGCGGACCGTTCAAGTTCACGATCACCAGCCCCTACATGTTTGCGCGCACGCTGCTCGACCAGCACTACGGCGACTTCGAGAAGCTGTTGATGGCCATCGCTGAGGTGCTCGCCGCGCAAGTGAAGGCGCTGCCTTGCGCGTGCATCCAGGTGGACGAAGCGAACATCCCCGGCAACCCCGAGCACGGCCCCATCGCCGCGCAGGCGATCAACATCGTGCTCGACGCCATCGACGCCGGCACTGGAAAGGCCGTGCACCTGTGTTTCGGCAACTACTCCGGTCAGACCATCCAGCAAGGGACGTGGCGGCAACTGCTCGACTTCGTCAACGCCTTGCACGTGGATCATCTCGTGCTCGAGCTGGCCCACCGGCCGCAGAGCGATCTGGAAGCGCTGAAGGACATCGACCCGCGCATCGGCCTGGGTCTTGGCGTGGTGGACATCAAGGTGAACCACGTGGAAACGCCGGATGACATCGCCGCCGCGCTGGAGCATGCCGAGCGCACCGTCGGCGAGGGCCGCGTGAAGTACATCCATCCCGACTGCGGCTTCTGGATGCTCAAGCGCTCCGTCGCCGACCGCAAGATCGCCGCCCTGGCCGCCGGACGCGATCTGTACCTCTCGCGCGCTTGAGCAACACGAACCAGCCGCGGCGGGCGCCACACTTTGGCCGTCTTCGGCGAAGTGTGTCTGGACGCCTGTCGCTGAACGGCGAGGCCCGCTTCATCGTCGATGGCCGAAGCATGGCCCAGTCATACCACCTCGGGCTCACGCCGCTCATCCCCTGCCGCCGCGTGCGGCGAGAACGCCCACCACAGCAGGCCCATCGCCGCCACGCACAGCCCGGCCGCGTAGTAGAACAGCGTCGACAGCCCCGCCGTCGCGATGTAGCCCGCCGCCACGTTGCCCAGCAGCATGCCCAGCCCGGCCGCGAACATGATGTACAAGCCCTGGATCGAGCTGCGGTATCCGCGCTCCGCGTGCTGATTCAAGAACACCGGCGGCACGACGTGGATCACCACCACCGTCAGCCCGTGCATCACCTGCACGCCCACGGCCACGGCCAGCACCGGCGCCGCGGCCAGCAGCGCCGCGCGGATCGCCACGAATCCGATCCCCACGACCATCAGACCACGCAGCCCCAGCACGCGGCGCAGCCACTGCGATCCGTGCATGTAGCCGATCTCGATGATCACCCCGAACACCGAGATCACCCCCAGCCACTTGTCACCCACGCCCAACTCTTTCAAGTGGATCGGGTAGAACGTGTAATACGCGGCGATGGACATGTAGACGAGGAACATCGCCAGGCAGAACATCGCCACGCGCGGCTCGAGCATCGCCCTCGCCGCGGCGAGTGTAGGAATCCGCCCGCTCGCGGGCAGCGATTCGGAAGGATGCGCCTGCGAACGCAGCTTCGGGTCCGGCAGCAGCCAGGTGTTGATCACACCCAGCAACGCGATAGCCGCCGCCGTGAAGAGGATCGTGCGAAACGCCAGCCCCGCGCCCCAGACATCGTCAAGCAGTACAAACAGCACCAGCGTCGGCACGATGAACCCGTACGTCCCGAACACGCGGATGCGATGGTAAGGCTCCGCGACCAGCCCGCCCTCGCGCCGGCGCTGCAGATAGCCGAAGGCGATCGCATCCTGCAGGCTCGTCACCGGCCGGAACGCCAGCGAATACGCGGCGAAACACAGCAGCATCATCACGAACGTATTGACCAGCCCCGCGCAGAAGAGCGCAAGTCCCGCGAAGCCGAAGACACCCGCCATCAGCCGCCGCGCATCAATGTGACGGTCGGCCAAGTACGTCACCACCACCGGCGACAGGATGATCGCCAGCCCGTTGACACTGATCAGCCACCCGATCTGCTGCTCCGACAACCCCAGCCCGGTCTTGAGATAGGCCGTCAGGTACGGCAGCAGGCTGCCCATGACCGCGAAGGAGAGGAAGAACTGTGCTCGGACGGCGCGCATATAGCCGAGCATAGCCCGTGACGCGCGGCGAGGGAAAAGCGGCGCCGGACCCGGCGACGAACGCGGCACGTCGGAGCGACCAACTGCCCGAGCAACGGCAACAAAAAACCCGCGCCGGGATCAGCGCGGGTCTTGTGCGTTCTCACGTCGATTTCTGTCTGGTTCACTTCGCCCGTTCACGCGCGGCGGCGCGACGCCATCAGCAACCCCCCGATCCCGATCAGCGCCAGCGACGCCGGCTCGGGGATCGTTGTGAGTGCAATGTTCCGCTGCAAGCCGGCGCGCGTGCTCTCGAAAGAGCTGCTGTCCGAGGCGCCGTAGGCGTAAAGACGCAGGTACAGCGTCTGCCCGGCATCCAACGCGGTGACACCTGACATGTCGAACATCAGGGTCTCCCACGTCTTCGTTGCGGACACGAACTTGGTCCCGTCAACGTCAACATACGTCGCGTCGTCCGTGGACACCTGCAGTTGGTAGCGGTCCGGCGGATTCGCGTTGACATGCGTGACCCAAGCCTCGAACTCCATCGTGTCGAAGGTCGGCATATTGCTGACGGCCGTGATGCTGAAGCCGAGATAGTCGTTCTCGGCGATGGCAGAGGCCAGCGAACCTTTCACGTCCTCGGCCACGTAGCGCACCTGGCCGTCCTCCACGCCGCCGGTCGGACCGTCAATGCCGTTCACCGTCACATCGCTGGCGGTGGAGCCGGCATCGGCATCTGACGATGACACGCCGGCGCCCGCGAAGTCATAGAACGCCACCAGATCCGCTGCGGCGAACTGGCCTGAAACCAGAACCAACCCCGCAATCACAAACGCTATCGTTGCTCGCATGGTGTCCCTCTCTCTCTCAAGCCACTCCCGCCGCGCCCGGCGCGCGACAACTCTCAAGTACCTGAAATATGCCACCAATCTCTGGCTGTGCCTTGTCAACAGGCGTTTTTTAGTGTCCAATTAGCGACATGCCGGCCGGCCAACCGCTTATTCGCGGCACGGAATTTGGTTTTTGCGACCGATTGGAGCACCTGTGACGACTGAACCCACCCGACACGTTGTCCTCGTCCACGATTCCACCTCCGGCTACTGCCGGCAGGTCCTCGAAGGCATCTTCGCCTTCGCGCGGCCGGCCAAGCGCTGGGTCTTCCGTCCCGCGCGGCAGGATGTCAGCCTCATCCCCCTCTTCGAGTCCTGGGATGTCGCCGGCATGATCGCACAGGTCACCACCGAGGACTTCGCCGACGCCGCGCGGCGGATCGGCATCCCCGTCGTCAATGTCTCCAGCAACCTCGACACGCCCTACTTCGCGCACATCTGCAACGACGATGTCGCCATCGGCCGCGCCGCCGCCGAACACCTGCTCGACGCCGGACTCACCCAGTTCGCCTTCTTCGGCTACGGATGGTCGGCCTACTCCTCCAGCCGTCAGATCGGCTTCACCCAGACCATCGAAGCGCGCGGCTACACCGTCGCGCCCATGCTCTACCAGCGCCGACCCGATACCCACGAGGGCCCCCACGACTGGCGGCGATGGGATGACAACGTGCGCCGATGGCTACAGTCCCTGCCGCGCCCGTGCGGGGTCTTCGCCTGCCACGATGTCGCGGCCGTGGACCTCATCTCCATCTGCTGCGACGCCGGCATCCGCGTGCCCGACGAACTGGCCATCCTCGGCGTGGACGATGACGATCTGCTCTGCCGCCAGTCCTACCCGCCGCTTTCCAGCGTGCGTCCCGCGGCCGAGCAGATCGGCTTCCAGGCCGCCCAGATGCTTGACGACCTCTTCGCCGGGAAGCAGATCGAGGACTCGCCCCGCCGCCTCGCGCCGATCGGCGTCGCCACCCGCCAGTCCACCGACATCATGGCCGTCGAGGACCCGGAACTGGCCCGGGCCCTGCGCTTCATCCGCGACAGCGCCGACCAGCCGATCGACGTCGAAGACGTGCTCAAGCGGGTGCCGATGAACCGGCGCACGCTCGAACGCCGCTTCCGCACCGTCCTCGGACGCACGCCCCTGCAGGAAATCCGACGTGTGCACATCGAACAGGCCAAGCAACTGCTGGTCGACACCGACCTGCCCACCCCGGCCGTCGCCACCGCCAGCGGCTTCGCCAACGCCTCGCGCCTGGCCATCATCTTCCGCAAAATGACCGGCATGAAACCCACCGAGTACCGCAACAAGTTCCGCAAACGGTAGGCCCCGCCCCCACGGGTCGCCCTCGGTCGACCACGCACCCGCCTCCCTCGAAGCCCATGGATTACAATCCATGGGCATCCGGATTGCGTGTAATGTCCACGCCGCACGCCAGGCAACCCCATGCCCGATCATTCGCCGCCCGACAACCACGACCCCGTCCCCGACGGCATCACCTGCCTCCGTTGCGGCTACGACCTGCGCACCCTCTCGTCCACCGCCGACTGCCCGGAGTGTGGCACGCCCATCAAGCGCTCACTCTCCCGCGGGCTGCTCGTTCACAGCGACCCCAAGTGGCTCCGCCAGGTCACCGGCGGCCTGGCCATGCTCGTCGCCGCGATGCTCATCGTGCCCTTCGGCATCTGGATCCACGCCTACACCGCCCAGCACACGCTGCCGCCATGGATTGACGCCGCCGCCACCGCCCTCTTCCTCTTCTTCTCCGGCGGCGGATTCCTGTACGCCACCGCCCGCGAGCCCGACCGCCTGCCGCCCGAACCGAACTTCAGCGCCCGCATCTGCGCACGCTGGTTCCTCATGACCGTCCCCGCCGCGGCCGTGGTCTACTGCCTGGGCATCCTCATCTTCAACGCGACCGCCTTCACCGTCGACAAGCACGTGCTCGAATCGGCCGGCATCGTCGCCCTCGCCGGCACGCTCTTCCTCGCCTTCCACGCCACCGACCTTGCGCGGCGGATGCCCGCGCCCCGGCTCGTCCACATCACGTGGATCGTCGTCCTCGCCTTCGAGGCGGCCGGCTGGCTCGCCCTCATCGCCGCGATGGACTGGCCCGGACGTATCGCCACCGGCCTCTTTGGCATGACCACCACCCAGGCCAATGACCTGTGGCTGCCCATCTACACCACGCTCGCGCCCTTCCTGCCCATCGCCGTCAAACTCTCCCTCGCCGCGCTGGCGGGATTGCTGGTCGTCTACTGCTTCGCGATGCTCCGCATCACGCGGGAAGCGCAGCACGCCAACGCCAAGGCGGCCTGACCAGACGCAACCCCTCTCCCGAGGATCGAAGCCCAGCGAACGCCACCCCCTGACCGAAGCGTACGACAGTGACGTGTCACAGTCCCGCCGCGCGATGCTCAGCGCGAACTCCACCTGCTTCATGCACCGCGACGGCCGCCGGTTCACTTCTTCTCTTGCGAGGGCCACTTGCCCCCCACCACGAGGTACACGTCTTCTCCGCCGGGGCGCTTGCCCATCGCCGCCTTGTCCGTCGTCACCATGCGCGCCTCGGGCCTCGTGACATGCGCCAGCACCGCCCAGTGTTCGCCGCGCACGACCACGTCCATGCCGATCGAGGCATGCCGGCCGTCTTCGGGTGTCGGCGCGGTGAAGGGCGTCCAATGCTCGCGCCGCGTGAAATCGGGGGCGATCACGGCGAAGAACGCCTCGCCGCCCGCGAACGGTCCAACCGCCTCGCCGGCGATCGTGTTTTCATCCCGCCGCGCAATCGGGGCCGTGGTCAACCCGGTGATGAAAGCGCGGCCTTTCGCATCGGCCGCGATGCCCCGCGCCCGCAGCGTGCTCGCGCGCATCTTCTCACGACGCGCGAGCATCCACTGCAGATGCTCGAGCTTCCCGGTCTTCGCATCGTAGCGACCAAAGACGCTCAGGGCATCGGCCCGCGTGTTGAACGGTACGCTGTACGCATCGATCCGCACCAGCTCCGCATCCGCGCCATCGCCACTCTTCAGCCGGCGCGCCTTTTCCTGCGGGTCGAAGCTGTACGTCGAGTTGCCGCCGTGGCTCTCGCCCAGGTAGTACAGCTTGCCGTCCTCGCCGATGTTGACGCGGTACCCGCGGCTGTCCGCCACGTTCGGGTCCTGCTCCTGCCGCAACACGCGGCCGGGCCAGTCGTAATTCACCCACACCGGCTTCTCATTCAGCCGATCGATGTGAAACGCCCGGATGAAAGCCACCTGTGCCGGCTCGCGTCCCGTCCGCTTGTTGTTGAAACCCGTCACGATCACCAGCTTGTGCTTGCCGTGGATCGTCACGTCATTCAGGTAGCTGTCACGAAAGCGCCGCGTTGCGACAAGCTTGCCCTTCGCGTCGTACAGCCGCACATGCTTGTCCGCCGTCAGCGCGACCACCATGCCGTCTTCCGACGCCGCGATGCGCTTGACCGTCCCCGCCTCGCCATCCCGCCACGCCACCGCGCCGCCGGCGGGATCGAGCACCACGACACCCGAGGCGCCGGCCGCGAGCACAATCTGCCCATTCGCGTCCGATGCAACATCAAGCACCTCCTCGCCCACCCGCGCCGCTGACACGATGCGTTGCCCGGCCGGGTCCAGGCACACCACCATCCCCTTCCCGCCTTCAGCCAGTTCCGACACCTTGACCGGCCACGACGCCTCCGCGAAAGTCCCGCCGACGATCACGCGGTGGTCGGGCGCGATCAACACCCCGCCGGCCCC
>CAZHJL010000042.1:0-39393 GCA_964532795.1 uncultured Phycisphaeraceae bacterium | reverse complement strand
AACATACTGGAACCACGCCGCCTGAAACGGTGCCCCAGTCTGTGGTCGCACCCCCGGGCGTCGGGTGCGTGGCGGTGCGGTGCGGTCAAAAGACTTCTGGAGACACCGCCGCTCCGGGTCAGAAGCCCGCGTCGTAGTACGTCCGGCTGTCTTTCCGAATCAGGAAGACAAGCATCGGGATTCCCAGGAAGATGTAGGCCGAGGGCACGTACAGCACCGTCACGCCGAACATGATGTAGTAGATGACCTTGCTCCGAACATGGAAGATCATGCCGAGGAGGATAGCGCCAAGGCCGAGGGCCGCGCTGAACAACGCGAGTACGGTGATGATGCTGTCCGGCATCGGCGGCTCGCCGGGTGGGCTCAGTTTCCCGAGAAACGCGACCACGGCGTAGGCGAGGCCGAAATAGAGCAGACCGCTGATGATCAGCGGGATGCGCATGAGCATGAAAGGCGGCCTGGGATCAGACATGTCGCTCCTCGGATCACCAGAGGGTTGGGTAAGCGGGAGCGGACAGCCACCCCCGAATGGCCAGTATTCTTGCTTGCCTTGGCTTCGGCCGCAAACGACGACAGTCGGGGCTGCTGAGCATGTAGACACGACACATATGCGAGAACCCCGACCACCTGAGGGCGATCGGGGTCACTGGGATCTGCGTCGACCTGGGCCGGCTCTGGCGCGCCGGGATAGGCGGCCCGAAGCCATGGATCGTCACTTGCTGCCTGATCCGCCGGGCACGGGTTCAGGGGATGCGTCCTCCTCTTCGTCCTGCCCGGCTACCTGCGTCCACGAGATGCCCGCTTCGCCGAGGCTGCGCAGCACACCGGTATCGATGGTCTTGGAAAGATTCTTGCCGTCGTGGTCGAGATAGAGCAGCGCCAGGCCGGCCCGCATCTGCTCGGCCTTCTTCGCGGCTTCCGGATCGTCCTGGTCAGCGCCGGCCATCGCCATGAACATGCCGACCATTGTCACGGTCTGGTCCAGCGATGTCTTGAACGTCAAGGCATCGGAGGAGTTCTTGAAGGCCATGTTCACCACAAAGCGCGGCTTCTTGCCGATCCAGATGCCGCCGGACGCGGTCTCGAGATTGCGCAGCGCGCCGATCATGCCGGCGAAGAACATGTTGCCCGGCTCCATGCGGGCCTTGTCCAGTGCATGGCGCGACGCTTCGTCCATCACCCAGGCGTACCGTACCGGGGCGCCGGCGTGCCGGTTGAGGGCGCGCTCGAGGGGCGCGGGATCGGCCGCCTGGCCCTTGCGGGGCAACTCGAGGAATTCCTCGCCCTCCGCGGCGTACCAGCCGCCCCCCAAGCTCTTGTATGTCGTCGCGGCGTATTCCTGCCCATCCTCCGTATCCAGGAAGTTCTTATCGACCAGGCCTGCGCCGATCAGCCGCTGCAACGCCGCATCGAAGACTTTCTTGGGACTTCCGCTGCCCGGTTTCATCTTGATGAACATCTGGCCGTCATCGTCCTCATCCTCGTCGTCCTCGTGCGAATCCTGTTTGGCGCGGTCGGGGGCATCCGTCGCATCGCCATCCTCTTCATCAGCCTTCTTGGTCGCCGGCAGGCCGCCTGCAACGACCACTGCCTCCAGACCACCCTTGAGCAGTTCATCAATGACGGGATACACATCCTTCATCTTCTTGCGCGCATCGGCAATGATCTGCTTCGCCTCGGCCTTCTCGCCTTCCGGCGCGGCCGCGAGTAACTGGTCGAAGGTCTGGTCCATCCGCTCCTGCGTCACCAGGCTGGGATCGAGCCACATGACGAAGCTCGATTCGGGTGACAGCGCGTTCTCGGGAATTTTCACGCCGTCGGCCGACGCGGAGGAAGCCGTCAGAAGAATCGCGGGAAGAACCATCAGGGCGGCCACCCAGCCGCTGATTCGCTTACTGACATCGCTCATGCTGAATCCCCTTTTGTGGGTAGGTGTGTCGTCGAACGAACGAAGCATACACATCATCGACCGGTCACGAAAGGCAACGGCGTGCAGAACCTTCCCATTTTCGGGTGGCCGGTTCGATGGCTGAGAATGGGGCCGAATTCACCCCGCCGCATAGCCCGGTCGCGTGCCGGCGGCCTGGACGATCTGGTCCAGCCGCGCCTGCATGTCGGCCACGCGTTGGGGCTGATCCGCCGCGAGATTGCGGATCTGGCCGATGTCCTGCGACAAGTGGAAGAGCTGGGGTTCGGGCATGTTGCCCAGTTCCACGTCCTTGGCCTCGTCGCGGAAACGTCCCTCGTGCGGGGGAATCATCGTCCAGTCGCCGATGCGCATGGTCTTTTTGTGGCTCGTGCCTTCGACGAGGATTTCCTCGCGATGGTCATCGGGATCGCCCAGCCAGCCGTCGATGTGGTTGAGGCTGTCCGGCCCCGCGTTGGCGGGCAGCTCGACACCCGCAAGCGCGGCGAAGCTGGCCAGGTAATCGACCTGACACAACAGCGCATCGCTCTCGCTTCCGGGGGCGATGCGCCCGGGCCACGAGGCGATGGTGGGCACGCGCGTGCCCCCGTCGTAGAGGCTGTATTTCGAGCCGCGCAGCGAGCCGGCCATGCGGTGGTCGCCGTTGCGCTCGACGGCCTCGTCCTGGTAACCGTCATCGAGCACCGGGCCGTTGTCGGATGAGAAGATCACCAGCGTGTCTTCGCGCAGGCCGAGCGACTCGAGATGATCGAGGAACTGCCCCACGGCCCAGTCCATTTCGACGATCACGTCGCCGCGCACACCGTGATCGGTCGCGCCCTGGAACTGCTTGCCGGGCAGGCGCGGCACGTGCGGCTGGTGGAAGGCGTAGTAGAGGAAGAACGGGTCGTCCCTGTGCTGCGTGACGAACTGCTTGGCCTCGCCGAGGAAGACCTCGGTCATCTGCTCGTCGTCCCACAACGCCGACGCCCCGCCGGCCATGCGTCCGATGCGGCTGACGCCGTTGACGATGGCGTTGTCGTGATGGTGGCTGTACATCATCCGCAGCATTTCGGGATGGTGCCGCCCTTCCGGGAGTTCGCCGGGCATCTTCGGCTTGTTGATGTCGTACTCGACGGTGATGGGATCGCTCGGATCCAGGTTGCGCACAGCGCGGCCGTCCACGTAGACGCACGGCACGCGATCGTTCGTGGCCGCCATGATGAACGAGTGGTCGAACCCGACATCCAGCGGCGTGCCCTCGATCCGCCCGTTCCAGTCGATGCTTCCGCTGCCCAGTCCCAGGTGCCACTTGCCGACCACGGCCGAGGTGTAGCCGGCCTGCCTGAGCACAGAGGGGATGGTCGGCTCACCGGGGGCGAAGATCATCGGCGCGTCGCCCGGCAGAATGGCGGCCCGCGGGTTGCGCCAGGGGTAACTGCCGGACAGCAGGCTGTAGCGCGAGGGCGTGCACGTGGCCGCGGTGGCGTAGGCGTTGGTGAACCGGATGCCCTGCGAGGCGAGGCGATCGAGATTCGGCGTGGGAATGCCGCTGGCGCCGTAGCAGTTCAGATCGCCGAAGCCGAGGTCGTCGGCGTACATGACAACAATGTTGGGCTTGCGGGAGGGCATGGGTGCTCCGTGGGATGAAGACCGTGGGAGTCGCGACGGTAGCGGAGCGGCGTGGGGATGACAAGTAGAGACCGGGGAGCACGCAGGCGGCGACGAGTGCACGATTCATGCCGTATCGGACGGCACGCTTTCTCCGGCCACGCCTGAGGATGCAGTTGCCGCGCGCTTCTGCTGTCGCTTTTCGGCCCGCTCCTTCACCTTCTTGTCCACGTCGATGCCGATGATCGCCCCCGCCACCACCGAGTACGTCGGCCCCACGAACCACCCCAGGATCGGAACCAGCAGGATCATGCTGCTGATGCTGCCGAAGGTCGTAAGCATGCAGAAGCGGCCGAGGGCGGTACGCAGGCTGCGGCCGGTGGAGTAGCCGCGGCGGTCGAGCGACGGGTCCATGTACTCGAAACCCACGATGAAGAACTGCAGCCCCACCACGATGGCCACGCCGATCCATCCCACCACGGGGATGAACGAGAAGATCAGGTTGAGCACGAGCAGCACGAGCGAGATCGCCAGTACGGCGATCGTCACAAACGACACGCGCAGCACCATCCTGAAGATGCCGCTTTCGGCTTCCACCTTCGCGCCAAGCACTTTCTCCTCAACGCGGTCGAGGATGCGGTCGTAGAAGATCGAATAGAACACCATCACCACGGCCTGGAAGGTCAGCAGGACGAAGGCGATGAAGACCATAAGCGCGACGATGCCCACGATGACGCTGATCCACGTGCCGGCCGCGCCCCAGCTTTCCAGCCAGCCACCGACCAGCGACCACGTGCCCCATGCCAGCATCCCGCACACGGCCAGGGCCAGCGGAATGTAGATCAGGCTCATCAGCAGCGGAAGCAGCAGGTATCGCCACAGCCCGCCGCGCCAGATCAGGCGGTGGGCCTTGCCGTAGGCATCGAAGCTGATGGTGAAGGCGCCCATGGCTATTTCTCGACGCGGACGACCCGCGTGCGTGGCAGGATAGTCGAAGCAGCTTGCCGCGTCTGACAGCAGCCGCTTCTGCGGGCTGCATCGGTCGCAACGACGCGGGGGATGCGCGGCCCGCTCAACGCGTACCATGGATGACCGCTGCAAGGAGGAGCACGGTGAGGGATCGCATCCCACGCGTTGCAGTCCTGTTGGCCATGGCAGCCGCCGGCTGGCTGCCGTCGCCCTCCGGCGCCGGGGTGATCACGACCGGGTCAACCTACGCGGACTATGACCTGGCCATGCGTGACGTCACGGCGCTCGACAGCGTCGGCAAGCTCACCTACTCGGGCGGGCTCGCCTCCGGCACCTATATCGGCGAGGGATGGGTGCTTACCGCCGCGCACGTCACCAGCGCCGCCCCCAGTTTCACCTTCACGATCGACGGGGTGGGCTACAGTTCGGCACAGGTCCACACCTACGAGGGATGGACCGGGGACGTGAAGGAAGGCGGTGACATCGGCCTGATCCAACTGGACGACCTCAACCTGCCCGTCCCCACGGCGACGCTCTATGACGGCACGCCGACGAGCGTACTGGGCCAGACCGTCATCCTCTCCGGCTACGGGCAGACCGGCGACGGCGACAGCGGCGCGACCGGCGCCGGGGGCACACTGCATGCCGGGGAGAACCTGCTGGAACAGACCGGTCAGCGCGTGCCCTTCTTCCGGGACTACGACCCGTCCATCCTGTTCCTGGACTTCGACGATCCGCTGGCGGGCAGCGACGGGTACTTCTGGAGCCAGGACGCCGCGCTGGACTACGAGTACCTGATCGCCCCCGGCGATAGCGGCGGCGGCGCATTCGTGCTGATCGATGACCACTACGAACTGGTCGGCGTCAACTCGTTCCTGCTGTCGGTCGATGGCGAGACGGATGCCGATTACGGCGACATGGCCGGACTCATCACGCTGGCCGAATACGCAGACTGGATCGCGGGCGTCACCGGTTTCGACTACCGGGTGGACTACCTCTGGGGCGACCTGGATCGCGACGGCCAGGTGACGTTCACGGAATCGGCCCTCGCGGTGGCGAACATCGGCCTGTCGCCGGCCGAGTGGGTCGACGGTGACGCCGACGGCAATGACCGGGTGTCCCTGGACGAAGCCCAGGCGGCGGTGGCGAACTACCACCAGCAGGTGGGCGCGGCCGGGTTGACGCCGCAGATCGCGACTGTGCCGGAGCCGGAACTGGCGGGGCTTCTGATCGCGATGCTGGTCGTCGCGCTCATACGGCGGCCTTCCCGGGCGTAAGCTGGGGCCGCGAGTCGGCCGTCTGCGGCGTCACCGAGGTTCGCCCGTTTTCCCACCCGCTACCGCGACGCAAAGATGCACGCGTGCGTTTGATCGATTGCACGCGCGACGCGCAATGTCTGGTATATTGCCTGATCTTGCGGGATCGGCCCGCGTGTTGCCGCCTTCCGGGGACAGGACGACCAAGCGTCTCCGGCGGGCGCCAGCCTGCCGTTGTGGAGCGTGTTCGTGTCGGAAGCTCAAAAGGTCAACGTCAGTTGCCCGAACTGCAACCAGGCCTACGACGTGCCGGCGGCCACGGTGGGCCGCAAGGTGCGCTGCCGTCTGTGCGGGTACGAGTTCCGGGCGAGCGCCAACGGCGACGCGGCCGCCCAGTCTGATGCGGATGATGCTTCGCCGCTTGCCGATGTCTTCCGCGAGGAGTTCGCCGCCCGCGCCGAGGAGCAACAGAAGAAGCAGCCGCAGAAGACCGAGGGGCAGATCCGCTTCGCCAACGAGCCGCGGGCGGCCGAGGAGATGATCCGTTGCCCGAAATGCGGCGGCAAGATGCCCCCGCGCGCCACGCTGTGCATCCGCTGCGGGCACGACCTCGAGCCGAGATCGAGCGGGCCGCGATATGTGCCTCGTGCAATCGCGCCCGAAACCCAAAGGCTCGTGCGATCCGGTGAGATCACGCTGGGCACAGTGCTCGCCTCGCCATTCGGTGGAACCCAGATCGGAATTTCAATGGGCGTGGTCTTCGCGGCCATGGGCTTCGCGCTCCTCGGTTCAGGTCTCCAGGCGTTCTTCCAGATACTTGCGTTGGAGACAGGTACGCTGGGACTGCTGTGGATCGGTCTGATCATCGGAATCGTGATCGGACTCTGGGAGTTGGCTTGGATCGGACGACAACTGCTCGCAATCATGGCCCAGACCGCCTCGGGCAAGACTTATGCATCGGGAGAGATCTCGATCATCATGGCCCTGGTCTACTGGCTTGCCAATGGCGTGATCGGCTTTGGGCCGGGAATTGCTGTGATCGCGCTCGGTTTCTTGACCCCGGAGCCACTTGCCATGCTCGCCGTGGGTGGATTACTACTCCTACCGGGCACTTTCTACATCTACATGGGACTGGCAGTGTCTGCGGCAGAACAAACAGTGAACCCGGTCAAGGCGGTCAGATGCATATTTGACCAGTTCGGCACTTACGTGCTCGCATGGCTGCTCAACATCGTGATGGCCGTCGCCGTTTTGGGGCTCGTGGGCGTTGTCATCTTCTTCATCGTCGGGGCGATCGGCGTTGCCGGCGCCGCCAGCGGCATGCAGGGCTCCGAAGCGATCTTTCTTGGCGCTGTTGTAGGCATCATGGTCTCCATGGCGGTGCATGGTGCGGTAGCATGGATCTTCGCGAGTGCATCGGCCATGGCCGGACTTGTGTACGTCAAATCGCAGGGCATTTCCCAAGCACGGTAGCGACACAGCGATGCCTCAGCGTCCCTCACTCGAAGATCGTCTTGCCACACTGGAGGGCTTACGGGCCGACCTGCCCGCGCCGGAAGCGATCGAACAGTTGCGCAAGGCGATCGCCGCCAAATCGAACCACGTCGCCGCCCGCGCTGCTTCGCTGGCGGGGGAGGCCGGGCTGTCGCAACTTGCCCCCGACCTGCTCAAAGCCTTCGATCGGTTCATCGACCGCCCCGTCGCGACCGACAAGGGATGCGCGGCCAAGACTGCCATCGTCGAAGCGCTCGATCGGCTCGAATGCGACGACTGGGCGCCCTACGAGCGCGGCATTGCCCATGTCCAGCTCGAACCGGTCTACGGCGGCAAGGCGGACACGGCCGTGCAGTTGCGCAGCCACTGCGCGATGGCCGTCGCCCGCCGGCCACACCCGCACAAGCTGATGCTCCTGGCCGGGCTGCTGGCCGACCGGGAGGCGTCGGCGCGTCAGGCGGCGGCGCGGGCGCTGGGCTTCACCGAGGAGCCGGCCGCCTTGCCGCTGCTGCGACACAAGCAACTGTGCGGCGATGCCGAGCCGGCGGTAATCGGCGAGTGTCTGCTGGCAATGCTGCGCGTCGATGCGCAACAGAGCGTGTCGATCGTCGCCGAGGCGATGAAGCGCGGCGACGCCGCGACGGCCGAACTCGCGGCCGTCGCACTGGGCGAATCGCGCCTGGCCGAGGCCCTGCCACTGCTGATCGACTGGTGGGAGCATACGCTGGATCAGGAACTGCGTCGGACCGCGATGCTGGCCATGGCCATGCTGCGCAGCGAAGAGGCAATCGGGTTCCTGGTGGAGCAGGTCACCGACGGCAACGCGCAGACGGCGCGGACGGCCATCGAGTCGCTGGGCATCCACCGGCATGACCGGGCGATCCTGGATCGCGTGCGCCTGGCCGCGGCGGAACGTGAGGATCTTGACCTGACCGAGCTGGTTCGACAGGCGTTCCAGATCGGCTAAGCCGGCGGCCGTCGGTGAACTGCTATACTGCCCGCTCACCCACGAAGGAGTCAACCATGCATCCGGCGGTCAATCGCAATCTGTTCCTTGTCAAGGAACATGTCGGCATGTTCAAGGCATCGAACAACTTCGACATCCTCGACCCCGAATCGGGCGAGGAGATCCTGCACTGTCGCGAACCGAACCTCGGCGCTTTCTCGAAGCTCTTCCGGTTCACGGACTACAAGCGGATGACGCCGTTCGATGTCCATATCACCACCCCGGACGGCCAACCGGTGGTTCGCGCGTCGCGCGGGGTGACGTTCTTCCGATCGCGGGTGAACGTTTTCGATGAGCATGACACGCCCATCGGCGGCTTCATGCAGAAGATGCTCTCGATCGGCGGCGCGTTCACCGTCACCGACACCTCGGACCAGCCACTGTTCAAGCTGAAAGGCAAGTGGACAAGCTGGAGTTTCCGGTTCCTGAGCATGGACGAATCCGAAGAATTCGCTTCGGTTTCGAAGAAGTGGTCGGGCATGGGCAGGGAGTTGTTCACCTCGGCCGACAATTACATGCTCCAGATCAATGACAATGTCCCACCGGACCATCCCACCCGTCTGCTGATCCTCGCTTCGGTGATGTGTATCGACTTCGTGCTGAAGGAGTAGTGGCCGATCCGGGCCCGGCCGCACACGGGGGCCGATATGCCCACGACCGTCCTCTTTCCGCGTCGCCCGACTCCTTGTATACTTGCAGGACTCAAGGAGCCTCGTTTCGCCATGCGCAAGCGCTAAGTCACATCCGGTTCGTCGGCGCCCTCCGCGCCACCCCACCTGAACCCGAACCAGAACGGGCAACGCCGATGGTCCCGATTCAACGGGGAGCACCACCGCCATGCCCGACTGCGAAAGCGAGAACTGCCTTGGAACAGATGCAACGCGGCAATTCACTGAGTGTCAGCCAGGAGAAGGCCGTCCTTGTCTCCTGCCTGCTGCCCGGCCAGGACATCGATCCGCATGATCCGCTGGGCGAACTGCGCGCCCTGGTGGATACGGCAGGCGCGGTGGTGGCCGATCAACTGCTTCAACAACGCCAGCGCCCCGATCCGGCCACCTATATCGGCAAGGGCAAGGTGCAGGAACTGGCCGAGATGTGCCGCCTGCACGAGGCCCAAGTCGTCATCTTCGACAACGATCTTTCACCGTCGCAGATCGGCAACATCGAGGAGGAGATCGAGCGGAAGGTCATCGATCGCAGCGAACTCATCCTCGACATCTTCGCCGCCCGCGCCCGGACCTACGAGGCCCAGTTGCAGGTGGAACTGGCCCAGCTCGAATACACCTATCCCCGGCTGCGGGCGATGTGGTCGCACCTCGAGCGCATCGCCGGCGGCGCGCCGACCGGTATCGGCACGCGCGGCCCGGGCGAGCAGCAACTCGAGATCGACCGCCGCATCGTCCAGCGGCGCAAGGCCGAACTGAAGCGCGAGATCAAGCGCATCCAGGCGCGTAAGACGCGCGAAGTCGAAGCCCGCAACGTGGACTTCTTCACGGTGGGACTCGTCGGCTACACGAACGCGGGCAAGAGCACGCTGTTCAATACCGCCACCGCCGGCGGGGCCTATGCCGATGACAAGCTCTTCGCCACGCTCTCCACGCGCACGCGCCGCTGGGACCTGGGCCGCGGCGATCACGTGATGCTCTCGGACACCGTCGGCTTCGTGCGGAATCTGCCGCATCACCTCGTGGCATCCTTCAGAGCCACGCTGGAAGAAGCGATCCACAGCGATCTGCTGCTGGTGGTGCTGGATGTCTCCGATCCCAACGCGCGGCAGCAACTGGATACGGTGCGCACTGTGCTGGACGAGATCGGCGCGGACGAGCAGCCGCGCGTCCTCGTGCTGAACAAGACAGATCGCCTGGAACACAACGCCGAACTGCTGGTCATTCAGCAGGAGTATCCGGAGGCGATCGCGACTTCCGCCCGCACCGGGCGCGGCGTGGACCTGCTCGTGGAAGAGATCCGTCGGCGGGCCCGCGGCGGCGAGAACCGGCTGAAGCTGGCGGTCAAGCTGCATGACGGCAAAGCGATTCACTTCATCGAGTCGCGCGGCAAGGTGGACAGCCGCGACTATCAGAACGATGAAGTGATCATGCAGGTGCGCATCGGCCGGCGACAGACGGATCAGCTCAAGGCGATGAACGCGGCGATGCGGATTATCGAAGAGTAGGCCCGCAACGAGCCGCGACCCTTTCTCCTGGTGGGGTGGGCGTCCCGCCCGCCATCAGGCCGAAGGCCTGAGATCGACCAGATCCGGTGGCTCGCGAAGCAGGCCTGGCCGCGCCAGACGCCCGCCCCACCACAGGTATATTCTGCCCTTCGGGTCAGAGTGTGGCGCCAATCTCTGCCAGCCAGTCCGGCGGCAGACCGATATCGCCTACCCTCACTTCACCGGTGAACTGCCGCGCGTGCGGCTGGGCCAGACCCGTCTTCATTGCCACGAACGTCATCGTCGCGTGCGCCTTCACCGCCAGGCCCGATGCATCGCCCGGGCGGCCGGTGTCGCAGTCGAGACCTGATGGAACATCGACCGCAAAGACGCGGGCCCCGCCGCGCGAAGCGGCATCGTTCAGCGCCTTGATGATGGCGAACGCATCCTTGCGCAGCGATCCCTGGAAGCCGGTGCCCAGCAGGGCATCGACGATCACGTCGGCAACCTGCCACTGGCTCTTCGCCTGCTGGAGCTTCGCCGGCTCGGCCAGGCTGTGGATCTTGAGCTTCATGCGCTGAGCGATGTGGGCGTTGACCCCGGCGTCCCCATCCAGTTCATCCGGCGGCTTCGCGGCGTGAATGGTGATGGCCGCGCCGGCGTTGTGCATATGCCGCGCGATGACGTAACCGTCGCCGCCGTTGTTGCCCCCGCCGGCGAGCACGGCCACCTTCGCATCGGCGACCGCGATGCCGCGCTCCGTCAGATCCTTCAACACCATCGCCGCGAAACTGCGGCCGGCGTTCTCCATCAGCACCACGCCGGGAATGCCCAACTCCTCCATCGCCCGCCGGTCGATCTCACGTGACTGTTCGCGCGTCAGCACCAGCATGGCTGCTCCTACTGCCTACCGATGAGCACGACCACATGGCATGCGATGGCGCGCTCTTCACCGACGGCGTCCACGCGCTCGTGCGTCTTGCCTTTCAGGTTCACCTGCGAAAGCTCGCACCCGAGCAGCGCCGTCAGGTTGGCTTTCATCGCCGCCTTGTATGGACTGAGCCTGGGCTTCTGGCAGATGACGGTGACATCGATGTTGCCGATACTGAACCCCGCCTCTTCCATACGCCGCGCGGCCTCTTCGACGAACAGACGCGAGTCGGCCCCCTTCCATTTCGCATCGTCATCGGGAAAGAGTTGGCCGATGTCATCCTGCCCCAGCGCACCGAGCATGGCGTCGGTCACCGCGTGGTAGACCACATCGCCATCCGAGTGAGCCGCGCAGCCGCGATCATGCTCGATACGCTGCCCGCAGACCACCAGCGGCAGGCCGGGCTCGAGTCGGTGGAGGTCGAAGCCGTGTCCGATGCGGAATGTGGACGCGGTCTGACTCACCACGGCACCTCCTTCTCCTGTCGCCATTGCGGCGTCGTCGCCAGCCACTCGAGCAGTGCGTCTTTCATCGTCGGCACCGCGGCTCGGCCCTCGGGCGTGTCGATCAGGTTCTCGTTCTCTTCCGGGTCACTCATCAAGTCGGTGAGCACCCACCCGCGCTGGTCGGGGTAGCGGATGAGTTTCCATCTTTCGGACGAAATGCCAACGGTTGCCGGCCCGCCCGGGCCGCCGCGCGGGACGAACTCGTGGAAGGACCATTCGCGCGGCCGCGCGTCTTCCCCGCGCAGGACGGGCACCAGCGAGACGCCGCTGATGTCCATCTGCGGTTCGAGGCCCAAGAACTCGAGCATCGTGGGCACGATGTCCTCGTGCTGGGTCGGGCCTTCGTACACCGTCCCCGCCGCGCCGCCCGGCAGGCGCATGATGGTGGGCACGCGCATGATGGACTCATACCAGCCGGCGTTCTTGCGGATCATCCCGCGCCGGCAGTTGTAGTCGCCGTGATCGGACGTGAAGACCACCAGCGTATCGCCGACCATGCCGTGCCGGTCGAGCCGGTCGAGCAGTTTGCCGACCTCGACGTCGATCTGCGTGCACATGGCGTAGTACGCGGCCTGGGCTTCCTGAAGCAGGCGATCGCTGTACTTGCGGCCGTCGTTGTAGCGGTTGGTCGGCCCGCCGTGGGCGCCGTCAGTGCGATCCGGGACCGGCATGTCGGTCGAATCGTATTGGTCCATGTAGCTCTTCGGCGGGTTCCACGGATGATGCGGCTGGACGAACGAGCAGAAGGCGAAGAACGGTTTGCCATCCGCCGCGCGGCGATCGAGGAACTGCCGCGCGTGTTCGGCGATCCAGTGCGTCTGCGTCACTTCTTCCGGCAGGTCGGTCGGCCACAGTCCGTGGAAGCCGCCGTCGCCTTCGTAGGTCTCGCCGCCCTCGCGCAGCGGGCTGCCTTCGTGCGTGGTGCGGCGGATTTCGTCGGCGTACTGCGGATGGTTGTCCAGCACCCACTGGAAGTACCGGCCGCGCTGGTCGTCTTCGCTGACGGCGTGCTCCATGAAGCCGTAGTACGGTTCGTCCACGGGGTGTCTGGCCGGGCGCTCCGTAAGCTCGCCCTCGAGGTGCACCTTGCCGAAGACCCCGGTGACGTAACCGGCGTCGGCCAGTCGATGCGCGATGGTGGCACGGTGCTTGTCCAGTTCGTAGCCGACGTGCCACGCGCCGTGGGTGCGGGTGTACAGACCGGTGAGGATTGATGCGCGAGCGGGCGTGGAGACGGGGGACGAGCAGGTGTGCCGCGCCAATCGCACGCCCTGCGACGCCAGTCGATCGAGGTGCGGCGTCTTTACCAGCGGATTGCCGGCCGCGCCGAGCGCGTCGTAGGTTTGTTCATCCGTGGTGATCAGCAGGATGTTCATTTGAGGCCGTACTCCTTCAGTTTGCGGTACAACGTCCGCTCGCCGATACCCAGCGCCTTGGCCGTGGCTTCGCGGTTGCCGTTGTAGGCGCGCAGCGTGTTGCGGATGGCCTGCTTCTCGATCTGCTCAAGGCTCATGCCGGCGGTCGCCAGCGTTCCGCCCTCGACGGCTTCGCCATCACCACCCTCCACCTCGGGCGGCAGATGGCGTGGTTCGATCACTTCGCCCTCGGCGATCACCACCATATTCTGCACCACGTTCATCAACTGCCGCACGTTACCCGGCCAGTCGAAGCGCATCAGCGCCTGCTGCACGTCTTCACTGACGGTGGGCACGCCGCGGCCGAACTGATCGGCGTACACCTTGACGTAGTGCTTGACCAGCAGCGGGATGTCCTCGCGCCGCTCGCGAAGGGCGGGCATGTGGATCTGGGCGCCCTTGATTCGGAAGAACAGGTCCTCGCGGAACCGGCCTTCCTTGACCTGCTCATCCAGATCGCGATTCGTCGCACTGACCAGCCGCACATCGACGTGGCGCGCATCGTTGGCCCCCACGCGCACCACCTCGCCGCTCTCGAGGGCTCGCAGAAGTTTGGCCTGCATGTTCAGCGGCATATCACCGATCTCGTCGAGGAAGAGCGTGCCGCCGTCGGCGTACTCGAACCGGCCTTCGCGGTCCCGATCGGCATTGGTGAACGCGCCCCTCACATGACCGAACAATTCATCCTCAAGCAGTGTTTCGCTCAAGCCCGCGCAGTTGAGCGGAACGAATCGCTTCTTCGCGCGCTTCGAATTGGTGTGCAGCGCCTTGGCGACCAGTTCCTTGCCGGTGCCCGATTCGCCCGTGACCAGCACGGGGATGTTCGCCGGCGCGATCTGGCGCAGCATCTGCACCACCCGCCGGATACCCGATGAATGACCGATGATGCCTTCGAAGCCGTACTGCTCATCGATATGCTGCTTCAGGTCGGTAATCTGCGACCGCTGGGCCACCGTTCGCAGCGCCTGGGTGACGAGCGAACGGAAGACGTCCAGGTCGAGCGGCTTCTCGATGAAGTGGTAGGCCCCCTGTTTCAAGGCGTTGGTGGCGGTGGGCACATCGCCGTGGGCGGTGACCATGATCACCTCGGCGTTGGCCTGCGTCCGCCGCGCCGCCGCCAGCACCTTCAGCCCGTCCTCCGGATCGTCCATCACCAGGTCGGTCACCACCAGGTCGAATGAACCATGCTGCAGTTCATCCTCGGCGGACGGCCGGTCGTGCACCAGCGTGCATACATGCCCCAGCCGACGCAGGGCCTCGCCCATCACGTCCGCGTGGGCCTCCTCGTCGTCCACGATCAGGATCTGCGCCGAGAAATCCTCGAGCGCCGTATCATCGCCGGCGCCGGCTCTTGTCTGCGCTTCGCTCATACGGCAGATGATTTCAGGTCCTCGCGATCCGGTCAACCTGCCGTCCAGGACCGACCGCCCCCGGCGATGCGTTCTATAATCAGCGGCGAATGACCAGGATCCGCCCAATATCGCCCATCGGTGGCGCTCCCCGCCCGCGGCCGGCGCTGCGCGTCGGTTGCGTCAGCTTCCTCAACGCCAAGCCGCTGATCGTCGGACTCGACGAGATTGGCGATGCCCACGTTCCTCCGCCCGAGGTGCGCTACGACGTGCCCAGCCGCCTGCTGGTCGACCTCGAAGCCGGCGAGGTGGACATCGCCCTGTGCCCGGTCATCGACTACCAGCGAAGCCGCGTGCCGCTGCGCATCGTGCCGGTCGGGGGCATCGGTTGCCAGGGAACGACGTTGACCGTGCGGCTGTACAGCCGCGTCCCGCTGGAACAGATCGAATCCATCCACGCCGACACCGACAGTCACACCTCGGTCGCCCTGATGCAGGTGCTGCTGAGCAAGCTGTACAACCGGCGGCCGCGGCTGGTGGCGTTTGATGCGCACCAGCAACTCGTTGAGGATGATTCACCTGACTGGCCGCAGGCGATGCTGCTAATCGGCGACAAGGTGGTCACCGCCTCGCCCCCGGCCGTCCGATACCCGCATCAGTTGGACCTGGGCTACGCCTGGCGCGCGCTCACTGGCCTGCCGTTCGTCTTCGCGGTGTGGATGACGCGCGAGGACGTGGACCTGGGCGCCCTGCCGCGGCAACTCGCGACGGTGCGGGAGCGCAACACGCCGCGCATCGACCGGTTGGTGGAGCAGTTCGCCGCGCCGATGGGCTGGCCGCGCGACCTGGCCCACGAGTACCTGGCCAAGTGGCTTTGCTTCGAGATCGGGCGTCCGCAGCTCGAGGCGATCGACCTCTTCCACCACCACGCGGCCGAGCTGGGGTTGATCGAACGTGCCCGCCCGCAGCGGCTTTACCCACTGCCACCTGAAACGTCGTAAACTCATGGCGTGCCGCGCCGACCCGCACAGAAATACCGCTGCCGGCCGCTGGGCGAACTGACCCGGCAGATGCTTTTCGCGCCGCCCGAGCGGCGCATCGAGCAGGTGCGGCGCGCCGAAGCCCTGCACGACGCCATCGACCCTGCGGCCACGTATCCGCTGGACTTCCTGGTCCATCGCATCACCGGCTACCACCCGGAGCGCGACGCCGACATGCTGCTGGTGGGCGAAGCGCTGCTGCCGGACCTGCGGCTGATGATCGACACCGTCAGTCGCTCGGTTGGCATGCCCGCCGAAGAGGACGAAATCGTCGAGACGCCCGAGCAACTGGCCGCGCGGCTGCGGATCAGCACCAAGACCCTTTCGCGCTGGCGCGACCTCGGTCTGCGATGGCGCTGGGCGAAACTGCCCGAGGAGTCGCGCAAGCGCCTTGTATTCTGCCGCAGCGCCGTACAACGGTTCCTGGAAGCACACGGCGATCGCGTCGAGAAGGCCGCCGCATTCACGAAGGTGGATGACGCGACACGACAGCAGGTGCTGCGCCGAGCGCGGCGGATTGCCGAATCCGCCGATGTCTCGATGAACCAGGTCGCCACCCACCTGGCCCGACGCCTCGGGCGGGCCGTTGAGACGGTGCGGCAGATCCTCGAGAAGCACGACCGGGCCCATCCCGATGACCCGATCTTCACCGACCGCACCGGACCGCTCACCCCGAACCAGCGCCGGGTCATCGCGCGGGCGTACCGGATCGGCATTCCCGTCTCGCGGATTGCTCGACGTTTCTCTCGCACGCGGTCGACCATCTATCGCGTCGTGCACGAGCAGCGTGCGGCGCGGCTGCGCCAGATCGACATCCGTTGGGTGCACCTGTCGGTCTTCGAGCGGGACGATGCCGACGAGGTACTGCTTCACGCGTCCCCGGCCGCAATCGTGCCGATCAAACCCGACCGCGAGCACCCGGCGGCCGTCGATACGCCCGCCGCGCGGCGCATCGCGCTGCCGGACGTGCTGGAGCCGCTATTCAATCAGACCACGTGGTCGCCGTCCGAGCATCGCTCGATGATCGTGCGGATGAACTACCTGAAGTTCAAGGCCGCTCATCTGCGCGAAGCGCTGGACCGCCACGAGCCGCGCATGGCGCAGATGGACGAAATCGAACGCTGTCTCGTCCAATCGCAGCAGATTCGCAGCCGGTTGGTGCAATCGGCGCTGCCGTTGATCGTCAACGTGGCGCGGCAGCACCTCATCGACCACGCGGACCGGGCGCGCAGCGAACCGATGCTGCTGACGCTGCTGCTCGACGGCTTGCCCATCGCCATCGACACGATCGATCATCACAATCCCGCCCGGGGCGGTACCCTGCGCCACGCGCTGAGTTGGGCCCTCATGCGTCGGTTCGTCGTGCACACCGGCACGGACAGCGCCTCGCCGCAGCGCCGCCGCGCCCAGCGACGCCGCACGCCCGAACAGGTGCTCGAGCAGTTGCGGAGAATCGCGCAGGATCGCGGCGTCGCGCTTCCGGAGCCGTCGGGGCCATGAGCAAGACATCCGCCCCGTCAGTCGCCGCGATATTCGGCCATCGACGTGCATGTCTCGCGCACCCGCACGACCGAAAGCAAGGGCAGGGCCGGGCGCAGTCGATCGAAGAGCCATCTGCACAAGTTTTCAGCCGTCGGCACGGCCAGGCCTTCGATGTCGTTGAGCAGTTGATGGTCCAGCGCGTCGATGAGCGGCGCCGCCGCGGCCTTGATCTGGCCGAAGTCGACAAGGTAGCCCTTGGCCGGATCGACTTCGCCTTCCACCACCAGGTCCACGTAGAAGGTGTGGCCGTGCAGTCGTCGACATTTGTGCCCGGGCGGAAAGGTCGGCAGCCAGTGGGCGGCGTCGAAACTGAATGTCTTGGTCAGGCTGGCTCGCATGGGTGGCTATCCGAAGCGGGGAAGACGCGGAATGTGGACGCCTTCGTCTCTTCTGTCAAGTCAGACGCCGCGCAGCACGCCCGGCCAGATCAACTTGTGCAACTGCGTCTGCAGGATGACGGGCAGATGGTCGGCCATAATCCATGCCGCGAGATCGGCCATCGGCACACCTTCGTGGCCCCGGATGTCGGGATCGGCGGCCATCGGTTGCACGGGGCTCATCAGCACGGCCTTGACGCGCCTGATCAGATCATGCTCGCGGATCACCGCCGTCGACCACTCATAGTCGTCGCGCGATCCCACGACGAACTTCACCTCGTCGCGCTCGGTGAGTTGTTCCAGGTTCGGCCAGTGATTCCGCGCCGACTCGCCGCTCGAGGGCGTTTTCAGGTCCATGATGCGAATGACGCGCCGGTCGCAGGCGCTGATATCGCACGCTCCGCTTGTTTCGAGCAGTACCGTGTAACCGCGATCCGCCAGACCCGACATCAGGACATGCACATGCGGCTGGAGCAGCGGTTCACCACCGGTGACCTCCACCAACCGACAGGCGCCGCCAAGCGCCGCGACACGCTGGATCACTTCATCGATCAAAACCGTTTCGCCCTCATGGAACGCGTAAGCGGTGTCACAGTAGTGGCAGCGCAGGTGGCAACCCGCCAGTCGCACGAACACGCACGGCCGTCCCGCCCAAGTGCTCTCGCCCTGGATGGAATAGAAGAGTTCGTTGATACGCAGGCTGTCACTCATCGGTTGCTTTCCACATCAAGCGCGCCAACTCGCCGCCCGGATGCAGAGGCGCCGCCGACTGCTTCCGCCGGCAGTTCCGCGAGCAGTTCGGCAACAGTCTTGCCCAGCGACGGGTGCACCACATCCGGCGCGATATCGGCCAGCGGCCTGAGCACGAACCACCGCTTGTGCATCTCCGGATGCGGCACGGTCAGTTTCCTATCGCGTATCTGCCGTCCGTCAAACAGCAGCAGGTCCAGATCCAACTCGCGAGGCCCCCACTTCACCCGCTGCGAAGCGGCGACCCGACCTGATGCGGCCTCGATCCGACCGAGTTCCGCCATCAGGTTCCCCGGCGTAAGCTCAGTCTCCAAGCTTGCCGCCGCGTTCAGGTACGCGCCCTGTTCGACCGGCCCCATCGGCGGCGTCTCGTACACCGGGCTGACACGCAACGTGCCCGGCTGAGCCAGCGCACCAAGAGCGGTCACGGCCTGCACCAGGTGTCGCCACCGGTCGCCGAGGTTGCTGCCCATGCCGATGTAGGCTCGATGCGCCATCGCATGCCAATCATAGCGGCTTCCGTTTCGCCGCCCGATGGACTGCGGACGGCTGGCTCTCCTGACTTGCCGCGTCTAACATCCCCTGCCCGCCACTTGAGCAGGATTCCCCGCCGAATGCCGATAGGAGCGCTACGGGTGACGCAAGCTGTGCTTGAGAACCAGATGATCGATCTGAACGACGTGAATGCCCGCCTGGCGAACGCCAAGGCCGAGGAGGCGATCGCGTGGGCGTACGAGGCGTTCGCAACCGGCTTGGTGATGAGTTCGAGCTTCGGCGCCCAGTCCGCCGTGATGCTGCATCTGGCGACGCGCGTGGCGCCGGACATCCCGGTCATCTTCATCGACACCGGCTATCTCTTCCCCGAGACCTACCGGTTCGCCGAGGAACTGCGGGAGCGGCTTGGCCTGAATCTGAAGATCTTCCAGAGCGAGATGTCGCCCGCCCGCATGGAGGCCCTTCACGGGAAACTTTGGGAGAAGGAACTCGAAGATCTCAACCGTTACGACTACCTCCGCAAGGTCGAGCCCATGCGGCGGGCCCTGCAAGAACTGAAGGCCACGGCGTGGCTGGCCGGGCTTCGCGCCGACCAGACCGGGCACCGCGGCGACCTGCAGCGGGTCATTCTCCAGAACGGCCTGTACAAGATCCACCCGATCCTGCACTGGACCCGCGCCGATGTCGGCAAGTACCTCGTGCAGCATGATCTGCCGTGGCATCCCCTGGTGGAAGCGGGCTACGTGTCGATCGGCGACACACACACGACCCGGCCGGTCGGTGAAGGCGAGGATGAGCGGGCTGGGCGGTTCGGGGGTCTGAAGCAGGAATGCGGCCTGCACCTTCCCGCCACGCCCGAAGAAGCCGCCAGCCGCGAGTCGTCCGGTCTCTGAGGTGCGTCACGCACAACACCTGACGACGAGCAATCGGTCGACCGGCAACGTGGATCAATTGCCCGCGTTCACGGCTTGATCAGCACCGTGCTGCGCTTGCCGCTGAAGGCCGAGAGCATGTCGTACAGTTCCAGCACCTCGGGATTCCGCAGGCGTATGCAACCATCAGACATGTTGCGGCCGATCGACTGCGGCTCCACCGTGCCGTGGATACCGTAGTCCTCGAACTGAGCCGTCGCCTCGGTGGCGCCCATCACGCCGATCCAGCGCGGCCCGACGGGATTGCGCGGATCAACATCAAATCCCGCGAAGTGCAGGCCCTTGTCCGGCTTGTCGTAGCGCGGGTTCTCGTTCTTCTCGGTAACGACGAACGCCCCGACCGGCGTGGGCGTGTCCGGCGCCCCAAGCCCGACGTCGTAGCTGCAGATGTAGATCGTCACGTCGTCCGACGTCACCGCCAATACGTCCAAACGGTGCGCCGACTTGTAAACCTCCACGTGGAACGGGCCGCGGACGACTTTCAGTTTCTGCCCGGCACGGATGCGCCGGGGGTCCACACCATTGATGCGCGCAAGGAACTGCCACGGCACGTTGTAGCGCCGGCCGATCGGCTGGAGCATGTCGCCGGATTCGAGCGTGTAAGTCGATGTCAGCGGGTCATTCGGATAGACCTTCTTTGAGAAGACCAGTTCGCGGTTCACCTCCGCCAGCCGGATCCGGATGGTGTTGGCGTCGGCGTATGAAAGCGTGCGGCCCTCGCGCGTGAGAACCTGGCTGAGCACCTGGCGACCGGTGACGAGAAACCCCTCGTCCAGCATGCTCATGCCGCGCTGGATCTCCCGCTGGGTCTGGCGATCGGTACGTGCATTGCTATCGGCCGGCGCGACCTCCCATCGGGCCTGCTGCCGCGCAACGGCCGCCTGCTCCGTGACGTTGCCCTGTGTCGCCTGCTCGCCCTGCCGACCGGGCGCGGGGTCCTCCTGGCCGGGATTGCCCTGACTCGCACCCGACCGACTGTCGCCGCCTGAGCGGTCGACAGCGCCTGACGATTGCCCGTCCCCGCCTCCTCCTGGACCGACCGAAGTATGGCTGACCCGGTGTCCGCCGTCGCCGACGCCCTGGGCGGCATTCGGGCCAGCGTTCGTCGGTGACGGCTCGCCATCCCCGCCGGCGCTCTGGACGACGAAGTAGATCACCGCGACGGCGACCATCAGCACCACCGCAAACACCACCGGTCGGCGTAAGTTGCTTTTGCGCCTTCGGTAATAGACATGTCGTCGGCCCATCCCTGGGCGTGGCAACTGGCTGGACAGCACCATCGCGTGCTCCTTTCGATTCCCTTCGACCACCCGCACCGGGCGGCGCAGAACAATCCCTTTGCGCGAAGCGCCTGCTCCCCCATGATCGTATTATCGTCCACAAAAGCAAGTGGCATTGCCAAAGGCAACAAGTTGAACAACCGACCGCGGCTGACCGGCCTACTCCGCGGCCTTGAGTGAATACGCCTCGACCCGGCCCTGCTGGTCCTTGCAAAGCAGCACGCCGTCGGCCAGCGCCATCGAGGGTGTACCGGACACCACGCCCTCGAGACGCGCCAGTTCCGAGTACTGACCATCGGCCGGCCGGGCATCGATCAGTCTCAGGCTTCCGCGGCTCAGGGCGATGATGCGATCGTCTCCGGCCGTCACGACCAGACACCCCGGCGATTGTCCCCGACCATCGCTCTGCCACCGCCGCGCCCCGGTCCGGGCGTCGAGGCAGGTCGTCGCCGGCAGGTAGAAGTGCCCGCGATAGTAGACCGGACTGCTGTAGGTGGTGTAGTTCTTCGACGACCAGACCTGCCGCGCGTTGCCCGGTGCGATCTCGAACAGCGACGCTCTGCGATGGTTGTACGCTGAGGTCAGCAGGACGCGGCTGCCGTTCACCGCGGGGGTCGGAATGTTGCAGGCAAACCGCGTGGCCCAGTCCACCTCCGCCAGCGTCTTGCCTTCGTTGCCCTTGTCCAGCCGCACCACGACGAGTTTGCGTAGACCGAAGCTGGCGACACACTCAACGTCACCGACCTGCATCGGGACGGGCCCTGCGTTGGAACCGGGCATCTCGGTGGACTGCGATCGCCACCGGCGTTCCCCCGTCCGCAGATCGAAGGCCATCAGCAGCCCCGCCTTGCCCCCCACCTCGACGATCACCGTATCGCCATGGACCAGCGGCGAGCAACTGAAGCCGAAGTCACGTGTGCCGCCGCCGACATTGGGCCGGCGCGGCACGTTGTACGCGTCGTAAAGATTCTTCGCCCAGACCAGCTTGCCGCGCTCGGCCGTGTTCCAGCAGCGCAGATCGCCGTCGATGCCGAGCGTCACCAGCAGCTTCGTCGCCGCATCGTATGTCGGCGTGGAATGAGGGCCGCCGTAGCGGTTCTGGTCGCCTGTCGCCCTGCGACCGTAGTAGCGGCTGGCGTAGCGCTGCGACCAGAGCGCCTTGCCGTTGCTTGCGTCAAGGCAGACAACAGCATCCTCACCGCGCTTCGCTCGCTTCTTGCCCTGCCAGCCGATCGTGTAGACCTTCCCCTCGGCGATGATGCATGAGGCGGCTCCATACCCCACGTCCGCCCGCCACGCGCGCTTGGGCGGCCAAGCTTGGGGGTAGCCGGATGATTCCGGCGACACCCCGCTGCGCTGCGGGCCGTGCCATTGCGGCCAGTCGGCGGCGCATGCCTGCGAAGAGAACCACCCCACGGCGACGAGTACAGCGGCAATCTGCGACAGCGTCCGGATCATCGTGTCATCCTTCCCGAGATGAAGTGTCCTTCCACCGGCATAACGCCGCGCAATGCAACTTCATTCGTGCAGACGGTAAGAAGCGCATCAGGACGGCCGGCACGAAGGTGACCGGCTACGGTTCGCGCGGCGGGATCGGCGTGATCAACGTCGGGCCCGGCACCACGCCCAGGTCGCGCAGGCGCTTGTGGACGTGCTTGTCCTCCGGGTCCAGCGTGTAGGCGTACTTGAGTTGCTGCACCGCCTGTTCCGTCTGGCCGATCGCGGCGTAGAAGTCGCCCAGCGCGACATACGGCCGGGGATCGTCCGGTTCGGCGATCGACGCGCCTTTCCGCAGGGCGATGATGGCGTTGTCGTTGTCGCCGAGCTTGTGAAGGTAGTAGCCCTGCCGCAGGTAATCGGTGGTCTGTCCGTAGGTATCGACGGCTTCCCGCAGGAATGCGACCAGGTCGTCCCGGGCCGGGTCGCCCTGACGGTACATGGCCAGCGCGATCAGGTCGAGAATCTCCGGCATGGCCTCGCCTTCGCCGAGAATCGCCCGGGAGCGCTGCAGCGCGAGCTGGGCGTCGAGCGGTCGGCGCTGCTTCAGCCGCAGTTTGCCCGTCAGGAAGCTGTTGCGCCATGAGGCGGGCATGCGCTTCGCGGTGCCGATCAGAATCTGTTCCGCATCCTGAAGGCGGTTGTTGCGAATGAGGACCTCCGCCCGATCGTGCAGTTCCGAAACCGGCCGCTGACAACCGGCCAGAACCGCGACCATCAGGAGCGAAGGGAACGTTGCTGAAAGTCCGGTCATCGTCCGCATGATCGAATTCCTCAAGATGCGCGGCTGCGGCCCGGTTGCCGACCATGGCGGGCGACGCAGCGTCCATGATTCGAACCGTAGCACCTGTAGGTCGCAGGATACGGCGCGCCGGGCGGCGACACAAGCTATCATCGTCCGGACGCGTCCGCTAAGTCCGCAAATCGACGCAACATGCGATGCCAAGACTGCCGACTGTCATCCTCCGTCACGCGTGGGCCATGGACAGCCACTGGGACTGGCTGCTGGCCGACCCGCGGGCCCCGCAGGGACGGCTGATCGCGTACCGTTTGCCGCTGCCGTCCGCGGCCTTCGACGCCGCCGGCGCCTGGCCGGCCCGGCCGCTTCCCCCGCACCGGCGCCTCTACCTGGCGTACCAGGGACCGGTCGCCCCATCGCCAGACCGACCCAACCTGCCGCGCGGACGGGTGCTACGGATCGATGAAGGAACATTCCACCCGAAGCTGTGGACCGAAGCGCGGCAGATCATCGATGTGTCCCTCCGTCATTTTCGCGGGGTCATCGAAATGCGCCGGCTCGGCGAACAGAGCATCCGTTGCGCGTGCCTGCGCGGCGGCGGCGCGTTATCATGATGCGTGAACGGGCGGTCGCCCGGCGTGAGTCATTTGCGCGGTCATTTCAGATCAATGGGAGTGCAGTCATGCCCGAGAACAAGGGAACAACCGACGACGAACTGCTGGCCAACGCGATACCCATCGACGACCTCGAGGACGATGCGGATCAACTCCAGATCGAGGACTCGGAAGCCGAAGACATGGAGCCGATCGACCTGGCCGAGGCCAGCAGCGACGGCGACAGCGGCGCCTCGAAGATCCGCCAGTTCGGCAAACAGGGACGACACGAAGACAAGTGGAACAGACAGCCCAATGTCACCGGCCAGGGCGCCATCCACGTCAAGACGTTCGTCGCCAAGCTGCGTCTCGACGCCATGGACAACCTCGACGATCAGGTCAATCAGTGGCTGGATCAGAACCCCGAGTACGAGGTCAAGTTCGTGACCACGAGCGTGGGCGACCTGAAGGGCAAGCTCACCGAGCAGGCGCTGTTCATGAACGTCTGGGTGTAGCCCGCCGTAGCCGCATCGAATTGTCAAGCCCTGCACATTGACTGTCTGATTGGTGCGGACTTGAGGCAAAAGCACAAAGCCGAGGCGCATCAGACCGTGCGTGTGCTATCCCTTTGGTGAAACCAACCGATCGCACTCCACTGTGAACAACCAAAGGAGTTGACCATGAAGCGATCGGTACACCTTTTGTCCATGACCGTCCTCAGTATTCTGCTGGCGCCGGGCGCGGCCCATGCCGTTGACGTTGTCGGTGGTCAGACCAACGTCGCCCTTGACACCGCGACGCTTTCCAGCGCCGCCGGACTCGACTTGTCCAGCGTGTCGCCCGATGTGATCAGCCCGGGAACACTGTCCGGTTCGGTTGCGTTCGCGATCAACGCTCGGAACGCGCCGGTCAACCCGACGTCCTTCAGCTACGACCCGGCCGACTTCTTCGACACCTTCACCGGGACCATCGGACACGAAGGGTCGGTGTTCTTTAACTCGGACACCGTCGAAGTCGGGGATTTCGTCATCGCCTTTGACGAGGACCGAACCGGCACGCTCTCGGGCACAGCCAGCGGGCTGTATGTCGAAAGCACAACCGGCGTCACGGCGATTCTCTTCGATGTGCAGAACCCGTCCAGCGTGCTCGTCAGTCCAACGAGTCTGGGTATCGAGGCCAACCTGCTCGTCTCGCCCGAATTCGCCGCATTCCTCGGCGATGCCGGCCTGGCCGGCGCGGACGTCGGCGATACGCTGGTCGAGGCCAATGCCATCCCCGAGCCGGCCAGCGCCGCCCTGCTGTTGCTTTGCATCGGGGCATTGGCGCGAAGAGGCCGATGACAGCAACCGCAAGCAATGGAGCGCGGCGGGCCCGCAGCGACCGGCCCGCCGCTCCTTCCTTCATCAGTCCCCGATCGCCGGCAGGCCGGCCTTCGGGCGCTCCTCGGTGAAGGATACTTCGCCGTCCTTCGTGACGGTCTGATCGAAGTAGGCACCACCGGCGTTGACGATGAGCTTGCCTTCCTTCCAGCCGAGCGAAACCAGCGGGCCGCCCTTGCGCTCGCCGACGGTCTTGTAAAGGTCGAACTCATCCGACCACTTGCGCGGCTTGCCGTCGCGAATGACGGCCGGCAGGTTGTCGCCCGCGTTGTGAACCATCGAAAGGCGCTTGCCGCCGGTGCCGACCAGTGTGACGGAGCCAAACTCGAGTCGCGATGTGTCGACCTTCATCTTCGCCTTCACGTTCTTCCGGAAGCTGGCGAAATCCCGGTGGTCCTTTGACGCCTCGCCGACCTCCATCGCGAAGCCGGAATAGCCGCCTTCACCGGCCGGCTTGAGAATGTAGCCGGTGTCGAGCTTGTCGATCTTCGCGCCCTTCACCTTGCCGGTCGCGCCGCCGTCGGCCAGGTTGATCGGCTTGAGGGCGATCCACGTCTTCTCCAACTCGATGAACCAGATGCCCGAATCCCACTGCGTCTTCGCGCTCCTGGGCAACTGGAACACCATCGGACGATTGACATCGTGGCGCAACCAGATGAACAGGTTGCCGTACTGCCCGCGCTGGTCGTTGCCGCCGAGCCCGACGTAACCGCGTCCCCAGTCGGTGTTGGCCAGGAAGTAGTCCACGCCGCGGTCTTTGTTGTACGCGAGCAGCTTGAACGCGCCGACATCCCCCGCGCCGCCGGCCATGGCCAGCGAGCCGAGATAGTACGTGTCGCCGTAGTAGAGCGTCTCGAAGTACTGAGGCGCATCGCCCTGGCCCGGACGCCAGTTCGAGTACGTCGGCTTCGTGTTGTGCAGTTCGACATCCTTCGGGAAGTTGCGATTGGCCAGGTGATACACGGCCAGCGGCGGGCGGTAGCTGCTGGTGATCGCGTGCACATCGTCGTAGTGCGGATCGGGATCGGGCACGGGCGCGCCGTAGTAGAGCGCCATCATGTGGCTGACGCCCGAGCCGAAGACGCGCGACGCCCCGCCGTAGTCGCGGCAGGTCGGGCCGCCGTAGCCGCCGCGATAGTACTTGAGCGCCCCGGCCATGTGCAGCCAATCGAGGGCCGCCTTCGCCAGCAGCTTGACTTGCGGGTCCTTCGCGAAGTCGTACAGGTTGATGTACGGCGCGATGGTGTGCGCGTGGTAGTTCTCGCTGTCCCACTCGCCCATGCCGGTGTGGTACAGGCCGGTGACGTAAGTCTTCAGCTTGTCCTTGTAGAGCTTGCGGATCACCTCGTTGCCGGTTTCCTCGGCGAAGAGGTAGACGGTGGTTTCGCGCATGGCGCGCAGGTTGTCGGTGTTGCGTCCGTCCACCCACAGGCCGCGCACCTGCGGCGCCCAGGCGCCGCCGATCGGGCCGGTCCCGCGCCCGTACACCGGGTGGGGCCGCGGGTTCGTCAGGCGCTCGTACTCCTCGTACGTCTGCCAGTCGCCGTCCATGAGGAGCTTGCACCAGTCATACCACTTGTCGTAGTCGCGCCCGAAATCCGCATCGCTCCAGTCATCCATGATCCCGTTCATGTAGTCCTTGAACGGCTGGTACTTGCTGCCCTCCAGGAGCTTGGGCAGGTCCGCCTTGCTCACGCGCATCTGCTGCAGCAGCTTCAGCGCGTAGTCGCGCACCTCCCGGTCCGGGTGTCGGAGTTGGCGGTACAGCTCCAGCGTCGGCTTGGGATCCTCGGCCGTCCATAGTCTCCCGCCTTCGTGCATGCGTTTCCTGTAGCCGGGCTCGAGCAGGTCGCCGAAGTAGAAGTACTTGCGCGTCTGTCCCTTGATGGTGAAACACCAGTAGAAGTCGATGCCCTTGGTGCCCTTGTGATCGCCGACGTTCTGGTCCTCGAGCTGCAGGCCCTGCAGGCAGTGCGCTTGCAGCGACTTGTCGCCGGTCAGGTAGTTGAACATGAGACCGGGGTAGTTCCACTTCTCGTGCTCGCCGGTGGTGGCCGTCTTGGCCGGAGTGCGGTAGGCATCGATGGCATGGTTCGCCCGCTTCCAGAAGCCGGTTTCAAGCTTCTCCGGCCACGGCTGGTTCCTGAACTCCGCATCGACCTGCGGCGGGCGCACCCGCGTCAGCCCGGCTTCGTCCTTGTAGATCTTCTCGGCGGCGACGGTGCCGCATGCGGCGAGGATGAGGAATGTGGTCGTGGTGACGGTCCAGTGATTGCGCATGATGAACTCCCTGCGTGGATGCCTGATTCTCGTGAAACGGCCGGGTGGGAATTGCCGGCGGGCCATGCCTGCCGTGCGCAGACTTGGGGGACTGCACGCCGCGGTCGCACCTCTGGCGCCTCGATATGATCCTATCGACAGGGCCCTAGAAAGGCAGGCCTTTTTTGTCATCGCTGGACCGGTAAACACGAATATTGCCGCGCCCGCCCCGCCTCGCGCCGCGCCCGCGCAGGGGCCGGCTGGATTTACCGGTGGTTGACGCCTGTTGCGTCGCCGGCGCTTTCTTGCGCTTCTTGTCCGCCGCGACCACGATGATGCGCCGACCGTCCACGCGCTGGCGGTTGACGCGCATGATCGCATTCTTCGCCGCCGTCTCATCGGACATGAAGACGAAGCCGAAGCCGCGGCTGCGGTCGGTCTGCTGTTCTCGCGCGATGGCGACGTCCTCGACCTCCCCGTAGGCCGAAAACATCTCTCTCAGTTGCGCTTCATCCGTGGTGAAGCTCAGATTGCCGACGTAAATCTTGTGCACGGCCATGCCACGAAGCTCCGGCGGCGGGCAGTTGCCCCTGCTCAAAAGATCAAACCTATTCAGTTTCCGTCCCCAGACCCCTTGGCCTTCCCAAGAGACTAACCCGTTCTTTCTTCCAACGCAATGATCCGATGCGCCTATTGCACCTGAACCGTATCGGTCGTTGGCCGCACACGCATCCACCACGCTACGCCCTCCCCGAGAAGCGGAGCCCGCCGGTCGACGCCATCGCCGGCACTTGCACCGGTTCGGCGCGGCTGACCTGCCGGTACACCGCCGCCAGGTCGTCGCAGTAGCGGCGCCGCGAGAAGAAACTGTATGCCTCGTGCCGCGCGGTGTCCCGCAACCGCCACGCCAGGTGATCATCGGACAGCAACTGCCCGATGCGCCGGGCGATGCCGGCCGGACTGCTCGAACGCGTCAGCAGCGCCGAGTGGCGGTCCTCCACGATCTCGCTGACCGCGTACGTCGGCTCGGCGATGATCGGGACGTTCGCGGCCATCGCCCACAGCAGCGACATGCCGCCCGCGCTCGGGCCGAAGCCCAGGGCCGCGTCGCACGCCGGCAGGATGCGCCACGGACGGACGATCTCGGGCTCGAGCAGCAGCAGTCGGGCGTGACCCGATGACGCCATCATCCTGTCGGCGCGCTGCCGGTGGTGCTGGTGCGGATGGATGACCACGCGCAGGTCCGTCGCCTCCGCCGCCGATGCAAGCGCCGCGGCCAATGCCGGCCCCATCGCATCGGCCCGCGCGGGTGGATCCGACAGCACCATCAGCACACGTGTCTGATCGTCCACGCCCCAACGCCGGCGAATCCGTCGTCGATCGCAGAACGCCACCCGCGACATGTCGATGCCCGGCCGCAACGTGTGCACGTGCTCCGGCAAGATCCCGCCGGTCAGTAAACTGCGCCGAATCGTGGCGCTGGGTGCCAGCAGCACCGTGCGTCCCGGCGCATCATGGCAGAGCACGTGGTACCAGCGCGCCTGGCGCTTCGTCGGCTGGCTCGTCACCGTCGCCACGCGCGGCGTGTGCGGCGCGACCATTACCGCCAACGTCAGCGTGCCCAGCGACCAGCAGTGCAGCAGATCCAGCCGCCCGTTGAGCGACAGATGCCGACGGAACGACAGGTAACCCATCACCGGGTTGCCGCACGGCGCCTTGAGCAGCCGCGCTTCGCCCAGGTCCGCCGCCGCGAGCTTCGATGCGAAATCGGCCGAACCCAATGCCACAACCTGCTGGTCGATCCCGCCCATGCGGCCCTGCGAGTCGCTGAGCATGGCCAGACCGGTTGGCGCGGCTTGGGGACCGCTGTCGTCAGTCAGGTGTAACACGTGCATCGATATGCGGATCCGTCAGCGCTAGTCGTCCTTCTTCCAATCGTAGAACACGCGGCTGACATCCTGGGCAACCCCCTCGGCGAGAATGGTCATCCAGTTGGCCGTCTCCTCCGGCGTCAATATGTCATTCTGTCGGCGCGGCAGCTCCGTGCGGACCATGTGCCCCGGCGGCTGGATCCTCGGGTCGTCCGGGCTCAGTTCATCCACCGGAAACAGGCGCTTGTACGGCCACGGCTCGATCACGCGAACCGTCGTCCGCGCCGTCGGCTCGAGCAGCCCCGGGTGCTTGCGCAACGCCGCCTCCTTCACCGTCACCAGGATCACCTGCTCCGCGCCCAGACGGCGGCCGATCTCGTTCACCGGCATGCGCTCAAACTTGTCACCGAGATCCGCCGCCAACTCGTGCACCTTCATCTGCGGGATGAACTCGGTCAGCACCTCCTGGTTCACCAGGTAGTCGCCCGTGCGATCGCCGATCTGCGCCTTGAGCTTGGCGCCGCCCAGCAGATCCTCAGCCGCGTCATCCACCTGAACGAAAACCAGCGTCTTCCGGTCCTGCAGTTCGTACACCGCCTTCACCGTTTCCGGCCCACCCAGCGCCCGCGCCACGACGGGCACGGCGCAACCCGCGCCGGCAAGCAGCGAGGTCAGCGGGATAGAGAGGACACCAAGTCGCGTGAGACGCGCGGCGGTTCGCATCATGTCACTCCCCTCCCTCGATCGTGTGATCGTGGAACAACCGCGACGCCTCGCGGGCGAACGTCTTGGTCATCCCCAGTTCCAGCGTCCGCTGATCCGACTCGGCCCGACCCACCGGCTTGCCCTCGGGGAAGTTGGTGTCGAGCACGGTCTGGAAGCTGGCTTCGTACGGCCGCGGGCCGTCCGCCTCGACCACCCCCACGTTGCCCATGACCGTGCCGCGCCAAAGCGTCGGATTCTGCCGGTCGTGGAACGAGTAGGTGAAAAGGTCGATCACGACGATGCGCTCGGCATCCAGGTGCCGCGCCAGCGAGCGGTAGTCCGAGGACACCCACGACGGGTTGCGATCCTGGAACGTCGCGACGTGGCGCGGATCGATGACCTTGATCGACGGCATGTCGGCCGCCAGTTGGGTGCTCACCGCGCGGGCGAGTTTCCGCGCCGCGTCGGGATGCATCGTGGCCACGGAGCGCGAAGGCGCCACCAGCACCGCCACGCGCTTGTCCTCCAGCCCGCGGTAGCGCGCCTTGATGTTGACATCCGGCTTGATCGCCCCACCGGCCACCGAACCGAGGAAGTTGCATCCCGGTAGGAAAACGATGGCCGTGAGCATGAGCATGACGGACGACAGCAGCACGTGACGCGGTGTTGATCGATGCATCGTGATCACCCCAGCCAGCCGAGGCAGCCGGCGATTTTGTAGGCCCACGCGCCGAGCACCACGCCGCCCAGCACGAGGAAGAAGCGCGGCCGGAGCACCGCGCCGAACACGCCGGCCAGCGAGCGACCGGTCACCGTCCACCACAAACCCATCCAGCACACCATGGCCGTCATGAGGGCCAGGATGAACCCGCCGGGCTGGGTGATGAAGGCGTCGTACAGCCGCCCGTCGGCGGCGAGGGCGAAGGCGGTGGTCATCCCGCAGGTGGCGCAGGGCAGCCCCGTCTGCTGCTCGAATCCGCAACCCGACATGCCGATCTGCGTGTGCGTGCCCAGTGCCCGCGGGCCGGCCCCGGATGGCTCGAGCAGCCAGGCGACCAGCAGGATCCCACCCGTCGCCAGGAAGATCGCCAGGCCCGGTAGACGCCGCTGAAGCGGCCCCGGCGGCTCGACAACGAATGCCCGCCCACTGGGCGCGGGCGGCGCCTCGACCTGTTCCTCGGCCAGTGATTGGGTCGCCTGCTGACTCATGTTCGTAATCTAAGTCTGGGACCGGAGAAAGGCAATCGGATCGATACGTGAACCGGGCGACGTGCAGACAGCGCTGCCGATGGGAAGCGAGGCATCGCTCGGCCGCGAGACCATGGCAGTCGGTGGTGCGGGGCGGGTCGCTTCAAGGTTGGGCCCGCGGTTCGGGGAGGCCCAGGGATAGTAATCCCTGGGCTTCAGCGGCTGGGGCCCGAGCAAGGAACGCCAAGCGCGAGTGAGGCTTAGGTCGGCGAAGGGCCAAATGCCCCTGGCGCGCCGTGAGCGGGGCTGGCCGGCCCGAACTGCACTCACACGCAAGAAACCAGTTCAAAAATCGATCAAAAGTGTACACGTTTTGCCTCCGTTTCGCGCTGTTTCTGCTGGTTTCCGCAGAATCGTGCAGAATCCAGCGCGCTTGGGACTGTTGATTCTTGCTCGCGAGGGTCGGATGGATGGGGTCTGGGGTCTCGGCGCAAAGCCTCGGAGATGACGGCGACTGCAGCAGCCAGTCAACCAGTTAACAACTCAGCCTCTCATTATAGCACTTTGTTAGGTATTGTCAAGCCGATCGCCGGACATTTTTCAGCAAGGGGACACGGGGTGCCGGCACCCTTGTGCTGTCTTGCTATTATACTTATAATGGCAATATGGGCGAGTTGACATTCTCCTGGGACGACAGGAAGGAGCGGGAGAACATCAGGAAGCATGGCGTTTCCTTCGCCGAGGCGGCCACCGCCTTCGCGGACGAGAACGCGCGTCTGATTCACGATCCTGCTCACTCCCGGTTCGAAGATCGGTTCGTCCTGCTTGGCTTCAGCGCGAAGCTGCGGTTACTCGTCGTGGTCCATGCCTACAGGCGGGACGAAACAGAAATCAGGATCATCTCGGCCCGCAAGGCGAGCCGCAATGAACGCAAGCAGTACGGACAATTCCTATGAAGAAAGAATACGACTTCTCAAAATCGGTTCGGAATCCCCACGCCAGGCACCTCAAGAAGCAGGTGACGCTGCGTCTGAATACGGACGCCATCGCATACTTCAAGGCAATGGCCGAGGAAACAGGGATCCCGTACCAGAACCTGATCAACCTGTACCTGACCGAATGCGCGCACTCGGGCAAAAAGCTCACGCTCAAGTGGGCCTCGTGATCGAGACCGCCGTGCCATGAGTCTGAGAGTGCGATCGCCATCCGCGGCCGGTCGCGTCAGATGGTGCACCACGGGATCCCTGTCCGACTCACCGCAACTCTCAGGGAACTCCACGAATGGCCCTCTTCAATCTGTTCAGGAAGGACAAAGACCCGTTTCGTGAAGCAATCACCGGCCTGGAGGTCGATATCATGCGGGGCACTTGCGGCGGCGCGAAGCTGGGGCAGCCGGTGCCGCGCAGTGTGTTCTTCTGCGAGAGCCTTGAAGAAAGCGGCGTCTTCAAGTCTGAGCCGTCAGGCTTCGAGATCGGGCTCGGCGAGCGCGGCACCGATGCGGCCGCGAACGTCGCCGGGTATTTCTGTATCGATGTGGAGCGCTTCACCGGCGTGGTCATGGCCGATGGTCGGCAGCTCAACGCTGACGCCTGCACCACTGAGACGATCCGCGGGACATGCGGCGAGCCCTGGTGGGAAGATGTGGACGAGGAGGAAACGCTCTGGTTCTATGAACTGCCGCAGGTGGAGATCCAATTCGAGTTCGGGCCCGGCGGCAGCCTCGACCACATCACGGTCACGAAGGACCGCCTGCTGGCCGACGCCCGGCAGCGCGACGCCTACGGCGTCGACAGGCCGTGGACGTTCTAGGAGTGAACGCCTCTGTCCATGTGCCATTCTGCTCTTCGGGCCGATGCCGGGCGCGACGCGCCCCACCCGGTCGTGCAGTTCGGCGAGAGTGATCGGACTGGTGGCCTCGCGGCGCGACGTTCCATAGGATTGGCCATGATTGGGGTCCTTCTTCCGCAAGATCAGGTTTCGGAATCGCAGACATCGGCCGGGTTGCGTCAACTGATTTACGACGCGTTGTGTTCGCAGACCATGGGGGTGCTGACCGGCGGCGCGATCCTGGTGGCGTTCGCGATGCAGTTGGGGGCGAGCGACCTGTTAATCGGCCTGCTGGCGTCAATCGGGCCGGCCACGCAGTTGCTGCAGATCCCGGCCATCGCCCTGGTGGATCGCACGCGGAAGCAGAAGATGCTGGTGGTGTTGAGCGCGATCGCCAGCCGCGTGTGGTGGGTGGTGATTGCCCTGCTGCCGTGACTGGCGCCGTCGCCCTGGCGGCTGCCGATCTTCTTCGGGGCGTTGCTGTTGTATTTCGGTCTCAGTTCGATCGCGGGTTGCGCGTTCAACTCGTGGATGCGCGACTTCGTGCCCGAGCGCATCATGGGTCGCTACTTCGGGCGGCGCATGGCGATCGCCACGGCGCTGGGAGCGGGACTGAGCATGGCCTCGGGCATCGGGATTGATCTGTGGAAGGCGTATGTCGGCCCGGAGATGGGGGCCTACGCGGTGTACTTCGTGATCGGCGGACTGTCGGGTCTGATCGGGACGTTCTTCATTGCCCGCATCCCCGAGCCGCGCATGGTCGCGCCGACGGGCGAGAAGCTGCTGAGCGTGCTGTCGCGACCCTTTCGCGACCCGAACTACCGGCAGTTGATCAAGTTCCTGGCGGTGTGGAACTTCGCGGTGAATCTGGCCGGCCCGTTCTTCGCGGTGTACATGCTGCGCCGGCTGGAACTGAGCATGACGTGGGTGATCGGTCTGTCGGTGATCAGCCAGTTGTTCAACGTGCTGTTCCTGCGGATCTGGGGCGCACTGGCCGACCGGTACTCGAACACCTCGGTGCTCACCGTGTCGGGCCCGCTGTTCATGGTCACGTTCCTGTTGTGGCCTTTCACGACGCTGCCGGAGGTGTGGTCGATGACGATTCCACTGGTGGTGCTGATCCACATCCTCAGCGGCGTGTCCGCGGCGGGTGTGACGCTGTGTACGAGCAACCTGGCGCTGAAGTCTGCGCCGCGCGGCGCGGCGACGGCGTACCTGGCGACAAACGCGCTGGTGTCGGGCATCGCCGCATCGTTGGCGCCGATCCTGGGCGGCCTCGCCGCGGCCTACTTCGCGGACAAGGAGTTGACGCTGACCTTCGCGTGGGCCGTGATCGGTGACGAGATGTCGCGCAGCACGTTGCCCGCATTCGACCTGCGCGGCCTTGACTTCCTGTTCATCATGGCCTTCCTGCTGGGCCTGTACGCGATCCACCGGGAACTGGCGGTGAAGGAGGAAGGCGAGGTCGAGGAGCGCGTGATTCTCACTCAACTATATGTCGAGGTCAGCCGCACGGTGCGACACGTGTCCAATATCCCGGGCCTGAAGCACCTGACGCACTACCCGTATGGATGGTTGCGCAAGGTGATGGCGCGGGATCAGCCGGAAGAACCGGACGGCTTGGCGACCGACTGATGGGCCTCGGGGCTGTCGCGGCGGCGGTTCGCGGTTAGACTATTGTCCCATGGGGCGGCCGGTTGGCGGCGGCACGATTGGGGTTTCATCCTTTTGAAAGGGCCATGTCCATGCGTCACGGTAATGTGAAACGTTCTCGAGTCTTCTCGGCATTGCTGATCGGCGCCTTCGCCGCGCTGATGGTCGCGGGGTGTTCGACGCTGAGCGAGCGGGCGCAGAACCTGTCGCTCGGGATGAGTAAGGGACAGGCGATCAGCACATTGGGTTCGAGCTACACCACCGAGGCCGCGCGGATGGAAGGGGAAAGGCAGGTCGAGGTGCTGAAGTTCACGGACGAGCAGAGCTCGATCTTCGTCTACCTGCGCGACGACAAGGTGGTGCAATGGGGCGACAAGAAGGTGCTGGACAACATCCCGCGGGATGAATGAGCAGGGCTCCATGGGCTATCGCCTGAATGAGTCGGAAGCGTCGGATCGCGACCGCGGGCCCTCCGAAAGCGGCGGTGCGCCCTCGCGCCGCCGGCAGGCCGTGCGTCGGACGGTGAGCGTCCTGCCGACGCTCTTCACGCTGGCGAACCTGGTCTGCGGGTTCCTGGCCGTGTTCTTCGCGTCGCGGCCGGCGGATACGCCCATGCCCTTTAACTGGACGCCCATCACGCTCGGGGCGGCACTGGTGTTCGTGGGCATGTTCTTCGACGCGGTGGACGGCCGCATCGCGCGGCTGACGGGGCACACCAGCGAGCTGGGCGAGCAGCTTGACTCGATGGCGGACATGGTGACCTTCGGCATCGCGCCGGCGTTCATCGCGGTGATGCTGGTGCGCATCGGCACGCCGTTTGTCTCGGCGGGGGCGAACGAGCATTTCGGCCGCGCGGCCCTCGTGGTCGCGGCAATCTACGTCTGCTGTGCCGCGCTGCGGCTGGCGCGGTTCAACATCGAGACGCCCGACGAGGAGCAGGACAAGATGCACTTCAAGGGCATGCCCAGCCCCGGCGCGGCGGGGACGATCGCCGCGCTCGTGCTGCTGCATCAGCACTTCCTGGCCGACTACACGCGCCGGCACCCGGAGGACACGCCCCTGGCGAGCTGGCCGCCCGAGATGCTGGTGGCGGGCTTCGCGATGATGGGCATCACGCTGCTGACGGGGCTGGCGATGGTCAGTCGGCTGCGGTACGTGCACTTCTCGAATCGCTTCATCCGGGGCCGGGCGCCCTTCACGCAGGTGATGCGAATCATCGCGGTATTGGCCCTGGCGGCCTGGTGGCCGCAGGCGGCGCTGGCGGGGGCGTTCACGGCCTATGCGCTGTCGGCGCCGGTGACGGCGGCGTGGCGGAAGGTGCGCGGAAGTGGCGCGGGCGTCTCGCCCGCGGATGGTTCGGGAGCGTAGCGCTTTCAACACGTGCCGGCGCAAGCCTCCAGCCCGACGGCGGGCGAGACGCCCGCCCCACCACAAAGCAAAACCTCGCAGGGGTCTGCGAGGTCTCTTCGGAAGCGAGGGTGACGGGACTCGAACCCGCAACCTTCGGATCGACAGTCCGATGCTCTAACCAATTGAGCTACACCCCCGTTTTTCGCTCCTTCGCGGCCAAGGCCGGAACCTGAGCCGCGAGTCCCAGAGTGTACATCGGAATCAGGGGCTGTCAACTTTGTCAGTCGCGGCCTGCTTCGGGTCCGGCGCGGCGCTATCCGGCGTTTTTCCGCCATCGTCGTCCGCGCCGTTCTCCGCCGGCGACTTGTCCCGGGACCGGTCCTTCTCCGGCAGTGCAATCGGGACGTAGCCGCTCGCGGCCACGACCTGCTGTCCGGCCGGGCTGAGCAACCAGTCGCGCAGCTCGCGGGCGCGGTGGCCGGCCGGGGTGTCGCGCCGGATGACGACGTACACCGGCGTGGTCAGCGGGTAGCGACGCGCGGCGATGGTGTCGAACGTCGGCTTCACGCCGTTGATCGCGATGACCTTGCGCATGCGTTCGCGTGGCTCGGTGTCCTTCTGGTCGTCGGACGGATCGTCCGACGCATCGATGCCTGCCGGCCACCGGCGCGCGGCCATGAACTTCTCGTAGAAGTAGACCGTGTAGGCCAGGCCGGCCTCGTTGTGGTCCATGGTGTTGATGGGACCGGCCATGCCATGAAAGATGCGATGCGGCGCCGGCTTGGGCATGTCGAGGCCCTTCATGACCAGCCGCTTCATCAATACCTCCGAGCCGGAACTGGCGTCGCGGCGGAAGGCCATGATGTCCAACGGCGGACCGCCTACCTCCGTCCAGCGCGTGATGCGTCCAGTGTAGATGCGGCGGATCTGGCCGAGCGTAAGCGAGTCGACGGAATTGGACTTGTGCGCGATGAAGACAAACGCATCCAGGGCGACGGGCCGGAAGTCGTAGACGATGCCGGCCTTGGCGGCCTGGGCGATCTCATCCTCGGACGGCGCGCGGGCGACCAGCACCAGGTCGGCTTGCCAGGGCTGATCGGCATCCGTGGTGGTTGCATCATCGCCGGCTCGGGGCGCCTGCAGGAGCGCGACGTAGGCGCCATGGGTGCCGTGGGTCCGGTAGCGCCGGGTGATCGGATGCTCGGGCTCGCCGGCCGGCCGGGGATCCTGCGGCTGGGGGCCCGGGTAGATGCGGCGCTCGAAGCCGGCGTCGTTCCGGTAGTGCCGCCAATGCCACGGGATGCCCGCCCGTTCACAGGCGATGACCATCGTGAGGGGCTGGGCGCTGGTCGACGAGTCCAGGAAGGGCAGCGCTTGGATCGACGCCGCGGTGTCGGCGGCGTCGACCGGCGCGGCCGCGCAGCACGTCGCGGAGAGAAGCAGGGATGCCGCGATCCATCGGATGCACGCTAGGCCCATGATGACCTCCAATGCCGATCGGCCGGGCGCGGCGACGCCCGGCCGCGCGTTCAGTCCCTGATCTTCAGCATCTTCCGCTGCTTGGCCGCCTCCATGGCGGTGAGGATGACGTTGAGGCAGCGGTAGCCTTCCATGCCGTCGATCTCGGGCTTGCGCTTCTTGAGGATGCAGTCGGTGAACGAATCGATGATGCCGGAGGCGACCTGCTTCACGTTGCTGGCCATCTCGCCGACCTTGTGCAGTTCGCGATCGCCGTTGGCGTGTTCGACGATGACGCCGTGGGTCGGGTCCATGCCGACCTTGAGCACGCCCTTCTGGCAGTAGACGACGGTGTAGTTCTCTTCGTCGCCGTAGTTGGTCCAACTGAGGATCATCGACCCGGTGACGCCCTTCTCGGTTTTGAGGGTAAGGAAGGCGTTGTCATCGAGCGGGATCAGCTTGCCGCCGACCTTCTTGTCGAGCGTTTCGATGAAGCCGCCGACCTCGACGAACTCCTGGCCGAGCAGCCAGCGCATGAGGTCGGCCTTGTGCACGCCCAGATCGCCGGTGGTGCCCATGAAGGCTTCCTTGGCCTTGAAGAACCAGCTCTTGGAGCCGTCCACCGACCAGCCTTCCGGGCCGGGGTGTTTGAAGGCGGTGCGGAAGGTGATAGGCTTGCCGAGGCTGCCGCTGTCGAGGACGGCCTTGGCCTTGACGTGGGCGGGCATCAGGCGCTGGTTGAGGCCGATCATGAGGTACTTGCGCTTCTCGCCGGCGACGCGGATCATCTTCTTCGCGTCGGCCTTGGTGGTGGCCATGGGCTTCTCGCACAGGACGTGCTTGCCGGCGCGCAGGGCGTCGGTACTCATCGGGGCGTGCAGGTGGTTGGGGCCGGCAACGACCACCGCGTCGATATCCGCCTGCTTGAGCATCTGCTTGTAGTCGCTGTAGGCCTCAGCGCCGTACTCCGACGCGAGCTGTTCGGTGCGCTTTTTGACGGGGTCGGCGATCGCGGCGACGAGGGACTTGGCATTCGCCTGCGCTTCGGGCATGTGCCGCCGCTGCGCGATCGCGCCGGCGCCGATGATGCCGTATCGAACTTTGGCCATGGTGGGTGCCTCCGTGGTGCGTGGGTGTCGCAGGTCACTTTGGGGATGCGCGGCGGGGATGTCAAGCGGGTGTTTCGGGGATCGAGCCTCGGGCCTCGCGTATCGCAGGAAGAAGGCGTTGGGGATCGGGAAGGCATCGGCAAGGCGGAGGGGCTACCCCCACTTGCGCTCTGCGGCGCCCGACATGCGCCGGCGCATAAAAAACGCGCCCGATGAGCGGGCGCGTCGTTGTTGCTGAGTATGTTCGCGCGCTCACGCTTCCTTGATTTCCAGGAACCGTTCGACGCTGGGCAGGTCTCGCAGGACGTCGTTGGTGGCGGTGATGGTGCCGGATTCGCCGACGTGGCCGTGGGCCAGGTGCTGCTTGGGCACGCGTCCGGAATAGAGTCGCCCGCCGCGCCGGCGCGGGCTGTAGTGCGTCTTGCGGATCTTGGCCAGGCGCCGGTCGTCGAGTTTGCGGGCCTCGTCCTTGCACAGCAGGCGCTCAAGCGTCTTGCGCGCCCCGGCGTTGGAGGGCGTCTTCACAACGGTGAGCGTGACTTTGCTTCCGGGCTTGATATCGCTGGCTGCCATGGCCGGGCCTTTCGATCTACAATGTCGTGGTCGGATGACGCGAAGTCTCAAGCCGCGTGATGCGGCGAGCCGGGTATTGTGTCCGAAAGGCCCGCAGGCGTCAAGCAATGGCGTTGGGGCGGGCCGACCGGGTGCGACCACAGACTGGGGCACCGTTTCAGGCGGCGTGGTTCCAGTATGT
>CAZHJL010000041.1:0-39850 GCA_964532795.1 uncultured Phycisphaeraceae bacterium | reverse complement strand
AGCAACACACGCGAAGCTTAACCGGACAGTTGTGGGACAAGCCGCCAGTGGCACGGGGCGGTCAGAGGCAGGCACGGGGCGGTCAGAGCAGACACTGGCGGGCGAGCTGCCAACCGTGCCCGACAAGACACTGGCGGACAAGCCGCCAAGTGGCACGGGGCGGTCAGAGGCAGGCGCTGGCGGGCAAGCCGCCAGTGGCGCCGGATGAGCACGAAGTATCGTTCAGACACCCATGGCGCTTGCCCGCAGATCACGCAGATGGTGAAGATCCGGAGAAGAGATTCTCCCGCGAAGTCCCAGAGACGCAAAGGACGGAACGTTGCAGTCAGTTCATGAGTCGACCAGGCAGTTCACCGGTTAACCAGTGTATTACTTAAGTATCGAATTGGCAGAGGTTTAACGTTCGGTGATCCGGGCCCCGAATCCCAGGCCCTTCATTCTCCCTTCAGGTCGTCCCATGCCGCGTTGAGTTTGGCCTTGGCGGCCGTGGCTTCCCAGAGGCTTTGGAGCAGTGTGTAGATGACTTCGAGTGTTTCCTCGTATTCCGTTCCGGTCGCTTCTTCCAGCAGGTCGCTGGCGCGATCGACCAGGGTCTAGGCGTGGTGTTCGTTCAGGTCGCCGACCAGCAGGTCCTTGCGGGCCTGTTCGAGCTGGAACTGGAGGACTTCCATCTGGGCGGGGTCGAACATTTCGGACCTCCCTGCCTCTGGCGGCCGCCACCGCCGGCCGGGCAAAGGCCCCCGCATCCCACGCCGGCCCGGCGCTGGGACGGCGATGCGCCGGCGACTGCTACCCCTCCCAAGGGTCATCCGGGAGCGGGGGCTATCTCAAGCAGACAATTCAACTTGCGCCGCGGCAAGCCGCGCCGTCCCCGCCCGGGCAGATGGGAAATGTGGCATTCGGGCGGCAGGGATTGGGCTGTCTACCGGCCGGCCTGGTAGATGTTGCAAAGCGCACAGGCCGCACAATTTCACAGAAATCCAAGTTCCGCGCTGGCGCGGGCGGGGCATCTGGCCGAACAGGGCAGTGGAAGCCCCCGGCCGGGGCGCTGTCCAGCCGGCGTTCTCGATTCCGTTCACCGTTTCTCGGAGGATCCCGATGATTGAACAGCACGATCTGGACCGACTGCAGGCCAGCCTCGAGGCCCTGCGCGGCACGATGATGAGCAATCGCGAACTGGCCGGCAAGCAGCTTGAGTCGCTGTTGGCTGAATCCGAGTCGCTGCGTGAGGCGGCCGCGGGCGGCAAGTACGAGGCGGCCGTGGGTTGCGTGCACGATCTGCTGCGCTCGCTGCACGACGGGCTGGCGGCCCAGAACCATTTGAACCGGCTGACCGATTCGCAGGCCACGGCATAGCGCAAGCAAACGCGGCGGCAAGCCGTGAATGGCTGCCGCCGCGCGAGTTTGGTTCGACTGTCAGCGTTCGCCGACGGCAGGTTGCGGCCGCGCGGACGCATGATTCCGGGTCACTTCACCTTGGCGAAATTCTCCGCCACCTGGGACCAGTTGACCACATCCCACCAGGCCTTGATGTAGTCGGGCCGACGGTTCTGATAGTTCAGGTAATAGGCATGCTCCCACACGTCCAAGCCGAGAATCGGCAGGCAGTTACAGTCGACCAGCTTGCCCATGAGCGGGTTGTCCTGGTTGGGTGTCGAGCAGATGCACAGCTTCCCGCCGGAGACGCCGAGCCACGCCCAGCCGGAGCCGAAGCGTCCCGCGGCGGCATCGGCGAACTTCTCCTTGAAACTGTCAAAACTGCCAAACGCGGAGTCGATAGCCTTGGCCAAGTCGCCTTCGGGGCTGCCGCCGCCGCCCTTGCCCTTGGGGGCCATCACCTGCCAGAAGAGGCTGTGGTTGCAGTGTCCGCCGCCATTGTTCCGCACGGCGGTGCGCTTGCTTTCGGGCACCTGTTCGATCTTGGAGCACAGTTCGGCAATGTCCATGTCGGCGTATTCGGTGCCCTCGACGGCGGCGTTGAGCTTGGAGACGTAGCCGCCGTGGTGCTTGTCGTGGTGGATTTCCATGGTCTTGGCATCGATGACCGGTTCGAGGGCATCGAAGGCGTAAGGGAGATCCGGGAGTGTGAATGCCATGTGTAGCTCCTTGTTTTTCATTGGCTTAGTGATGTTAGTCGGACCCCTGAGTCTGATGGGATCGGGACGTCGCGGAGTGCGGCCTGGTGCGGCGGCTGAGTTTGGCCGGCCGGCGGTTTGCCCGCTTGGGCGAATGGTAGGCGCGAAGTGGGCGAGGGATGTTAAGACTGCTGATTCGCGGGGTCAAGAATCACGAAACGGCAGCGGGATGGATGCGCGATTCGTGCAAAACGGCCCCGAATCGGTATAAATTTGGTCCTAAATACCCTGACAAATACTGGTCAAATCTGCGATTTTCACCTTTTTTATGGAAACATTCTAATCGCACGAACATTTCAGCGGTCTATAGGTATCCTATTTGGTGGAGGATTCGCTGATCGGATACGTCGGTCGTGCCGGATAGGCGAGCGGATCACAGGGGCTAGGATGCGGTGCACGGTTGGGCTTGAAGGGTTTGGTGGTTTCCGGGCGACTTGAAAGGCAGGACACGATGTTGACTCACACGATGGATCAGCCGCTCTCACCGTTGGCTCAGGCGCGCCAGGCGCAGCGTGTGGCCGCACACCGCGGCACGAAGCAGTTGTGCGCTCAGGATCAGATGGCTGTCGAGCGCGTACTGACGGAGAAGTATGACTACGTGCCCAATGACGTCTTCGCGCAGCCGGATGCGATGAAGCAGGTTTTCGATGATGCGCCGAAGATCTCCAAGCCGGATGTGAGCTGGTATCACCCGGTGATGGAGAATTTCTCGGCCGCGTCGCGAAATACGAAGAGCCCGGGCACGGTGTTGCTGACTGCGGCCGAGGAGCGGGCGCTGTTCCTTCAGTTCAACTATTGCCGCTACCGCGTGGTGCAGATCAAGGAAGCGGTCGGCGATGGCAAGATTACGCCCCAGCAGAGCCGCGAATTGCTGGACTGGTACAACAAGGCCGAGCGGTATCGCGACCAGATCGCGCAGACGAACCTGGCGCTCGTGCTGGCCATGGCCAAGCGTACGCGGATGAGTGAGATCGACTTTTCCGACCTGGTCAGCGAAGGCAACATGGCGCTGCTTCGCGCGGTGGACAAGTTCGATGTGGCCCGCGGCTTCAAGTTCTCGACCTACGCCTGCCGCGCGATTCTCAAGGCGTTCTCGCGATCGGGCGTAAAGCTTTCGAAGTATCGCCAGATGTTCCCGACCGACTTCGATCCGAAGCTCGAGCGCAGCGACTACAACGAGCGCAAGCGCGAATCCCACGAAGACGATTGCGTGGACGAGATCCGCCAGATCATGCGCGGCAACCGGGCGGATCTGACGGACATCGAGCAGGAAGTGATCGAGCACCGTTTCGGCGTGACGCCGAAGGGTTCGGACCCGGACGCCGCGCCGCTCACGCTGGAGCAGGTCGGCAAGATCATCGGCGTCACGAAGGAGCGTGTGCGCCAGATTCAGAACAAGGCGTTGACGAAGATTCGTGACAGCCTTGAGGAAGATTTCCTCGGCTGAGCAATCCGACTGAATGGCCGCCGGAGATGCGTTGAGCGACCCGTCTAACAGGCCCGTTGCGGAGTGAACGCATCGGGCCTTTTCAAGTAAGCTTGTCGCCGTCGCCTTCGCGCCGGTGGTCGTCGATTTCGCACAGTCGTCTTCTGATCGCAAAGAGATCTCGCAGGGCGCGGCAGCCGTCGCGTAGCGGCCGGACGTGTGACTTGGGATGGTTCCGCCACACGATGCCGACTTCATCGATCCGCATGCCGAGACGATCGGCCATCGCGAGCACTTCGATGTCGAATGCATACCCATCGATCTGGGCCCGGCCGAATGCTCTGCGTGCGGCGTCGCGCGTGAAGAGCTTGAAACCGCATTGCGTATCGGCCAGGCGCGGCAGCAGCAGGCGGCGACGCAGCAGCTTCATGCACCATCCGATGATCCGCCGGGCGAACGGTTGCGGCGGCGCGAGCCGCGAGTCGGGCATATCGCGCGAGCCGATTGCGATGTCCGTGCCGTTGTCAAGACGTACCGCCAGCTTCGGCAGTTCGGTGAGCGGCGCGGACAGATCACTGTCGGTCATGAGAATGCGTCGACCGGTCGCCGCGAGCATGCCGCGCCGCACGGCGTGCCCCTTGCCACGGTTGATTTCGTTGGTAAGCAGTAAGACGTACGGATGCGACCGGACGAAGCTGGCGAGCAACTGACCCGATCCGTCCGTGGAGCCGTCATCAACGAAGATGATTTGATGCCCGTCTTCAACGCACGGCCCGAGGGCGGCCAACGTGTCCGGCAATCGATCGGCATCGTTGAAGACTGGTATCACGATCGAGAATGCCGGGCTGGACGCCGACGCGTCGCATGGTGCTTCGGGCATGACAGGTCGCCTCCCTCGCGGGCCGGTGCACGGTACCGGCGGCCCGCGCATCGTGCAATGGTCGCAAGCGACCCAACGTTCACCTTCCGAGCCATCCCGCCGGTGTGTTGCCTCGGGTTTCCGTGGGTTAAGATGGAAGCGTTCGACTCGGATTCATTCAGCCGAAGGGCACATCATGACGCATGAAGGCAGTGCATCGCCGGGATCGATCACCCGCCGCGAGTTCGTGAAGGCGGCGACCGTTGTCAGCGCGGGAGCGGCGTTGGCGGCCCCGGTGTGGGCGTCATCTTCGTCGGACAGGATCGATGATCTGAACGTGGCGATCATCGGCGTGGGCAGCCAGGGCCGCAACCTGCTGGCACGCAGTCTCAAGATTCCGGGCATCCGCTTCAGGGCGGTGTGCGACATCTGGGATTTCTACCGCGACTACGTGATCAAGATGCTCGGCAGCGTGGGTCACAAGGCCAACGGCTACGTCGATTTCCGCGAGATGCTGGCGAAGGAAACGGATCTCGACGCCGTCATCGTTGCCACGCCGGACTTCGTCCATGCCGAGCATGCGAACGCCTGCCTGAACGCGGGGCTGCACGTTTACTGCGAGAAGGAGATGTCCAACACGCTGGAGGGCGCGGCCAGCATGGTGCGGGCCGCGCGCCGTACGGGCAAGCTGCTGCAGATCGGTCACCAGCGACGCAGCAACCCGCGCTACTGGCATGCGCTCAAGCTCATTGAGAAGGACAAGGTGCTCGGTCGCATTACGCACGTGCAGGGCCAGTGGAACCGGCACCAGCGCCTCGATGTGGGCTTCCCCGAGAAATACGCGCTCACCGAGGCGCGGCTCAAGAAGTACGGTTACGAAAGCATGGAGCAACTGGCCAACTGGCGCTGGTACCGCCACCTGTCCGGCGGACCGATGGCCGACCTCGGCTCGCACCAGGTGGATGTCTTCCTCTGGTTCCTCCAGGCCACACCCAGCGCCGTGATGGCAACCGGCGGCATCGACTACTACAAGGAGAAGGGCCGCGACTGGTTTGACAATGTGCTGTCGCTCTACACCTTCGACACCGAACAGGACGGCGAAAAGCAAACGGTGCGCGGTTTCTACCAGGTGCTCAACACCACCAGCCATGGCGGTTACTACGAAACGTTCATGGGCGACGGCGGCAGCCTCGTCGTCTCCGAGAACACCGAGATCGGCCACTTCTTCCGCGAGCCGACCGTCACCAAGCGGCGCGACTGGGAGGACAAGTCCGAGACGGTCACGAAGAACGGCCGCGAGGCGATCGAGCTGAAGATCGGCGAGACCCTCACCGCCGCCGGCGGGAAGACGCCGGAGGCCGAGAAACTGCTGAACGAACTGAACAAGCCCATCCACCAGCTTCACCTTGAGAACTTCTTCGATGCGGTGCGCGATCCGAGGAAGAACAAGCTCTCGTGTCCGCCGGAGATCGCGTATGAGACGGCGGTGGCCGTACTCACGGCCAATGAGGCGGTCGAAGCGAAGCGCCAGATCGATCTGAAACCGGAGCAGTTCCGCGTGTCGTGACGCAACGACAGCGAGGGCGTGGGATGCGGGAATGGAGCCTGCCTGTGCTGAAGTGGTGTGTCGTGTTGACGCTGGTGCTGATCGGTGGTGCTGTGACGTGCGGCGACGACGCGTCGGCAACGGCCACAGACGCCGCGGCACACGGCGACGCGGTCGACACGCTTTCGACCGGCGGCCGGTCGGTGTATGTGCATCGTATCACGCTCTACGACCGCAAGGGCGTGGCGATCGATCCGGAAGCGCGCAACGCGGAGCCGTACGCCACGGCGATGACGTGCGGCAAGTGCCACGACGTCGGGCAGATCGGCACGGGCCGGCACTTCGGGGCGATGACCGGGCACGGCGAAGCCGGCCGGCCCGGGGAGCCGTGGTTCCTTATCGATCACCTGACCGGCACACAATTGCCGCTGTCCTATCGCGGCTGGCGAGACACGTGGCGCCCGCGCGACGTCAACGTTTCGACGTGGCAGTTCGTCAACCGGTTCGGAAGGCACTTCCCGGGCGCGCTCGATTCTTCATACGAAGTCATCGACGCGGACACGACCGACGCCGAAGCGCGGTGGAAGCAGTCGGGTCGGCTCGAAATCGACTGCATGGTCTGCCACACGGCCGATCGGACCTATGACTTCGAAGACCGCGCGGACCAGTTGGGGAAGGAGAATTACCGATGGGCGCCCATGGTGGCCGCCGGGTTCGGCGTGGTCAACGGCGCGGCTTCGCGGATGGCGGAAGCGGACGATGCCGACATGTTCGATCCGTTGGCGGCGGCGAAAGAACCGTCGCTGCCGATGCAGTACGACGCGCGGCGGTTTGACCTGCGCGGACGGGCAGTGATGGACATCACCGGCAAGCCGTCGGCGGATCAGTGCTACTACTGCCACACCACGGGCGAGGCAGCGCCCACCGCGCCGCCGGAATGGCATGTCGATGGCGACGTTCACCTCCGGGCAGGCATGACCTGCGTCGACTGCCACCGGCACGGCATTGATCACATGATGGTGCGCGGCTACCGCGGCGAGCCGTTGGCCGCGTCGAGTGCGCAGGTGAAGACGCTTTCCTGCACGGGGTGCCATCTCGGCGATGAGACCGCGAAGGAAGCGGAACTGGCGCAAGGCGGCCGCCTCGGCGCGCCGCGTCCGTTGCATCGCGGGCTGCCGCCGGTGCACTTTGAGAAACTCACCTGCACCGCTTGCCACGCCGGGCCCTGGCCGGGCGAAGCGACACTGGGTGTACAGACATCGCTCGCCCACGGTCTGGGCCTGGCCAGCCGCGAGCGGCAGGCCTCTGACCGGCCGCACGTGGAGGCGCCCGTGTTCCTGCGGCAGGCACACGACGGACGCATCGCGCCGCACCGCATGACCTGGCCTGCTTTCTTCGGGAAGGTTGGCGGCGACGGCGCGATCCGGCCATTGCCGCTCGCCCAGGTGCAGGCCGCCGCTCGCGCGACGCCGCGCGGCAGGCAGAAGCACCTGGACGGCGCGCCGCTGACCGACGAGCAGATCATCGCCATCCTATCCCAACTGGCCGCCACCGGCGATCGATGCGTGTACGTCGCGCAGGGCTTCGCGCATCGGCTTGACGCCGGAGAGCTCGTGCGCGAGACGCACGAGGGCGCGCGGCCGTACGCGTGGGCCATGGGGCATGACGTGCGACCGGCTTCGCAGTCATTGGGCGTTCGCGGCTGCACGGATTGCCACGGCAAGAACGCGCCGATGTACTTCGCGAGGGTGGGGGGCGTCAGTGGGCGGCTCCAGCCGGTGGCGCAGTACGAGTTGCTCGGCGCGGAGCGCGCGGAGTTGACGCGATGGGCGTGGTCGTATGAGTTGCGCGACGTCTTCAAATTCGCGGCGATCGGGGGATTCGCGGTGCTGCTCGTGATCGTAGTGGCGCATGGGCTGCTTGGCGTGCGCGGCGTGGCGGCGGGACTGGGCACCGTGCGCGGACCGCGGGCCGATACGCAATGGTCGGAGGTCGTGCGGCGGCGTTTCACGCGCCGGTGGCTTGAGCGTTTCGCGGGTGTCATCCTGCTGGTTGGGACCCTCGGCGGTGCGGCGACCGCGGGATGGCCGATTCTCCGCGACGGCATCGGATCGCTGAGCGGCAACATGCTCTGGCTCCACGTGGCGATCGCCCCCGCCTTCCTCGTCGGCCTGCTGGTCGTGGTGCTGCTGCGGTCCCATGACAACGCGTTCGCCACCGGCAGCGGCCAGCGGTACAGCGGCGGGCAGAAAGCGCTGTTCTGGCTGATGGCGTCGACCGGCGTGGTGACGGTCGGGGCGATCCTGGCGTGCATGACCACCGTATTCGCCGCGGATTCACACGTGTGGCTCGTGGCCGTTCACCGGTGGTCGAGCGCGGCGTTCGTGGTTCTCTGGCTGCTGTATGGCCTGAGTCTGCTGGCGGGACGCCGTGTAGAATAGCGACGAACCGGATCGGCGTTCGAACAACTGTTACAGGAACATCCAGATGCGAAGTGGCACAGTTCTTCTGGTATCGATTCTGGCGGGTCTGCTCGCGTTCGGTTGCGGTGAAGCAGCTCCTGATGGAGACGGCAACTCAGATGGCGCGAGTCCCAACGCAACCGGTACGGAGCGCACAACGAACGGCGACGGCGCGCCTCTCACAAAGCTGCGGCTGGAGTTCCCCGAGCCGGTCTACAAGGAGACGCCCAAGGATGTCCATCCGAAGTACAAGGCCCTGATGGAGAAGCCGCCGAAGGGCCCGCCGCCGATACCGGAAGTGCCGGAAGGCGTGGAGAACCTGGCGTTGAAGAAGCCGGTGGCGACCAGTGGTGAACCGTGGAACGCGGGCGGCCCGGAAGTCGCGGTGGACGGAAAGAAGAACGCGCGGGTGGACGAGAAACTGGCGCTGCCCACCGGGCCGCAGTGGATCCGCATTGATCTGGGCAAGCCGCACGCGATCTACGCCATCGCCGTCTGGCACGACTTCGACGGCCAGCGCACGGTCTTTCACGATGTGATCGTCGAGGTGTCGAACGATCCGGACTTCGAGGATGGCGTCACCACGCTTTACAACAACGATCACGACAACAGCGCGGGGCTGGGTGTCGGCACGGACAAGTACTACTGGGAAACGCATTTCGGCCGCGTCATACCGGCGAACGGCGTGCGGGCGCTTTACGTGCGATCGCACCAGGCGGGGACAGTGGATAACGAATTCAGCAACCAGTTGCTTGAGATCGAGGTATGGGGCCTGCCTGAATGAAAGGCGGGTAGATGGCGGGCAAAGTACTATGGGTCGCGGGGGTGTTGCTGATCGCGGCCGGGGCATTGGCGCTGCGCCTGCCGCGCCTCGATCAGCGGCCGTTTCATGGTGACGAGGCGATCAACGCGGACAAGTTTCGTCCACTCTACGAACGAGGCCGGTACACCTACGATCCTGCCCAGTACCACGGGCCGACGCTGTACTACCTCACGCTTCCGGCCGCGTGGCTTGACGGCGCGGTTGACTGGCTTGCGTTCGAAGAACCGATGTATCGCCGCGTGCCGGTGGTGTTCGCTGTGTCGCTGGTGCTCTTGACGTTGCTCGTCGGCGACGGGCTATCGCGACGGGGAGCGGTGGTTGTGGCATTGATTGTGGCGTTGTCGCCGGCTTTCGTCTTCTTCGGTCGGTACTACATCCATGAGATGCTCCTCGTGGCGTTCACCTTCGCCGCGATTGCTTGCGGCTGGCGGTACGTGCAAAGCAGGCGGGTCGCGTGGGCCCTGGCCGCGGGTGCGTGTCTCGGGATGATGCATGCGACGAAAGAGACGTGCATCATTTCGTACGCGGCGATGGCGTTCGGCGTGACCGGCGCCTGGTTGTGGGGACGATGGGTGCACGGTGAACGATCGGACGCGGCACTCGCTCGGCGATGGTGGGTGATCGTCTTGTCCGGGGTGGTGGCGATGGTGGTATCGGTGGTTTTCTTCTCCAGTTTCTTTACGCACTGGCGCGGGCCGCTCGATTCAGTGCTCTGCTACGGCGTATACCTGGATCGGGCGGGTGAAAGCATCCATTTGCAGCCATGGCACTACTACTTCGAGGTGTTTCTCTTGCCGCGGCATCCGCAGGCGCCGCTGTGGACCGAGGCAGTGATCTTCGTGCTTGGCGCGGCCGGCATCGTGATGTCTCTCGGCCGATGGGGCATGAAAGACCAGCACGCGGCGTTTGGTCGCTTCCTCGCGTTCTTCACGGTTTGCCTTGTCGTGGTGTACTCGGCGATCCCCTACAAGACGCCGTGGTCGGCGCTGACGTTCCTGCATGGGCTGGTGCTTCTAGCCGGCCTGGGCGCGGCGGCGCTCGTGCGGGTGACGCCGACCCGTGTGCTCAAGTCGTTGCCGGCACTGGCGATCGCGGCGGGCGTGGCGCATCTTGGATGGCAGTCGCACCAGATGCTGCAGCCGCGCTGGGAAGGGGACTGGACAAATCCATACGTTTACGCCCATCCGACGTACAGCGTCTTCCGACAGGCTGCATTGGTTGAGCATCTCGCATCACTGCATCCTGACGGGCAAGCGATGCCGGTGTACGTCGTGGCCGGCAACTACTGGCCGCTGCCGTGGTATCTGCGTCGAATGGAGCGTGTGGGCTGGTACGACCGGCCGCCGGAGGAGGTGCGCGGGGTGCCCGTGTTGGTCATCGAGGATGCAATGCTCGAGGCAATGGACCGGCGCGGCCAGTCATTCGACGGCTACGTCCCCTCCATCGGCATGCTGCGCCATGGTGTCGGTGTGACGGTGTTCATCGAGCAACCGCTGTGGGATCGGTACATGCGCCAGCGTCAGAGCGAATTGGATCGTGAACGCCGCGGAGGTGGGTCATGACCGATGCCATGCGCGGCGGTGCGCCGCTCAGCCCCGCTTTGCCCGGTGACGCGTCATACGCGCACCTGCTGCATCCGGCGATGGCATGTCACTTCGGGCTGGTCGCTGCGGAAGGTCGGCAATTGGATCAGATCGCACACGAGGTCTTCAGACGTATTGACGAGATCGAGAACGAACTGAGCCGCTACCGGGCGGATTCCGACGTGTCTCGCATCAACGCGGCGGAGGCGGGGCAGTGGGTGCGTGTCGGGCCGGAGTGTCTGGCATGCATGGAGACGGCTGAGCGTCTTCATCGGGACACGAACGGCGCGTTCGACGCGACCGTCGGCGCCTTGACGGGCGGCGCGGAGCGAGGTCGCGCCGTTGTTGGCATGGAGGGGATCGAGATCAGCCGCGACTTCCAGGCTATCGGCGTACGCGTGGACGGGATGCGGGTGGATCTGGGAGGCATCGGCAAAGGCTTCGCGCTGGACGAGGCGGGGCAGGTGCTGGCGCGTTGGGAGGTGAGCGACTGGATGCTGCACAGCGGGCAGTCGACGGTGCTAACGCGCGGCGCGGAAGGGCCGTCGCGCCCCTGGCGCGCGGGGCTTCGTGATCCGCTTGACCCGCGCAAGGCGCTGGGCGACGTGCGCCTGACGGGCGGGGCCTTGAGCGGGTCAGCCGCGCGGCTGCACGGTGAACACATCATCGACCCGCGCAACGGTCGGCCCGCCAGGCTGCACGTCGCGGCGTGGGCATTGGCGCCATCGGCCGCGATGGCCGATGCGCTTTCCACGGCGTTCATGGTGATGTCAGAGGCCGAGATTGACGCATATTGCGGAACGCACGAAGGAATCGGCGCGGCCGTCGCGGCGAGTACAGCGGAGGGGGTCGACCTGCGGCTGTTCGGATCGTTCGAAGCCGCCTTGCGAAGCCGTTGACAATGTAGGGGGGCCTGCCGCAACAGGGCGGGATGTTGGGCGTTCGACCTTGCGGCTGGTGGTTTGAACTACAAGGAGCATATCGATGGGCAAATGGGCAACAGCGATTCTGGCGATGGTGATTCTGGCATGTGCCGCGCCGGTGTGGGGGCAGACGAAGGGGGTGGACGAGAAGAAAGCCGAGGCGATCCGCAAGGCCGCGCCGGATGCGGCCCCCGCCAAGCCCAAGCAGCCGCGTCAAGTGCTCGTTTTCTACCTCACCAAGGGCTTCCGCCACGGCGTGATCCCCGCGGCCAACCTCGCGATGCAGGCCCTCGGCGAGAAGACCGGGGCGTTCGAGGTGACGCTCAGCAATGACATCAGCGTGTTTGAGCCGCAATCGCTGGCGCGGTTCGACGCGGTGATCATGAACAACACGACCGGTGAACTGTTCATGCCGGACAAAAAAGCGCTGGGGAAGATGGACGAGGCAAAGCGCAAGGCCGCGGTTGCGCGATCGGAGATGCTCAAGCAAAGCCTGCTCGACTTCGTGCGCGGCGGCAAGGGCCTCGTGGGTATCCATGCCGCGACGGACTGCAACTACAAGTGGGCTGAGTACGGGCAGATGATCGGCGGGTACTTCCACGGCCACCCGTGGCATGAATCCGTGGGCATCAAGGTCGAGGAACCTGATCATCCGATCAACGCCGCGTTCAACGGGCAGGATTTCAAGATTACCGACGAGATCTACCAGTTCCGCGAGCCGTACTCCCGACGCAACCTGCGCGTGTTGTTGAAGCTCGATGTTGATAACACGAACATGAAGAAGCGCGGCATCAAGCGCAAGGATGGCGACTTCGCCGTCAGTTGGGTGAAGACCTACGGCAAGGGCCGCGTGTTTTACTGCTCGCTGGGCCATCGTGACAGCGTGTTCATGACGCCGGCGGTGATGGCGCATTACCTGGCGGGCATCCAGTTCGCCCTGGGGGATCTCGAGGCCGACGCGACGCCCAGCGAGGCGTCGCCTCAGGTCGATACCGAGGCGCTGGCGAAGCGATGGGGCTACACGCCGCGCATCGGCGAGGACGGCTATGAGGTGCTCTTCGACGGTAGCAACCTGGACGCTTGGGACTACAAGAAGGGCGGCTGGGTGATCGATGAAGACGGCGCGCTCTATCGCGCGGGCAAGGCGGGGTTCATCTGGTCGAAGCGGCGGTACTGCGACTTCGTGCTTGACCTGGAATTCAAGGTCGCCAAGCGCACCAACAGCGGGGTCTTCATCCGCACCGACAGTCGTCGCAACTGGCTGCACACGGGCATCGAGGTGCAGGTGCTCGACTCGGCCGGCAAGGACAAGCCCGGGAAGCACGATTGCGGCGCGATCTATGACATTCAACCGCCGAGCAAGAACACGATGCGTCCGGCCGGGCAGTGGAACCACATGATTGTCACCGCACGCGACAACATCATCAGCGTCGAACTCAACGGCGAGGTCATCAACGAGATCAACCTGGAAAGGTGGACCGAAGCCGGCAGGAACCCGGACGGCACGAAGAACAAGTTCAAGTACGCCTATCGCGATCTGGCCCGCGAAGGCTACCTCGCGCTGCAGGACCACGGCAACCCGGTTTGGTACCGCAACATTCGTATCCGGCCACTTGGGGATCGCGAGCCGCAACACACCGGCGAAGGCCCCGGCCCGCAGACGCCGGGTGAGGATAAGAAGGCAAGCGAGTAGCCACCGGAAGTCAAAGGCGTTGTGCATCTTCTGTCGGACGCCATTGATTCGCGTCCATCCTGCTCGACTTGCGCCCCGGGACCGCGAATAATCGGCAGTGCGCGAAGTGGTCGCGTCGTTGTGCATCCGCGTGTTCCTCTGGGAGTGATATCGCATGTGCAGTTCAGTTGCAGCCGCTTCGTTGACCGATGGTCGAGTAGAGGCGTCGAAGCCGGGGTTCATGACGCCGGAGGCGGTGGCGTTCTATCACGAGCATGGCTACCTGGTGGCCGAGGACGCCATCACACCGGACGAGGTGGACGCGATCAACGAAGACGCCGCGAAGATCTGCCGCGGCGAGTACGGTGCGTTCCGCGGCTGGGCTGGTCCGCATGATGGCCAGTCGGATGACGAAGTGCTGCGACAGTACCTGTGCATCCATTTCCCGCACAAGATCTCACAGGTGATGCTCGATCATCTGGCGGATCCCCCGATGGTGGAGGTGCTGACATCCGTGATCGGTCCCGACGTGAAGTGCATGCAGTCGATGCTTTTCATCAAGGCGGCCGGCAAGCCCGGGCAGGCCTGGCATCAGGACGAGGACTACATTCCCACGCGCGATCGCTCGCTGACCGGAGGCTGGATCGCGCTGGACGACGCCACGGTCGAGAACGGCTGCCTGTGGGTGATTCCGGGCTCGCAAAAGCACGGTATCCTCTGGGATCAGCACGTACACGGTGATACGCGATTCGACTGTGCCGAGGAGTCCGTTGGGTTCCCGTATACGGATGACGACGCGGTGCCGGTGGAAGTACGGCGGGGGAGCATCGTCTTCTTCAACGGCTATCTGCTGCACCGGTCACTGCCGAACCGCGCCTCGGGCGGTTACCGCCGCACACTCGTGAACCACTACATGTCCGCCAGTTCGCTGCTGCCCTGGTTCGGTCCCGACGAAGGTATCGCCGTGGCGAAGCACGACTACCGTGACATCGTGATGATCGCCGGGCGCGACCCCTACGCGCACAAGGGCATCAGCGACATTGCCCAGCCGCACGTGCGGCCGTCGGGCGAAGGTGGCTGCGGCAATGCGGAGAAGCACAATCGCAGTGCGGATTAGATCCGCCCTGCGTAATGCCACATTCACACCGTCGCTTTTGCAGGTTTTCGTTTCGTGCTATTTCGTCTTGGGAGCGCTTATCTCTCGGCGTTGGATTGCCGAGCATCACGTATGGGGATTATGGCAATCGCCTTCATGATTATTGCTCGAAGGTGATTGCCCCTCGGGGGTTCACGGATGGCGCGGGCGACCGCGGACGCAACGTTCACGGTTCTGGCGAACGTCGAGTATCACCTGTTGTCGGCATGGGTCGATGAGCGAGGTCCCTGCCGGTATTGCATGCATCGCTCAAGCGCTATGAGGGGGATCCACAATGGCTCAGGAGTGCGAATTGCTGGCGAAGTGCGGTTTCTTCAAGAAGTATCAGTCATCGAAGGCGGCTGCCTGCCAGGGCTTCATCGCCCGGTACTGCAAGGGCGACAAGATGAACGAGTGCAAGCGCAAGCAGTACCGCCTCGAACACGGTATGGCGCCGCCGGACGACATGATGCCCAGTGGGCAGATGATCGCCGCGTGAGTACCGGTTGAGATGGGGCGGGCGGACGACCGGTGGCGCTCGCCCATCTCACGAAAGCGGCGCACGCTGGCGAGTTCATTCGGGCACTGTCGTCGTACGATGCCCTTCCACCGTAGGTGGCCCCTGTGCCCTCAGATCGTACGTGGCGATGACGTCACCATGTCGATAGAACATGCGGCCGCCGGCGATCGCCCCGTTGGCCCATGCCTGCCGCTCGCCCTGCGCCGGACTGAAGCGCGACTGCACGACGAATCCCGTTGCTGCCGGTTGTGCAAGCCAGATGCGTGTGCTGGGCCTTGCATGCCGTGGTCCCGCGCCCTGTCCGCCTTCGAGCACGTAGAGCATGCCGTCGGCCGCCCACAGCGAACCATCGCTGTACACCCGCTCGGATTTCAGCACCGCTCCGGTTCGTACATCCCACGCCTGCAGGAACCAATAGCGCTTGCGGCCGGTGAGCGCGAATGTGCGGCCGTTCGCCGCCACCACCACCCGGTTATGACGCCACACCGGGCGCGTGATGACGAACAGCGTGTCACGCAGAATCACCGCCTGGCTGACATCATCGACACGCGGTCCGCTCCACAGCCTATGCACCGCGGTGCCGTCATCGCTCAGCTTGAGCATCGCGACCCCGTTGCCTTCGCGCACCAGCAGGTGGCCGTCGGCGTGGACCGGCGTCATCTGCGTGTGTCCGGCCGGCGTGTGCTGCCAGAGCAGCTTGCCGTCGCGCGCATCACGCGCGACGGTGGCCTGTTGGAATGTCTCGATCACGATCGTGCGGTCCTCGCAACGTACCGCGATCGGCGAGGCGTCGCCCATCTTGTAATCGAGCGGCGCGGCCGCCCAGACCTCATGGCCTGTCGCGGCGTCCACCGCGATGGTCTGCTTCTCCGCCCCGGACAGTGAGAAGATTACCTTGCCGTCCACCACCAGCGGCGTCACGTTGTAACCCCAGTTCGACGGGTTGTTGCCGAGGTCCGCAACCGTATCGATCGACCAGATCACCGCCCCCGTGTTCGCGTCAAGGCAGTAGATCACGCCCAGGCCGCTGGCGAAGTAGGCTCGGCCCTCCGCCACCTCCACCGCCGACCGGCAGCCGGGATAGCGCCGCTCAAACGCGGGCCCGAACGCGCGCTGAAAGAGGCGCTCGCCCGTGAGCGTGTAGCACGTCAGGTAGCCCTTGCCTCCGCGACTGCCCAGCACATACACCTTGCCATCGGCAACGGCCGGCGACAGCCAGCCCTGTCCGTTGCCGTCTCGCTTCCAGAGCATGGTCGGCCCGGTGTCCGGCCAGCGCGCAGCGAGGTCGGACGCGGGATAGATGCCGTTGCGCTGCGGCCCACGATAGCCGCCGGGGCAGGGCCCCGACGCCGACGGCGCAGCGAGTGCGACTGCGCAGAGGCCAACGAAGGGCAGCAGCCCGAGCGGCAGGCGGCGAAACGAAGTGGCGGGCATGGATCGGTCGGGCACGCAGGTCAGACGTGTTGCGGCGCGGCGCTATTGCCGGGAGGATGACGCGCCCGCCGCGCCGAAGCGATGCCCCGCCGGGGATCAACGGCGGGGCGATCGGTTTCACATGAGCCGCACGGAGCGTCTCATGCCGTGTGGGGCATGTCGTGTCGTCGTCCATGTCATCAGACGACAGACCGGCTCGGCTTTGCCAGCTAGGCATCGTTTTCCTGGCCGCGAATACGATTGAGCAGTTGCACGCGCCGGCCGTGGTCCGGTTGCAGTTCCAGGACGAGTTCGTACTGCTCGATGGCCTTGTCTTTGTCGTTGGCCTGCCAGTAGGCGTCGCCCAGCGTCAGGTGCAGGCGGGCGGAAAGGGGGTTGGTTTCCACCGCCTTGGTGAGGAAGCTGATGTACTTGTCATACTCGCCGCGCTGGTGATAGCGCGTGGCGACGGTCACGTAGGCGTCGGCGAGCGTGGGCTCGTACACCTCCGGCTGCGCTTTGATGGCCTTGTCCAGGCGATCGAGGTAGGTTTCCAGGTCGCCCAGTCCCAAGGCCGTACGGGCCCAGTAGAACCAGAACAGGCCCGTATCCTCTTCCTTGATCTTCTTCTGCATGCCCTTGTAGATATCGTCCGCCTTCTCGTAACGCCGCGCACTCTGCCAGATGTTGGCCTTGAGGAACTGCAGTTCGTTCATCTCGATGCCCAGGGCTTCGGCCTTGAAGACCTGGTAGATCGCCGAGCGCCGCTCGGCGACGTAGAACTGGTCCTTCCGGCCCGGTACGGGATCGATCAGCAACTGCCGGTTGGGCGTGATCTGCCCGACCTTCCCGCCGATGACCTCGGCCGTGGTGATGCGGCCGAGGTAATTGCGCAGGTTGTAGTACACCGTCGCAAGCTTGAAATGATAGGCCGGCGTGTCGATCCCGAGTTCGCCCGCGCGCTCATAGGCCGTGGCGGCCCGGGCGAACTGCTTCTGCGACAGGTAGATGTTACCGAGTTGGTAGTGATCGTCCGCGCTGCGCGGATTCAGCCGCGTTGCTTCCTCGTAGTACTGGCGCGCCTTGTCGGTCGCATCCTTGATGTCGTCCGGCTCCTCGAGCGTCGATGCGCGCTGGTAGTACGCCTGCGCCAGCAGATGGTAGAGCGGGTAGTCGGTCTTGTACTTGAGCAGCGGTTCAAGCACGGCGATCACCCGCTGCGGCTGCTTCTCCGGCGTGACCAGTTCCGAGAGGGCGATGGCTGCCTCGACGTGCTCGGGGTTCGCTTCGAGGATGTCGCTCAGCGCATTGATCGCGTCATCCGGATGCCCGGCCTGGCGCTGGGCCTTCGCGAGCAGCAGCTTGTAGCTGCTCTTGGTCGGGTCGGTCGTCGCCGCGTCGGCAAGCTGCTTGATCGCGTTCTCGTACTTGCCCTGGAAGTAAAGCCGGCGCCCCCCTTCGTAGAGTTCGGCGGCCTTCTTCGCATCCTCGTCCGACACCTTGGCCGGCGCGGCCTTCGCTTCGGCAACCGCCCCGTCCGCGCCAGCCTCGTCCGGCGCGTCGTCGGTTGTCTGGGCCGGTGCCGTCGGCGACAGGAGAAACATCAACGTTAGAGCCAGAACTGTCATGCTGATCCGTTTCATCGGTCGGTCACTCCCAGGTGGGGTGTTGTGTGTCTCAATTGCTTCGGTTCATCCGCGCGCGTCGCCGGTTATGATTCGCCGCGTCACTTGCGGTACGCCTTGATCCAGTTGATCTGCTCCTGCGCCAGGTCCGCCTTCGGGTGCTGCGTGAAGCGCTCGCGGAAGACCTCGTACGCATCCATCGCCTCAACCCAGCGACCGAGCTGTTCGAGCGATTCGGCCATCGCGAACTGGGCGTCGGGCACCCGCGAGCTGGAGGGGTACTTGCGGATGAAGTCGCGGTAGGCGTCCACGGCCGCCTCGTAATCGCGCTGGCGCTCGTGGAACTGCGCGACCTTCCACGCCGCGTCCTCGGCCACGGGCGACGAGGGGAAGAACTTCACGATGCGGATGTAGGTCTGCATCGCCCGCTCGTTGTCCTTGAGCTTGGTTTCGAGAATCTGCGCCGCGCTGAGCAGCGAGTTGGCCGTCTGTTCACCCAGCGGGTAGTTGGTGGCGGCGCGCAGGTACATGTCCACTGCCGCGCGGTAGGCCTCATTGATGCGGTCCTGCCGATTGGCCGCCTGCAGCGCGGTTTCCTTCTCGGTCTGCAGTTGGGCGATGCGGGCGTACTGGCCGATCGTGTTGTCGCCGCCGTTGTAGCGGAAATTGGCGTAGGCGTCCTCGAGTTCGAGTATGTCCTTGCCCTTGCCGCCCATCTGGGAAAGCTCCTTGCGGCGGGCCTGCAGGCGCGACTCGTTCATGATCTGCGCCGCCTGGACATTGCGGTACGCCTCCTCCTGCTTGGCCATGACCAGCTTCTTGTTGGCCGTCGCCGTGTCGGCGCTGGCCAGTTGCACCGCTTCGTTCTCGTAGCTCTGTGCGATCAGGTAGAGGGCATTGTCCGCCAGCGGGCTGCTCGTGTAGTTCGACACCTTCAGCAGCGCCTCGCGCGCTTCGGTCAGCCGGCCAAGGGCCAGCAGCGCCTTGCCGATCTCGAGTTGAGCGTTGTCCGCCAGTTCGCTTTCCGGATACGCCTTCACGACTTTATCGAATTCCTCGATGGCTTTGACGCGGTTGTTCAGCCGTTCGAGCACGATGCGGCCGATCTGGAACTGGGCGTCATCCTTGTTGCGCGTCACCTCCTTGTCCGTCAGCAGCTTCTGGTAGCGGTCGAGGCTCTTGAGGATCTCGATGCGGCTGCGCGCCATCGCGGCCTGCGTGTCGTTCGAGTACTTGCGCAGGAACGATTCGTACAGGCGCCGCGCTTCGTACCACTGGCTCAGGTTGATCCGGCATTCCGCGATGGCCAACTGCGTATCGGCGATCAGCGAGTGATCCTTGTACTCGTTGAGGATGCGGTCGTACGCCTTGATCGCGTCAAGCCAGCTCTCATTCGCCTGGTGCGTGCGGCCGATCGCCAGCAGCGCCTGGGGGGCGCGCGGGTCGGTCGGGAAACTGTCGACAAACACGGCGTAAACATGCAGCGCCTCGACGTAGCGCTTCTGGCCGGCCAGTTGCTCGGCGATGCTGAAGATGTAATTCGAGACGTTGTTGCCCGTCAGCGACAGGTACTCCTGGTACGCCTCGACCGCCTGCAGGGGCGAGGCCAGGTTTGTCGCGTAGAGTTCGGCAATGCGCAATACCGACTCGTTGGCCACGTGGTCGGTCGGGAAGTGGGTGGTGACCTGGCTGTACAGGTAGATCGCCATTTCACGTTGGCCGATGCCGGCCAGTTCAGCGGCAAGCTGATACACGCGAGTGGGCATGCCGTGGTTGGCGTTGTGAGCCGGGTCGGCTTGGCGAATCGCCAGCAGTTGCTCGGCCGCCCGCACCTTCAGCCCGCCGGCCCGTACGCTGCTGACCATCGCCGCCCGCTGCGATTCGGTGAGGAAACTTTCCACCTTCAGCATCCGCGCCTGCTGGACGAGGTGCTTCTGATTCTCGATATCTTCGTATTGCTTGATGAACTGATCGATCTCCCGCCGCGCGGCTTCGAACAGTTCATGCCGCTCATCCAGCCACTTCTGGGTGACTTTCTCATCCGGCCGCAGGCGATTGGCCCACTTGAGCCGGTCCTCGATGGCGCGGTAAGCCAGTGCCACGCGGGCCGGATCGGTCGGCACGTCCTTCAGGAACCGCTCGATGAGCGCGATGGCTGCGTCGGCGCGTTGCTGGCCCTCGAGGAATCCCACCATCCACAGGATCTCGCCGCGCGCCTTGGCGGCGATGGCGCGCTGGGCGTCGTCCTCGCTCTGCGCCAATTTCAGAAGAATGGCGTACGCCTTGTCGACCGCGGTGTCCTGGCGTTTCATCTCCTCTTCGCTGAGCACCGAACCGGAAGGCAGCGTGATCTGTGCATGGCCCTGCGCCTGCTGGTCCTTCGCTTGTCGCCGCGCCCGCTGTTCCAGCAGGGCCAGCCGCTGCATCTGCCGCGATTCGGCCTGACGGATCATCGCCAGAGAAGTGGCGCTCGGGGCGTCGACTTCGTCAGGCATCGAGGCCGGGTCCGGCTGTTCGTAGTATCGATTGGCCGGGCCGCTCTGGGCGCCGCCGGGCTGGCCGTGACCGGCCTGGCTGCCCTGGGACTGCTGTCCCTGCTGCATCGGTTCGCGTATCGCCCCGGCGGTCGGGCGCGGCTGACGACCATTGCGCCGTTCGGCATATTCATCAAGCTTATCGTCCCAGGTCCGCCCCCGTGGATCGACACGACCGTCGGCCAGGCTCAGCGTGCCTCCGCCATCCAGTCCGTCGATCGCCCGCCAGACGCCGATCGGCTGCGGCGCCTGGCGCGGCAACGGCTGCAACAGCGACAGGCCATGCTCGCCATCCAGTTCGCCCAGGTATGTCGCCGCACGCAGCAAGTCCAGGTGCGCCGGCAGGCGGTGATCAGTCATCGCCTTCGCATAGGCATCCAGCACGGTGCGGCTGACACCCCACGCGCCCACCCGGCCGTACACCCGGGCAACCTCGAGCAACTGGTCCTCAGCGCTCGGCGCACGCATGCCCTGGCGATGCGCTTCGAGGAACGCATCAATCGCCTTGATCGCTTCCTTGTACTCCTCGCTGAGCGCTACGGGCTTCTCGCCGGGCTTGAGCTTCGCCTGCTCGGCGGCGAACGCGTGCTGCGCCTTGGCCAGGGCCAACTCCACCACGCGATAGGCCAGGCGCTCGCCCTTAGCCAGTTCGGGGAAAGCCTTCAGGAAGTCATTGAGCACGCCCTGGGCGACTTCAAATGAAGCGTACCGCTCGTAAGTCCTGACGATGCGCAACACCTGCTCGATCGCGTGCGGCGCCTGGTCGGATTCGGGATGCTGCCTGAGCAACTCGCGCAGCAGGGCCAACTCCTGCTGATGATGCTTGTCGAGGGCGACACGCGCATCGCCCTTGAGTTCCGCGGCCGCCTTCGCCAGGGCCTGCTGGGCCTGCCCCTCGAGCGTCAGGATGCGCGTCCACAGCGCCCAGTCCTCCAGCGTCAGCGCGCCCGGAAGCCCTTTACCCGCATCACGCGCCGCGGCGATCACCTGTTCGGACAGATCGAGTCGGTCAAGCTGAACGTATCGGCTGCTGATCGGCTGAATGAAGCGGATCACCCGCATCCGCATGGTCTCTGCGGGGTGCTTGCCCAGGGCCGCAACCACCTGCTTGATCGCGTTGACAATCGCGGGGTTCAGCTTGTCGTCAATCTTGCGTCCGGCGGTCAGCAACTGGTTTTCCTCGGTCACCACACGACGCACGGTCAGATTCGCACGCGCCCAGGTAAACTCGAGGCTTTCCGGCGTCCGGTAGTAGACCGACAGCGCCGTCTCCGCCGCCGTCCATTTCTGCGCCGCGGCGTACCGCTCGATGATTCCGTTGACGCGCGTCTCATTGTGCCGGCGCGGATAGATGTCGGCCAATGCTCGCTCGATGGCCAGCGCGACCATGTCCGGCTGCGTCAACATGTCGTCGTCGGTGGCCGAAATGCTCTCCTGCGCTTCCGCGTACGCGATGCGTCCCAGTTCCGCGTACTCGCCGGCAAGGTAGGCCAGCAACTCACGATGCGCATCGCCCTCCGGCATGTTCACCAGCGTGCTCACCAGCCTGAAGGTCAGCGGATCATTGTCGCGCGCCACTTCGACGAACTGCGCCAGGCCCGTCGTCACATCGCCTTGCGCCTTGTAGCGCTCGATCTGTTGCCGCACCGCCCGCGCCAGTGCGGCGTTGGCCCGCTGCTCCGACGTGGCGCCCGCAATGTCAAGAATCATTGCCCGCTGGATCGCATCGGCTTGGCTGAGCGCCCGGCCTTCCACGTGCAGGCGCGGGTGGCTCATCGACGCCAACTGCTCGACCTGCTGGAGCAGGCGATTGAGGCACTCGCGATCCGCGGCGTGCGGCAGCAGGGCGCGATGCGCGATCCAGTATCCGATGAGCGTCGCATCGTCCGCCTCCCGCTGGGACTCCGCCGCGGCTGCCGCCGTCAGCAGATGGGCGGCGCGAAGCTTCACGTGCAACTGCCAACTCGGGTCGGCTTCCATCCCTTTCCCGAAGTCGATGTCCTTCAGCACCGCCTTTGCATCCGGCGCGTTCTTTTCGCTGAGCATCGCCCAGGCCAGTCTCGTTGCGTCGGTATGGTCCCCGGCCTGCGCGCGCTGCGCGGCGGTGTCCGCGATGCGCTGCAATACGCGGTTCAACCCGTCCCGCACGAACGGATGCACGGTGCTCAAGCCGGGGGCGACGCGCACCGAACCGGTCAGCCGCATGACCTTCTGGTACTCGGTGGCTCGTGCGTCAAGCAACAGTTGCGCCAGTCGCTCGTAGGGTTGCCACTTCGTCTTGCCCGCTTTCCTCAGATAAGATTCGATGGCGGGCAGCCGATCCTCGATGGTCCCGTCATCCGCCAGCAGGGCCAGCGCCGCGACCAGGTGCGCCGGACCGGCGATCGCGGCATCGTCCGTCTCCTGGATCAGTTGCAATGCCTCGGCCAACGCGTCGTTAGGTTGATTGCGTAGCAGGTCGATCCGGGCGAGCGTCAACCGGGCGAGGAGAATCTGTTGATCGGGCGCAGCCTCGCGCGTCAAAGCGGCGACGATGCGCCGCGCCGCGTGGTGCTGGCCGAGCTCCAACAGGGCCTCGGCCGCGGCCAGGTTCTGGTCGAACCGCGCCTTGGCGCCGGTCAGTCCGTCGATGACGCGCTTGGCTTCGCGATGATCGGGCGAAAGCTTGAGCACACGTGCGTAGGCCGCCCGGGCCTTCTCGAGGTCGCCCACGCGCAGGTAACATCGGGCGAGGGCCAGTTGGGCTTCGACCGAATCAGGCAGGCCCTCCGCGGCCGACTCGAGCAGCCTGACAGCTTCATCAAGCTGTCCCGCATCGAGCGCCGCGCGGCCTTTCGTGAGGTCTTCTCCGGCGTCGGCGAACCCCGGGCTTGTTGGAAGGAGCACGGTGAAGGCAAGGATGGTCACAGTCAATGCGACGGGTAATCTGGACACGACACGCCTCCTTGATGGCTCGAAAGGTCGTTGGCTGGCATTGATGGGTTCCGTCCCCAAACACGGCGGCGGGCGCACCCCGCACGGGCGTGCAGTGGCTACGACGCACCGCGCCGGCCACGCCCGTCAATTTAAACGCTCGACACGCTCATCGGTTCAAAAATCGGCCGAGATCGGCCAACATTACAATGTCGTTACATTTGCGGGGGTAGGACGACTGAGACATCGAACGCCGTCCGAGGCTTCGGCGCACCCGGCCGGGGCGGTGATGCGAGGAGCCGATGGCCGCAGGAGGACATGCACGCAATGAAACATCCACACTGGAACCAGACCACGTTTTTCCGCGCGACCAGGGTTGGCGCAATGATGATCACCGTCTTCGCCGCGGTGCTGCTGGCCTGCAGCGCGATGGGCGAACGGCAGGCCGCGGCGCGAAAGACGGCGCCGTTGGATTTGGAGCCGCCCGTCGGCGGGGAGAATTCGCCTGATCCGAGCGACCCGCCGGCCTTCTCGATCGAGTTGGCCGAACTGACGGTCGGCGACGGCGCGGTGCGCGTGCCCACGGGCGAGTACACCGCCCCGAAGGGCGGCGCGCCGCTCTACAGCGTGCCCGGACCCATCGCCGCGTTCCGCGGACCGGACGGCACATGGCGCGGCCATGGGTACCTCGAAACGTACCCGCGGCTGCTCAAGTTCCGAGGCGCGACCGATGAGGGCGGCGTCACCTCCCTGTCCTACGAGTTCGAAGGCGGCGGGACGTATCGCGCGGTGCTCACCGTGCGCGACGGCGTGCTCCTTCTGGAAGAGACCAGCAATCTCGGGCCGCGCAATCTCTTCGTCCTCGACTGCTACTATCACTGGCAGCCCGGCGCGGCCTTCGCAACGGACATGGCCGGCACGAACCACGCCTTCGTCTACCTGCCGTGCTACTACGACAAACCGGAAGTCACCATCATTCCGCCGGCACTGGCGGGGAAGGTGGAGGACGTAGAGGCGCAGACACAGCCTGCCGCGATCGCCGTGCTCAGCTCGGAAGACAAGTCGAAGGACGTGGCCGGCTTCTGGTGCCGCGATGTGACGAAGTGGGAGGGGGCGGACACCATGGGCATCCAACTCTGGCAGCGCCGCCAGCTTCCCGGCGATCCGGAGAGCCGCCATTTCCTCGGGCCGGAAACCAAGAGCGATTCGACGCCCAATCCCCGCACGGCCGGGATGCTCGGCGACTCGCTCTACGAGGGACATGTCACGATCGAACTGAACCTCGGCGTCGGCACGCGCAAGCTCGGCTTCGCCGCGGTGGGCAAGGGCGATTCCCATGGATCGATCCCGCGGGCATTCAAGCAGGTCGTGAAGGCGAATCAGTAGCAAAGCAAGGTAACGAGCCGCGACCGTGAGGGGGCGGTCTGACCCAGGAAGCAACGGGTGACACAGATGCGAATGAACAATGCAATCAGAACCGTGCTGGCCGTGCTCTTCGTGCTGGCTGCCGCGCAGGTGGTGACGGCGGAGAAGGTGATCAAGCGCGTGGCCGTGAACGACTACTTCGGCATGAACTACGACCGCGAGCCGGTGTCGTTCGACATCGAGTTGGACAAGCCGGTCAGCCGCGACCTGATCGGCGTGCGAGCCGAAGGCAAGGCAGTGCCCTGCCAGGTGGAAGTGCTCGAGGGCACGGCCGCGAAGGTGAAGCGCGCCAAGGTGTGGGTGCTGGTCAGTTTCCCCTTCGTCGAGAGCACGCGCACCGTCGGCAAGGGCGATGACGCGCGAGAAGAGAAGGTGATGGTGCCCGGCGGTGCGGAGGACCGGCACCGCATTTACGAGGTGACGCTGCTGGATCGGGCGGCGGCCGCGGCCAAGTCGCCTATCACCAGCACCCGGAAGGGCGAAGTCGGCGGCGTCCCCGTGACCGTCGTCAGCAACGGCATCATCCGGGCGACGATTCCCAGCGGGTCGGCCGGCTTTTCGCCCGCGGCGTCCGCGTTGACCATTCCCGGACCGGTGGTCGCCATCGCACGCGGCGACGAAGAGCCCGTCGGCGACGGCTATCTTGACGCCATGCGCCGCGTCGAGTCCGTCGACTGCGAGGTCGACGAAGGCCCGATCTACTGGCAATCGACCATCACGTACCGCTTCGAGGGCGGCAAAATCTACCGCAGCCGCGTGCGGCTGTATGCGAGCAAGCCGTACGCCCAGTTGGTCGAGGACTTCAATGTCGGCGGCGCATCGAAGTTCGTCTTTAACTACAACGACTGGCGGGTCGACGGCTTCTTCCGCACCGGTGATCAGAACCTTGTCGGCTGGCGGCACATCGCCGAGGAGAACCCCTGTGCCGACTTCGTGCGCATCGACGGCCAGGAAGCGCTCGCCCGCATGGTCATCTGGACGCAATTCAACTATTTCGGCGGTAAGCAGGAGACCATCGCCCTCAAGCAGCCGGACATGAGTGCGGTGGGCTCGAAGTATGAAGACGACGTCGCGCGATGGCAGAACTACGTCGAGCGCTATCAGCAGGAGCTGGGCAAGCACCAGAAGGAGACGCGCGCCTACGAAGCGGCGATGAAGAAGTACGAAGCTGACATGGCGGCCTACAAGAAGGACCCCAAGCAGTTTAATAGCAAGCCGCGCGAACCGCGCAAACCCAAGGGTTTCCGCATGCGCGAGCCGGGCGATAAGCCGGCCAAACCGGTGGTCACCGACTTCGAGTACGCCCTGCGCGGCGCGACCATGCAGACCATGAGCCAGTGCACGCCGCAAGGCGACAGCACGGCTGTGGGTGCGTTCTACATTCGTCCCGACCGCTGGACGCGGGCCAAGGTCAACCATGTCGATCTCTACCTCCGCCCGGAAGTCCCCGGCGATCGCATGACGCGCGGCGTGGTCGGACTCAACGGCGCGAAGCTCCGGCCCGCGATGGAGGCGTGGATCGTCGATGGCCACCGCGAGTGGGCGATCTTCGCCGTGCGCTCCGGCGACAACAGCTTCTTCGCCAAGGCGCACGTGCAGGAAGGCGTCTGGCCGCTGGACCGACTCAACAAGCTGCCGCTGGTGTGGAACAGCGGCGGTGCGCCGGTCAAACCGGAAGAGACGAAGCCCGACACCGACAGCGTGGCGGGCGGGCCGGCCCAGGCAGTGCTCAAGGGCACGGGCGGTCGGTCGGGTCTCCAGTACTTCAACGGCTCCAACGGTCAGATCCGCGGGGCGTCGCCGCGCCGCGACGGCTGGAACGGCGAGATCACCAGCCCGGTGTCCGTGACGGACGGCGGCATCAACGACATGGTCGCCAAGGCGATGACCGCCTACATGGCAAGCGACGATTCGGCTTACCCCGGCATCCGCGCCATGCTGCCCTGGACGCATCCGGAAGCGATCAACCCCTTCTACCAGGGCATGGAGAACATGAATTTCAACGCCGACCTCTACCGCTACGTCTGCAAGCACGGCGTCGACCTGGCCCACATGGGCCATCCCGAGGCGCAACGCTTCATTGATCACGCCGAAGAGAGCTTCGACATGGCGCTCGATCGCTACGTCTACCCCGAGAGCGGCTGCTGGGAGGAAAGCCACGGCTACGCCGGGCATACGCTGGGCGTGGTCGGTCCGCTGGCCGTAGCGCTGAAGAACAGCGAGGGGCGCAGGAACTTCCTCGACGATGTGCGGCTGGCGCGCATGCTCGAGTTCTTCATCGATGTGCATTCGCCGGTCGATGCCGAGTTCGGCGGGCGGGTGGTGCCGCCGGTGGGCGACCACGGTCTGCACCGGACCGGCCCCGCCGGGCGGTTCGGCAAGCACATCGGGCTGTTCACCGACTCGCGCGACCTCGAAATCCAGCAGATCGTCAGCAATCTCGCGTGGATGATCGAGGAGGACGGCGGCGCGGCCCCGCAGAACGTGGGCCCGGTGCGCCCCGACCTGCAAAGTCGCTGGCTGCGCGGCTACGGCACCGTGCTGCGGGCCACGGGCCAGGCGCCTTCGGCGGTGTCGCTCGAGATGCGGGACGCACTGATCGTGGCGGGCAAGAAGGACCAGCCGGGTTCGCCCCGCGAATTGCAGTTGTTGATTCCGATGACTGGTCCGCTGCAGTTCGGCACGAAGGTCACCGGTAAGGCGCTCGGCTACAACCAGGCGCACCACGAAGGAACGCTCAAGCAGTCCGCCGCGATGGGCATGACGCGGCTTGAGATCGAGATGAAGATCAACGACGACAAGTGGGTCAAAGGCGGCAAGGCGACCTATACCATCGACTTCGATCGTGACAGCGGCTTTCCGATGACCGGCGCTTTCAAGGGCGAGTTCAACGGCCAACCGGTCAGCGGCACGATCGTCGGCAAGCCGGTGTATCCCGAGAGCTTCGCCGTGCTGCGCGCCGGCCAGTCGTGGGGACACCATCACGAGGACAAGGGATCGCTGTGGTTCTGGGGTCGCAATGTTCACTTCTTCGGCGACTGTTCGTGGGGCGGCCCGCCCGGCGGCACGTACTGGAACCCATTCAAGCAGGGCCCGGCCAGCGGTACGCAGATTGAGTTGAAAGGCATCACCAACTGGACACTGCCGTGCAAGTACGCCGCGCCGTGGATCAGCGACGAGCAGTACAACCCGGAAGCCGGTTACGACTACGTGAACGCCCGATGCCGCTACCCCTTCAACCCGAAGCTCGACCTGAGCGCCTCCACCCCCGTGGCGCTCACCAACGGTTACGACCGGCAGGTGCTGTTCATTCATCCCGACATCCTCGTCGTGCGCGACAACGTCGAGAGCAATTGCGACACCGTCTGGCGCATGCACTCGTACCAGAAGGAGGGCGCGAAGGTGGGCACCGGCGGGGCGACGCTTGTCTCGCCGCAGGGCGTGGTCGGCGACCTGGTGATGGCGTATCCGAAGAATGTGGAGTTCGAGACGCTCGACGCGTTCCCCGAGATCCATCCCTACACTGGCAAGACCAGCAACTATGCGGGTCAGCCGTTCAAGTCGAAGCTGCTCGAATGGTCGATGCCGTCCGGGCAGAGCGCGACCTGGGTGTTCGCCGTGCGCGACGAAGACGACAAGCAGCCCTCGGTTGAGCTGCTCGATGACGCCGGCCGCGTCGTGCGCATCACGCTGCCGGACGGCACGCGCCATACGGTCTTGCTCAGCCGCGATCCGTTCACGTACAAGCGCGGCGACATGACGTTCGAAGGCCGCGCGTGCCTGATCACGGTGGACGCCCAAGGGCGCCGCTCGTCGCATGTGATCCGCGGCCGACTGCGCGCGACCGAGTGACCGGCGCCGGCCGCCCAACGCCCAAAGGAGGGTGCCGCCATGGACCGACGTGAATTCATCGGACTGTCCCTGCCCGCCGTCGCCGGCGCGGCCATCGCCACGCAGACGCGTCCGACAGCGATTTCCGCACAGGCCGGCCGCGTGCCTGCAGCGGCGAAGCCCGACGCGCCGAAGATCACCGACATCCGCTACTTCGCCGCCGGGCCCGGCTACGTGAAGATCAGCACCGACGATCGAGACGTCTTCGGTTGGGGTGAACTGACCACCATTCCCAGCCATCGCGTTGCGCGATCTCTCGTCGCGTTCTACAAGCCGCTGCTGATCGGTATGGACCCCACGCGCATCGAGCACATCTGGCAGCTGCTCTACCGGTCGCATCGCAACGTGCGCGGCGGGATGCTCCAAACCAGCGCCATCGGCGGCATCGACATGGCGCTGTGGGATCTGATGGGCCGGCTGCTCGATGTGCCGGTCTACACGCTGCTGTGCGGGCCCTGTCGCGACAAACTGCTTTTCTACCCGCACGCCAAGGCGCACAAGCAGACGTCGCACCAGTTGCACGAGATGGTCGAGCGCCCGCGCGATCTGGACTACTGGGTCGGCGCGGTGAAACAGACGCGCGAGAAACTCGGCCGCGACGGCTATCTGATGATCGACGGCCATGGCAAGCTCACCGCGCAGGTGGCGATCCAGTTGTGCAAGCAGATCGAGGATCAAGGCATTCTCTACTTCGAGGAAGTCGTCCCGCCGGAGCAGCAGGACGACCTGGCCAAGGTGAAGGCGGCGACGACGGTGCCGCTGTGCATCGGTGAGCGCTACGCCGGCATCTGGCCGTTCCGGCGCGTGCTCGAGCAGCAGTGGGTCGATGTGCTCAACCCGGACATCGTGCGCGTCGGCGGCATCAGCCAGATGAAGAAGCTCGCGTCGATCGCCGAACTCTACGACGTGCCGCTCGCCCCGCACGGCACGCACTCGGCCGTGGGCCTTGCGGCGACGCTGCACGTGTGCGCCTCGATCAACAACTTCCTTATCGCCGAGGCGTACAGCCACATCGTCGGCAAGAACCCGTTCGCGAAGGGCATCGATTTTCCTGAGAAGGGCGGCCACCTTTCGCTGCCGCCGGGACCGGGCCTGGGTGTGACGGTGGATGAGGATGCGCTGGATGATGCCGATCGCAAATGGGACCCCGAAAAGGACGGCGTGAAGAAGGCGTACTTCACCGACGACGGCGCAGTGGCGGATCGGTAAACAACTGTCAACGGCATCAAGTGTCTTCCTGGTGGGGCGGGCGTCTCGCCCGCCGTGGGTCTGCCGGGACGTGACATCAGTGAGTGTCTGCCGGCCTCGATCAAGTGAGTCTCGCGTCAGGACTCGGACAGCAGCTCAAGCAACCGCGGCGCGATCTCCTCCGGCGCGGCGCTTTCTTCAAGGACTGGCGAATCCTGCAACGCGCGCATGCCGTCCGGATGGGCGACCAACCTGTCGCACAGCGTCCCGCCGGTCGCGAGGGCCGCGGCAATGACTTCCAGCAGCCGGCAGTTCGCATCGAGCAGCGCTACCGGCGCGTCCGGCTCATCGGCGGCGGCCACCAGCCGCCCGAACTGCCGCAAACTTTCGTCGGCTGCCTCGCGCTGCCGCCATAGGTCATGCATGCGCACGAGTGTGCGGGCCAGCGCGTAATGGTCGGCGACCTGCCGACACAGGTTCGTCAGCGTTTCGTCAGCCGCTTGCGCATCCCCGAAGCCGCGGTCGCGAAGGATGGCGCGGCGCGACTCGGGCTTCAGTTTCCCGGACAGCGCCAGGTCGGCGAGGTTGCCCGTCTCCGGCGCCGGCAGGTACGAGCGTGCGAAATGCTTCTCGACGAAGGTGCGCACCGTCGCGCCATGGAAGGCCGCGTCCGTCAGCAGTTGCCATGAGGCGCTGAGCGTACCGATCTGGTGATACCCGACGCGGCGGGCCAGGTGGGTCAGTTCCTGTGAATCAAGCGGCGGCAGTTGCAGGTCCTTCGCCGAGCCGCGCAGCATGCGCAGCCCGTTGATGATGTGCCGCATCCAGCGATAGGTCGTCACCAGTTGATCGGCCTCGCGCCGATCGATGACGCCGGCGCTCTGCAGCGCCTCCAGCGCGGTGTGGATCAGCGGCGTGCGCAGCGACGGCACGTGGCTGCCGTACATCACCTGCAGCAACTGCACGGTGTACTCCAGGTCCACCAGCGCCCCCGGGCTGTATTTCGCGTTGATCTCGCGCGCCGAAACCTTCTGGTCGTACTGCTTGCCGCGCATTTCCCAGATGGCCGACGGGTCGATGGTCGTCTGCTCGTAGACGATGCGGTCACGGATCGCCTCGATGCGCTGCCCGAGCGATTTGTCGCCGCCGATGCAGCGCAGCCGCACCAGCGCCATGCGCTCCACGTCATGCGCCTGTCCCTGCGCGGCGTAATACTGCTCGAACTGCCCCAGACTGCTGGCCATCGGTCCGTCCTTGCCATACGGCCGCAGGCGAAGGTCCACCTCGAAGATCCCTTCGCGCTTCGCCTTCACGAAGTGCCGGAAATCCTGCACCAGTTGCGTGCAAAACTCCGTGTTGCTGATCGAACCGCGCTTGCCGCCGCTGGTCTTGCCCGTGTTGCTGTACACGAACAACACTTCGATGTCCGAGGCATACCCCAGCGCCACGCCGCCGAGCTTGCCCAACCCGAATACCGCAAGCGTCGCCGGCGCGCCGTCGTCTTCGCGCGGCTCGCCGTACGAGCGCGCCAGATCGTCATACACGCATTGCGTCGCCTTGCCCACCAGCAGTTCGGCAAGGTCGGTCAGCCGCCGGCTGAACGCTTCGAACTCGCTCGACGGATTGAGAATGTGGTCCAGGTCGATCAGGAACGCCTGGCGATCCTTGAAGCGATTAAGCCGGTCCGACTGCTCGGCCAGACCCACCGCGCCGTCCAGCGCCTCGTCCAGCGCGCGGGCAAGATCCTCCTTCGACTGCGGACCGAGATCCGGCGTGTCCGGATCCTCGAACATCGGCAGCATCGATTCATACTGCGTGCGGATGAAATCCTCCCACAGGAAATCGCTCGCCCCCAGCAGCCGCGCCAGCTTGCGCATCGCCTGCGGCGCGGCGAGGGCCTCCAGCCAGTGACCGGCCTCCGGCTTCTCGAGGATGTCCTCGACCAGTTGCTCGAAGCGCGACAGCGCCGCGAAGGGATCCGGGGCGCGATCCAGGAAGTAGCTGAACTGCTTGGTCAGCAACACGGTGAAGCGCACGCGATCGAGCGTCGCCTGGTCCGTGATCGGCTCGCCCCGCTTGCCGACGAAGTGAATCTCATCCTCGATCACGCGTCCGGCCGTGCGGATGCGCACGCGCTCGATCGACAGGTTCTGCAGCGACATCGCCGTGGACAGCGTGTAAAGGAAGGCCGGCGTGTCTTGCGCGCGGATGGTCATGCAGTTGCGCTGGTCGTCCGTCTGCTCGAAGCTGATCCGCACGGGGTCGAGCGCGGCTTCGCTGGCGGTGGGCGTGCGCTCGAGATGCCGTGTCACCCACTCGTTGACCATCTTCTTCGCCCGGTCCGCAGCCTCTTCTTCGCGCCGCGCCAGAAGCGTGATTGCTTCGGTCAACCGGCTGTCCAGCGTCTGACGCCACCGGTCATCCTGCGCATCATCCGGCAAGGTCACGCGGAAGTAGTCGATGATGCGCCGACGCTTGGTCGGCGTGTCCAGCGTGGTCGAAGCGCGGCGGCGCTGATGCCAGCTTCCCATCCGACGCGCGGGACGCGCCCCGACCCCCGCCGATGCGCTCGCCGCGCGGCGATACGTGAACACCTCGCCGCTGTTGATGCTCAGCCCCATCGACGCCAGCACGCCCGTGATCACCGAAAACGCAAATGGGTAATCAAACCCAAGGACCGTGCACTCGGCCTCGTGCTCAGCGGTCCGCTGAATGATCACATCGACCGGCCGCTCGCTCGAAAGGCCCGCAAGCGCGCGAATATGCGCGGCCACATCCTTCGGCGGAAACTGCTCGAAATAGCTTGCGTCCAGTTGGTCCAGATGCTGGCGGACCAGGCTTTGGTCGGCCTCGGGACAGAGTTGGCTTAGCGTGTCGATCGAAGGCTTCATCAGAACGGGGCCTCGTGACCGCGTGCAATCGGCGCCGCCGTGGGTCGAGGCGGCCCGTGATGCGATGCATCTTAACGTTCCCGACCGCGATCGGGGACCGCTCCGTGCCGCCGGCCGCCACTTCCGTGAAATCCGCTTGCAGGATGCTGCCGACCCGCCCCAAGCCGCCGTACGTTGCGTGCTCACGCGTGACGCCGGTCGCGGCCGATCATCCAAGTAGATAAGCCGCACGCCTCGACGGCGGGTGCGGTTTTCAAGAGGCCGGACGGTCTCTACACTGGTGCCCCCATCCGCAGCCGCCGCCGCGGCCGCGGAATCTGATGTAACGTTACGGCCGCATTGCAAGGAGATTGATACATGCCCGCGAAAGTTGATCCCGAAACCTGCGAAGGCTGTGGTGATTGCCTCGACGCCTGCCCGACCGAATCGATCGAAATGGTCGACGGCAAGGCGGTGGTCAAGGAAGATGAATGCGTCGACTGCGGCGCCTGCGTGGATGCCTGCCCGACCAACGCCATCTCCATGGACTGAGCGCCACAACCAGCATCCGCACCCGAAGGGGCGGCCGCCCGCGGTTCGCCCCTTTCTCATGCGCCCATCGCGCCCGGCCATCACTTGACATGCCCGTCCGATTCCCCATGATACATCCATCGACAGCAATCTATGTATCACGCCGATCGGGAGTACGCCATGATCTACCGCCAACTGGGCAACACCGGATTGAAAGTCTCGCAACTGGGCTTCGGGGCCATGCGCCTGCCCATGCGCGGCGAGGGCGAAGACGCCACCGTCGATCGCGAGAAAGCCACCCCCATGATCCACCGCGCCTTCGAGGCCGGGCTCAACTACATCGACACCGCCGTCATGTACTGCCGCCATGACAGCCAGCGCGCCGTGGGCGACGCCCTCAAGGGCTGGCGCGACAAGATCGTTGTCTCCACCAAGAACCACTACCACGGCGAGGACGAGAAGGAGTGGTGGCAGCATCTCGAGAACAGCCTCGCGCGGCTGCAGGTCGACTACATCGACATCTACCACCACCACGGCGTCAACAAGGACAAGTTCGCGGCGATCGAACAGCGCGTCGGCAAGTGGATGCGCAAGGCCGTCGACCAGGGACTTGTGCGGCATGTCGCCTGCTCCTTCCACGATGAGCCGCAGGTGCTCGACAGGATCATCGACGCCGGTTATCCCGAGGTCCTCACCGTGCAGTACAACCTGCTCGACCAGAAGCTCGAAAGCCAGATCGCCAGGGCCCACGAGAAGGGCATCGGCGTGGTGGTGATGGGCCCGGTCGGCGGCGGGCGGCTGGGCGTCGACAGCGAAGTACTCTCGCAGATGATTCCCGGCGTCAGCCGCGTGCCCGAACTGGCCCTGCGCTTCGTGCTGAGCAATCCGAACGTTTCCGTGGCGCTGTCCGGCATGAGTACCATGCAGCACGTGGAAGAGAACACGGCCATCGCCTCCGACGAGCGCGCCCTGACCGCAGAGGAAAAGGCCGCGATCGAGGCGCACCTCGAGAAGCTCAAGAACATGTCCGACCTCTACTGCACCGGCTGCAAGTACTGCCAGCCGTGCCCGAACGAGATCGACGTGCCGGCCGTGTTCAGCATGTACAACCTCGGCAAGGTGTACGGCCTGTGGGACGTGGCCAAACAGCGCTACCAGGACTTCCTCAACAAGAAAGCCGGCGGTGACGTCTGCGCCGAATGCGGCCAATGCATTCCGCTGTGCCCGCAGGACATCGACATACCTGAACAGCTCAAGGAAGCCCACGCGGCGCTGACGGGCTGAGCCGGCGCACTGCCGAATGGCGCGACGCTCTGGAGCGGAGTTGCCTCGCGCGGTGGCGTGACCCTCTGAACTGGAACTGCCTCCCGAAGCGGAGCGACCTTCTGAATTGGGACTGCTTCCTGGAGTGGGGCGACCTTATGTAGTGGGGCGGGCGTCCCGCCCGCCATCGGTCCACCGGGCCGACAGGCACGACCTGTTCGCGCAACAAGCACCACCTCCCACTCCCCGTCCGGCGCCCAACCCCCCCGCCCGCTGCCATCCCACAAACAGCAATGTCTGACAAGTCACGTCCCGCCAGCGCAGCAGGCTTAGGTCGGCGACAGCCCAAACCCCGCTGGCGCGCTCTGAACGGGGTTGGGTGTGCGAATGTGCGCGCATGTTTAAGAAATGGGCTGAAAAATGGTGAAATAACGTACACTTTTTGACCCCGTTTCTCTCGGTTTCTGTTGGTTTCCGCCGAATCCTGCAGGAATCCGCGCCTATCCGACGCCTTGAGATCAGGTGTGTAGCAAGCATGGCCAATACTCCGTGTCGCCGGATATTCCCGCGGCCGCGACCGGTCGGGCGAGCGGTGATGGTCGATGCCGCCGGCCGCGGCGCCCGAGCCTCGATGCGCCACGCGCGCACCGATCGACCGGCCCGCCACCCTTGTCCCAAGGACCGCCCTGGTGCGCGCAACATGGCCTGTTTTGGCCGCCCCCATCGCGGTAACTCCCGTCGCGGCCTGGGGCGAAAAAACTTCGCCGCGCCTGAGAATCGCCGGATTTTTGGGGTCACGAATTGCGCACAAGATGGCCTGTCTGGCGGACGGTGCAGGACTGCAAAGAAGATGGAACCGCAGATGAACGCGGATGAACGCGGATGCCCCGGCAGGCATGTTGCGTCTCCGATGGCGGGCGCGGATGGAACCGGAGAAGATCCTGCTTGCGGCGCAGCGGTGGATCGGCGAAGATGTCTCGCAGTCAACTCACAGGGCACTTCCGCCGGCTGGGGGATTGTCCGGGGATTCATCGCAGCGTTCGGCGACTACTTTCGGGAGGCAGTCACATGACGGATGACAGACGGGACGCGGCCGCGTCGGAGCGTGGGGATGTGGCGCGCATGCTCGCGTACATATTCGCTGGCGTTTGCTTCATCGTGGGGTCGGTTCTGGTCGTGCAAGGATTGACCGGCGACACGCCGCGCGGCGACGTGGGGGCTTCGGCGGCCCAGGCCCGGCAAGCCGGTGACGACGCCGCGACCGTGTGGCTGGTCGACGGCACGCCGGTGACGTCGCAGGCCATTGAGCAGATTCAAGTCGGCCGGCGGGTGATGGGGCGCAATCCTGAATTGAGCGATGCCGATCGCGCGGCCGCGGGCCCCGAGCCGCATCCGGACTCGTGGCGACTGCTGCGGCTGCGGATGACCAAGGCCGACGGCGACCGGCTGGACATGACACTGCTGCGGCCGGTGGAGTGGATCGACCGCTACCAGGCCGCGGCCGGCGGGGTGGTCTACCTCGACATGCAAGAGATGGGGGCGGTCGGCGAAGCGCAGGTGCTGGCGGTGGAGGCGTGTCCGGCGATTCAACCGGGCCCGGGCCGCGTGGTGACCGGGACGTTCGCGCATCAGAGCGGGGATGTCATCGACCTGAAGGTATCAGGCATGGTCGACCCACTGGGCACGACGGCCAACCACCCGTTCTGGAGTGAGGATCGGCAGGCGTTCGTGCCGGCCGGCCAGTTGCAGTCGGGCGAAAACCTGCGGCTGTTCGGCGGCGGGCTGGCCCAGGTCGAAAGCATCATCCCGCGCGGCCCGCCGGAGCCGGTGTACAACCTCGAAGTGCACGGCGAGCACGTGTACCACGTGGGTGTGCGTGGGGTGTTGGTGCATAACAACTGTCCGATCGGTCGTCGGTTCGGATTGACCTTCCTCGACGACAGAAGTGTGGAGTTTCGAGGCAGGACTGTTGATGTGCACGAGGATATCTCGCACCTCAGCGACGACTACCTGAGACGCATGTTCAAAGATGGCGTAGCCCCGCGAGATACTGAGGGCATACAGATCAACCTCCACCATGTTCTGCAGGACGCTCGCGGTCATCTCTAGGAAATCCCGCGACCGCTGAATAGAGTCGGTGATCTTGACCTTCACCCGTTTGGGAACCAACTTGGGAGGGGGCTCACACCAGCACAGCGAGCCGAGTTCGACAAATGGCGCCGGAAGTACTGGAAAGCGAGAGCAGGAACCGAACTGATGCGTCGAGGCATCGTGCCATGGATCTGAGTCTGCGACAGGCGATCAACAGCGAATTCGATCGGTATCCGGAGGCCCGAGGTGGGTATGTTGGGCCGGATGAGTTCGACCGCGAGATCACTGACTCGGGATTCCCAAGTGATCCGGACTACCGCTGGTTTGTGACGAAGCACGGGGGAGGGTATATCGGTGGCATCCCGGTGTTTGGCCTGCGTCGCGCCCCGTGGATGCCTAGCAGCCCGTTGAAAAACTCGGCCTACCCTTCGAAAAGCAGCCTTGGCGATAGTGCCAGAGGGGGCAGAACCTTGCCGAAACCACTTATTCAACGGGCTGCTAGCGATGGCGGCGGAACAGCACCATCGCTCACCGCACATTTCAGGAAGCTGGGTTGGCACGGTGTTGACACATGGCTGATCATCTCGATTGATGGTAGTGGCAACCCGATCGGTATTGCGCCCGACGGAAAGATCTACGTGTCCGATCCGATGCTGGAGGAACGGGTCCTTGAGTTGGCAGATTGCTTCGAGTCTCTGGTGCGTGGGGAGTTGTCGGGATAGTGGGTGCCGCCCGGCTGTCCAGCAGAAGCCGGCGGGCGCGCCTTCTTCGAAGCTTGAAGAGTTGAGTAGGCGACTCGACGCCTACCTGGAACTCCTTGCCAAGGAGGGCATACGCTAGCCGTGGATACTCCGATTCTTGATTGGCAAGCAGTCGTGGCCGACTGGCGAAGGTCGCTTCGGGCCGCCACCGAGCGCGGCGGTACAGTCACGACCGAACTGGTGATATCACCCCCGGCTACCGTTGCTCGTGTTGCCCGGATTGAGCGGGAGCTTGGACGCCCGATCCCTCGCGACCTGCGCGCTGTGCTCACTGAGTGCTCAGCAAGCGTTGAGTTCGGATGGGAGATCCCTGAGCAGTCGCTTACGGATTGCCCCGTCGATGCATACCCCACGTCAGGCGGATTCGGGTGGGACCTTGAGGGGCTTGTCTCGCTAGAGAAGGTACGTAGAAACCGCGCGGCCATGCTTGCGCCCGATGGCGACCCATGGCACTCGTCCTTTTCGTTCCTTGGTACCGGTTACGGCGATTTCCTTGCGATCCGCGGTGGCGGTCGGACCAGCGGCAGTGAAGTCGTATTCCTTGATCATGCATTTGATGAGGACTGCCATGGTCTTGTCATGGGCCTCTCGTTCTCCCGATTCCTGCCTGAGTGGAGCAAGCTTGGCTGCTTGGGACCGGGCTTGATTCTCTGGGATTTCCTGATCGGTGAGCACCGAAAGCTTGATTACGAGTCGGAGGATGCTCAACGTTGGCGTGCCTGGTTCATGGGGGACGTGCAGTGAAAGCAGAGCGGGGCCGCCAGGTCGCCGCGAACGGCGCGCCTGCGAGTATTGAGCGGTGACCGATCGAGTTGCTGAAGGAGTGGAGGCGACCGGCTATGACTGCCCCCGACTTACACAGGTTTCCGACGCGGATCCGATCGTACACCGTTGCCTCCGAGATCGAGGCGACGAGACGAGGCGATCAAACATTCCTGTCCTGCCACCTTCGGTGCCCACGGTGTGCCGGCCCGCACCTTCATCTTCGTGGCCATCGGGAGCGCGAGGCCTTCAGCAACAGGTACATGACCACCTCGCCGCCACTGAGTGCAGAGTGCGACCAGTGCGGCTATTCGCAAGTGGTATTCGATGACCGAGCGGACGGACTCAACGCGGTGGTCGAGAAGGGCCTCCCAGCTTTCGGAAGCGGAGGTGACACGCGGTGGCTGGCGCCAGATGGGAGGCCCTATGGCCTGCGACTGCGCGTTGGCTACACGGACGGGATCGAGGAGTGCATCTGCGAGGACAGCGGCATCAGGCCAGAGATCGTCGATTCACTCGTCTGCGATCTGTTTGACGTTATTGAGTTCATCGCGATACATAAGGGCGGTGAATCCTCCATCGCTGTGTTTGAGACTGCCTAGCAGGTACGATGTGTGGTTGGCTGTCGGTATCTCAGGAAACGGGATGCCTGCTTCGACAGACTCTGCGGCGACTGAGAAGTGACCGATCGAGATGTTCGATCACCCCCCGACAACGCGCCCCACAAACCCCTGCACTTCCTCCAGCGTCCGCGCGATCTCGACCCCTCGGATCAGTTCCGGGATCTCCCCGTCTGCTCCCAGGTACGCCACGACCGGGCGGCCGTAGCGGACGGCTAGCTTGACTTCCGACGATGTACCCGCGCGGCCGGGCAACGCGATTACCACATCACTGCTCAGCACATTCACATGGTTGCGGCTGAGCGGGTCGCCGCCTTCCTCGCCCGAGAGCGGCAGGTGTGTGCGGATGACCAGTTCGACGTACGGGTTCGGGTAGCCGCGCGGCGAGGCGCCCTCCGATGTGCCGGGCAACACGCCCACCACCATGCCCCGGCGCGGCCGCACGCTTGCGAAGGCGCGCGACACCGACAGCATCACCCCGCTCCCGCCGCCGGTCAGCAGGTGCACCGGCAGCGTCGCCAGCCACCGGCCCAGCGGCGCGGCCAGGGCGCGATGCTCATGCGAACCGGACCCCATCACGCCCACGATCGGCAGCCGCGCGATCTGCGGCCGCGCAGGATCATCGCCGCCAGTCTCGATCGTCATCAGCACGACTCCCCATCGGTGTCAACCGCCTCGAACAGACTGCCGATCGTTCCGCCGCGGACCGCACGCGACCCCTCATCATGCGGCGGGCCGCCGCGACGAGCCGCGACCGTGAGCAAGCGGTCCGGCGCGTTGACTTCGGGCGCGAAAGAAGAAGAAAAGGAAGGAGAAGGCCGCTTCCTCACGGACTTTATGCAACAGTCCTTTCCCGATATCTGTCACGGGCGAGTCGGA
>CAZHJL010000040.1:0-41622 GCA_964532795.1 uncultured Phycisphaeraceae bacterium | reverse complement strand
ATGATGTCAGCACTTACAATCACGAAACTCTTTCAATGGAAACGGCACTAGCGCGGCCCCGGTCAGGCATCTGTCTGCCGCATGGCCAGTAGACGCGCGCTGTACGTGGCGATGAGGTCCTGGCGCTGCAGCAGCGCGACGATCTTTCCCGGCTCTTCCGGATCGACCACGGGCAGTTCATCGTAAGCCGATTCGCCGAACATCCCCATCGCCGTGGACAGGTCCATGGTAAGCGTCAAGGGCTCGACATTCGTGCGGGCCAGATCCTGGGCGACGGCCAGGGCCGCCAGGTCGCTCTGGTCATAGAGAAACTGCCGGATATCGTTGATGCCGTACAGACCGTAGTAGCGGTCTTCGCCGTCGACGACCGGGAAACTCGTCTGCGTGGTGTCGGTGATCAGCCGATCCATCTCACCCAACGGCAGGTCGAGTGAAACGGTGACGAACTGGCGGTGGTGAGGCCTGATCGCCTCGTCCACGGTCAGCCCCTGCAGGACATCGATGATGAAGTCTCCGCGATGGGCGGGCGAGTCGCGGCGGCCCTGCACCTGCTTGTCGTAAAGCGTCCAGCCGCGCGCGAGCGTGTAACTCAGCGCGCACACCCACATCGACGGCAGCAGCAGGGCGTAGCCGGCGGTCAGTTCACTGACGATCAGCAACGTGCTGAGCGGCGTGTTCGCCGCCGCCGCGAAGAAGCCGGCCATGCCGAGAATGGCGAAGATCACCACGTGCTTCTCGCCCACGAGGCCGGGTACCGCACCGTGGAAGAGCAAGCCGACGACGGCCCCAAGCGCGCCGCCGATGACCATGCTCGGACCGAACACACCACCGGAGCCGCCCGAGCCGATCGTCAGCGACGTCGTCAGGATCTTCCCGATCCCCACGGCGAGCAACACGGGGATCAACAGATCCACGCCCCCCTCGAACCTCAGGATCTTCTGGAGGTACCCGTAGCCCGAGGACAGCACGCCGAGCACGTCGTGCTGCGCTTCATGACCGCTGGGCGCGAAGAGGAAGTAGAGCGCGACTGCGGTCGCACCGGTCAGCAAGGCGCCAATCATCGGCTTGAAGCAGGCCTTGATGGGAATGCGATCGAACAGGGCTTCGACGCCGTAGAAGGTCTTCGTGTAGAAGTACGAACTGACCACCATCGTCACCGCAAGCGCTGCCAGGGGCAGCAGCAGCAGTGGGTTGTCGAACGCAACCGCGGGGATATCGAACAACGTGCCGAAGTTCGTCGCGAGGGCGAACACGCAGTAGGCGATGGTCGTGGCGATGAACGCGGGAATGAGATTCTCCGCCTCGAAATCCGGGTCGCGATAGAGCACCTCGGCGGAGAAGATCGCACCGGCCAGCGGTGCGTGGAAGATCGCGCCGATGCCCGCCCCAAGCCCCGCGGCCAGGAGTGTGCGCCGTTCTTGATCGGTCAGTCTGAGTCGTGTGGCCAAATAAGATCCAAAGCCAGCACCGATCTGGGCGATCGGCCCTTCACGCCCGCCGGAGCCACCGGTGGCGATCGTAATGGCCGAGGCGATCATCTTCACAATGGGCACTCTGGCCCGGATCACGCCGCGCGCCCGGTGGAACGCTTCGATCGCCGCATCCGTGCCGTGGCCCTTGGCTTCCGGGGCGATCAGAAAGACCAGCAGACCACTGATGAGACCGCCGACGGTGGGGATGATCAGCAGCATCCACCAGCGGAACGGGGATGTCGTCTCGGCGAGCCAGCGGACTTCGCCCGCGGGCCCTTCGGCCCGGTAGCCGCCGAAGTGGTCGAGGCCGACCCACTCGATCCCCAAGCACATCGCATGAAACGCGATCGCCCCGAGCCCCGCGACCACGCCGACGAGGGCCGCAAGTGCCAGCAGTTTGCCCACATCGCGCAAGCCGGTTTCCGGCCAGACGCCGATGCGTCGCAGTAAGGTTGTGAAGGCTGAGGAAACCATGGGCAAGGGGGCCATTAGAGGGAGCGGACGGCGCCAATGCAAATGGCGCATCACACTTGCCGGTCGCCCGATATGGCATTCGAGTCACAAGATGTGTCGAACCGACGCTCCCCGACGGGCAGTCACTGCTGTGACACGCGGGAGGTGGACGGCGGGGCCACCGTCTCCTGGCGCGGATGCATCTGGTTCGCGATGTCAAGGAAGGGCGCGCAGGTGTCGAGCAGGTTCTTGCCCAGCCAGTTGCGTTCGATCCGGGCGTACAGCCGCCTTTCGTCGCGTCGGACGAGCATCAACACCGCCGCGAGCGCCTGGCAGGCATGCTGGCGCGCGTTGCGGCGGGTCAGTTCCGACAGTCGCTCGCCGCTGCGGGCGATTCGCAGCATCTCGTGCGACCAGTCACTTGACGCAACGTGCATCGACTCGGCGATGCGTTGCTCAAGCACATGAAGGTCGTTCAGTTCCCCGAATGCATCCTGCATGCGCTTCAGCACACGAACAGCGGCGGGGCCGCCGGTCACACCGCGACGGATGGGCTCGAGGATGTATCGGATCCGCTTGACCGACAGCCGCGCTTCGTGACAGTGCTCCTGATCATCAACGCCGTCGATCAGCGACAGGTCGCGCCGAAAAGCGTCAATCTCGTCGTGCAGGAGCTTTCCGGTCACCTCGGCCAAAGTGGTGGTCTTGCCGCTCTTGTCGAATCTGGCCTCCAGCGGCGATTCGACAAGTCGGCGACTGAGCCGATCGTACGTCTTCTCGAACCCGGCGACGGCTTCGTTGTCGAGGAGGTCCGGCGTCTCACGCGGCGCCTCGAGTTCGTCCAGCAGCATTCGCACGCCCGTCCGCTGCAACTGCGGCAACCGACGTTCCAGTTTGGCGCGCAGGTATGCCATCTGGACGTCCCGGTCGCGTCCGGCGTTCGTCGCCTTGGCTACAGCGCCAAGTCGCTTGGCGCCCTTTGAGGCCAATGTCTTGGGCAATACGCCGCGATAGGTCCGCAGGGCCGTGCGCGACCGCCGCAGACCGACCCGGAACGCGTGCAAGACTTCCGGCTCGGGTTTGTCGCCGAGTTTCTTGAACGCGGCCTGCGCGTCTTTGAGGTAGCCCAGCGCAATCTCGCGTGCGGCCAGCCCCGCCGGGTTCAGCAACAGTCGCATCTGCTTGTTCATCGCTCAGAATCCCACCCACGACATTCCCAATCCTACCACTAATAGTGTGCTCATCAAGCGCTAATCTGTTCATAATGGAGCCTCGACCTTCCGGCCCGCCTTCAGCAAAGCGACGCCTGGGATGGGCTCCCAGGCGTCGCGGTCGGCGCAAATAAGCGAATGCTGTCACGAGCTGCTGGGCGTGGCCTGCTGCGGCGGCGGACCGGCAGACAGTTCGTTGGTCACGTACTGCTGGATCGCCTGGGCCAGGCGTGAATTGGGCGCCGCTTTGATGGCCGCGGTCGCGGCACCCCGGGCCGCGTCGATGTCGCCGGCAGCGCGATGGCCCTGCATCTTCATCACCAGCAGCCGCTGAAGCATCTCACCTTCCGGGGTGTGCTTCTTGATGATTTCGTCGACGATATCCAAGACGGCCTGGGCATCGCCGCCGCGCGCGGCTGACTGCAGGCGCTGAAGATCGGATTCCATCGCCGCCTGCTTCAGCATGGGCTCGTACTTGGACTTGAGCCCCGCCTTGCCCTCGGCATCGAGCTTCACGATTTCCTCAACCACATCGGTATAGGCCATCATGACCACATCATTGGCCAGGGCGCTGAGGGCCTTGTCCAGGGCTTCGGCGCGCTTCACACCCTTCAGTTTCTCGGCCGCCGCCATGTACTTGTCGCGTTCGATGCGCACCTGGCGCATCTGCTCGAGGTGGGACAGGTACGCCTCGGCGCCGCCTCGCCGGTAGCCGGTCTTGCCGTAGACCTTGCCGCTGGAGTCCAGCAGCAGAATGGTCGGGTAGCCGCGAACACCAAACTTGTCGCGCAACTCCGCATTGCGCTTACGGATCTCCTCGGACTGCGGACTCCTGCGCGGGAAGTCGAGCTTGACGAGCACGAAGTGCTTCGGCGCTTCGTCTTTGAACTCGTCGGTTGAGAACACTTCATCATGCAGCCGGATGCACCAGGTGCACCAGTCCGAGCCGGTGAAATCGTAGATGATGTCCAGGTCATTGGCCCGGGCGTACATGCGTGCGGCGACGACGTCCTCGGTCCAGCCTTCGGCATCGGTCGGCGGCGCCGGCACGGGATTCTTCGTTTCATCCGCCTTACGGCTCGTGCCGGGTTCAGCGGCGCCGGATGGTTCTTCTGACTCGCTGGACGACCCAAGGGCGACTCCGGCGGCGAGTCCGAACGCGAGCAGCGCGGCAAGACTGAACGTTGTGGCCCGGGCGATCCGGATCCGATCAAGCATCATGGTTCCTTTCGATCAAGGTTCGATTGACGAGTGAATCGCTGGTGACGTTTCGTCGCGGCGCGGCGTCAAATAGTCGCCTCGCATGACGGTGCTGAGCGTCGACGGGTGAAACTACGCGACATGTCCGGTTATTCCAACCTGCAGGTGTCGCACGCTTTCGGCTGACGCCGCGCAGCAAAGCGCAACGCGTTTGTGGATGACGGATTATGGCGATGTGTTCACCCCCGGTTCCGCTGTGGACTGGTCGCTTCCCGTGTCCGGGTCGCCGGTCGACCGCTTCTGCAGGGCCTCGGCTTGCAGGACCTGGTAGTTGATCTGGAACTCGGTCATCGCCAGCAGGCCCATGGCCGTGGTGGCCACCGGCAGGCGGTTGTCCCACAGGGACATGCGAACGCCGCCCATCGCGTCCGAACCGATCGCGACATAGAAGAGCGACGGCTGATCGAACATCAACTGCCCGATGAACCGCGCGGCTTTCGTGCACGAAAGCAGAAGCTTGGCGCGCTCATCCTGGCTGGCAACGTTGCCATGACGCCAGATGACCGACATTGCCGCGAGCGAGTGGGCGGTGTGCCAGTCCGGCAGTTCGGGCAGACCGGTGGGCATTGGCCGCACAAACGGAATGCCGCCGGCGAGATCGCCCGGGCCGCCGCGTTCCGGTTCGGACTGGATACGCGCGAGCGCCTGGCAGAACTGGATCAGTTCCTGCCGCGCCTTCAGGTTGGCGATCGCTCTTTCTTCGGGCGGATCGCGCTCGATCTGCTGAAGGCGCAACTCCCCGATCGCCAGCCACGGCATGAGGCTCTGGCGGGCGGCGAACTCGTTCGCCCAGACGTGCTTCCACAAGTAGTCGCGGCTCGCGTCCACCACCGGCAACACGGACTTGTCGCGTGTCTGCACGTAGTAGTTGGCCAGTGCGCAGAACAACAGCGCCTGCGTCTGGCGGCTCAGCATCTGCCCTTCCTTGGCCAGTCCAGGCGTATTGAAATACCCCTGTTTCTGGTGCAGCTTCCTGAGATCGGGCACGAGCTTGTCGGTGCTGACAATGTACTGGGGGATTTCCACGGCCTCGGTGAGGCAGAGCAGCATCAGGGCCTTGGTGGAGGGATCGAGCGACTGGGGCTCCTTGCTGTAGGCGGTGGAAAGATGCTGGAGAGCTTTTGTCGCGGCGCTGCGCGATCGCAGCGTGCGCTCGCCGTGCGGATTGGCCTTGGCGAGGTTCGCCGCCCGACGTGTGAGGGCGTAAGACGCAAGGGCCAGTTCCGCGTCGTCGGCGGCGTCGGGACCGCCCACACGGGAGGGTTCGATGGTGCCGGTCATTTTGCCATCCGAAGCCTGTCGGCGCTGAAGATGGCGGCTCATCCGGTGGGCGAGCATCTCGATCGTGGGGCCGTTGATCGCTCGTAGCGGAATGGTCTTGTTGCCGCGGACCAGCAGTTCCACCGGCAGACTCGAGGCCGGACGAACCGCGTGGAGCACCTCGAACCGGTAGAGCTTGACGCCGCGGGGTTGACCGATGGCCATGATGGTCCGCGTGGCGGTGTTCGGGTCGGCGACGTCGACGTCCAGTTGCGACATCAACTGCCGAAGGTGGCGGCGACAGTCGAGATTGGTGGTGATGGCCGTGGCGGGCCAGAGCCACGCCGCTTCGTCGGATTCCCTGCCCACGGGATTGACCATCTTGAGTCCGTGGTACCCGTAGCGCCACTTCTCGTAGATGGCGAACTCCGACTCGCGCGGCTTCATCGCGATCGGCTCAAGCGCCAGGCCGATCTGCAACTCGACAAGCATGTGCTGCCCGAGTTGCGTCTTCGAGTACGTCGGTTGCCGCCCGGCGGCGATCATGCGCTGCGTGTACCGCTGGAACATCATCTCGATGGCCTGGTCGGTCGCCTTGCGGGCCAGGGCGATGAGGTCCACCGGCTTGTCCGCACCCGCCGACTCCGCCTCGCCCATGCCGGTGTGGACGCCGGCGGGCTCGCCGGCCCAGCGCAGATCGACGCGGACGGCGGATACGCCCTTCACCTGAAGCGGGCGGTTGCGATCGTCCGTGGCGCCGGCGCGGACCCATCGCTCGACGATCGGGTGCGTCAGCCTCGCGTGCGACCCATCCACGACCGGCACCCGATCCTGCGGGCCGCCGTCTGTAGCGGTTGCATCGGTTGCGGGAACTGGAACGACTGGGCGGCTGTTCGGGCTCTGATCCGCCCTGACACGTGCCGCTGACAGCAGCGAAAGACACGCGATGACGCAGAGCATCACGCGGGCGAGCACGGCGTGGTGTCGCCGCAACACCTGGACCCACCCCTCCGAGCGGGGAGGGCGGGGTCGTGCGCATAAGCAGTTGTTGTGATGGGTGTTATGCATTCGTGGGCTCGGTGGTCGGATCTGGTACGGGCCTTGAAGTCTGTACGGGTGAACGATCAGGAGGGCCAACCATGAGCAAGCTTCTGACCATGCAACTGACCGTCGGGCAACTGGATCAGCGCAAGAAGATTCTGCTGCTCACTTTTCTGATTTTCGCGGGTCTGTGCTGAGTCAACAACCCGGTGTCCGGTCGCGCCGAGCCGACGCCCGGCACCGGCCTGAACTTCACTGGCCGCCGATGGACATCCCGTCGGCGGCCTTGTCATTCTAACAGCAGGTGGCCCGCATCCGTGGGCCGCGGACGCAAAAGCGTCGGGCGAGGAACACCGCCCGAACGTGCGGCCGCGAGGGGCGATTGCCACAAACCGGCGGTTGAGGTCGTTGGGGATGCTTACTGATTGGATTGCTCCCGGATCTGTCGGGCGTGCCGGATGGTGGAGAGCAGTTGCATGCGATCGGGGTGGGTTTCCGCGCCTGCCGGCTCGATGAGTTGCTCAAGGCCGGCCAGCGTCAGGTCGCCGCGCATCGGCGCGTCGCGCAGGACCATGCCCAGTCCGGCCGCGGCGCTGGCGGTGCGGAAATCGTCGGAGACCGTGTACAGGTTGCGTCCCTCGTCGTGGGCGACCTGTTCGAAGCGATCGCGTCGGGGCATGTCGCCGACGGCGCGCGGCGGCAGCCGCAGATCGAGCGTGATGCGCAACGTCGCGCCGTTCCATCGTTCCCGGGCGGGCGGCGCGGCGGCGAGGTAGGTCTGTCCGGGCTCCCGGCTGATCATGTCCACACCTTCGAGCGGCGAGGCCTGGCCGTGCGGAACGATCTCGTAGAGCGCCGTGATCGTCTGGCCGGACACGATGCGGTAGGCGTGCGGCGAAAGGTCATCGGGCTCGGGCATGTCCACGGGCGTGGCCGACAGCCGGTCGTAACCGATGAGCCGATAGGCGGCGACGTGCTCGGGGTTGAAGGCGACCGCGACGGTGGCGCGCTCGGCGACAGTTTCGACCTTGCCGTCGCATTGATCGACCAGCGCGGCGAAGGTCTGGGGGGCATTTCGCACGCTGAAGTACCGCCCGCCGCCCGACTGGGTCAGTCGGTACAGGGCGCTGTTGTCGGCGACGGTCGGCTGCGTGCTGAAATCGAGGACGGACAGCGACAGGTCCTGGGCGGCGTAGGCCGCGAGCAGTTGGTCGCGCGTTTCCCGGCCGACGCCCAGATCGCCGTCGTGATCGGTGGCGAGGATGACGCGATTGATCCCGCCGTGGATGAAGTTGCGCTGCAGGATGGCGTAGGCCAGTTCGAGGCCGTTGGCATCATGGACCGGGCCGCCTGATTCGAGCCGATCGATGGCCTGGTAGATCGGGCCGCGCCGATCCGCGGTCACGGAGGCGAGCACAACGCCTTGGTTGCCCGAGTAGACCACCATGGCGATGCGATCGCGATCCGACAGTTCGTGCACGAGTTGCCGCAGTGCCTGCTTGAGCGCCGGCAGCTTGCCCGGGCGCACCATCGAGCCGGAAACGTCGATGAGGAAGACGAGATTGCGGGGCTTGTCGGTGAGCCAGGCCGCCTGCCGCGCGGCGATACCGATCTTCGCCAGCCGGTGCCCCGTGTTCCACGGGCACGGGCCGATCTCGACGTGCATCGCGACCGGCGCGTGGTCTTCCGAACTTGGGCGCGGCAGGTCGTAGTGGAAGCTGTTGATGAACTGGTCCACGGCGACGATGTCGGCCGGGGGCAGCTTGCCGCCCTCGAGGAACCGGCGCGCCACATCGTAGGAAGGCCCGTTGGACGCGAGGGAGAAGGTGGACTGCGGGAACCGCCCGCTGTGGCGGAACCGTTCGTCGCTGTTGCCGATCTCGTAGACCGGTCGCGGCGGAACGGCGAAGGCGTCGAGCCCGTCGAAGCGCCCGGCCATGGAAGCGCTGCCGCGCCAGTCGGCGGGCGTGACATTGAGCGACGCCCCATCGGGTCGGTTCGGATCGCCATCACGTGCGGCGGGGTCGGCGCTGCTGTCGGCGAGTTGTTGCGGAATGTCGCCGGCGGTCATGGATGCTTCGCGGTGGAGGCGCGCGACGGTCACGCCCAGCAGGCTGACGGCCAGCACGACGACGGCGGCGATGCCGGCCGCCATCCAGCGCGACCATCGCCGGCGGATACGCCTGCGCGGCGGGTGCTCGGCCAGAGGGCCGCGTCCGTCCTGCAGGTCGTTGAGCTTCGCCTCGATCGCCAGGCGCTGCAGGTCGGTAAGGCGCGGCATGCGCTCGGACTGCAGTTCGGCCTGCAGTTGCACCGCTGCCAGGCGCGTGTGCTTCGAGTCCTCGACGGCCTGCGGGTCGCGCGAAAGGTGGTCGGCCACGCGCAGGTGCTCGCCCTCCTCGAGCTCGCCCAGCACGTGCGAGGTCAGGAGCAGGTCGCTGTAGTTGAGTTCCATCTCCTCGTTCATGGCAATCGACCTATCCGGCCGCCTCTTCCTTCTGATCGAGGCGGCTGCGCAGATTCTTGAGCCCGGTGTGGATCAGCCAGCCGACGTAGCTGACGGTGAGGCCGGTGATCCGGGAAATCTGCTTGTAGCTCATCCCGTGTTTGAATTTCAGACGCAGCACTTCCTGCTGGTTGGCGGGAAGTCTGTCCAGCTCCCTGAGCATGTTCGAGACGGATTCCTGTTTCTCCATCCGTTGCGAGGGCGCGGGCGCGTTGGCCTTGCGGAAGCTGAGCATCGAATCGCTGAGCGAGCGTTTGCGGCCTTCCTTTCGCCGCACGTCCGTCGCGCGGTTGCGGCAGACGGTGAAGAGCCACTCGGCGAGGTAGTGCTCGATCTTTTCGCGTCGCTGATCGCACAGCCGCAGGAACGTGTCCTGCACCACATCGCGTGCCAGGTCGAGGTCGCCCAGCAGCTTGTAGGCGTAGGCGACAAGCGGGCGCTCGTAGCGTCGCACGACTTCGCGCAGCCACTGGACATCATCGATCGTCTGGCCGCTCACTGTGTCTCCCAGCGCCTGCCAGGGCACCCGATTCCCGATAGGACAACGGATGAGCCCGGCCGGTCTTAGTCGCGTCTTGCGAGGCGCCGTGATTGCGATCGGGCGGCCGGGGCGCCTCAGCGGGGTTAGGCAGCGCCGCCCATGGTGTAAATTATATGTGGACATGAGGTTAGGTGCAATGGTCCGGCGCATCGGGTTCACGCGGTGGCTGTCGGCTGGCATAGGCTTAGCTCGCGCGGACCGAAAACACGCCTGGCGCGCTTTGACAGGGGTCTCCGGTGCGAAACAGCACTCTTGTGTAAGAAATAACCGTAAAAATGTGTCAAAAGTGTACACTTTTTGGGCTCGTTTCCACTCGTTTTGGTTCGGAAGGGCCTGAAACCGCGGATGAACGCGGATGTGCGCGGATGGGGTTTGTGTAGGCGGCTTGGTGCTGGCTGATCAACTGATCAATCAACTCATCCATTGGCGGCGACAGATGGGTGCGGATGATGGCGTGACAGCGGGACAACGCACGGAAGGGTGTTCTATTGCCGGTGTATGTTAGGATTTGCGCAATGGCTGTAGAAACGGTGGTCACGTTGTGCTTTGGGGCCTTCGCGGGCAGAGGGGCGCCCGGGTTTGCCGGTTGTGCGTATCCGGCGCGGGCGGCGACGCGTTGCCAGTCTTTAACGATTACAATGGGTTTAGATCGAGTTGAGTAGAAGTGCCGCGTGTGCTTGCCGCGCGGGGGAAGCGGGGCCTGTCCGGCCTGTTGGGGTGGCGTCGAGCATCACGTTCCGTCCGCCTGGACTCGTCACGGAAGGAGCCCGCCATGTCCTGCGACGAGCAAACCGTGCAGCAGACCGAGGAGTGGCGGGCGAGTGACGCCCAGGCCGCGGAGCGCGAGGTGACGCTCCATCTGCTCGAGGCGCTTGGTCGGAACAACCATCTTCACGAGTTGATCGCGGATGTCACCGGGGTGATGCAGCGCTGGTCGGGGTCCGAAGCGGTGGGCGTGCGGCTGAGCGCGGGAGATGATTATCCCTACTTCGAGACGCGGGGCTTCCCGGCCGGGTTCGTCGAAGCCGAGCGATGCCTGTGTGAACGCAACGAGGCGGGCGAAGTGGTGCGCGATGCGACGGGCAACCCGGTGCTGGAATGCATGTGCGGGAACGTGATTCGCGGGCGCTTCGACCCCGAACTGCCGTTCTTCACCGCGTTCGGGAGCTTCTGGACCAACAGCACAACGGATCTGCTGGCTTCGACATCGCAAGCCGATCGCCAGGCGCGGACGCGCAATCGTTGTCACGGTGAGGGCTACGAATCGGTGGCGCTGGTGCCCTTGCGTCATGGCGATCGAACGTTCGGGTTGCTGCAGTTCAACGACTCGCGTCGTGGCTGCTTCGATGAGGAGAAGGTGGCGGCGCTGGAGCGATTGGCGTCGAGCCTGTCGATCGGTCTGTCGCAGAGGCAGGCGATGGCCGAATTGCGCGAGAGTCGCCAGTTGCTGGCGGACGCGGAACGCCTCGCAGGCATGGGGTCGTTCGTGTGGGATGTTGAGCACGATCGATGGCAGGTTTCAGAGAATTGGCTTGCCATTCACGGCTACCAGGGGGGGCAACTCTCGACCGCGGAACTCGAACCGCTTGCGCATCCTGACGACCTTCCAGTCATCCGGGAGAAACTGGCCTATGCACTGTCAGGTCGGGGCGGTTACGAAATGGAGCATCGAATCGTGCGGCCGGATTCCGGGGAAGTGCGATGGGTGCGCGTGAAGGGCGAGCCGGTGCGCGACGAGTCGGGGAAAGTATCGCACCTGATGGGCGTGGGGATCGACATCACGGAGCAGAAACGAACAACGGAAGCGCTTCGTGATTCCAGTCTTCGGCAGAAGGAAGCGGTGAAGGCCGGCAATATCGGCCTGTGGGACTGGGATCTGCGGGCGGGCGAGGTGGCATACTCGCGCGAGTGGAAGGCGCAGATCGGCTACGAGGAACACGAGATCGGCAACAGCTTCGACGAGTGGGAAAGCCGGGTGCACCCGGATGACCTGCCCGAGGCGCTCAGGCGCGTTGAGGCGATGATCGATGCGCGGGAGGAGCGCTATTCGATCGAGTTCCGTTTCAGGCACAGGAACGGTTCGTACCGTGACATCCTGGCCCAGGCGTCGGTGCAACTGGATGAGCGCGGCGTGCCGGTCCGCGTGCTGGGATCGCATGTCGATATCACGGAGCAGAAGGGGTTCGCACGGCGACTGCAGCGAAGCGAGCAGCGGTATCGTGACCTGGTTGAGACAATGACATACGGGGTCGAAGAGGTCGACCTGGATGGCCGCATCGTCTTCGCGAATGAGTCATACGCGCGCATGCTCGGCTACGAGACGGACGAGGTCATCGGGCGGTTCATCTGGGACCACGATCCGTCGCCCGAGCAGGTTGAGCGACTGAAGGCGTATCTCGCTGAACTGAAGGCGCATCAGCCGCCGCCGGAACCCTACCGCTCTCAGAATCGCCGCAAGGACGGGACGGTGATCGATGTGGTGGTGGACTGGGACTACAAGCGCGACGCGGCGGGCGGGCTGACGGGATTCGCCAGTGTGGTCACGGACGTGACGCAGCGGACGAAGAGTGAGAAAGCACTGAAGGAAAGCGAAGAGCGGTTCCGAACACTGGTCGAAGCTGCGCCGGTGTCGATCCTGCTGTTGCGGGACGGGCAGTTCATTTTCGGGAACCGGGCCGGCGCGGAGCTGCTCGGGTACGATGCCCCGGATGAGATTGCGGGTCTCGATGTGATGGCGGCTATCGCCCCCGAGTTCCATTCAGTGGTCGCCGAGCGTCTGGGGCGTGTTGAGGCGGGTGAGGCGAACCAGCCTGTGGAGATGCAGTTGTTGCGGGCGGATGGTGGCCGCGCCTGGGTCAGTTCGATCTCGGCGCCGATCACGGTGGACGGCAAGCGCGCGGCGATCGCGGTTGGCCAGGACATCACGGATCGCAAACGGGCCGAGGAAGCGTTGCGTGCCAGCGAACTCCAGAAGGAACTGATTCTCGACACCACGTCGGAAATGGTGGCCTACCACGACCTGGACCTGAGGATCCAATGGGCGAACCGGGCGGCGGCGGTGTCGGTCGGTCAGACGGTGGACGATCTGGTGGGCCGGCATTGCTACGAGGTCTGGCACCAGCGGGATACGCCCTGCGAAGACTGCCCGGTGCTGAAAGCGATGGAAACGGGACAGCCTCAATCAGGCGAGGTGCAATCGCCCGACGGGCGCTGCTGGCGGCTGCGCGGCTATCCGGTGCTGGATGCACAAGGGCAGGTCAGCGGGCTCGTCGAGTTCGGCCAGGACATCACGGAAGCGAAGCAGCGCGAGGCGCAGTTGCGCCAGGCGCAGAAGATGGAGGCGGTGGGGCGGTTGTCCGCGGGTGTGGCGCACGACTTCAACAACCAGTTGCAGGTGATCCTCGGTTGCGCGGAGATGCTGACGGCCGGACGGCGGCCGGGCGATCCGCTGTGGGAGACGGCGTCGGAGATCCAGCGTGCGGCCGAGCGGGCGCGATCCACGACGAGCCATCTCCTGTCGTTCAGTCGCCGACAGGTGCTGGAGCCGCAGACCGTTTCAGTCAGTGAGTTGTTGCATGAGATGGAGCGACCGGTGTCGCGCCTCATCGGGGAAGACATCAGGCTGGTGGTCGCGGTGCCGCCGGGTGTATCCGAGGTTTTCGTGGATCGGTCGGGCCTGCATCAGGCGCTGATGAATCTCGCGGTCAATGCGCGGGACGCGATGCCGGACGGGGGCACACTGGTGTTCCGGGCATGCGACATGACGCTCGACGATGGTGAGACCGGGCCTTACCCGGAAGCGGTGCCCGGACCCTACGTGCTTCTGGAGGTGGTCGACGATGGCGCGGGCATGGACCGGGAGACGCTCGAGAACCTGTTCGAGCCCTTCTTCACGACCAAGGAAGCGGGCAAGGGCACGGGCCTGGGTATGCCGATGGTGCAGGGCTTCGTGCGGCAGAGCAACGGCGACCTTCGTGTGGACAGCGAACCGGGCAAGGGCACGACGGTGAAGATCCTGTTGCCGGTGAGCACGTCGCCGCGCGGGACGGGCGAGGACGCCGATGCGCAGGGCGAAGGCGCATCAGTGCATGAGAGCAAGCGGATTCTGGTGGTGGAAGATGACAGCGGGGTTCGTTTCCTCGTTGAGCGGATCCTGAGCGAGGCGGGATACGAGGTGTGGGTCGCGGATGCGCCGCAGGCGGCGATCGAGTTGATCGAGCGTGAAAGCATGACGCCCGATCTGGTGCTCGCCGATGTGATCATGCCCGGCATGCGCGGCGACGAGCTTGCCCGTTACCTGGAATCGGCGGGCGGGACGGCGCCTTGCGTCTTCATGACCGGCTACGCGCAGGTGGACGTCGGGGAAGATGAGATTATTCACAAACCGTTCAAGCCGCGCGAACTGCTCGAAGTGATCCACCGGCGCCTGGCGTCGTGCGCGGACGGCGGAACCGATCGTGGAAAGAGCACGGGGGTGTGAAAGGAATCGATGGAAAAGGTCAAGAAGAAGAAAAAGAACCGAAGACTGACGACCTTTGTGATCGCGAACATGCTGGGTGTTTCGGACCAGTCGGTGTCGAACTGGATCGACGCGGGCCAGCTTGTGGCCGAGCGCACGCCCGGCGGGCACCGGCGGGTGCTGCCGGAAGATCTGATCCGGTTTCTGAAGCAGAAGAACATGCGGATCCCGCCGGAACTCGATCCCGCGCCGCCGACGGTGCTGGTGGTTGACGACGAGACGGAAGTCGCGGAATGGATCGCATCGCAACTGCGGGAGCGGTGCGGGGGTTGCCGCATCCTTTTGGCGCACGATGGGTTCGACGCCGGACGGATCGTGGTGACCGAGCGGCCGGACGTGGTGGTGCTGGACCTGTACATGCCGGGGATGGACGGCTTCGAGGTCTGTCGGCGGATCAAGGCTGATGCCCGGACGGCGATGACGAAGGTGGTTGCGGTGACGGCGCACCCGTCGGCGCAGGCGGAGCGCGCCATCGGCGAGGCCGGGGCGGAGGGCTACCTGCCCAAGCCGCTCAAGGGCGAACAACTGGCGGCGATGGTCCTGGGGCTGATGGGCATGCCGGTGACGGCTGACGGGGGCCCCCTGGCCGCGCGTTGAAGCCCCATCATCGCGTCGGCTTACGGGGGATGCCGACGAACCTAGACCCAAATTTACCAAGTTCGTTGGCCGATATGGCCGATTCTTCCCAGCAGGGGATGACTAAAATGGGGAGTGTGTCGGATTTACGGGCTTCCGGGCCCCATTTTCGTGGGTTTCGGGTGGTTCAGCATGGAGTTGCGGGTATCGGTGGACACATGGCGCGTAGCTGTGATCTGGGCGAGGCGAGGGTGAGAACACGGTTATCGGGCGACGTTGAAAGAATTTTGGCGGGACGTGGCATGCGGGTTGCATGCTCGGGCTGATTCGTCTATACTACCGGGCTTGCGGCGAAACGGACGAGGCCATAAGGGACGCCTAAAACCCTACATCTTAACAGTTTGCAGCCTGGGACGATCGAGGTGATCGATGCAGATGACCACCGTGCGCGACTACTCCAAGCATGGAGACGCTTTACCTGTTCCCAATCTTATCGAGGTCCAGCTCACCGCCTATGAGCGGTTCCTGCAGCAGAAACGCAGTTTCGACCAGCGCGATCAGGGGATCGGGCTCGAAACGTTGATGCGCGAGATCTTCCCGATCGAATCCTACGACGGGAACATGAAGCTGGAATACCTGCACTACAAGCTCGACGAGCCGCGGTATACCCCGCAGGAGTGCAAGGAGCTGCGCCTCACGTTCGGCATGCCGTTCCGCATCGGCGTGCGTCTGGTGCGCAAGGACGTGCCGGAGATTCCCGAGGAGGAGATCTACCTCGGCGAGATTCCGATCATGATGGGTGGCGGCGAGTTCATCATTAATGGCGCCGAGCGCGTCATCGTGAACCAGTTGCACCGCTCGCCGGGCGTGGACTTTTCGATCGCCTCGGCCGAGGCCGACCGCCCGCTGCACTCGGCGCGCATCATTCCCGAGCGCGGCTCGTGGATCGAACTGGAGGTGTCCAAGAAGGACGTCCTCCAGATGCGCATCGACCAGTCGACCAAGATTCCCGCCACGACTTTCCTGCGGGCGATCGACGAAGAACTGTCCACGACCGACGCCCTGATCCGCTCGTTCTATGAAGTGGCGACGATCAAGACCAAGGACCTGCGTCCGGAGTACTACGCGGCGGCGCCGATCATCGACACGGAGACCGGCGAAGAAGTCGTCGGCGCGGCGCACATGATCGGCGATGCCATCGACAAGGTGCTCGGCTCGAGCCTGAAGACCGTCGATGTCATCGCGGACGCTTCGGATCCGCTGATTCTCAACACCATCGCGGATGAGAAGACCGTCGAGATCGAGGGGGTGGACGTTTCCGAGCACGAGGGCGCGCTGCTGCATCTTTACGCGCGGCTGCGTCCGGGCAATCCGCCGCAGGTGGACAAGGCGCGTCAACTCTTCGCGGAGAAATTCTTCGACGACAACCGCTACCGCCTGGGCAAGGTGGGGCGCTTCCGCATCAACCGGAAGTTCGGGCTGGATGTACCGGAAGAGGAGATGGCGCTGCGCGGCGGTGACTTCCTGCACGTCATCAAGTACATCCTCGACCTGCGCTCCAACCGCAACAAGGCGCACGTCGACGACATCGACCACCTGGGCAATCGGCGGCTGCGCACGCTGGACGAACTGGCGGTCGAGGAGCTTCGCAAGGGCTTTCTCAAGCTTCGCCGCACGGTCCAGGAGCGCATGAGCGTGAAGGACCCGGACGAGCTGGCGAAGATCGCGGACCTGATCAACAGCAAGTCGATCAGCAGCGCGATCGACCATTTCTTCGGCCGCAGCGAACTGTCGCAGGTGGTGGACCAGACGAATCCGCTCTCGATGCTCAAGCACGAGCGGACGCTGTCGGCGATGGGCCCGGGCGGGCTGAACCGCAAGCGTGCGGGCTTCGAGGTGCGCGACGTGCACATCAGCCACTACGGCCGCGTGTGCCCGATCGAGACGCCGGAAGGCACCAACATCGGCCTGATCTGCTCGCTGGGCATCTATTCTCAGATCGACGAATACGGTTTCCTGCTGACGCCGTACCGTGAGGCGAAGAACGGCAAACTCACGGGCGAGATCGCTTACATGCGTGCGGACGAGGAGATCAAGGCCACGCTCGCGCCGACGGACGTGATCGACGAGAACGGCAAGATTTTCGACGGGCAGGTGCTGGCGCGCGTCGACGGCGACCTGGCGCAGGTTTCGCCCAGCGACGTGAACTACGTGGACATCAGTCCGAAGCAGATCGTGGGCGTGTCCGCGGCGATGATTCCGTTCCTCGAGCACGACGATGCCAACCGCGCGTTGATGGGCTCGAACATGCAGCGGCAGGCCGTGCCGCTGATCAAGACGGAGCCGCCGTGCGTGGGCACCGGCATGGAGAAGGTCGTCCCGCAGTATTCGGGCATGGCGGTGCGGGCGAAGAACGCGGGCACGGTGACGTACGTCGACTCGCAGCGCATCATCGTGGACAACGCGGACGAGTACGTGCTGCGCAAGTTCCAGGGCCTGAACGAGCGGACCTGCCTGAACCAGCGGCCGATCGTGTCGCTCGGGCAGAAGGTGAAGAAGGAGCAGATCCTGGCCGACGGCGCGGCGTGCAAGGACGGTGAGCTGGCGCTGGGCAAGAACGTGCTGGTCGCGTTCAACACCTTCGATGGCTACAACTTCGAGGACGCGATCGTCATCGCCGAGCGGCTCGTGAAGGACGATGTTTTCACGTCGATCCACATCGAGGAATTCGACGTTGAGATTCGCGAAACGAAACTCGGCCGCGAGGAATTCACGCGCGACATCCCGAACGTGAGCGAGAAGCAGCTTTCGCGGCTGGACGAGCACGGGATCATCCAGATCGGCGCGTACGTGCGTCCGGGCGACATCCTGGTCGGCAAGGTTTCGCCCAAGAGCAAGAGCGAGCTGTCGCCGGAAGAGAAGCTGCTGCACGCGATCTTCGGCCGCGCGGGCGAGGACGTGAAGAACGATTCGCTGGAGGTGCCGGCGGGCACGGAAGGCATCGTGATCGGCGCGAAGCGCTTCAGTCGCCGCATGCACATGAACGACGAGCAGAAGCGGCAGCTTCGCAAGGAGATGCGTGCGTACGAGCAGGAAATGGACGAGCGTGCGGTCGATCTGTTCGCGCAGATGATCGAACAGATCAACGAGGTCACGGGCACGCCGATCGTCGACCCGACCACCCGCCAGAAGGTGGCGGCCAGCGACATCACCGAGGTGGTGATGGAGCAGATCGAGACCTTCAGCGTGAAGTGGATCAAGGGCAGCAAGGAGTCGAAGGCGCAGGCGGAGCAGATTTACAGCCAGTTCTGGCCGCGCATCGAGGCCCTGAAGAAGGAGAAGCAGCGCAAGCTGGCGCACATGAAGCGCGGCGACGAACTGCCGTCGGGCGTGCTGGAGATGGTGAAGATTTACATGGCCACGAAGCGCCACCTCTCGGTCGGCGACAAGATGGCCGGCCGGCACGGCAACAAGGGTGTGATCGCCCGCATCGTGCCGGACGAGGACATGCCGTTCCTCGGTGACGGCACGCCGGTCGACGTGCTGCTGAATCCGCTGGGCGTGCCCAGCCGCATGAACGTCGGGCAGATTCTCGAGACGCACCTGGGCTGGGCGTGCGGCGTACTCGGCTTCCAGGCGGTGACGCCGGTGTTCGACGGCGCGACGGAAGCCGAGATTCACGCGGTGATCGAGGAGGCGAACCAGTACGTCGACAAGCGGACGGCCGAACTGGCGGAGGCGAAGCAGGCGCCGGGGCCGCGCGAGATCCTGGTCAAGATGCCGCGCGGCGCGAAGGTGCAGCTCTATGACGGCCGCACGGGTGAGGCGTTCGATCAGAAGACGACGGTCGGCTACATGTACCTGCTGAAGCTGCATCACCTGGTGGATGACAAGATTCACGCGCGGGCGACCGGCCCTTACTCGCTCATCACGCAGCAGCCGCTGGGCGGCAAGGCCCGCACGGGCGGCCAGCGCTTCGGTGAAATGGAAGTCTGGGCGCTGGAAGCGTACGGCGCGGCCCACGTGCTGCAGGAACTGCTGACGGTCAAGAGCGACGACGTGGAGGGCCGCACGAAGATCTACGAGAGCATGGTCAAGGGCACGAACACGCTGGAGGCCGGCATGCCGGTGGCGTTCGACGTGCTGTGCAACGAGATCAAGGGCCTGGGCCTGAACATCACGATGGAGAAGGCGGCGATGGAAGGCGGGGCGTTGTTGTAGGACATTTTGACGCGCGTCCGGGAGGCATGGCGTTGTGACATGGGATGAACTAGCTGCGGAGACGCTTGCTGCCGCGAGGAAACTGAATGACGATGGCCACGCACGATCCTCGATCAGCCGTTCGTACTTCGCTGCCTATGCGAAGTTCACTGCGGTGTTCGTGGGGCATGGCGGCTTTCAGTTCACACACGGTGGGCACAATCCCAGTCATGACCAACTGCACGTGCTCATACGCAACAACCTTCCGGCACAGAGGAGTGGCAAGCGGGACCGCAGGCGACTTGCGAAGCTCTTCTCCGGACTTCAGAAGGCTCGTATCGATGCGGACTACGCGCCAGAGCGAACAGTGACTTCAGGAGATTCGATGGATGCCCTGCGGGATGTGTCGGTGGCGTTCAGGCTTCTGGAGGATGAATGATGGCTGAGAGCAATGACGTTGAAAGCACGGTTGACAGGTACCTGCAGGATGATCCGTTCCTCAATGGACTGGGGGCAAGGGTGATTCCGGGCACCGCTCGGCAGGAGCAGTGGGGATGGTCGATTGCTGTGGGTACCAGCAGCGAGCCGGACCGTCGATTCGAGATGTATGACCACATGACGGAGATCGAGGAGAGGCTACGTGAGCACGAGAAACTGGATGTGATCATCGCGCCCAGTGGTTCCAATCCCAACGCGTACACGACGCCCGATGACAACCGCCCCAACGCGGAGCACAATAGAAATGGCTGAAGCGATTTACGATCGAGTGAATGACTACGGCAGCGTGAAGATTGCCCTTGCCAGCCCGAACGATATCCGTTCGTGGAGCTTCGGCGAGGTCAAGAAGCCGGAGACGATCAACTACCGCACGTACCGTCCGGAGCGCGACGGCTTGTTCTGCGAGCGCATCTTCGGGCCGGAGCGCGATTACGAGTGCGCGTGCGGCAAGTACAAGGGCACGAAGTTCAAGGGGATCATCTGCGACCGTTGCGGCGTGAAGGTGACCCACAGCCGCGTGCGCCGCAAGCGGATGGGCCACATCAACCTGGCCGCGCCGATCGTGCACATCTGGTTCTTCAAGAGCATGCCCAGCCGCCTGGGCAACCTGCTGGGCATGAAGACCAGCGACCTGGAGAAGATCGTCTACTTCCAGGACTACGTGGTGATCGATCCGGGCGATACGCCCCTGAAGCCCTACCAGGTGCTGACCGAAGACGAATACCGCAGGGCGTACGAGGAGTACGGCACGAGCTTCCAGGCCGGCATGGGCGCGGAAGCGGTGAAGGAACTGTTGCTGAACCTCGATCTGACCACGGTGGCGGTCGAGCTTCGCGCCGAGTTGAAGGCCACGCGATCGAAGCAGAAGATCAAGGACCTCTCGAAGCGCCTGAAGATCGTCGAGCAGATCCGACACTCGGGCAACCGGCCGGAGTGGATGGTGATGGACGTGGTGCCGGTGATCCCGCCGGACCTGCGCCCGCTCGTGCTGCTGGAAAGCGGCAACTTCGCGACCAGCGACCTCAATGACCTGTATCGCCGCATCATCAACCGCAACAATCGCCTGAAGAAGCTGATGGACCTCAATGCGCCGGAGGTCATCATCCGCAACGAGAAGCGCATGCTCCAGCAGTCGGTGGACGCGCTCTTCGACAACGGCCGCTGCCGCCGCCCGGTGCTGGGTTCGAGCAACCGCCCGCTCAAGTCGCTGACGGACATGATCAAGGGCAAGCAGGGCCGGTTCCGCGAGAACCTGCTGGGCAAGCGCGTGGACTACTCGGCGCGTTCGGTCATCGTCATCGGTCCCGAACTGAAGCTCTACCAGTGCGGCCTGCCCAAGAAGATCGCGCTCGAGTTGTTCCAGCCGTTCATCATCCGCAAGCTCAAGGAGCACGGACTGGCCGACACGATCAAGAGCGCCAAGAAGATGCTCGAGCGCCGCGATCCGGAGGTCTGGGACATCCTCGAAGAAGTGATCTTCCAGCATCCGGTGCTGCTCAACCGCGCGCCGACGCTGCACCGCATGGGCATCCAGGCGTTCGAGCCGGTGCTGGTGGAAGGCAACGCCATCCGCGTACACCCCCTGGTGTGCACGGGCTTCAATGCCGACTTCGACGGCGACCAGATGGCCGTCCACCTGCCGCTGTCGGTCGAAGCGCAGGCCGAGGCGCAGGTGCTGATGCTCTCGCCGCACAACGTATTCTCGCCGGCCAACGGCAAGCCGATCATCTCGCCGTCGCAGGATATCGTGCTGGGCGTGTACTACATCACGTCCATGCCCGAGCCGCCGTCGCCGGACGCGGTCAAGGCGCTGCAGGACGGCGGCGAGGCGGCGCGCGACGATCTGCTCGAGGAGATGCGCCGGGTGCCGGACTTCAGGGACCAGGCCGAGGCCCTGCTCGCCTACGACCTGGGCAAGATCGGCATCCTGAGGCCGATCCTCGTGCGGATCGACGCCTCGCGCTATGCGGGCGTCATCGATTCGCAGGGCGGTGAACTGAAGAAGTTTCCGAAGGCCGGCCGCATCGTGACGACGGTGGGGCGGCTGCTTTTCAACGACATCCTCGCCGAGGGCATGCCCTTCTACAACTGCTCACTGGGCAAGAAGGGCTGCTCGCGCGTGATTGACGATACCTACTTCTACCAGGGGCGCGAGCGCACCATCCAGTTGCTGGATGATCTGAAGCACATCGGCTTCAAGCGTTCAACCATCGCCGGGCTGTCCTTCGGCATCACCGATCTACGCGTACCTGAGAAGAAGAGCGACATCATCGGTCAGACGCAAAAGAAGGTGGATCGCGTCGAGAAGGCTTATTTCGCCGGCGCGATCACGGAGCGCGAACGCTACAACCAGTTGCTGGACCTCTGGACGCATTGCCGCGAAGAGATCACCAAGGAACTGCTCAAGGAACTCAAGCAGGACCGTCGCGGCGAGAGCGACGAACTGGTGCCGATCGAGAGCGGCGAAGGCCGCGTCTACCTCAACCCGGTGTGGTTGATGAGCGACTCGGGCGCCCGCGGCAATGTCAGCCAGATTCAGCAGCTCGCGGGCATGCGCGGCCTGATGTCCAAGCCGTCGGGCGAGATCATCGAGACGCCGATCAAGGCCAACGCCCGCGAAGGCCTGTCGGTGCTCGAGTTCTTCTCGTCAACGCACGGCGCCCGCAAGGGCCTGGCCGACACCGCCCTGAAGACGGCCGACTCGGGCTACCTGACGCGCAAGCTGGCGGACGTGGCCCAGAACGTGTTCATCAGCGAGCACGATTCGGGCGGCAAGGGCGGCATCACCAAGCGCGCCATCTACAAGGGCGAAGAGATCGACGTGCCGCTGCACGACCGCATCTTCGGCCGCATCGCGCGGGAGACGATCGTCAACCCGGTGACCGACGAGGTGATCGTCCGTGAGAACGAGATGATCACCATGGAGAAGGCCCGGAAGATCGAGGACCTGGGCATCGATACGGTGGGCGTGCGTTCACCGTTGACCAGCGAATCGAAGATGGGCATCTCGGCGCTCGATTACGGGATGGACCTGTCGACCGGCCGGCTGGTCGAGGAAGGCCTGGCGGTGGGTATCATCGCCGCGCAGTCGATCGGCGAGCCGGGCACGCAGCTCACGATGCGCACGTTTCACACGGGCGGCATCGGCATGACCAGCCTCCAGCAGACCGACTTCCGGGCAAATCACGCCGGCACGATCGAGATCCGCGATGCGAACGAAGTGCCGGTGCAGGATGAAGACGGCAACGATGTGCTGGTCGCCCTGAAGCGCAACGGCGAACTGGTTGTGCAGGACGCCAAGGGCCGCGAGCTTGAGAAGTTCAAGGTCCAGTACGGCGCCTACATCACGGTGAAGCCGGGCCAGGAGGTCCGCAAGGGACAGATCCTGGTCAAGTGGGACCCGCACCGCGTGCCGATCCTGGGCGAGAAGTCCGGCGTGGTGCGCTTCGAGGACATCGTGCTGGGCGAGACGGTTCGCCCGGAAAGCGAAGCGGGCCAGGCCGCCCGCGGCCGGCGGCGCACGCGCACCTCGTCAAGCGACGGCGGCGAGCAGGCGCTGGTGGTCATCGAGCACAAGGGCGAGATGCATCCGCGAATCGTCATCGAGGACGAGAACGGCAAGATCCTCGACTTCCACTACCTGCCGGCGAAGGCGCGTATCGAGGTGAAGGAAGGCGAGAAGATCGAGGCGGGTCACATGCTGGCCCGTCAGCCGCGTGAAGCGAAGGGCTCGGCGGACATCGTCGGCGGCCTGCCGCGCGTGACGGAAGTGTTCGAGGCGCGTCGCCCCAAGGACGCGGCGGTGCTCGCGGAAATCTCCGGATCGGTCGAACTGCGCAGCGACAAGCGGCGCGGGAAGATGACGATCATCGTGCGCGGCGAGGGCGCGCTCGAAGTCGAGCACCACGTGCCGCAGGACCGGTCGCTGCTGGTGCACGCCGGCGACTTCGTCGCGGCGGGCGACCCGCTGATCGACGGCCCGCTGGTGCCGCACGACATCCTGCGCATCAAGGGCGAAGAGGCCCTGTTCAACTACCTGCTGGACGAGGTGCAGGCCGTCTATCGCGCCCAGGGCCAGTCGATCGACGACAAGCACTTCGAGATCATTCTCGCCCAGATGCTGCGGAAGGTGCGCATCGAGAATCCGGGCGATACCGACCTGCTGCCCAACGAGGTGGTGGACAAGTTCCGCTTCCGCGAAGCGAACGAGTCGGTGGCGAAGATGGCGAAGGTCAAGGAGCCGGGCGAAACGGGCCTGGTGGCCGACAGCATCTACCCGCGCAGCGAGATCAAGGAAGCGAACGCCCGCGCCGAGGCGGACGGCCAGGAACCGTGCAAGGCGGTGAAGTGCCGCCCGGCGACCGGCCGCACGCTGCTGCTGGGCATCACCAAGGCGTCGCTGCAGAGCGAATCGTTCCTTTCGGGCGCTTCGTTCCAGGAAACGACGAAGGTGCTGACCGAGGCGTCCCTGGCCGCGCGGACGGACACGCTGCAGGGACTGAAGGAGAACGTGCTGCTGGGTCACCTGATCCCGGCGGGCACCGGCTTCCACAAGTACACGCAGATCCGCGTGGAGAAGCTCGCCGAGCCGCCGATGTCCGAGATGCCCACGCGCGAAGAGGACATCGAAGACGCCGCGGCGATCGCCGAGGCCGCCGGCGCCCAGACGCCGGAGGAAATCGAAACGACCGTCGGCGAGTCGCGCCTGGTGGCGCAACTGCTGGGCGAGATCGACCCGAGCTTCAATCGCGGGAAGTGATTGCGGCAGCCACGAAGGCACATAGGCACCAAGGCACGAAGCAGAGGCCCAGGGATTGAATCCCTGGGCTTCTTTCATCGGGGCGCAGTGTGCGTTTTGTGTAGCGGGCAAGGTGAGTCTTGACCGCGTTTGAGGCGAAAGGTAGCGTGACAGGCGTTGTGCGAATGCCGCGCTATGGCAAGGGGAGCAGGCGCATGCCGCGCGATACCCATTGCTGAGACATTCACCCATGGACTGTGGCTACTCGAAGTCCGCCCACATCTACGACAAGCTGTATGACGGGAAGGACTACGCCGGCGAGGTGCGGCGGCTGGTCGAACTGCTGGGTCTTAAGCCCGCGGCCAGAAGGCGGACGCTGCTGGATGTCGCATGCGGCACCGGCCGGCACCTCGAGTTCCTGCGCGATGCGTTTGATGTCGAGGGGCTGGACCTTTGCGAGGGTCTGCTCGCGCACGCGCGGCAACGCGTGCCGGGTGTTCGATTCCACCAGGGCGACATGGCGTCGTTCGATCTGGGCAGGCGCTTTGACGTGGTGACGTGCCTGTTCAGTGCGATCGGATATGCGAAGACCGTGGCGAACCTGCGCGCGTCGGTGGCTTGCATGGCGCGGCATCTCGAACCGGGCGGTGTGCTTGCGATTGAGCCGTGGATCCTGCCGGAGGACTGGCACGTGGGCAAGACCTACGCGCAGTTGTTCGAAGAGCCGGATCTCAAGATCGCGCGCGTCAACACCAGCTTCCGGGAAGGAGACATGTCGATCTTCGACCTGCATCACCTCGTGGCCACGCCCGAGGGCACGGAGCACATCGTGGAACATCACGAAATGGGGCTGTTCAGCGTCGCCGAGATGACCGAGGCGATCGAAGCGTGTGGCCTGCGCGTGCAGCACGACGAACACGGCCTGACGGGTCGCGGGCTGTTCATCGGACGGCGGGGGTGACGGGCGCCGGCGGTCTGTCGGGATCGATGTGTTCGACGAGGAGCACCAGGTATCCGGCGCTTCGCGGTGGCGTGGGGTAGCGTTGCACCAGCAGGGCGGTACTGCATGGGTCGGCAGGCGGCGCCAGCAGGAACATCATTGACTGGTCAAAGGGGAGGATGTGGCGATAGGTCGGCACCCGCGGCAAGCCGCGCGGCCTCGGGTCCGTGGTATCGGCCGCCTGCCTTCTTCGCAGCACGGTGACCAGTTCGTCGCTGAAATCGTGGAGGCTGGCACGCACTTCGAGCATCGGCGCACTGCCATACTGGCTGGCTACGTTGCGTAGCTCAATCACCAGGCGCGGCGGTTTCGGGGCATCGGCGTCGGCCGCGCCACTGATGATGGTGAGGCGCTGGGGCTGACCGACTTGAAGCGCCAGGCGGTGATCGCCGAGCATCTCCTGCTTGTGCTGGTCAACGGCGCGTCGGGCGAGGGCGGTCTCCATTTCATCGGTGAAGCGCCATGGGGCGCGAGTCTGGTCCTCGATACGAATCGCATGCCCGGTGAAGAACGCTTGGTCGACGATCATCGGTTGCACGCGCAGATGCATCGTCTGGTGCGGGGCGCACCCGCAAGCAAGCGCGGCCGCGAGGGCGAGAGCGCACAGCATCCACAAGCGTGTTCGGCACGGGCGACGGTTCCGGCTGCGCGAGACTAGCGTCGGTGACACCCGGTCTCGCTCGCGTCCTGTTGCTCGGCCTTGGCTCAAGTGAAAACACTCCGGAGGGCAGGTCCACTACGGTAGCAGGTCTACCCGGATCGCGCAATGCGCGTGGCGGCCGCTTCTCCCGTCCATCCGCGACGTGCCTTCGTCCCTTTGTGCCTCTCGCACGATCGTCTTTGTTGTCTGACTCCACGGGACCGCGCACAATACGCCTGTGAAGAGTCGATGGCGTCAATGGGTGACACCGGCGCTGGGAGTCGGCATTTTCGCGGTGGCGGCCTGGGTGCTGTATCGCGAGTTGTCGGATCTGCACTGGTCGGATGTTCGCGATGAGTTCGAGCAACTCGCGGCGTGGCGCGTGCTGGCCGCGGTGGGGCTGACCATCCTCGGGTATCTCCTGCTGAGCACCTATGATGTGCTGGGCATGCGGTACATCGGGCACAGGCAGCCGACCGGGCGCGTGATGTTCGCCGCGCTGCTCAGCTACATCTTCAGCAACAACGTCGGACTGTCGGTGCTCGGGGCGACCGCGGTGCGACTGCGGCTGTACACGAGTTGGGGCGTGCCGGCGGTGGATGTGGCGCGCCTGATCGCCTTCACTTTCAGCACGTTCTACATCGGCGTGATCACCCTCTGCGGGCTGCTGTTCGTCACCCGGGCCGTCACGCCGCCCGCGCAGTGGGGCATCCCCGACGCGGCCGTGCGGTGGCTGGGGCTGGTGCTGCTGCTGTTGATCGGGGCCTATCTGGCCGCCTGCGCGTTTGTCCGGGGCGCCATTCGCGTGCGCTCGTGGCAGTTTCGGCTGCCGCACGTGGGTTTGGCGTCGATGCAGCCGCTCGTGGGCATGATGGAGTGGCTGCTGGTCGGCACGACGCTGTACGTGCTGATCCAGCCATCGGAACAGCCGCTGCCGTTCTTCACGTTTCTCGGCGCATTCATGGTGGCGCAGGCGGCCGGGTTGATCAGCCATGTGCCGGGCGGGATCGGTGTGTTTGAGTCGGCCATGGTGCTGATGATGAAGGGTCAACTGCCGGAGAAGTCGTTGATGAGCGCGGTGCTCGCGTATCGCCTGATCTACTACCTGCTGCCGCTGGCGATCGGCTCGGCGCTGATGGGCGTGTACGAACTGCAGAGCAACCGACGCGCGATCAAGCGGCTGGTAGACGAGTACGGCCCGATGATCGCCGTGGCGCTGCCGCAGATCATGGCGTTCATCACGTTCATCGGCGGCGTGGTGCTGATGCTGTCCGCGGCGACGCCCGACGCCGCGTGGCGGCTGGATATCCTGCGGCAATGGCTGCCACTGTGGACGGTTGAGATCGCCCACGGCCTGTCGGCGATGATCGGGGCGCTGCTGATGGTGCTCGCGCTCGGCCTCTCGCGTCGCGTGCGCGCCGCGTTCCGCGCGGCCGCGATCGGGCTGGGGCTGGCCGTCGTCTGCGTGATGCTCAAGGGCTGGGCGTTCGAGGTGGCGGTCGCCCTGCTGGTCATGCTGGCCCTGCTGCTGCCTTCGAGCGGGGCATTCCACCGGCGCGGGCACGCCCTGGAGGGATCGGTATCGGCCACGTGGCTCGTGGCGATCGTGGTGACGATGCTCGCGTCGTTGTGGATCGGATTGTTCGTGACCAAGCACGTGGCGTACCGGCACGCGATGTGGTGGCAGTTCGCGTGGAACGGTGATGCGCCGCGTTTCCTGCGGTCGATGGTGCTGTCGGTGGTGATGTTGATCGGCGCGGGCCTGCTCGTGCGCCGGTCGATGGGACGCGTGGTGGCGATCGGTAACGTGACTGACGAGGAACGCGCCTTGCCCATCGTGGCGGCCGCCGGGCGCCCCGCGGCCCACCTGGCGCTGACCGGCGACAAGCAGCTCATGTTCGATCCGTCCGAACGGGCGTTCCTGATGTATGCGCAACACCACCGCAGCTTCGTCGCGATGGGCGATCCGGTCGGGCCGCACGAACTGTGGGAGGACCTGCTGTGGCGTTATGTCGAGCGCGCAGCGCGCGCGGACGGGCTGCCGGTGTTCTACGCCGTCGCACCCATGCGCCAGAGCATGTACATCGACATGGGACTGACGCTGATGCGGATCGGAGACGAGGCGAAGCTGGACCTGGCCACCGCCCAGAATGAAGCATTGGTGAGGGATGCAAACGAGTTGCTTGGGCGGATGACCGTGGTGGAAGGCGATGCGTTCTGGCCGTGGTGGCCGCGCGTGCAGCGCGCGGCGAGGCGATGGGCCGATGGTGGCTCGGAGACGGGCCAGGCAGAGCCGTCGCGGCGCGATCGCGCGTTTGCGTTCGGACGGGTCGACGGCACGTATCTCAGCCGCGTGCAGACGGCGATCTGGACCCGCGACGACGATACGATTACCGCCTTCGCCACGCTCTGGCCCGGCGCGTCGGGGGGCGAACTGGGCGTGGACCTGCTGCGACCGGTGGCGGGGCGCGTCGATGATTCCCGGCGCTGCCTGCTCGCGATGCTGCGGGCGATCGCCGCCTACGGTCGGGCGCTGGGGTATGGCCGGCTGAGTCTCGGCCTGGCGCCGCTGGAAGAGATCGACGAACACCCCCTGGCGCCGCTCTGGAAGCGCGGCGGCCCGGCGACCTTTGCCCTCGGCGAGCACTTCGACGACCTGCCATCACTGCGGCAATTCGTGGCCGAACAGCAGCCGATCTGGGAGCCGCGCTATCTCGCCTCCACCGGCAGCCTGGGCCTGGCGGCGATCCTGGGCGATGTGATGGCGCTGATTCTCGGCCGGGAGGTGTGAGCGGTTGGTGAGATGGAATGACCCCGACGGGATTTGAACCCGTGACCTTCGCCTTGAAAGGGCGACGTGCTATCCGCTACACCACGGGGCCGTGTGGGTGCGCCTCCCCTTGGGGGAGCCGGGCATTGTATCGGCTTGATCGACGAGAACAAGTCGCGGGCTTGATGAATGGGTGGGGGCGCATGTCGCGTCGTCCGCATCGGCGCGTGTAAGTGCCGTCGGAGAAGTGTCTTGGTGGCGCGGCGGTGCGCGGCTCAGTCGTATCGGAACACGCCCTTGCGCCAGGCGTAGGCGAAGGCGATCACGCTGGTCAGGATGAAGAAGAGGCATCGTCCGAGAAACAGCGGCCCGAGTGGGCTGTCCTTGGCCAGGCCGGGGAAGACACTCGCCCACGGGTAGAGAAAGACGATCTCGACATCGAAGAGCAGGAAGGTCATCGCCACCATGAAGAAGCGCACGTTGAAGCGCCGGCGGGCCGAGGTGATCGGGTTGACGCCGGACTCGTAGGTCTTGCCCTTCTCCTCGCTCTGCTTGGACGGGCCGACCACGTGCGTGATGAGCAGCACGCCGACGCCGAAGATGATCGCCATGACGATCAACACCCCGACGGGCAGGTAGTAGTTGAAGGGCTGGCTGGCGAGGATGGCAGGCATCGCGGGACAGTGTAGGGACGGGGCGCGGGTGCGGCAAGGTGAATTGGGCCCGGCAGACGCTGTGCGATCAATCCGGCAATTGCCGCGCCCAGCGGATGGCCAGCAGGATGGGGATGGCGGCCAGCACGCCGAACGAACAGTCGACGAGTCGCCAGGCGAAGGGGATGCCGCGGAGGGGGCCGCAAATGAAGGCGATGGCGAAGACGCCGGCGCAGGCGGCCAGGCCGACCCAGAGGTTGCCGATGTAGCGGCGGGGGGCAAGCCACACGGGGATGAAGAACAACGCGATCACGATGTGGCCGAAGGCCAGCCAGTCGGTGCCGTAGGCGATGAAGGGGTGCTGTGCGTAGGTCGATTCGAGGCCGGCGCGGACGCGGAGGATCCAGTGGGTCAGGCCGGTATGGGCAGCCGCGTCGAGCGAACCGTCCGGGCCGACGAGCCAGTTGGCGAGCAGATTGAGTTCCTCGAGCAGGGGAAAGGCCGTGACGCCGCTGAGTAGGAGGCCGGCGATGATGATCGCAAGACAGATGCGGATGCGGCGGAGGTGGGGCGCGTTGGTGGCGGGAGTGTTCATGTGAGGGGATACGTTGATGGGGGACACAGGGTTTGGCGGCTGCAGGCGCAGGTCACCGGGGTTGTGGAAGATCCACCCATCGTCCCCTCAGATTCTGCTCGGCTCCCCCCAGCACCCAAGTGACCAGGAATGCGAGGAGCATCGCTGACGCAGAAACCGGGAAGGCGAGCAGGAGCGCAAGTGAGACGACGACGCCCACCACGACAAGGCATCCGTCGGCGAGGTTGAAGTTCGGAGCTGCGCAAAAGCTCGCGACCACGGCCGCAGGCAGCCCGCTGAGGACGGAGGGATCCCAGGCGATGCCGACGACGGTCAAGGGCGTCGCGGTCAGGACAAGCGCAATGACAGGCGGACGCGGAAACGAGAATACCTTGCCTCCCGCCGAGACTGCGGGCGCTTCTGGCTCTGCGTTACCTTCGGTTCCTCTCATGATGTCTCTGCGCCCAACAACATGTTGTCGATCAGCCGCACGGGCCCAAGCCTGCCGGCGACGAGGGCCACCACGCCGCCGGTGAGTTTCGGCTCGATGTTGTCCAGTTCGTCGAGGGTCTTCGGGTGGCGGATGACGGCGTAGTCCGGTTCCATGTGGTGCGACCTGATGATCTGCAGCATCGCGCTTTCGACGGTCGAGGGATCGGTTTCCTCCTCCTCTTCGACCATGCGTTTGGCCTCGCAAAGCGCTTTGAACAGGCCCAGCGCGTGGCGGCGCTGATCGCGATCGAGATACACGTTGCGGCTGGACATTGCCAGGCCGTCTTTTTCGCGAACAGTCGGCATGCCCGCGATGCGAATGGGGAAGGCGAGGTCCTCCACCATCGCGTGGATCACCGCGAGCTGCTGGTAGTCTTTCTGCCCGAAGACGGCGACATCCGGCTGGACGATGTTGAGGAGCTTGGCGACGACGCGGCAGACACCGGCGAAATGCCGGGGACGGATCGCGCCCTCGAGGATGCCGGAAAGCGCCGGCGGATGGATGTCGAAGTCCACGCCGCCGGGCGGGTAGATTTCGTCAACGGCGGGATTGAACACGCCCGTGACGCCGATGCGCTCGCACGCTTCGAGGTCGCGCTGGATCGGACGGGGGTACTTGTCGAAGTCTTCGTGCGGACCGAACTGCGTGGGGTTGACGAAGATGCTGACGATGACGTGGTCGCCCATCTCCTTCGCGGCCTTGACGAGAAACTGGTGACCGTCATGCAGTGCGCCCATGGTGGGAACGAAGGCGACCGAGCCTTCGAGGGCCCGTCGCTGCTGGCGGAAAGCGTTGATGGTGGTGGCGGTGAACATGGTGGCGTGATGGTTGCAAAACCGCACACGGCATGCAACCCGGTGTCCGCGCCGCCGCGCGCACGCAGCGGTCATGCGACGGCGTCGTCGGTCGGGAACGGAATGCTCTCGCCGGTCAGTTGCCGGTAGAGCGAAAGCGTCGCGGAGACGAACTGCGAGGTGCGGCGATGCTTGCCCACCCATTCGCGCCCACGCCGGCCGAGGGCCTGGGCCGTTTCCGGCCGTTCGATGAGCAGGCGGATCTGGTCCTCCCATTGCTCCGGCTCCGGGGCATCGATGATCCAGGCGGTCGTGTCATGGATAAGGTAGTCGACCCACGGATCATCGCGTGCGATGATGGGAAGGGCGTGTGCCATCGCCTGCACGGTGAGGGTGCGTGCGCCGCCGAGCGGCTGGGGCACGATCAGGACATCCGCATATAGCAGCAGCTCGCGGTGCCCGGGCCGGTAGCTGGGAAGGGTGATGCTTTCGAGCAGGTCATAGCGGCTGGCCAGTTGCCACAGTTCATGTTGCTGGCGGGCCGCGCCGTCGAGGAAGAACTGGGAGCCGGGGTAGTGGGCGGCGATCTGTCGCAGGGCCTCGAAAAGGGCTTCGTACTCGCGGTCGGCCGCGCCGCGCCCGCTGACGACGGCGCACAAATCCGCATATTCATCCCGGGGCGGGCGGGGTTCGGTGACATGTACGCCCGGAGGAATCGCATCGATCGTGACCTGGTCGCCGTACGCCTGTTCGAGCGCTTCGTGGAGTGGCCGGGTCGCGGCGGAAAGGCCGAGACGGTCCGGCCGCACACGACGCAGCAACTTGTCGACGAGGGGCAGGTCGCCGGCTTCGCTCACGGTGAGCACGATGGGCAGATCCAGCCGTTGGCCGAGGGTCATGGCCACTCGCCAGGTTGATGCGTCGATGGCGTGGATCAGATCGGTCTGGAATTCGCGGAGTTGATCGCCAAGTCGCCGCAAACGCGACGGACGGGTGAGCAACCAGCCCTGTTCATCCCAATCGACGCGAAGGCTGAAGGCGCTGACGTCACGATCGGGCAGCGCGCTGGGCACCACCTGCATCACGCGTACCTGTTCGTCCACCAGGCCGACGACCAGTTGCCGCAGCAGCGGCAACTCGCGGTCAAGCCATTCCATGTTGGCAAGCACGGCGGCGTTCATGCGCACTAATGCTAGCAGACGGGCGGTGAAGGGCGAGCCGGGTGGCGGATGGGGCGGCAGCCTTGCGGCTACAATAGGCGTATGACCCCCACCGGCAGTCAAGCGCAGGTCTGGACGACGCGGCGGCTGTTGCAGTGGACGACCCAGTACTTCGAGAAGCATGGCATCGACGACCATCCCCGCCTGGCCGCGGAGATGCTGCTGGCGCACGTGCTGGGCGTTGAGCGACTGAAGCTCTACATGGATCCGGAGCGACCGGCCAGCGAACTGGAACGCGCCACGTTCCGCGACCTGGTCGAACGGGCCAAGGCGCATGAACCGGTGGACTACCTGATCGGACACGCGCCGTTCTTCTCCATGCTGTTGAAGGTTACGCCCGACGTGCTGATCCCCCGGACGAGCACGGAGACCGTGGTCGAGCACGTGATACAGCATGCGCGCCGAACACCGGGTTTTCATGAACCAACCATCGCGGACATCGGAACGGGGTCCGGTGCGATCGCCATTGCGCTGGCCAAGCATGTGCCGGGCTGCAGCGTGGTCGCAACCGATACCAGCGCGGCGGCGCTTGCCGTCGCCGAAGAGAACGCCCGGATGCATGAGGTCGATGATCGAATCGAGTTCCGCCATGGCGATCTTCTGGAGCCGTTGGGCAACGAGCGTGTGCGGTTTCTCGTGAGCAACCCGCCGTACATCAGCGACGACCAGTGGGAAGCGGTTGAGCCGAACGTGAAGGACCATGAACCAACCGGGGCGCTGCGCGGCGGCGCGGACGGTCTGGACTGCATTCGCCGCATCATCGCCGATGGTCCGCAGCGCCTGATGCGTCCGGGGCAGTTGGTGCTCGAAATCGGCTTCCAGCACGGTCCAGTGGTGTCCGAACTGGCGGAGGCGGCCGGATTCATCAACCCACAGATCCTGACCGATCACGAATCCCTGCCGCGAGTGCTGGTCGCCGATCTGGAGTAGCCCGTCGGGTGCGGAACAGGGGTACGGACAGGGAGCGATCGTGAAACTCTCAGGCAAGCGCGTGGTGGTGATGGGGCTCGGCCGCTTCGGAGGCGGCGTGGGGGTAACGAGGTTTCTTTGTCGACATGGCGCGCGGGTACTGGTGACGGATCAGCTTGGGGCCGATGCGCTTGAGGCAAGCCTTGCGCAACTGGATGGGTTGGAAATCGCACTGCGCTTGGGCGGGCACGACGAAAGCGATTTCGTGCAGGCGGACCTGGTCGTGGTCAATCCGGCCGTGAAGCCGCGCGGCAATCGCTATCTCGCCGCGGCTCGCGAGGCCGGCGTGGCCTTGAGCAGTGAGATTCGGTTGCTGATCCGGCACTTGCCGCGCGGCGTGCGGACGATTGGCATCACCGGCACTGCGGGGAAATCGACGGTGACGGCGATGATCGGCCACGGGCTGAAGCGCTTGCTGCCGCGGGTTTGGGTGGGGGGCAACTTGGGCGGCTCGCTCCTGGAGGACGTGGAAGAGATTGAGCCGCGCGATCCGGTCGTGCTTGAGCTTTCGAGTTTCATGCTCGAGGGGCTGTCGGAGGATCACTGGTCGCCGCGCGTCGCGGTGGTGACGAACCTCGCGCCGAACCACCTGGATTGGCACGGGACATTCGAAGATTACCGGGATGCAAAGCAAAGCATTCTGAATTGCCAGGGCCCGGACGATGTGGCGGTGCTGGGACCGGGCGTCGCTTCGATGCTGACGACGTCGCGGCAGACGGTGCGCGTCGTCGAAGAGCGGGCGCTGCGCCCTGTCGAGTTGGCGGTGCCGGGGCGGCACAATGTGATCAATGCGAACCTGGCGCTGTCGGCGTGCGAGGCGGTGGGGGTGGCGGCAAGCGACGTCGCCGATGCGCTGCGCGATTTCCCCGGTCTGCCGCACCGGTTGGAATGGGTGGGTCGCCTGCGCGGCGCGGACTGCTACAACGATTCGAAGAGCACCACGCCGCAGGCGACGCAACTTGCCTTGGAAGCGTTCGAGCGCGGCAAGGTGCACTTGATCGCGGGGGGCTACGACAAGGGAAGCGATTTGACGGGCCTGGCCCGGGAGGCGAAGGCGCATTGCCGCGCGGTGTATCTCATCGGCGATACTGGTGTGAAGATAGCCCGATTGGCCCAGGACTCAACGGGCGGCGCCGACATCGCGGTGGTGGGCACGCTCGAATCGGCAGTTGAGGCGGCCGCGGAACGGCTGCGGGACGGCGATGTGTTGCTGCTGTCCCCGGGCTGCGCATCATGGGATCAGTTCGAGAATTACGAACAGCGCGGCATCGCGTTCAAGGCGTGGGTAGCAGAACGCGGCTGACTCAGGCCGGAAGCGGGCGATGTGCGGGGACGGGGAGCGGGCGGCGATTGTGGAAATCAATCGATATTCGGCTTGCCCACCGTCCCTCGACTTGACATGGGCAGGGAGGGGGTGCTTAAATACGAGTGGCTGTAGAGTCAGCCCATCAAGTTGCCCCCGGAAGCCCGTGTCGTTCCCTTGTGGAGCGGCGCGGGTTTTTTTCCTGCGCCCTTCGATCGCCGCCGGTGGGGCGGCCCCAAAAAAACAGGCCGGCGACCCTTTCGGGTCGCCGGACCGCATCAGTGATCGGATGTCCCAGTGGGACGCTCCTGAATCGGTCGTGTTTAGCCGAGCAACTGCAGCGCCGCCTGCGGCTGGCTGTTGGCGATGCCCAGCACGTTGGTCGAAGCGCTGACCAGGATCTGCGAACGGGTGAGTTCGGCCGTCTCGGCGGCGAAGTCCGTGTCGCGGATCATGCTTTCGGCAGCACTCGTGTTCTCGAGGGCGACACCCAGCGACCGGATGGTCGAGCCGACCACGTTGCGCTGGAAGGCGCCCAGTCGTCCGCGGAGTGTCGAGACCTGATCGATGGCCTTGTTCACGATCGTCTGGGCCTGCTCCAGGTCACCGTCGACCAGGTTGCTGCCCTTGCCCGAGGCCAGATCGTCGAGGAAGCCGCCGACCGCCGTCGAACCGAGGTTTCGCACGGCAACATTCGTGATGCCCGGACGCACCTGGTTACCGATGTTGACCTGCGGACCAAGCATGAACTTGGCGCCGCCCTTCTGGATGGTGAAGGCATTGATCGCCGCCTGCGCCTGCGAGCCGGCCTCGGTCAGCGTCATTTCCAGGTCGAGGAAGTCGGTATTGATCAGCAGGCGGTTGCCGTCGCTGGTGGCCTTGATGCCATTGACGATGGCGCCGACGTCCTGGCCTTCGTCGCGAATCGGGTTGGTCAGTCCAGCGAAAGCCTGGTTCGTCGTGTCGTCATAGATGTTCTCATTCTGAGCGCTGGCATTCATGATGCCGCCGGCTTGACCGCCCTGCGTAACCTGCTTGAACTGGACGAAGTTTTCTTCGCCAAGCTTGTCCGATTCGAAGTAGATCAGGTTGCCGCTGGCCGATGCCTCCACGCCGGTGATGGACGTGAACGTGTTAACGGCCGAAGCGATCGAAACGAGGGTTGTGCCGGACGCGAACGTGAATTCGCGCGAGCCCTGCGCGCCGGCGATCTCGAAGACGTACTCGGCGTCCGCGTTGGTCAGGTCAAGCTGCGTGCCGCCGTAGGAAAGGAACAACGCACCGTGCTGGGCCGACTTCGTGACCAGCACCTGCACCTGGCGCGTCTGCCCGAACTCGAGCTTGGCGGCGTTGACCTGCTGGTGCTGCACCCGGGCATCCATGTTGTTGACCTGGAAGTCATAGGTGCCATTGAGCAGCTTCACGCCCTGGAAGCTCGTGGTCGCGGCGATCCGGTCGATCGTCTGCAGGATCGAGTCGATCTGCAACTGATTGGCTTCACGCTCTTCCTTGGAGAGGCCGGCTTCGTTGGCCGACTCGGTCACGAGGCTCTGCAGTTCGGTCAGCATGCCGCTGATTTCCTGCAGGCCGCCCTCGGCGATATTCACCACCTGGTCGGCGCGTTCGGCGTTGCCGATCGCGGCGCCGATGGCCGCCTTTTCCGAACGCAGCTTCTCGCTGGCGATGAGGCCGGCGGGGTTATCCGACCCGCGATTGATCGCGTAGCCGGTGCTGAGGCGTTCGAGTGACTTGTTCAGTGATTTGTTGTTCTGGCCCAGGATGCGCTGCGCCAGAAGCGAAGGCACGTTTGTGTTAATGCGACTCATGGTTGGTTATCCTCCGTGAACGATTCCTTCTCGTCTTGCTTGGGCTTTGGCATCCTGCCGTGTGTTGAGTGACTGTCTCCAATCCAGTACTCCGATCCGATGCGTATGGACACAAGGTCAATGGGCTGGGGTCGCGTGTCCGGCGCGACCCGGGTGGCGGACCGGCTCGAGGGGGTGCAAGACCTGTCGCCGATCCGGCACTTGCCTTGTCTTTCAGCGTGTTGGACCTTGACGTTCTCATGCGTGCAGTTTCTTCGGTGCTTCCAATCGCGCTTGCGTACTCTTGCACCGGGCCGCCCTTATCGGACAAGTGGTCTCTCGCTCCGCCGCGCGGCCCGCGCATTCGGTGCATCCGCTTCGATCCGGTTGATCGACACGCGCGGCAGGCGCCTTAAGTCCGGCATAACCTTTCCAGCACAAATTCGTGGAAAATGCGTCAGAGATGGCCGAACCGTTACGTCCTGCGAGCCGCGTGCGATCGGTACGGGCGGCGCAAACGCTACAGAACGCGGGCGGCGGATGCGTGGCGACGATCAGGCCATCCGCTGATGACCGGGCGCCGGATGGGAAATGCCGGTGGCGGCGCGTGCTTCGAGATGGCGCCGATAACCGCGAAACGCGTCAACAGCTCTGACGGCCGCGGCGCGCAAAAGAAGCGGGCGACCGAGGTGGCCGCCCGCTTTCGTCCCGTCCCTTATCGGCCCAGAGCGATGGCCCTGAGCGTCTTGTCCGACTGCCGGGCTTACCCGAGCAGACGCAGCACGTTCTGTGACTGCGAGTTGGCGATGCTCAACGCGCTGGTCGAGGCCTGCACGAGCACCTGGTTCCGCGACAGGTTCGAGGTCTCCTGCGCGAAGTCGGTGTCGCGGATGGCGCTTTCGGCCGCGCTGGTGTTCTCGTAGGCGATGCCCAGGGCGCGGATGGTCGAACCCACCACGTTCTTCTGCACCGCACCGAGACGACCACGCAGCTTCGAAACCTCGTCGATCGCCGCGTTGACCACCGACTGGGCGAGCTGCAGGTCGCCGTCGACCACGTTGGCCGTGCGGCCTGAACCGATGTCGTCCAGATACCGGACAGTACCACCCGAGTCTTCCGTCGCACCGAGGTTGCGCGAGGCGATGTTCTTGATGCCCACACGCACCTGGTTGGTCAGGTCGACCGACGGGCCGAGATTGAACTTCGCACCGCTGTCGGCGATCGTCAGGGCATTGACCACGCCCAGCGACTGCGAGCCCGCGGCCGTCAGCGTGACCGACAGATCGAGCACGTCGTTGTTGATCGCCATCTGGCGACCGGTGCCCGCGGCCTTCATACCGTTGATCGAACCGGCGATATCCTGGCCCGTGCCACGCACCGGCGCGGTCAGGGCGCTGAAGTCGGTGTTCGTCGAGTCGTCGTAGATGTCCTCGTTCTGGGCGCTGGCCGCCATGACGCCGCCGGCCTGCCCGCCGCGATTGATCTGCGTGAACTGGACGAAGTGGTCCGAGCCGTGCTCGTCGCTTTCGAAAGCCAGGAAGTTGCCGCTGGCCGAGGCGGTCACGCCGGTGATCGACGTGAACGTATTCACGGCCGAGGCGATCGATACCAGCGTGGTGCCCGAGGCGAACGTGAATTCACGCGAGCCCTTGGCGCCGGCCAGTTCGAAGCCGTACTCGCTGGTCGCGCCGGTCAGGTCGAGCACCGTGCCGCCGTACGAAAGGAACAGCGCGCCGTGCTGGGCCGACTGCGTGATCAGGGCCTGCACCGAGACGTTAGTGTTGGCGTTCATCTTGGCGCCGTTGACCTGGTACGACGAGACCGTACCGGCCACGTTGCTGACCTGGAACTCGTAGTTGCCGTTAAGCAGCTTGGTTCCTGAGAAGCTGGTGGTCGACGCGATACGATCGATCGTGCTGATGATGCTGTCGATCTGGAACTGGTTGGCCTTCTTCTCGTCGTCGGACAGGCCGGCCTCCGAACCGGCTTCCGACACGAGCGTCTGCAGCTCGATCATCAGGCCGTTGATTTCCTGCAGGCCGCCTTCGGCCACGTTCAGGAGCTGGTCGGCGCGCTCGGAGTTGCCGATGGCCGCCGAAATCTGGGCCTTTTCCGAACGCAGTCGTTCACTGGCGATGAGGCCGGCCGGGCCGTCGCCACCGCGGTTGATCTTGTAGCCTGTGCTCAGCCGCTCGAGCGACTTGGTCAGGCCCTGGTTGTTCTGCCCAAGTACGCGTTGCGCAATGAGCGAGCTGATGTTGGTGTTGATTCGACTCATGGTTGCTTAGTCCTCTCCGTGCTTTCCCCGACCGTGCCCGTTTGCTCAACCCATTGCCTGCGGCATGCTTTCTCTTGGTTTCTCAGGTTCGGGCGTTCGGTCGGATTCGATTGGCTCTTGCTGCTTACTCCCCTGTATCCGCCCCGTTGCTGTGGCGGTCGATCGGTTCGGGTTGACGGTGACACGCTTCGGACTAAGGCGGATCCCGTCGCCGGCCGGCGACGCGCGGGCCGGCGCGGCTGGGGGCGGTCGTCTTCATGGCCTGGTCCATGTGCATCACTGGCTCTCCAACTATCCCGCCCCCCATTTGGCCGACGGATGATCGGCACAGTCGTCTCATCGACGCCGCCCGCAGGATCGATCAGTCCCCAGTCCAACGTCACCGAAAATACGTTCCCGTATGCTGTTACGCGTGTCAGAGTCATCCCGATCCGTCCAGCAAGCACAGCCCGCGCCGCCGTCACAGACCGAACCGCCCCGCCCGCCGCGCGATCATTCGGCCAAGCGCGATCCGCGCGATCGCGACGCAACGCCGACTGCGCCGAACGCGCGGCCGGCAACGGCTGATCAGGTCGCGCCCCGTAGCGCGGCCGTGCACGATTACACTGCAAAAACAGGGAAAAACGCGATGCGCATTATCCGATCGGGCCCGGGCCGCTGTCCGTCGGATCGTCGCGGTTCTCCATGTCCTCGATGTACGACATGGTCCGATCCAGCTCGCGCTTGAGATGCCGCACGCGAAGCAGCGATCGGACGCGGGTGATCAGCTCCAGCTTGTTGACCGGCTTGGTGAGAAAGTCATCCGTGCCGCACTCCACGCCGCGCTCGATGTCGCCCAACTCGCTCAGGGCGGTGACCATGATGATCGGAATCGAACGCGTCTCCGGCCCTTCCTTCAGAATGCGGCAGACCTCGAAACCGCTCATCTTGGGCATCATGATGTCCAGCAGGATCAGGTCCGGCGTGGGCTGGTCCGGGTCCTCGATCATCTTCATGGCCTCGGGCCCGTCGTAGGCGACCAGCGTCTTGCAGGGCAGGGCCTCGAGATAGGCCTGGAGCAGCTCGCAGTTCTGCACGTTGTCATCCACGACCAGGATGTACGACTCGGAGAGCTGGCTCTCGGTCGGCTCGATCGTGGGTTTGTGGGTCATTTCAGCCATGGCGGACGTCCCTTCGCATCGTGGGGTCTGACTTGGGCCAAGATTGTGATGGTACACGCAGCGGCCTGCCCGGTCGATTCCAGACGGCCGGCGAGCGCGGCCCGCGGCCCGCCCAAGGCCGCCCCCGCCGAAAAGCCCTGTCCGCAACAGACCGGGAAACCGGCGGGCGACGCCACCGGCATCCACCCCGGCGCGGCGACAGGTTGACGCGGCGGCCGGCACGGCCACTGTTGAGCCGCGGGAAGCAGCCACGGCCCCCGATTCCGCGTCGCGGCCGCATCTGGCGGCCATAGGCTTAGCTCCGTTCGGGCCGAATCGTCGATTCCAGCCCGTAAACGCGGGTTGGCCACGCAAATAGCACTCATACGTAAGAAATCGCTCGAAAAATGTGTCAAAAGTGTACACTTTTTGGCTCCGTTTTCGCTCGTTTTCGTTCGTTTCGTCTGCATGGGCGTGGGGAACCGGATGGAACCACAGATGGACACAGATGCACACTGATGGGGAGGGGGATGGTTGACTGGCTGCGCGATTGAGTCGTGAACTGCCGGCAACGTTCGGTCCTTTGCGCCTCTGCGCCTTCACGGGAGGATCTTTCCCGCCAATCTGAGCCATCTGCGTCATCCGCGGCCAAACGCCACCTGGTTCTGTATGGCATTTCTTGCTTTGGTCGATGTCAGATTCTGCAGGATTCCGCAGGTTTCTGCGCTTCGGGTGCCCCTGCGGGTGACTGGTGGCCTCGCCCCGGCCCGTCCAGCCGCGCCCGGCCGGCGGGTGACGCCATGCGAAGCCCCCAGGCGGCAGCCGCGCGGGTGCCGGCCTGGCCACTCGAAGTGTCGGCGCGGCGGTCGCAACGGCAGAAGATTGCTGGGCGGCGAAGGCATGGCGAATACCGACGGTAAGCAGGCGCGGCGAAGGACGATGGCCGCGGGACGGGACCGGAATGGCGGCACGCCGGGAAGGGCGCGCCGAACTGGGGGTATTGCAGCCACACGTTAGGTAGATGTCAAGTATTCAGGGGAAGATTTGTGCCCCGGGACCACCCGCCGCGGAATGCATGTGATTTTCCTTGACTTACGAACCGCCTGCAACCATCCTTGTAGCCAGCCGGGGACGTTCCCCGGCCGGCCGGGGTCATCGGCACGTCGTTTGCTTTTTTCCATTGAGCATGGCGATATCCCCGCTATGCGGAATTCCGCATAGCATGGTCCACAGCCCCTGCTCGATGGGATTCCGTTCAATCAATTGTTGGAACCATGAGGAAAAAAATGAAGAAAGCGTTCGTCATTGTACTCGTCGCGTCTCTATCTGGATGCGGCAAGGGAGACCGACACAGAGAGCAGCAATCCCCGGCGGCCGCTGATGAGAGCCATACACCGGCCCAAGCCGTTGAAAACGGCGCACCCTCAATAGACAAAGAATGGTCTCCAACTGACTATGTCACATTCGACGCCTATTTGGCGAAGTTGCCCGCCAACCGCTACCCACGTGCGAGCGGTTCCTCCTCTTCGCCTATCTTCACGAAGGTCATCGATTCGGTGGAACAACCGGTCCTCAGAAAGCAGGACATCCATCTCAATGGCAGGATGGAACTTGGCCTTCAGATGCAGCAGGCAGCCAACAACACACTAAAGCGCTACTGACCTGCCCCCATTTCATGTACCAGTCCCAATGAGAGTCATGGGTGATGG
>CAZHJL010000039.1:0-42014 GCA_964532795.1 uncultured Phycisphaeraceae bacterium | reverse complement strand
ATCGACCAGCGAAGGCGCAAAACCCGAATCATCGCTCGTGACGTGGCACTAGTCCTCGTGAACCTGCTGGTGCCGCCGGCCCTGTTGGCCATCGGGACCGTCTGGATGCAATCGCAACTGCGGCCGTGGCTTGAGCTTGGTGGCGCGGCGATGGTGTTCGCGTGGGTGGCCCGGTACGCACCGCTGGTGGCGGTCATGTTCTTCCTTCTCTGGCGGGGGCAGTTGCTGCCGGATCCCGCCGCGAGGGCGCATCGTGTGCGGCCGATTGATCATGCATGGCACATCGCCTGGCGACCGCGACTCGCTCATCTGGGTATTGCGGTCTTCGGTGCGGCGTTGCTGGTGCTGGCCGATCTGGAACTGTCAACCATGCTCGTCCCGGCTGGCGTGACAACGTTGTCGGTGCGCCTCTACACGATGATTCACAACGCGCCGGATGAAGCGGTCAGCGCATTGGCCGTGGTGCAGTTGGTGCTTGTGCTGGTGCTGGTCGCGCTGGGAGTGGCGTTCGCCACCGGTGCGCGTCGCCTGGGAGGTGTGCGCCGATGAGCGGACAGTTGCGGGCCGAACACGTCAGGGTTACGCGAGGGGCAACGGAGGTGCTGTCCGATGTGTCGTTGGCGGTTGTCGCCGGGCAGGTCACTGCGCTCGTCGGACCGAACGGTGCGGGCAAGAGCACGCTGCTCTGGCTGCTGGCGGGATTGCTCGATCCGGCGCGAGGTCGAATCGTGGGCGAACGTGAATCGATGGGCGTCGCGTTCCAACCCGATGCGCTCTGGGAGCATCTGAGCGTATGGTCGCACCTGGCGATGGTCCTCAGAGGAACAGGAATGCGGCGGTCGGCGCGGCGTGAGCGGATCGACGAGGTGATGGAGCAGTTCGATCTCGAGTCACTGCGCAAGCGGAAGCCGCACACGCTCTCGAGCGGACAGCGTCAGCGGCTTGCCCTGGCGCGGGCGTTCGTCGGCAAGCCTGCCTGGTTGTTGTTGGACGAGCCGCTCGCCCATCTCGACGGCTGGCAGCGGCAGGAAGCGTTCTGCCTGCTGCGCGAGGCCCTCGCCCACACGGCGGCTGGCGTACTGTGGGCCACGCATTCGGGGCTTGAGGCGATGCGCATTGCCGACAGGATGGCCGTTCTGATCGACGGGCGGATTGCCCAGGAAGGCTCGCCGCGCGAAGTTTACATGCGGCCAGCGTGCCTTCGAACCGCTCGCCTGCTCGGCATGGCTTGCGAAGTGCGGTTCGGGGCGGAGGGAGATGTGCGTATCTGCCGTCCCGAGGAGGTCCATTTCCGTCCATCCGAACGTGGACGAAGCGTCGTGCTGCGATGCGAACCGTTGGGGCACCGGTATCTGCTGACGATCCGCGCCGGCCCCGAGCAGTGGGTCGCGTTGCACGACGAATGCGTCTTGCCCGGGCAGATCGGAGAAGTGGCGATCGATCAGCAGCCGCTCGACGGGGGTTGACGGTCCACTGCCTGCAGCCTTTCGCTATCAAGGGCGGTGTCGACTTGGGGGCGGTACCCGATTCCCTGCTGAACCGCACGCATGAGCTGTGGAACCGATACATGGACGAGTTCGGCGGTGAGGCTGATCGAGGTCCCGCTCGCGTTGTGGTGTTCGCTGGTCTACCGCGAGAGCCTGGTATGGACAATCTGCGGACAGCGTGTCCAGCGTCTGGTTCGACTCCGCAGATGAGCTCAGAACGCGCTGTGAGGCGCGAAGCACAGTCGGCGACTGGTTGGGAGGAGGGCAAACGTCTTCACCTCTCGGGAATGATCTTCACTCGAGGAGCGCACAAATCAAGGTATCATAGCTACTTGCAGATCGGCATTTCGCGGCGAAAGCTAGCGGCCAGAGAATGCCACCCTCTCCGCTTGCATTCAACACGGCAGCCCGCTGCGAACTGCCGGGTTGTCGTTTGGTCAGAGTGGACCTCACCTCGCCGCGCGGCCTACCCTTCTCCATCCCAACCGATCACTTCCCGCGACGCCACTGACCGAAAGGAACATCGCCATGTCAGGAAATGTACGCATTCACGAATTGCTGGATTACATCCGCAACGGCCGCATCATGGACGCGATGAACGAGTTCTACGCTGACGATGTCGTCATGGAGGAGCCGGCCTACGGCAAGACGGTCGGCCTGGAGGCCAACCTCGGGCGCGAGCAGAAGTTCGTCGACTCGGTCAGCGAGTTCAAGGCGTTCCAGGCGGATCGCGTCGCGGTCGGCGAGGATTTCTCGTTCTATGAGAACGCCATGGACTGGGTGGACGTCAACGGCAACGCGATCCATGTCGAACAGGTGGTCGTCGCGCAGTGGCGCGGCGGCAAGATCGTGCACGAGCGCTTCTACTACGACCGCGGCTGAACACCCGCTCACTTCCAGATGAAAGGCCTGCCCATGTCCGAGCAGATGACGAAGATGACCGAGCGATTGTGCAGTGTGCCGCCGGCGAAATACGACGACATCAGCGTGCTCTTCCTGAACTGCACGCTCAGCCGCAACCCGATCATGTCGCACACGGAAGGGTTGATCCGCGTGGCGCAGGGCATCTTCGAGCGGGCCGGCGTGAAGCAGACGAAGCTGATTCGCCCGGTGGACTACGAGATTCCCGCCGGGCTTGGCCTCGACATGTCGAAGACCGACGAATGGGATCGCGACGACTGGCCGCAGATCCAGGCGGAGATCGATGCGTGCGACATCCTGATTCTCGGTACGAGCGTGTGGTTGGGGGAGAAGAGTTCGGTTTGCAGCCGCACGCTGGAAAGGATGTACGGCTACACGCACCAGTTCAATGCCAAGGGCCAGTACCGCGACTACGGCAAGGTCGGCGCGTGCCTGATCACCGGCAACGAGGACGGCGTGAAGCATTGCGCGATGAACATCCTGTTCTCGCTGTCGCACATCGGCTATACCATCCCGCCGCAGGCCGACGCGGGCTGGATGGGCGAGGCCGGTCCGGGACCGAGCTACATGGACCCGGGATCCGGCGGGCCCGAGAACGATTTCACGAATCGCAACACGACGTTCCTCGTGTGGAACTGCCTGCACCTGGCGCGGATGCTCAGGGACTGCGGCGGCATTCCCGCGCACGGCAATCAACCGGAGGCCTGGGAGGCCGGCTGCCGCGCCGGTTTTCACAGCCCGGAACACCAGCGATAACCTTCGCAACAGCGGATCGCGTCGACCTTCTCTATTCGCGCCAATCGCGCCATTCCTAATAAACCGCATAACTGTCTCCACCGATAGCCGCACATGTGGCACCAACGATGGAGGCAGTGCGCATGCAGCGGAGCGACAATCGATCAACGTCCCATATGACCAACCTGTGCTCGCGATGGCGGACCGCCCTGCTGGCGATGTGCCTGTTGCTCGCGCTGTCCGCCTGCCGCGCGGAGTTGCGCCGCGGCTGGGTCGCGTACGAGGACGGCGACTATGCGACGGCACGCGAGCGCTGGCAACCGCTGGCCGCGAAAGGCGACGCGGGCGCGCAGTTCTTCCTCGGCCTGATGTACGAGAAGGGCCAGGGCGTGGAACAGGACTTCGCTCAGGCGGCCCATTGGTATCGCGTCTCGGCCGAGGAGGGCTTCGCCGATGCGCAGAACAATCTCGGTCTGCTGTACTACCTCGGCCGCGGTGTGGAGCAGGACAGCGCGGAGGCGGCGCTTTGGTTTTCGCGCGCGGCCGAGCAGGAGCACGCAAAGGCGCGCGCCAATCTCAGTGCGATGGAGCTGCGCGGCGAGGCGGAGCCGGGCCGCGTCGACACGCGGCATCGATTGCACTTCCTGGCCAAGCGGGGCGATGCGAATGCCCAGTACCTGCTGGGCATGCAGTACTACGAGGGGCTTCAGGTCGAACCGGACCCTCGACGGGCGGCCCGGTGGCTTCGCATGGCCGCCGACCAGGGCGTGCCCGAGGCCCAACACGTGCTGGGCACGATGTACGAAGACGGGCGCGGCGTGATGAAGGTGCCATCGAAGGCCGCGCGGCTCTACCGCGCTGCCGCGGCGCAGGGCTATGCGCCGGCGCAGAACAACCTGGGACTGCTGTACATGCGCGGCGTGGGCGTCGACCAGGACGATGCGCGGGCGACGGAGTGGTTCAAGCTCGCGGCCGCGCAGGACATCGCCGAATCGCAGCACGCGATCGGGCTGATGCACTACCAGGGGCGCGGCGTCGCACAGGATTACCGCGAAGCTGCGCCATGGTTCGAGAAGGCCGCGCAACAAAACCTGCCCCAGTCGCAGCACACGCTCGGCGTGATGCATCAGCGCGGCCAGGGCTTCGTGCAGGACAAGGCGAAGGCTGCTCAATGGTACGAACGGGCCGCGGCGCAGGACTACGCGCCGGCGCTGACCAACCTCGGCCTGATGTACCTCGAAGGTGACGGTGTGAAACAGGATGAAGCCCGCGCATTCTCGTTGATCCGTCGTGCCGGCGAACAGGACCTGGCTGAGGCGCAGTACGCCCTGGGCTGGCTCTACTACGATGGCCGCGGCACCGAGGTCGATCGCACGGAAGCGGCGAAGTGGTTTGAGCGTGCCGCCGAACAGGGCTTCACGAAGGCGGGCGCGAATGTCGGGCTGATGTACTTGAAGGGCGACGGGGTTTCGCACGATGACCGGCGCGCCCGCCGCTGGCTGCTCGCCGCGGCGCGTCGGGGCAATGCCAAGGCCCAGACGAATCTCGCGATGACCTACCTGAAGGGCCGCGGTTTCGGTATTCGCGGCGTGCAACGTGGCCAACTTGGTCAGTGGCGCGCCTACCCGGGCGCCGAAAAGGACTATGAACAGGCGGCGTATTGGATGGCCAAGGCGGCCGACCAGGGCGAGCCGATGGCCCAGAACAAGCTCGCACGGATGTACGAACTGGGGCGCGGCGTCGAGCAGGATCCGGTGGTCGCCTACCAGTGGTATGCGCTGGCCGCGCTGCAGGGATATGGTGACTCGGGGCAGCATCGCGACCTGGTCGGGAAGAAGCTCAGCGCCGCGGAACTGGCGCGGGCCGAGTCGCTCGTGCAGCAATGGCTGGCGGCGAACCGCACCGGCACACCGCCCCTGGCGGGCTGGGATGACAGCATGGAAGCGTCGGACGAGTGATCGACAGCGGCGTTGGCGTCAGGGCGTGCCTTCGGGCGCGCCGATGGCGCGGCGGACGCGCGGGTCGTCCATCGCGGCTTCGAGCGAACGAATGCTGCGATTCAGCGCCCGCTGCAGGGCCGGGTAGTACTGCTCGGTATAGAAGAAGTACTCGGCCGTGTCATTGTCGATCAGATGCACCGTTTCGGGTTTGACTTCCGGCATCAGCAGCAGCCGCCCGACGGAGAAGTTGCCCAGCGTGAGCGACTTGCGATTCGCATTGAGTTCAACCGTCCGTTTGAGGACCGCTGCGCGGCGCAAGCGCGTCAGATCGCGCGGCGAATGGATGAGGATCGTGCTACGTGAGTTGCCGTACTCATCCGGCTGGTTGAGTTGCCACAGCAGTCGGCTCCAATCCTGCCGGTTATTGCAGTCGACCAGGTAGGTGCGCGGCACGGGTCCCTTGAGGACCTCTTCCGTCCCGCGATCCTCATCGCGCGTGAAGGTGATGGCCAGCGCCTTGCCGCGCATCCGCGCGAACAACGCGTCAGCCGCATCGCGCGGCAGTTCGCCGGACATGCCGGCAATCTGCGACAGATACGGCCAGAGGAACTGGACCTTGAAACCCGATGCACTGGAGGTGTCCGGCACAAAGAAAATCATCTTCCGAATGTCCACGCGCTCGTCGATCTCGAGTCGCTTGACCACTTCGTACATCTGACGGTAAACGAGAATCTGCTCGCCGGGGATACGTTCGCCCTGGAACTCGCTGAAGGGGTACAGTTCGGCCAGATCGCGGTTTCGGACGATCGCGGCATTGGCGACGCGGCTGGCTTGCTTGAGTTGCCGATTCTCCTTCAGGAAGGAGAGGTCGAAAACATCTTCGGTCCGGATGCGGTACGCATCGCGGAACAACTGGTTGCCGAAACTGTCGAACATGTCCTCATCCTTGGGCAGGAACCGTCCCACCAACGGGTCCTCGGGCAGGATGTAGGGCGTGATGACGATGATCACCTCGCGTCGCAGTTCGGTGTTGTTGACGTTTCGGAACGCGTGGCCGAGCAGCGGCAAATCGCCCAGCAGCGGAACCTTGTCGGTCCGCCTGATGTTGTTCTTGCTGACCAGGCCGCCGATGATGAACGGCGTGTTGTTCTGGATGCGCGTATAGGTCTGCACGCGGCGCATGCTGATGCGCGGCGCGCTGGCGACGACTTCGCCTTCCCGGTCGGTCAGCTCAAGTTGCTGGTTCGGCACTTCGTCCGAGACCACCGCGTCGATCTGCATCGAGACCTGGTTCAGCTCGGCGTTCATCCGCGGCCGCACGTTCAACAGGATGCCGATCGGGATGTACTGGAAGTTGAATGACAGGTTGTCGCCGGTATTGCGGCCGGAATAGCTGGTCGCGACGGGCACGTCCTCGCCGACGCGGATGGACGCCTGGCGGTTATTGAGCGTGAGAACGCTCGGACGGGAAAGCACCTTCGCTTCGCCGTTCTCGAGCAGCGCCTGGATCGTGACATCGAACTCACCGAAGATGTTGAGCGCCTTGGCGGTGAATGTTCCTTCGGAGGAGTCCGCCTCGGCGAAGGGCAGCGTTCCCATATTCAGGAACTGCAGCACGCCGCTGTTGGTGGATTTGAGTTCCCACTTGACGCCGAGCCGCTCAAGGCCGGTCTCGGAGATCTCCAGCACCATCGCCTCGATCAGGATCTGCTTGGCCGAGGTGTCGATATGCCGACGGATGCGCTGCAGCAGTTCACCATATTGCTCGGGCTTGGCCGGATCGTAGAGCACCATGAGTTGCATCATGGTCCCGGCAGCGGTGTGGCTCTTGATTTCGCTGGCGACCGAAGGCGCGGTCTGCAGGCCGAACGCGCCGCGCTGCGTGCCGGTGCCGCCCACGAGCTGGGTGGCGTCCGATCCCGGCAGCGACATGACGATCGGCAGGCGCTTCGGGTCAGCGTTCTGGATGGGGTCGATGATGGTGTCGCCGCCCGGGCTGGTGCCCGCGCTCTTGTACTCGATGGTCTGGTAGCCAAGGCTTTTGAGCACGGCCAGGCAGCGGCTGGGTTCGATGTAGCTGAGTGTAATCAACTCGGTGCGGAGGTCCGAGAGCGTCAATGTCTTGCGACGTTCGTCGAGTGATTTATTGGCTTCCTCGAGCAGTTTCTCGACCGTCGGCAGGTCGGCATTGGGCAGCGTGGCCTGCTGCGTATTGGTCTGACCGTACAGCCACATGTGAATGGGCTGGCTGCGGAACGTGCGGTAGCCGATCTGGATGTAGCGTTTCCCATCGGTCGCATCGCGGACGAGCGTGACAAGATTGGCGCCCACCGCGGCCGGCGCTGCGTCGATGTGCTCGCCCTCGCCGGTCTGGCGGTATTGCAGCCGCGCGATGGTCTGGGCGACGATGACATCCATCGCGTCCTGCGCTTCCACCTCGTTGAGGCCGGGCATGGCGATGAACCGACCTTCGCCTTGCGCCGTCTCATCCGATTCGGCCGCTTCATCCGGGCCGGGCTTGTCGGCGGAGGCGGGCGTCGCTTGGGGCGGGTTCTGGGCGGGGGCGGCCGCGTCCGCCAGCGCAACCGTTCCCGCCAGCAACGTGCTCAATGTCAGCAACGCGCCGGCGAGCAATACGTTCAGCGACCCGCCGAGTTTGGAGCCCTGAGACGCCTGCTGCGTCGTCGACGGGCGATGCGCCTGGCCCGTGGCCAACGCGGTGGCCATCTCTTCGGTGACCGGTCCCTGGTACGTGATGCGGCCGTCCACGAGACTGACAACGACATCGGCATGCCTGAGCAGGTCGGGCCGGTGCGTGATCATCAGCGTGGTCTTGCCCTTCATGAATTCAAGGATGGCGGGGATGATCTTCGCCGCCCCGGCCGCGTCGATCGAGGCGGTCGCCTCGTCGAGGATCAGGATCTGCGGGTTCTTGAGCATGGCCCGGGTCAGCGTGATCCGCTGCTTTTCGCCGCGAGAGAGGCTGATGCCGGCCTCGCCCAGTACCGTTTCGTAGCCTTCAGGCATTCGCTCGATGAAGTCATGCGCGCCGGTGATCTTGGCGACCTGCACGATCTCCTTCATCGAAGCATTGGGCTTGGCGTAACGCAGATTCTCCAGGATCGAACTGTTGAAGAGGAAGCATTCCTGGAAGGCGATCCCCACCATTCGCCGCAACTGCCGCAGGTTGTACTGCCGCAGATCCCGGCCATCGATCGTCACGCGACCGATGCTCGGCTCATTGAAGCGAGGCACCAGGCTGACCAGCGTGCTCTTGCCCGAGCCGGAGGGCCCGATGATCGTGCAGACCTGGCCGCCCTTGACCGAGAAGTTCACATTGCGCAGCACCGGCTCCCCGTCGTCGTAGCGGAACGTCACGCCCTCGAAGGCGATGTCGCCGACCATCGATTCATCGGCGACCTTCTGCTGCTCGGGCTCGTTCAGTTCGGTGTCGAGCATGTCGAAGACGCGATCGATGCTGGCGGTGGACTTGGCCAGCTTGGCGAACCCGCTCATCAGTTCGAGCACGGTCGGGTAGAGTTTCAGGACATAGCTGAAAAAGACGAGAAAGGTGCCCGGCTTCATCGGATCGGTCGGCTTCATGACCTGGTAGGCGCCGAAGGCGAACAGCGCGATCGTGCCCAGCCCGACCAGCATGTCGGCCACATTCTTCTGCAGCACGTGGAACGTCTTGCTGCGACGCTCGCTGCGGCGGGATCGATCGATGGCCTGCTGGAACGACTCATTCTCGCGCCGCTCGCCGGTGAAGCTCTTGACCACTTCGACCCCGAGGATCTTCTCGATCAGGTTGCCGTGGACGACCGCCAGTTGCTCCTGGGCGACGCCGGAGGCCTGCTTGATGGGGCGCTTGAAGTAGTGGTACGTCAGCAGGTGCAGCGGCAGGACGATCGTTGAAGCGAGAGCCAACTGCCAGTTGATCGCGTAGATGACCGCGACCAGCCCGATGAAGAGAAACGTCGCCAGCAGAAGGTTGGGCACCTCATCCTGGATGAACTGCTGAATCACGAAGCTGTCGTTCATCACGCGGCTGGAAAGCTTGCCCGGGTTGTTCCGCCGGTAATACGACATGCTCATCCGCTGCAGCCGGTCGAACAGCCGGTTGCGCAGCGAGAAGCACACATCCTCGCCGACGTGCACGGATGAGTACTTGCTGCCGAAGAACAGCAGGTTCCGCAGGATGTAGACGACGAGGATGCCGGCCAGCAACCAGATCAGCAGCCGCCAGTCGCCGTTGGGAAAGACATCGTCGATCAGGACCTTGAGGAACGCCGGCAGGGCCATGTTGACCGCCGCCAAGCCGATGAGCATCAGGACGGTGCCGACCAGAACCAGTGCGTACGGGCGCAGCAACAATCCGAGCCGCCGTAGGGACGACTCGCCCTCGCGGGGTGCTCTGATGGGGGCGCCATCAGTTGCCATGGTCGGCTGCCGAGCTCCTTAATGCAGGCATAAACAACACTTAACCCGTCCACACGCCGATCCCAGGCCTGAACCTATGACCTGCTTCCACCCAAACGATGATCGGTTCTCGACCCAATAATCCTTTCACAGTCGCGATCGGTATCCCGCCCTCCTAACAACGGACGGCGCGCGCCCTGTAATGCCGGGCAACTTCCGCCGTCCGCCTCAACGGTCGCGGAAGGCAGGCGGGCGGCGGGGTTGCCGTCAGTCGCCGGACTCCTCCGGGAGATCACCGGTCTTCATGATTTCCCGCAGCACGATCGTCGCGAACGCGCCACGGGTCAGTTCGAAGCCCACGCGGATGAACGGGCCGGCCTCGTCCCTGCCCTCGCTGACTTCCGGATCGATCAGCGGGATACACATTGGTCGCCGCGAGCCTTCCGCCTTGCAAAGTTCCGGTGACACGAGATCAGCTTCGGACAGTCCGAACGCGTGCAGCGCGGCTTGTTCCTCGGCCAGCACCCGCCCCGCCGGGCGATACATCTGCCCGCCCCACAACGGACCGCTGGGCGATACGGCGAGGGATTCCATCCGCCCCCCGGAGGCGTTTTCCATCTCGGCCGTCGACTCATCCACCCTGAACAGCGATCGGTTCTCATGCTTCCACGCCAGGTCGCCCGGAACCAACCGGTCAAACCGGCCGCTGCGGATGCGTTGGTCGAGGACCTGGTTGAAGATGTGGCTCTGCATGGCGCTGATCAGGAACTCCCGCTGCTGGAAAGCGATGGACGCCACCGCCTCGCGGGCCGCCTTGCCCTGGCGCAGTGCGTCCAGCGCCTGGCGGTCGTGGCGCAACTGGCGGGGCCAGAGCTCGAGCGTCTGCGTGTAGTCGCCGCTGTCATAGCAGGCGCGAGCGATGCGGGCGTCCTCACTCTCGAAATCGCGCGGGTGTCCCAGCAGTTCGTCGAGCATCTCCTGCCAGCGCCCCAGCAGCAGATGGCGACCGACGATGTGGTTGTTCTGGCGGTAGCCGAATCGCTGTTCACCGACGAAGTTGGGCACGCCGCGCGTGGCCAGTGTCCGCACCGTCTGCCGCGCGCGGTCGGGTGCGCCGGGCTCGTAGTTGCGGATGCGGATGACGAACCGATTTCCCGTGAGGTGGCCGCGCCTGAGCTTGTTCTCGTGCCGCGCGTGCCAGAGCAGCCTGAACGGTGTGAACGCCATGCGCTCGACGGCCCGGGCGACCAGGTCGTCATCGTGTTGCAGCACGGAGAACCACTGTTGCGTCACGGCGTATTTGTCCTTCAGTCCGGCGTACCCGACATCGCGGGGGCTGATGTGGAAGAGCTTGGCCAGGCGGCGGGTGACATCGAGCGTGGCGCGATTCCGCTTCTCGACGAACAGGTAGACATGCTCGCCTGTGCCGCACGGCTCATACGCCGGTCGCTCGGCGACCAGGAAGTCCTCCGGCCGCTGCTTGATCACCCCGCCGGTGCCGGGGATGTCCTGCGAAATGAACGAAAGCTGCGTGGTCTGCGATTCACCCATCGGGGGCGATTATAGCGGGCGATACGCTTTGCCCTGTTTCAGTCCTCCGGCGCACCGTTGCTGACCAGTGCTCGAAATGCATCACGCAGTTGCAGCGTCACCATGCCCGGCGCCCCGTCGCTGATCACCCGGCCGTCCACTTTCGTCACCGGGATCACCTCCGCCGCAGTGCCGGTGAGGAACATCTCATCGGTCGTGTAAAGGTCGTACTGCGTCAGGTCCATGCGGCGGACCGGGATGCCCGCCTCCTGCGCCAGGCCGATCACCACGTTCATCGTCACGCCCTCGAGCAGCCCGGCATGCAAGGGCGGCGTGACCAGCGTGGGCACGCCGTTGAACTCGCGAACGAGAAACACGTTGTCGCCCGTGCACTCGGCCACGTAACCCAGGTGATTGAGCATCACCGCCTCGAGCACGCCCGCCTCGACCGCCTCGATCTTCGCCAGGATGTTGTTCAAATAGTTGAGGCTCTTGATGCGGGGCGACAGCGCGGCCGGGTGATTGCGATGGATGCTGCTGGTGATCACCTCGAGACCGGTTTCGTACAGGTCGTCCGGGTACAGCCGCAATGCATCGGTGATGACGAACGCCGAGGATTTCTTGCACGTGAAGGGATTGATCCCCAGCGGCCCGATGCCCCGCGTCACGCACAGGCGGATATAGGCGTCATTCATGTCGTTGGCCGCGAGGGTGTCGCGCACCGCCTGTTCCATCGCCTGCATGTCGTAGGGCATCTCCAGGCGGATCGCCCGCGCTGAGTTGAACAGTCGCTTGAGATGCGTCATCAGCTTGAACACGCGGCCGTTGTAGCAGCGGATCCCCTCGAACACGCCGTCGCCGTAGAGCAACCCGTGGTCGTACACACTCACCGTCGCCTGTTCGGCGGGCACCAACTCACCATTCAGCCAGATCTGCTTCGACAAGGTAGAAACCCTCATTCATGCGCGGCCGGGACGGCGGCGATTATAGCCAAAGTGTGTCCTGACACCGGGGCGTCGCTCGCTCGCCGACCCGCGCCGGCGTCGGGCCGGGTTGACCGCGTCCGTCGATCTGCCGTACCGTCTGCAGGCGATCAGCCGCTTCCCGCCGGACAGGATGTCAATATGAAGCTCGCGTTCAACACGTTCGCCTGCCCCAACTGGCCGCTCGACCGGGTGCTGGACGCGGCGGTGAATCACGGGTACCACGGTGTGGAGCTGCGTTGCGATGCGCGGCATGGGCACGGCGTCGAGGTGTGGACCAGCCCCGATGAACGCCGCGCGTTCCGGAAGAAACTCGACGCGGCGGGCATCGAGCTCTGCTGCCTGGCCACGAGCCTGCAGTTCATCCGGCGCGACATCGGCGACCACGCCCGCAAGCGCATCGACTTCGCCCACGAACTGGGCTGTCCCGGAATCCGTGCTTTCTGCGGGTCGCTGGCCGAGGGGCTGAGCGTGACCGACGCTATCCGCATGGTGGCTGACCACCTGCATGATGTGACGACCACCGCGGCGGAGGCGGGGGTGGACATCTGGCTGGAGACGCACGACACCTTCAGCCGCGGCGCGGACTGCGTCGCCGCCGTGCGCATGGTGGACCACCAGTCGATCGGCATCGTCTACGACAACCTGCACCCGGTGCGCATGGGTGAATCGGTGGCCGAAACCTTCGCCGCGATCGGGCCGCTGATTCGCTACGTGCATCTGCATGATGGTCTGAATCGTCCGGACGTGGTGTTTGTCACACCGTTGGGCAAGGGGGAAATGCCGGTTACCGAATCGTTCGAGGCGCTGGTGACCAGCGGCTACAACGGGTACATCTGTGGCGAGTGGTTCCACAACCAGTACGGTGACGATCGCGCTGAGGCGCTGGACCTGTATCGCGAAGACATCTGGTCCCTGTGCGAGCCGCACGGCATACGTTTGCGTTGATCACTCCTCGATCGGTTCGGGACGCACGGCCTCGAGCAGCTTGCTGATGACCTGACGCGCTTCGTCGTTCTTGATCTTCCCGTCTGCCATCAGGCTCCTGAACGCCGGGGTCAGTTCCAACGCGTTCTCGCGCAGCAGGCGATGGGCGCTGCGACGCTGCTGGGCGAAGGGATGCGCCATCCGCTGGGACAGCTCGAGCGCGAGCGGCTCGAGCTGCTTCGCTTCGGGCATCGGCGGCAACTTCGACGGATCACTCGCCCCGCGCACGTAGACGCGGAAGTCATCGAACTGCACCGTGGACTGGAACGTGTACACGCCGATCTTCTGGCCGAAGAAGCTCTCCATGTCGTGCGGCGAGATCTCGCGCGTGTTGCGCAGCTTGCCGTCCACCCAAGCCTTGGCCACGCCGCCCAGCAACTCCACGCGCACCGTGTGCCACTTGCCCGGCTTGATCCGCGCGCCGCTGTCATATTCCTGCCAGTTCCGGTGCGGCTGTTCGCGGACGAGGAAGAACGAGCCCTGGTTGAAATGCGCGCCGAACTGGTACAGCATGCCGTCACGCCAGGGGAAATCCGATCCGCTGTGGTGGCCGAACATCACCAGCGACATGTCGCACACGCGATCACCCGTCGCCCGCGCGCGGTACTGCACGGCCACATCCTCCGGCCAGTCATACGGCAGCATGGCCACCGCGTGCAGATCGCTGGAAATCCGCATCGCGCCGTCCACATGCTCACGCTTGTCGTTCTCGTGGCCCTTGCGGCCGGGGTCCTTCTCGGGGTCGGGCTGGTAGTAGTTGTACCAGGCGTCCTTGATGCCCTTGTCGAAGTCGTCGGCGAAGGCCAGCTTCCACGTGTCCGCGGCCTTGCGCCGGGCGACGAGCATCTCGATCGCCCGCTTCGCTTCATCATCAAGCTGGATGATGTTGAGCGGCTGCATGGCGATCTCGGCCGCACGCCGCCCTTCCTGCCAACGCACCTGCTCACCATTGACGATCAATACCGGGCGGGTCAGGCGCTGTTCGCCCTTCGCATCGCAAAGCTCGGCCCACACCGTGTGCTGACCGGACCCGAGTGTCGCGGCCGCCGGCCATCGCCAGAAGCGCCCGTTTCGCTTCGCGGTGGCGAACGCGGGTTTCGTGTCACTGTGGAAGACAAACGGCTTGTCGGCTGCGAGGATGCGCTCAAGCTCGGGTCGCTCGGCGCCTATGACCAACTGGACCGGACCGGGATCCACGCCCTCGCCGGGCGTCCCTGTGATGACCGATACATCCTCAACCGGGCTGACCATCGACCGCCACACGCGCACGCAGTCCTCGTTCGGCAGCCACACCGTGCCCTTCGTCTCGCCCTTCCACGCCTTCACCGGCGCGGCCTTGTCGCCCCACTGCGCCTTCCAGTCCACCGGACCGACCAGCCAGCCGTCCTCGTAACGCATCGGCTTGAGCTTGATCCTGCCCTTCGTCGGATCGGCGTCCTTCGGCACGCGATGCGCGTACACCGCCTTGACGAACGGCCACCACATGGCGAAGCCGTTCTGCGGCGCGTGGCCGCAACCCCAATCGATGCACACACCGTTGGGCAGGTTGTGCTTGCGCAGCTTGGGATACTGTGAAAGCTGCCACTTCATACCAGCGACGAACGGGTCGGCGGTGCCGTTGACGGTCATGATGGGGATGGTGGCGAAGCGCTCGACATCGCTGGGGCCCTCCGCCACCGGCTCGCCCTTCTTCGGCTTCTGCTTGTCCAGGCGCAGTCCCGTGCCCGGGCCGCCGTTGAAGAGGAAGCACAGGATCTGGTTCTGCTCATCCGGATGCAGCCGCGCGAAGTTGAGTAGCGCGCCGACATTGCGGCTGCCGCCCAGGCACGCCCACGGCACATTCGAGACTTCCTCGTGCCCCAGCGCCTTGCCCATCTGGGCCAGTTGATCGGGCAGCACCTTCTCGAAGTCCGCCCAGCGGATGAGGGTGCCGAAGAGGGCGAAGTCCATGGAGCGTGCGAGCTGCTGGTAGTCGGTGCGGAAGGCTTCGGAGCCCTGGTGCAGGCACAGGAGCACGCCGCGCACGACCTTGGTCTCGTCGGCGATCCACACGGCCACATCCTGCCCGCCGCCCTTGTCCTCGAGGTAGCGATGGGCGATCGTGCCGTCGTTGACTTTGAAGGTGCGGATGGGGCCCTCGAGCTGTGGCGGTGGGGTCATGTCGGTCTCTTGGTCGGCGCCGCGTGCCATGCCGCCAAGCAGCATGGCGGCCGCGGTCGCCGCGATCACGGTTCGGTGGATGATCATCCTTCTCTCCTGGGTGCTTCGGGGCCCTGAGGCCGGGCAAGAATATAGCGTCTCTGTCCACCGGTCTGATTCACCCCTGCCCCGCAAGAGCAAGACAAGCCTATTGCGGATGGACCTGGGCGCGCCGATAGCGAGTAGGCTTAGGTGTTTGATAAGCCAATCGCCGCTAGCGGGCTGTAAATGGGGGTACATGCGCTCAATCATAAAAAACACCTGAAAAAACTGATCAAAAGTGCACTGTTTCTCGCCCGGTTTCGCGCGGTTTCGTTCGCTTTGAGTCCTTTCTGTTCGTCCTCAGCCGGATTTTGTCGGTTGATGGTGAATCTGGCATGGCACTTCTTGCTTCATCGGTGGGATCGGGCCGGCTGCCGCGAGCGGCGGTGGCTCCGGGCACGGCGCGGCGCGCGGCATAACCCTCCCCATACTGGGACGAAGGGCCGCCCTGGTGCGCACAAGATGGCCTGTTTTGGGCAGGTCGGATGGCGCAAATGCCTGCGCGGCCAACCCTAAAAAAAAATGCGCGGGACAAAAAAAGGCCCCGGATTCCGCGTGGCATCTCGTGGCCGCCCGCCCGCTCGCCCCGGATACACACATCGCCGATCAGGTTACCGAGGCTGACCGGCGGCGTGACCACCCGGGCCCGAAACATGTGCCCCGTTCGAGCCGCATGTGCCCCCGACAGCGCACACGCCGCCCCATCCCCTGGAAGCCCTTTCCCCCGGCGGATGTGGAACAAAGGCCTCCACGTGTGGCGACGATGACGACCGCCGCGTATTAGTACTATTCGGCATTTGCCGCCGGGGGTTAACAGCGGAACCAGGGCACAATCGTCGTTTTCGCGGAAATCCCGTCACCGGTCGCCCGCTCACGGGTGTGCCGGACCGCCTGTCCGAACTCGAACTGACCCGGCAGGGCGTCAGCTTCCGATAGCCGCGCCAAACAAGTCCCTCGACTCGCCTGCGGCGTCTTCGGAGACGGGACTCGAATGCCGATGAACCCTTTGAGATCGGCGCTGCTTTCTTGCGGTGAGCAAGGCCGCGTCGATCGCTGCGCGGCGGGTGGGAATGCCGTCGGCGCTGGGGGACAAGACCGGCATGAGCGCAAGCGGAAGAGAGACCGACGCCCATCGTTTCCAGGTGCTGGCCAATGCCCGTGTCCTTGTGGCCGACGACGACCGGCTGACACGGGCGCTCATCACCGCCGCCCTGGCCAAGGTCGGTGCTAACGTGACCGAGGCGGCCAACGGCGATCAGGCCCTGCAGTTCATCGAGCATTCACGCAATGAGGACAAGCCGTTCCGGCTGATCCTGCTGGACATGCTCATGCCCGGTGTCAACGGCATGCACGTCCTCGCGACGATGCGTAAGCATCCGGAGCTGTCCGGCACGCGGGTGATCGTCTTCTCCGGGGTTGAAGATCAGCGGGTGGTCGATCAGTGTGCGCGGTTTGACATCGCGGCTTACCTGATCAAACCGCAAACGGCCCAGAACGTGCTGGAGGCCTGCCTGACCGCCGTGTCCGGCACATCCAAGCTGCCGAAGAAGATCGAGGCGACCAACGCGGAATGCCGGACGGAAGAAGAGCCGGCGGCGCCGAAGGCTGAACCGGTCCTTCCCGCGGGCGCCGGCGAATCGCCGATCGGCTTCCCGTATGAGTTCATGGGGTTGCCGGTGAAGAAGCCGCGCTTCCCCCTGCGCCGCACCTACTGCCGCTGCCCGTTCTGCGCGACGACCTTCACCGCGCCGCGGCTGGTCGATCGTGCCATGAAGCCGGACCCGGAGGACAAGTTGCTGCTGGGGCTGTTTCGCGACCCCTTCGAGCGCGACTACATCAACGCGTTCCTGATCAACACCATCACGTGCCCGAGTTGCTGCTTCACGTGCGATCGCTTCGGCTTCCGGATCAACACGCGCGCCGGCACGCAGTCGTTCGCGCAGGCGGTGCAGATACCGGAAAAGGACTGGCCGGGCGTGTCGTTCGAGGTGAACAGCGCCGCCGAGCAGGCGATCCGTACCAAACGCGACGCGCGGCTGAAACTGTGCCGCACCGCCGATGGCCGGGGGCGGGCGCTGTTCGCCATCGACGCGGACAATCCCAAACTGCCGCGGGCGCACTCCGATGCGCTGGTCGCCTTCGACCTGGCGCTGCTCAGCCTGAAGACCATACGCGACTGCTACCAGGAGGAGCCCGGTGCGCGGCTGCAGCATCGCATCGCCCTCTTCATGCTCCGCAAGGCGCACCTGCTGGGATTGATCGCCGGCGGCGACCCCGAAGGCGGCGGCCATGCCGAGCAGCGGGTCAAGACACTGCAGGAAGCGTTCATCAGGCTGCACGAGGTCAACGATGTGGAGTTTCGCGAACTGTCCGACCGACTGGTGTGCATGACCCGCCGCTTCTGGCTGTCAGACCTGCTGACACGCCACGCCCGCGATGGTCAGCAGCGCGAGAAGTTCCACGAGTACCGCCGGCAGACGCTGAGCAACATGAAGATGCTCCGGCTGGAGCAGATCAACAACAAGACCGGCCAGCATCGACGCGTCGAGCGTTTCATGACGCCGCTCGAGATCAGGATGGAAGAAGTCGAGCTCGAGATGAAGGCGAAGGACGCGGCGTAGGGTGTCCTGGCAGGGTGGGCGTCTCGCCCGCCATCGGTCCCAAGGACCGACTGAAGGGAGCGTATCCGAGGTACAGCTCAGGCCTACAGCCTGACGGCAGGCGGGACGCCCGCCCCACTGTCCGGATGCAGTTCACGCACCTTGCAGCACGGGGAGCGACCAGGCCTTCGGGTCCACATCGCGGCGGAACTCGATGGCGCCGGTCGGGCAGACTTCGGCGCACTTCCTGGCCGCGCGCTGCAGGCCGGCGGACATCTTCTCGTGGAAGGGCACATCGATCCGCACGTTGAAGCCGCGGCCGACGAAGGTCAGCCCCAGGTCTTCGCCCTCGCGCTCGGCGACCTGCACGCACAGGCCGCACGCGATGCACTTGCCCGGCTCGTAGATGACGTAGGGATGCTCCACGCGCATCGCCACCGGCCGGCCGATGTCGCCGGCGAAGGCCTTTGGATCGGCGTCGTACTCGATCGCATACTCGCGCAGCTTGCACATGCCCACGGCATCGCACTGGCAGTGCACGCAGCGGCCGGCTTCCTCGATCGCCTGCTCGCGCGTGAAACCTTCGACCTTCCCGCCCGGCGGCTCGATGCGCTCGCCCTGGTTCTGCACGTAATCGACGAACGTCTGCAGCGCATCGAGTTCGATCTTGCCCAGCTTCGTCGAGAAGCCCAGTTCCGGCGCCTGGATCGGCTGACCCAGCAGCCACTGGCCGACGCACGCGGCCACGGCTTTGCCCTCCGCGACGGACTTGATCGCCAGCTTGCTCGGGCGCACCGCGCCGCCCGCGGCGAAGACGCCGGGAATGTTCGTCTCGTACGTCTCCATGTTGATATGCAGGCCGCGCGCGGTCTGCTTCAGGCCCATGCTGCCCAGCAGGTCGTTGTCCACCCCGCCGGTGGCGATGACCACCGCGTCGAACTGCCGCCGCAGATCGTCAAGCTGGACGTCGTGGCCGAGCCTGGCGTTCATGTTGAACGCGACGCCGAGACGCTCGATGACCTGGATCTCGCCATCGATCACTTCGCGCGGCAGGCGTCCGGCTTCGATGGCGTATCGCAGCGTGCCGCCGGGCAGTTCGTGCTCGTCGAAGATCGTGCACGCGTGGCCGGCGACTTCGAGGAAATAGGCGGTGGACAGCCCGCTCGGGCCTGCGCCGACGATGGCCACGCGCTTGCCGGTCGCAGGCTGTTTCGGCGGGACATAGCTCGCGGCCGCGTCGAGGTCGACATCGGCGACGTGGCGCTTGAGCAGGCAGATGGAGACCGGCCCGCCCAGTTCGCGGCGTCGGCAGCCGGGTTCGCACGGCGCGGGGCAGATGCGTCCGAGCGTCGCCGGCAACGGGATGTCGCGCTTCACCGTCTCCAGCGCCCCGGCCATGTCGTCGGCGGCGATCTGGCGGATCATCTCGGAGACGTCCATGTGCGCCGGGCAGGCGTTCTGGCAGGGCGAGAAGCAGTCGCCGGCGTGGTCGGAAAGCAGCAGTTCGAGCGCGGTGCGGCGGGCGTCACGGACGTGGGCCGTCTCGCTGTCGACGACCATGCCGTCGGTGACCTCGGTGGCGCAGGCCGGGGCGAGGCTGGCCCGGCCGTGCACGTGGACGACGCAGACCATGCAGCTCGTGTTCGGCTCGTAGCCTTCGAGGTAGCAGAGCGTGGGGATCTCGATGCCCAGCTTGGCCGCGGCCTGGAGGACGGTGGTGCCTTGCGGTACTTCGATGGTCTGGTTGTCGATGGTGATGGTGGGCATGGTGTTCTCAGGTAGCGACGAAGCGACGAAGCGACGGAGCGACGGAGGGACAGAAGGAAGGCACGTGGGCACGAAGGCACGAAGGCACGAAGCGGACGGCCGCGAATGCCTGGGGTCGTGAGTTGGTGTTCATGCGCGCGTTCCTTCGTTCTGCGCCCCTACTTCACAACGATCGCATCCTCGGGGCAGACGACGCGGCAGGTGTCGCATCGGGTGCAGAGGGTGTCGTCGATCCAGTGTCTGGCGTACGGCGTTGTGGGGATGGCATCGACCGGGCACTGCTGGGCGCAGAGTGTGCAGCCGATGCAGTCGTCGGTGACTTCGTAGTGAATCAGTTTCGTGCACTTGCCGGCCGGGCAGCGGCCTTCGATGTGGGCGTCGTATTCGTCGCGGAAGTATTCGAGCGTGGTGAGCACGGGATTGGGCGCGGTCTTGCCCAGGCCGCAGATGCTGCCCTGCTCGACCTGCTTGCACAGCATCTCGAGTTGATCGACATCGCGTTTGCGGCCCTTGCCTTCGCACAGCTTGTTGAGGAGATCGAGCATCCGTCGCGTGCCCACGCGGCAGAACGTGCACTTGCCGCACGACTGCTCCTGCGTGAACTGCAGAAAGTAGCGGGCGATGTCCACCATGCAGTCGTCTTCGTCGAGCACGACGAGCCCCCCGGAACCCATGATCGCCCCGGCCGCGGTGAGCGCTTCGTAATCGATGGGCGTATCGGCCAGCGCCGCGGGCACGCACCCGCCGCTCGGTCCGCCGATCTGCACGGCTTTGAACCGCTTGCCGTCCGGGATGCCGCCGCCGATATCCTCGACCACCTGGCGGATGGTCATGCCCATCGGCACTTCGATCAGCCCCCCGTGGCGCACCTTGCCGGCCAGGGCGAAGACCTTCGTGCCCTTGCTGGTGGTGGTGCCGATCGCGGCGAATTGCTTGGCGCCGTGGCGCACGATCCACGGCACTTGCGAGAGCGTTTCGACGTTGTTGACCAGCGTCGGCTTGCCGTACAGGCCGCGCTGCGCGGGGTATGGCGGGCGCAGGCGCGGCATGCCGCGCCCGCCTTCGATCGATGCGATCATCGCCGTCTCTTCCCCGCACACGAACGCGCCCGCGCCTTCCATGATGCGCAGGCGGAACGAAAAGTCGCTGCCGAACAGGTTGTCACCGAGCAGGCCCGCCTCTTCTGCGCGGCGGATGGCTTCGCGCACGCGTCGGACGGCCAGCGGGTACTCGTGGCGGATGTAGAAGACGCCGTCGCTCGCCCCCACGGCGTAGCCGGCGATGGTCATGCCTTCGATGACGCGGAAGGGGAAGCTCTCGAGCATCATGCGGTCCATGAACGCGCCGGGGTCGCCTTCATCGCCGTTGCAGATGACATACTTCTGATCGCCCGCGGCCGCGCGAACGAACGACCACTTGCGCCCGGTGGGGAACCCCGCCCCGCCGCGCCCGCGCAGGCTGGACTGCGTCATCTCCTCGATGAGTTGCTCGGGGGTCAGGTCGGCCAGGGCGCGCTTGAGGCCCTCGAAGCCGTCGTGGGCGAGGTACTCGTTGAGGTCGAGCGGGTCGAGCTTGCCGTAGTGCTCGGTGGCGATGCGGGTCTGCTCGTTGCGGATGCGTGCGGCGTGGGGGTCGCGCACGTCGATGACCGCGTCGCTGACGTGCGGGCGGTCGTTGCCCAGGAGCAGGCGATCGATGGCCGCACTGACGCCGCGCCGCAGCTTCTGGCCGAAGTTGCGAACGCCGAACTCGGTGGCCAGCAGGTCTTCGGCCGCTTTCGGGTCAATCCCGGCGTACGCCATCGCGGCGCGGCCGTTGGCCACGACCTCGACCGACGGGCCGTGCTGGCACAGGCCCATGCACCCGACGCGTTTGACCTTCACGGGCACGCCGAGCTTCGCCGAAGCGTCGCGCATCGCGTGGTACACGTGGTCGCTGCGGCTGACCAGGCAGCAGGAATCGAGGCTGATGTGAATCTCGCCGGCCTCGCCGTTCGCGCCGTTGCCGTTGGCGTCTTCGGACTGGTCCTGGTGGATGGCGTCGTCGATGTGCAGGGCATGTTCGCCCAGTCCGTCGGCGAGGAAGCGCTCGACGCAGCCGCCGGCGTTCTGCGCGGTGAGATAGCCGTAGGTGGCGCTTTCAATCTGCACCACGGGCGCGAGCGAGCAGCAGCCGACGCAGGCGACGCCTTCGACGGTGAACTTGCCGTCGGGGTCGGTGTCGTCGTGATCGGGAATCTTCAGGTGCCGGCGGATGGCCTCTTCGACGAGCGTGCTGCCCTTGACGTGGCAGGCGGTGCCGTGGCACACGCGGATGGTGTGTTCGCCGGCCGGGCGATGGCGGAACTGGCTGTAGAAGGTGGACACGCCCTCGATGGCCATGGGCGTGATATCCGTCAGCGCGCAGATGCGCTTGAGGGCCTCGGGCGGCAGGTAGTGGTAGTGATCCTGCACCGCCTGCAGAATCGGAATGATCGCGCCGGCATCAGCGCCGTGCTGCTGCACGGCGGCGTCCACGACGTGTAGATGGGTATCGACGCTGACCAACGGGTGATTGTCCTCTCCGGGACGAGTTGACCGGTCAACTCGTCAACTGGGCTACTGGTTGACTTTCACTTCTTCTCGCCGATGCAGAACAGGATCTTCCCTTCGTCGCCGGCCCTGACGTAAATGCGGCCTTCGGCGAAGGCCGGCGCGGTGGCGACGCTTTCGTGCAGTTTTCCGACGCCGAGCTTCTTGTACTGCTTGCCGCGGGCGAGAATGAAGAACACGCCGTCCTCGGTGGGCAGGTACAGCTTGTCGCCGACAAGGGTCGGCGAACCGTAACCGGGCCAGAAGTCGTCGACTTCCTCGTTGTAGGCGATCTTCCCGTCCTTCAGGTTGACCGCCGCGAGGCCGTAGCCGTGCACGACGTAGGCGAACTCGTCGTCGGCAACCGGTGAAGGCACGGTTGCGATATCTTCGACGGCTGCCTTCCAGGTCACCTTGCCCTTGCCTTCGTCGGTCTTCCCTTCCGCACCTTCGACACTTTCCGGCTCCTCGCCCTCAACGATCATGTCCGTTATCACGACTTCCGCCGGCTTGCCCTTGCTGCCGGGCTTGATGCCGATCAGTTCGCCCCAGTCCGGATCGACGGCCAGGACAAGTCCGTTGCCGTAGGCCGCGGATGCGGCGAGGGTACCGTCGCTGTCCGGTTGCGGTTCGCCGGCGCGCCAGATGACCTTGCCCTTCGCCGCCGGATCGTGCCCGAGCACGCCGTTGACCGAAACCGTGACGATCTGCGGCTTGCCGTCCACGTGGATGATCACCGGCGAGGCCCAGGAGATGCCCACATCGCGCGACTGACGCCACGCTTCGTTGCCCGTCTTGCCGTCGAAGGCGACGAGGTCAGCGAACTCGCCCATGTCGAGCTGGGCGATGACCGTTTCGCCGAGCACGGCGAGCGACGAGCCGTAACCGAACTCGTTCTCCGGCACGCCGAGCGCCTTCTCCCATAGCTTCTTGCCTTCCAGGTCGAATGCGGCGATGTCGCCGGAGCAGTAGATCACGTAGACGCGCCGCCCGTCGGTGGCCGGCGTGGAGGCGGCGTAGGTCGCGTCGTCGTAGGCCTGCACCTGCCGCGCTTGCGGCGACTGCTTGCCGACCGAACCTTCCCACAGCTTCTTGCCGTCCTTGGTGCTGTAGCAGAAGAGCATCTGCCTGTCTTTGCTGCCGCCGCTGATGAAGACCTTGTCCTGGAAGATGATCGGCGAGGCGTAGCCGCCCAGCGGCAGGTCGATCTTCCAGAGGATGTTCTCGTTCTTCTTGGCGTCGAAGGAGACGGGTACGTTCTTGAAGTTGGCCACGCCCAGTCCGTTCGGGCCGCGCAACTGCGGCCAGTGGTTCAGGTACGCCTTGGCCTTGTCGTCGTCGGCTGCGGTCGCGGGGGTCGGCTTGTCGTTGGTCGGATCCTTGGGTGTCGGCTGGGCCGATTCGCCGGCATCCGTGTTGCTCGCGGCGTCGCTCTTGTTGTCGGTACCGGTTCGATCGCTACCGTCGGTCGGGGCGACGGCGACCGGTGCGGCCTTCGGTGCGGGCGCCTTGGCGATGTCGGGGTTGGGTTTCTCCTGCATGGTGGCGGCCATGGCGACGCCGAAGCCCGCGCCGGCCAGAACGAAGGCCACGGCGGCGATGGACCATCGGGCCGCGCTGGTGCGCTTCTCCTGACGCGCCAACTGCTGCTGCGGATCAACGCTCTTCGGTTGCGGCAGCGACTGCGAAAGATGCCCGGACAACTTCATCGTCAGGACGAGCACCGCTCCGGCCATCAGCAGCGCGTACCCCGCGCCCTGCAGGCCGTGCTGCGATCGTAAGTAGGCGATGCGTTCCTTGCGATCGGTCTCGCGGCTTTCGGATCGGGCCGCTTCTTCGAGGCCGGCCTCGCGGGCGTCGCGCGCGGCTTTGACTTCATGGCGCATCGCCGCGTCGTCGATGTCGGCCAGCGTGTCCGGCTGGTGGTACAGCGACAGGCCGATTCCGCCGATCGCCAGCAGGCAGACGCATGCGGCGACGATCGCCACGACATCCAGGCCGAGCACGATCAGCCCACGACGCGCCCGGGCACGATTCTGTTCAATCTTCTCCACGTTCAGACTCCTCCCTCGGAAGTGGTGCTTCCGTTGGCCGTCAATGCGACCGGTTGTTCGATGATGCCCAAACGTGCTCGCTCGCGCGGGCAATGCATCAGGCATCGATTGCACGAAAGACAGGAGGCCTTGTTGGCCTCATAGTCGGTTCGGTTGCGGTAGACGGCGAAGCGGATCAGCCGCGCGCCGATCACCAAACCAATCAGTCCGCCGACGAACCAGCCGCCGACGGCCAGCTCTTCGCGCACGGCCGCGGCGCGGGCCACGGTACGCGAGGCGCGCCCGCGATCGGGCAACTCGCCCATGGCCGTGTCGACCAGTCGGTAGTTGTGTTCGGCCTTTGCGTACTGCTCGCGGTAGACCGCTTCGGTCATGTCGCCGTTCGCCCGCTGCGCCGCCAGTTGCTTGCGCAGCGCATCGTAGCGGTCGAGTTTCGCCTTGCCCCCGACGATGTTCTTCGCCGGATCGCCCGAGGGGTCTTCGTATCCCTCGTTGACCATGCGCACGAAAGCCGCCCAGTCGCCGTCGGCTTCCGCCAGCAGTTTCTGGCGGTTCGGTCTGCCGACCACGGTGTCCGCGCCCTTGAGCCACGTCTCCAGGCGCTGGGCCTCGGGATGCCAGTGGGTGAAGGCCGGCGCGGCCAGTGATGCGAGCCAGCCGAAAGCCAGGATCAGCACGGGCGTGGCGAGGACCAGGCCCGCCAGCCGCATTTTCGAGCGGGCATTCACGTCATCCGGTGTCTGCGTCGGCGTGTCGATCGCGCCGAAGGGGCACGCATCCTCGCAGAGCGAGCACTGAATGCAGTCGTCGGGTGTGATCCTCAGGTGCTTGATGCTGAACCGCGAGAGGTGGCGCAGCAGCACGCTGTACGGGCACAGGAATCGGCAGTACGGCCGGCCGATGAACATGCCGATGGCCAGCAGCACCCCGCCGAAGACCAGCACGCCCCATGGCCCGTCGAAGCGGAAAAAGCCGATGAACGGGTCGTACTCGCAGATGATGAAGGCGGTGCCGGTGACCGCGAAGAGCACGCCTGCACCGAGATAAAGATACGGGATCACGCCCAGCGACTGGTCGAGCCAGCGCGGCAGCTTGACGGTGCGAACGTGCACCAGGTCCTGGAGAGCGCCCAGCGGGCAGACCGCCCCGCAGAACACGCGGCCGACGAACAGGGCGAAGATCAGCGGCAGCAGGAAGAATGCGATGACGAAGAGCGGGATCGTGTAGCTGCTGTCGGCCAGGCCCAGCGAAACATTCTGGACGGCGCCAATGGAGCAGACACATCCCTGCCGGTAGAAACCGAAGTAGGCCAGACAGAAGATGGCCAGTCCGAGCATCCACCCGCGCGACCGGCCGCGGATGGCCAGCACCGCCGCGACGGACAGCGCGCCGACGAGCACGAGCATGTCCACGTACTCCCACCCCGCATCGCGCGGCAGGTGGTCCTGGTTGTTCATCGCCGGGACGGTGTGGCCGGTCTCGGTGAACTTGGGCTTCTCGAAGCGCTGCTTGCCCCACGCGGAACTCGCCATCGCGGCGGTCAGCAGCAGGAGTAGGATGACGCGGCCGGCGCGATTCACGACGTCGACTCCTTCTCCCCATCAGACGACTCGGTGATGAATTTCGGGATGTAGGGGTCGGCGGCGGGCACGCGCCGGATGGCCTCGCGCGGGCATTTCAGCGCGATCGAGCACTGGTTGCAGTTGACGCAGACATCGTGGCGGATCTGCAGGTAGAGCGAACCGTTGCCGTAGCCCGAGCAGCCCTTGGCGCACTTGCCGCAACCGATGCACAGGGTTTCGTTGATCTTGTATTCGTAGTACGGGTCTTCGATGTAGGTGCGCTCGATGGCGTTGGTCGGGCAGAGCTGGTTCTCGGCCGCCTCGTTCAACTCTGGAGCGTCCAGCGGGAAGAAGCCGGTGCACAGGCGGCAGTAGCCGCACGCGGCGAACGCGTGGACGACCTTGACGGCCGAGGGCGCGAGCACGCAGTTGGTCGCGCAGCGGTCGCAGAACGGCACGTCCGAGCGTTCATCGGCGTTGACGCACAGGTCGGGATCGATCTGCCAGACGTAGTCGTCCGCCTGGGCTCGCACGGCGAGAAAGCCGAGCAAGCCGCCGGCGCCGGCCAGGGCCGCGCCTTGGGCAGCGCCGGACATGAAGCTGCGCCGACTGATCGTGTTGTCGCTGCTGTGATCCGCCATCGTCTGCTCGCGATCGCCCGGGGTCAGTCGCTCGAGTTCTCCTGCATCACGTGCACCAGTCCGGTCGCCATGTCGAGGATGTACACCCGCTGCTGCGCATCCACGGCCACGTCCAGCGCCACCAGCCGTTCGGCGGCGCGGTCCTGCATCTCCCGCCGGTGCGGCTCGAACAGGTGGGCGTCGGCCACGACCGATGCGCACGTGCCGTCCACATCGCACACCTTCACGCGCAACACGCCCTTCTCCGCGGTGACGAAACGCCCATCGGGGAAGAGGGCGAAATTGGACGGATTGCAGCACGGGAAGAACTTGTCGATGTCGGTGCCCATCACGCCCCACGTGCGGTCGAAGGTCCCGCGCCGGGTGTACGACTCCATCTGCCCCCGGCCGGCATTGCCCACCCATACCAGCCGGTCGGGGCTGACGGCCACGTCGAAGTAGGCCGAGCGAAGGATGATGCCGGGGACGGCGCGATCGGGGTCGCGTTGGCCGACTTCCCAACGGATATCACCGGTTTTCTCGCAGGCGAGAACGCGCCGGTTCGCGGCGTCGGCCAGGTAGACGGTGTCCTCGTGCACGGCGATGGAGGTGATTTGCGGCAGGCGCAAGCCGGCAATCTTCCATGCGTCCAGTCGCGTGCCGTTACGGTGGAACTGCTCGACCAGGTCGTCGCTGGCGGCCCAGAGGCGGCGCTGCGGTCCCTCGCCCTCGAAGGTGATCGCCCGTACGTCGCCGGCGCAGGCCACCTCGGCGGCAATGCTATCGTCGGTACCGTACGCGCGCACCACGCGATCGCCGGCAACAAGGATGAAGCCGGCTTCATCGACGAGCACGGCGCGCGGCTCGTCGAAGTCGGTCCGGAGCAACCGGGTCTGCTCGTAGGCGATCATGTCCTGGGGCGCGTAGCGCAGGCCGGCGTTGGCCACCAGCCGCGCTTCGTCTTCCTCGGTAAAGCCGATCGCGCCGTCGGGCATCGGCACGGCGCCGCCGTCATCGTCTTCGGCGCCGAGGTGCAGCGCGAGCAGGGCCGCGCCGACGGTGGCGGCGGCGATCAGCAGGACGGCGATCACCGGCTTGCCGATACGCATCAACCTGTCAGGCGATTGGGCCATGGCAGTGGTTCGGTCGGTCTCCCGTCATCGCCTGGCGGCGGCGCGGTAGGTCAGGGCCTGGGGCAGATGGCAACGATCGACAATTCGACACCCGCGGCAGACCTGCTGGTTGATGCAGGTCTCGCCCCGGCGCGCGGCCTGCGTGCGACGCCACGCGAGCACGGCGGCGCACAGGCCCATCCCCCCCATCGCCGCACCGCGCACCGCCTGCACGAAGAAGCGGCGTCGCGTGGTCGGTTGGGACGGGTGTTCGGGCATCAGAAACGCTCCGTGGCGCTAATTGGACATTGACATCCAGTTTGATTGTACACCCGATTCCGGACCATTCAATCCAAAAAAGGGGTCACAGCATAGCGATTCTCGCCCGATCTGATTGCCGGCCCGATGTCCGGTTTGGTCATCGAGCGATCCGGTGCAGAAAGAGCAAGAAATGCCATGGCCGACGCAAGCGGCTGGAAGCGAATGGTCAGCCGATGGCGCTGTCGTCCCCGGTGTCTTCGCCGTGGATGATCACCGGGTCGGTCTCGCCCTCGATGGTCACGTGACCTTCGCCGTCCACGACGCACACGGGAATCTTGCCGGCTTTCCAGTCGGCCAGCGGCAGCAGCGGCCAGCGCTGCGGAATCGACCGGTCGGGATCAACGCTGATGCGCACCCCGCCCGGCGAGAGGCGATCGATCACCAGGCGCGGCTGGGCGAGGAAGTAGCCGAAACTCACCACGCCGCGCGGGTAAAACGAGAGCGTGTTGGGGATGTACGTGTCGATGAAGCCGTAGCTCTGGTCGCCGGTGTTGCTCATCGCCTGCAGGTCCCAATAGCGCGAGGCGAGCAGGTTCGCCCACTTGAGGCCGAGGTGCGAGCCGAGATGGTCGCGCCACAGGTTCTGACTGATCCAGCCGTTCTCCGGCTCGAACGAGCTGTGACCGCAGAAATAGTTGGAAAGCGTCTCGCGCCAGGCGCTGTAGAGGTCGGTCTTCAGCCGGTCCTGGTCGAGGATGAGCGGCTGGCCGATCATGAGCGGCAGGAGCAGGCCGTTGCCATTGTAGATGGAGTAGGCGTCCCAGCCGGGGATCTCGTCGTAGGGCAGGGGCTTGCCGGTCCAGGCGTCGTTGACGCCCGCGGCGGACTTGTCGGCGCAGACCACGTAGTGATCGCCGAACCACGCGGCCTTCTCGATCTTCGCCGCGGCATCCTCCGCCACCTGTTCGTACTGGCGACCAAGCTCATCCCGGCCGACGCGATGCAGCAGGTCGGACGCCGCCTGCAGCGCCGAGGCGCGCTTCACCGCGAGATAGGTCTGCTTCTTCGAGAACTGCACCGCCGGGCTGGCGTCGTCGATGGTGTTGGCCGTGCCTTCGGAGGGAAACCCGCTGCCGTCCTGATCGGTCCACACGAGGTAGTCGGCCAGGTGGACGAGCAGGTCCGCCTGCGGCCGGACGATCGACAGGTCGCCCGTCCAATGCGCATGGGCCTGCAGCAGCAGCAGATAGTTGCAGTTCTCCTCGACCTCCATCTCATGCGGGTAGCGCTGGCCGGTCACTTCCGCGCCTTGGCCCATGTCGTGACTCATGAACGAGCCGTTCGAAGGCAGATGCGGCTTGGCCCCGCGCGGCCACTGCTTCAACTGCTTGGCCAGCAACTCCGGCCAGATCGACAAGTAGACCAGCGCGACGTTGTACTCCACGTCCAACGTCGAGTGGTAGTAGCAACTGCCTTCCCACAGGCTGAACCAATCGTTGCCGTCCTCGACATCGCACCACCACGAGTTGCTCAGCCAGTACTGGAAACTCTGGTTGATCAAGTGCCGTTGTGAGACGTTGAACGGCGCCTGCTCGATGGTCTTCTCGAATCGCCGCGAGTAGGCCAGGTGATCGTCCCGACCGGCGATCGCTTCGGCCATCACTTCGTCAATGCTCGACCAGTGCCGGTTGTAGCGGAAGTGCGCCTTGTGCGGCTGTTCCTTCTCGCCCACGCGCAACACCGGATCGCCCACGTGCGCGCCCCAGACCAGTCGCCACTTGATGCCGCTGCCGATCTGGGTGACGGGCAACTCCAGCGTCAGGCCCTGACCGTCCGGCTCGACCAGCGCTTCGGGGTTCAGGCTGACGATCTGCTCGTGCACTTTGACCGAGCGCTCCTCGCCCTTCACGGAACGGAACATGCTCGGTAGATTCAGTTGGGGCGTGAGCGACTGGCGGTAGGAAAGATCGATGCGGGCATACCCGGGCTTGTCATCTTTTCTGCCGGCGGCGGTGATGTTCGTCTCCGGGCGGTCGATGCGCAGGAAGAGACGGATCCGCTCCGGTGTCGGTCCTTCGGGCTTGATCCATCGCACGGCCCCGGCCGGGCTGAGCCGCATCTCGAGGTAGTACGCCGGCATCACGCACAGCGCTTCGTTCTGGGGGTAGAACACCGCGTGCAGATTGAACTCGAAGCGCACGCGGTAGCGTTCGGAGTAGCCGCGAAACGTGATGGAGTTGATCCGCTCGAACTGCTCGCAGTTATGGAGCACTTGCCCGTGTTGGGTGAAGGGCAGCACGCGTTCGGTGCCGTCCGGCTCGACGAGGCCCACGGCCAGGTCCAGCGGCTGGTCGAGGAACCGACCGAGGGCCGAGTGCATGACGCGCCGGTGGTAGGGCTCGAACAACAGGTTGAAACGCGACCCCAGCCGCCCGAGCGTCCAGGTCATTAATTGCATGCTCAAAAACCCCTGGTTCAGCCCCTGTTCACCTCGCGCCGGGCCGAGCCTTCCGTTCCGTCAGCCCGCGGCACCCACAGCATAACGCCTGTCGAGACCTGTGGACAAACGATGCCCACGCCGCGCAACCCCGTTCATTCATCGGCCGACGGGCATGGTGCGGCCCAGCTTGTGGGCGACCTCCCGAACGATTCCGATGGCCTGCTCGATCTCCGCCTCGCCCGTGTGGCGGCTGAGCGAGAATCGCACGGACCCATGCGCGAGCCGCTCGTCCAGCGCCATCGCGCGCAGGACGGGCGAGGGTTCGGTCGATCCACTGGAGCAGGCGGCCCCCGCCGATGCGCACAGGCCGCGCTCGCTCAGTCCCAGCAACATCGCTTCCGCCGCCAGGCCGGGAAAGGCGATGTTCGACGTGTTCCATACCCGCGGCGCTTCGGCGCCATTGACCGCGGCTTCGGGATAGCCGGCGAGGATGCCCTGCTCGAGCCGGTCGCGCAACGCCGCGAGGCCCGCGACGCGCGGTTGATCGTCGAGGAACGCGGCAGCCAGCTCCGCCGCGACGCCCATGCCGACAATGCCCGGTACATTCTCCGTTCCGCCGCGCCGGCCGCCTTCCTGCTCGCCGCCCTGCAGCAGCGCGGGAATACGAACGCCCGTGCGCACGTACAGCGCCCCCACGCCCTTCGGACCGTGGAACTTGTGGCTCGCCAGCGTCAGCAGGTCGATGCCCGTGTCCGCCACGGATACGGGAAGCTTGCCGACCGCCTGGGTGGCGTCAACGTGCAGCAGCACGCGGCGGCTGCGCCCGTCACCGCCTTTCCGGAACTGTGCGACTGTCCGCAGAATCGCATCGATCGGCTGGATGACGCCGGTCTCGTTGTTCGCCCACTGAATGCTGATCAGCACGCGGTTGTTCGTTTCGCCCTGATCTTCCAGCGCGGCGGCGAGGGATGTCACGTCGATCTGGCCGTGCGGATTGACCGGCAGATCGATCACCTCGACGCCGCGCTCGGCCAACCAGTGGGCGGGCTGGCGCACCGCGGCGTGCTCGATCTGCGAGGTGATGAGGACGCGCCCGGCGTCGCGCATGCGACCGGTGACGACGCCCAGTGCACCGGAGAGCGCCAGGTTGTTCGACTCGGTGCCGCCGGAAGTGAACACCACTTCGCGGTCGCGTGCCCCGATCAGCCGCGCAACCGCCACGCGGGCCAGTTCCATCCGCCGGCGCACCTGCTGGCCCATGCGGTGCAGACTGGAGGGGTTGGCCCAGTGATGGGCGTTCATCTCTTCCATCGCCCGCACCACCTCGGGCGCCGGTTGCGTGGTGGCGTTGCTGTCGAGGTAGATCGTGTCCATGGGCAGTCTCACGCCGGTTCGACGCTCGCCGCCATCGCGGCAAGTGCTTCGCCCCCTTCAAAAGGGTATCATCGGCTATCCTCCGAATCAGCATCGGGCGCGGCTGCAGCCGGCGGCTGCTTCCATTACCGTAGCGCCGACCCGCTTCAGGAGCATGGCCCATGGACAGCTTTCGGTATCAAGGCGGACAGCTCTTCTGTGAGGATGTCAGCGTGGCGGCGCTGGCCGAGAAGGTCGGCACGCCGCTGTACATCTACTCGCGCGCCACGCTCGAGCGGCACCTGGATAAGCTGTCGCAGGCTTTCGCTGCGCTGAAACCGACGATCTGCTACGCGATCAAGAGTTGCGACAACCTGCACATTCTCAAACTGCTGGCCGGGCGCGGCGCCGGGATGGACACCGTTTCGGGCGGCGAGATCTACCGCGCCCAGCTTGCCGGCACGACGATGAGCAAGGTGGTCTTTGCCGGGGTGGGCAAGACCGATGCGGAGATCCGCCGGGCGCTCGAAGCGAAGATCGGCTACTTCAACATCGAGTCCGAAGCGGAGTTCGAGAACATCGCCCGAATCGCCGCGGAGATGAACACGACGGCGAAGGCGGCGCTGCGCGTCAATCCGGACATCGATCCGAAGACCCACGCGAAGACGACGACCGGCAAGAAGGAGACGAAGTTCGGTGTGGACATCGACCGAGCGCGGCGGTTCTTCGAGCGGTTCGGCGGCAACGCGAATCTCAACCTCTGTGCCGTGCACCTGCATATCGGCTCGCCGATCTATTCGACGCAGCCGTACGAGGCGGCCATCACCAAGGCGCTCAAGCTGATCGACGAGGTCCGCTCGATGGGTTTCACGGTGGACACGCTGGACATCGGCGGCGGTTTCGGCGCGGACTACGAGTCCGGGCAGACGCCGTCCTACGAGGACTACGCGGCGGCGATCGTCCCGCTCGTGCGGCCCTTCGTGGAAGCGGGCGGGAAGGTTCTGATCGAGCCCGGCCGCACGGTCAGCGCCAACGCGGGCATCCTGCTGACGCGCGTGCAGTACATCAAGACCGGCGGGGCGAAAAAGTTCGTCATCGTGGATTCGGGGATGCACCACATGATCCGGCCGACGCTCTACGAGTCCTGGATGTTCATCTGGCCGGCGAAGGTGGCGCCCATGCACGTACCCGAGCGGCGGGCGGTGGCGATGCGCAACCCGGGCCTGAAGGTCTGCGACGTGGTCGGCCCGATCTGCGAGACGGGCGACTACCTGGCCAAGGACCGACCGCTGCCGCCGGTGGCGCGCGGCGACCTGCTGGCCGTCTTCGGCGCGGGCGCGTACGGGCGGGTGATGAGCAGCAACTACAACACCATGCCGCGCCCGGCCGAGGTGCTGGTGGACGGGGCGAAGGCGACGATCATCCGTAAGCGCGAAACGTACGACGAGATACTCGCGGCGGAAAGCGAATGCATTGAGGTATGAAGCGCCGTGTACGAACAGACTGAACAAGCGGGGCCGAAGCGAAGGATCTGGCCGGGCGTCGCGTTCGCCGGCCTCGCCATCGGCTGCGCGGGGTTGACGGTGTTCGGCGAGTTCTTCCCGCCCTGGGGCGTGGCGACCTTCACCCGTCTGCTGTTGGCGGCCGCGGGCATCGCCGGCGCCATTGCCATGTTCCTGCACCGGCCGGCGTGGAAACCGCTCCTGCTGATCTGGTCGATCGCACAGATCCCTTTCATCGTCGTGGATGTGAGCGGCAACCTGACCAACCAGTTGCTCTGGTGTGGGATGAGTTTCGCCCAGTCGACGGCGATCAATGGGCAAGCCACCTCAGTGTTCGGCCTTGGCGTCAACGTCGTTGGCTTCATCTACGCCGGGCTGCTGATGCTGATCATCCGCAAGCAATGGCACCCGCATCCCGGCGATCCCGTCGCGCCGGCCGGGATGGACGGATCGCTGCGGGAGAATGAACCCCGCGAGTAGGATTCGGGCAGCTACTACCAAGCGCCCGGGATGCTGTCATGGCGTGATCCGCTGAGGCGGCTCGTTGTTTCCGGGATGCGTACGGGAAGGCAGGTCTGACGTTCGGCGAGTGTGTGGCGCAGCATGCGGCGCGATCGGCCGCTCCGAATACCATACTCTCTCATCTCACCCCCATTTTATGCGGATGGTTATATCCGTTCTTATTGGTAAATTGCTGCTAATCATGCGCTTGCGCAGCTTATAGTCCTTGACGGGTCGAGCGGGGCACTCCTACACTCGCCGCCAATCGAGAAGTTCGGACTACTTTCTCTTCACGCAACTCGGCGGAGATGAATCATGTTCAGGATCCAAGAAGGTTTGTGCACCCACTGTAACTTCTGCGGCAAGGACGGCCCGGCGCTGTGCTACGCCGCGCGTACCGCGCGGTTTGGGCTGGAAGGCAACTTCCCCAGTCGCGACGAGAAGGACTCGACGTCCTTCGGTCACACCCAGTCGGCCGGCGAGCAGTTCCATCCCGGCACGCCGCGCTTCAAGTCGCTGCGCGACATCGTGTTTGTTCCCGAGTTCCTCGGCACCGATCGCGTGGCCAAACGCGAGCAGATCAATGCCGAGCCGCTCTACACGCACTGCAAGAGCGAAGGCACCCTCGGCGGGTTCAGCGTGAAGACCCCCATGGTCATCGCCGCGATGGGTTCGACCAAGGTCGCCAACAGCATCGGCCAGGACCTGGGCAAGGGCGCGGCCCTGGGCGGGTTCGTCTACTCCATCGGTGAGAACATCTTCAACATGTGGGGCTACGAGGAGCGGATCAACGACGATCAGCCCACCCTCAAGGAGCGCATCACCAGCTTCACGAACCATGCGAAGGACGGCTTCGGCGGCGTGCTGGTTCAGCAGAACGTCGAGGACAACCTGGCCGGCGTGTGGAAGCGCGTGTACAAGGATCCCGAGTTGCAGCCGTACTTCGAGGCCGGACTGATCGGCTTCGAGGCAAAGGGCGGGCAGGGCGCCAAGCCGGGCATGGGCGGCGAAGTCAAGCTCAACCGCAAGAACGCCCAGCGCCTGCACAAGCTCTACCACTTCCCCGACAACCCGTTCGAGATCGAGCAGTCGCTCTACCAGCGTCACTCGGTGCCCGGCACGGCCACGCCCGAATCGATGCGCGAACAGATCCGCCAACTCTGCGAAGAGTTCCCCAAGGCGCGGGTGTGGTTCAAGACCGGACCGTACGGCGACGTCATGCTGCAGTTCCAGATCCTCGACGAGGTGGCCAAGGAATTCGGCATCCGCATCCACGTGACGGTGGACGGCACCGAAGGCGGCACGGGTATGAGCCCGCTGGGCCCGATGAACGACATGGGCATTCCCACGCTCATGTGCCTCAAGGCCATCCGCGACGCCCGCAAGCAGTACAGGAACCTGGACTACTCCATCGCCGGCGGCCTGGTGACCGGGCGCGACCTGGCCAAGGTGTTGTGCCTCGGCGCGGACGGTATCGCGTTCGGCAAGGGCTTCCTGATCGCGGCGATGGCCGGCCGGTCGCACTTCGGCGGCGCGGATGCCGATGTCGCGGCGATGGTCGATGCCGGCGCCAAGGGCGTCTACAACTACGCGTGCGAAGGCGCGACCAACGAGGCCCGCATGCTGATTTCGAGTATCGGCAAGTACGATTTCGCCGCGGTGAAGGACCTCGAACCGTTCGCCGTCAATGGCGAGCAGTTCAGCACCATCGACGTCTGCGCCCTCGATGAGCAGGTGGCCAAGCTGTTCGATCTGCTCTACTGCTACGACCTGGAACTATGGAGCAAGCTCTCGGCCGCGACGAAGGATCTGCGCGACCGTTGCCAGTCGGCGATGGTCGCCAAGTAAGCGCCGGGCGGGGCAATTGACGACGACACGCAGCCCGTGGCCCGCCGGTCACGGGCTGCTCTATAATCCGTGCCGCGACGCTTTCGTTGGTACGTTTTCGCATCCTGAGTCCATCGAACACCGAACCCCGGAAGGGATATGCCATGAAGACGACGCTACAGACCACGATGAACAAGCAGATCAATCATGAGATCATGGCCGGCTACAACTACCTGGCGATGAGCCTGTGGGCGGACGACGCCAACTTCTCCGGCCTCGCCAAGTTCATGAAGCATCAGCACGAAGAGGAGATGGAGCACGCGTTCAAACTGGTCGAGCACATGCAGGACCGGGGCGTGAAGATCGCGCTGGACGCCGTGCCCAAGCCCGCAGCCGACTACAAGAGCCCGCTCGACGTGTTCAAGGCCGCCCAAAAACTCGAGAAGGCGAACACCGCGGCCATCAACGAACTGTACGAGCTGGCCGAGAAGGAGAAGGACTACCCGGTCAAGATCCTCATGCAGTGGTTCATCGATGAGCAGGTCGAAGAGGAAGAATGGTGCCAGCGCTGGATCGACCTGTACGAGATGGTTGGTGACAATCCGCACAGCCTGCTGATGCTCGATCGCCAGGTCGCGGCGGAAGCCGAACACGATTGATGTCCCGCACCCGAACAATGTGAGCAGACCGCGAAGCCCGGCGGCCGCGCGCCGGGTTTCTTTCATCCCCGCTCGCCTTCATGGGCGCGCCGCGCGGGACTATACTGTCCCCATGCGATACGCAGTGATCATGGCCGGTGGTTCCGGCACGCGTCTGTGGCCGATGAGCCGGGCGAAGCGGCCCAAGCAACTCATTCCGTTCATCGACGGCAAGAGCCTTCTCCAGATCGCCATCGAGCGGCTGGACGGACTCGTGCCGCGCGAGCAGCAGTTCATCTGCGCCGGGCAAGACCATCGGCGGGCGATCCTTGATGCGCTCGACTTCCCGGCGGAGAACTACCTGGCCGAGCCGTGCGGGCGCGATACGCTCAACGCCGTCGGACTGGCGTGCGCCGTGATCCGGCAGCAGGATCCGGAGGCGGTGGTCGCCGTATTCACCGCCGACCATCTGATCGACCCGATCGACCTTTTCCAGCGATACGTGACGCGGGGCATGGAACTGGCCGAGCGCGACGCGCAGACGCTGGTGACCTTCGGCATCACGCCCACGCACGCGGCGACGGCGTACGGCTACCTCGAACTGGGCGCGCCCATTCCCGATTCGGCGGCGCGCGTCGTCCGGCGCTTCAAGGAGAAGCCCGACGCCGCGACCGCGGCCGAATACTTCGAGGCGGGGCACGAGCAGTACTTGTGGAACAGCGGCATGTTCGTCTGGCGGGCATCGACGCTGCTGCGCTGCATGGAGCGGTTCGCGCCGGAGAACCACGAGAAGCTGACGGAACTCGCGTCCGCGTGGGGCTCGGGCCAGCGCGACGCGCTGCTCGAACAGATCTACCCCACCTTGCCCCGGACGAGCATCGATTACGCCGTGATGGAGCCGGCCGGCGAAGCGGACGACATCACCGTCGCGGCGGTGCCCATGCCGGTGCGCTGGCTGGACGTGGGCAGTTGGCCCGCCTTCGCCCAGACGCGCGAGGCGGACGAGGCGGGCAACGCGAAGGCCGCGCAGCACCTCGGGATGGACACAGCCAACACCCTCGTGGCGTCGAGCGAGAGCGACCACCTGATCGCCACCGTCGGCTGCGATGACCTGATCATCATCCACACCCCGGACGCCACGCTCGTCTGCCACCGCGATCACGCGGAGAAGATCAAGGACCTGCACAAGCTCATCGGCACGTCGTTTGGTGAAGCGTTGCAGTAGGGATCGCATGGGCCAGGTTGATCGCGGGGCGCCGCGTCACCTGACTCCGTGGTTCTCCAGCAGTTTCCCCACGATGGACTTGGCGACGCGCGCCGCGTCATCGCGCCCGTGCACCTGGCGCATCACCAGCGTGCCTTCGACCAGCATCATGTACGCGTCGGCGAATGCCTCGGGTTCATCCGCGCCGGCCGCTTTGGCGATATCGCGGAACCAGTCGCGCGTTTCGCGCTTGTGCTTGGCGGCGATCTGGTGAATCGGGTCGGAGGGGTTGGGAAACTCCGAGGCCGCGTTGATGAAGATGCAGCCCTTGAAGTCCTCGTCGTTGAACCAGATGTCCATCACCTCGAACATGGCGAGCAACTGCTCGCGCGGATCATCGCCGGCCAGTTCTTCGATCGCCTGTTTCCAGGCGCGGGCCTCCCATGTTTCGCGCTTCTCCAGCGCCGCGATGGCCAGGTCGTCCTTGCTCTCGAAATGCTTGTAGAACGTGGTCTTCGTCACCCCGGCTTCGGCAAGGACGCGATCCAGTCCCACCGCGTTGAAGCCGTAGGTGTAGAACAGATCGATCGCCACATCCACCAGCCGCTCGCGCCCCACCTTCGCCATCGCCGGGACGCCGAGCAGTTCGACCGCCGACTTACGTCGCATCACCCGCGTCATAGGCATGTCCTCCCGTGTGAAAGGTGCGAAGGAATCGTAGCCGCGCCGGTGACCGCAAGTACACCCCGAGGGTGACCGCGAGTGCACTTTCTATACGTCGTGCGGCGGTTAATGTCACTCATGGTTGGCCAACGATTCGATGACGAAGCAACGCAACACCAAAGCACCTTCAGAGCAAGGAGACCGATCATGAAGACGACCAACACCACGAAGCAACTGCTCAACGGACTCGATCCCCAGGCCGTGCAACAACTGATTGACACGGTGGCCCAGCAGCCGCAGGCCGGCATGACCAGGTGGAGCGTCAATACCCGCTGGACCGGCGGGGCGACCACCACCACGCGGGTCACTGACTGCCGCATCGGCGACCAGGCGGTCACAATGCAGCGGGTGATCGACACCGACGAGCCGATGGAACTCGGCGGGACGAACACCATGCCGAATCCGCAGCAGTACCTGATGGCGGCGGTGAACGCCTGCATGATGGTGACATACGTCACGCTCGCCACGCTGCAGGGCATCGAGCTGGAAAGCCTCGAGATCGACACGACCGGCGACATCGACCTGCGCGGCCTGTTCGGCCTCGACGAGTCGGTCAACCCCGGCTACGACGAACTGGAGTATATGGTGCGCATGAAGGGCGACGCCACCGAGGAGCAGTTCCGCCAGATCCACGAGATGGTCAAGCAGACCAGCCCGAACTTCCACAACATGGCCCGTGCCGTGACGATGAACGCGAAGCTGGAAGTGATGTGAAGAGCAGGCGGGCCGAGTCCGCGGTCGCGACGCAAAGGAAGACCCCGGTGCATCGGCATCGGGGTCTTCCAGTTCGCGCGGTAATGCTGTCGGGATGACGACGCCCCTGCGATGGTGCGGCGCAAAGGCGACACGCCTTACTTCGCGTCTTCCTCTTCCTCCTCCCAGTCCTCTTCCTCCCATTCCTCTTCGTCGCCGTCGTCGTCTTCCCATTCCTCGTCTTCTTCGTCCTCGTTCTCTTCGAGTTCCCACTCTTCTTCGTCCCCATCGGCGGCCGCGGCGTTCATGTCGTCGACGTTACCGTTGACTTCCACCGCGGCATCCGCTTCGAGCTGGGCCTTGATCGCCTCCCATTCCTCCAGCGTCATCAGGACTTCGCGCGCCTGGCTGCCCTTGTAGTTGCCCAGCAAGCCCGCTTCGGCGATCTGCTCGATCAGCCGGCTGGCGCGCGAGTAGCCGATCGACAGGCGCCGCTGCAGCAGGCTCACGCTGCCGCGCTGGCTTTCCAGGACCACGCGCACCGCATCCTCGAACAACTCGTCGCGCTCGCCCGTTTCCTCGCTTTCGCCGCCCCCGCCGCTCTTGATCTGCACCAGTTGCGGCTCGAAGCTCTGCTCCGACACGCCCTTCAGGAACTTCACCGTGCGGCGGATCTCCACGTCGTCCACCAGCGTGCCCTGGGCGCGGGTCAGCTTGCTCGAGCGCGGCGAGAGGAACAGCATGTCGCCGTGACCCAGCAGCAGTTCCGCACCCTTCTGATCCAGGACGATGCGGCTGTCCATCCCGCTGGCCACCTTGAAGCTCACGCGGCAGGGCATGTTCGACTTGATGAGACCCGTCACCACGTTGGCCTGCGGGCGCTGCGTCGCGAGAATCAGGTGCAGCCCCACCGCGCGCGCCTTCTGCGCGATGCGGACGATGAAGCTCTCCACCTCCTTGTTGGTCATCATCAGGTCGGCCAACTCGTCGATGATGAAGACCATGTACGGCAGTTTCTTCGGGATGCGGGCCGCTTCCTCCTCCGTGGCCGGCTCCATCCGTGCCTTGATCTCGTCCCAGCCCAGCGCGTTGTAGCTGGCAACGTCGCGCACGCCGGCCTCGGCCAGCAGCTCGTAGCGCTCGTCCATCTTCGTCACGGCCCACTCGAGTATGGAAGCCGCCTTGGGCATCTCTGTCACCACCGGGCACATCAGGTGCGGAATGTCCTTGAAGAGCGCCATCTCGACCATCTTCGGGTCGACGAGCACCAGCTTCAGCTCGTCCGGGCGCTTGGTGAAGAGGAAGCTCATGATGATCGAGTTCATGCACACGCTCTTGCCCGAGCCGGTGGTGCCGGCGATGAGCATGTGCGGCATGGTCGTCAGGTCCTGGATCAGCGGGTTGCCCGACGCGTCCTTGCCCAGGAACATCGGCAGGCGCATCTTCGTCATCAACTCCGGCTTCGCGGCCATCAGCTCCTTCATGCGAACCTTCTCTTTGACAAGGTTCGGCACTTCGATGCCGATCGTGTCGCGCCCCGCCGTGTTGGGCACCACGCGGATGTTCTGGGCCTTCAGCGAGCGCGCCAGGTCGCTGGAGACCGTGGAGATGCGGTTGACCTTCGTCCCCGGCGCCAGACGCACCTCGAAGAGCGTGATCACCGGGCCGGTGTCGATGCCCACCACTTCGCCCTCGATGCGGTATTCCTGCATCGCCGATTCCAACCGCACGGCCTGGTCGCGGACGGTCTCTTCCATCTCCTCGGTGAAGTTGCTTTCGGGCAACTCGAGAATTGACATCTCCGGGAACTTGTAGCCCGACAGGTCCATCTCGCGCACCGGCTCGGCCTGGGCCTTGCCCTTGGGGGCGAAATTGATCGGAAGCTGCTTGATCTTCGCCCGCAGGGCGTCGGGGTCGAACTTCTTCGATTCGTCGTAGGCGGCCGGGGCGTCGCCGGCTGCTTCATCCTCCTCCTCCGCGACGGCCTGGTCTTCCACCTGGGGATAATCGTCGGGGTTGAATGATTCGGTGGCCCCCAGGCCGCCGGCATCTTCGTCGATGCGATCGCCCACATCCGTGCGTTGGCCGCTGTGACGCACGGGCAGTTGCGGCTTGGGCTGCAGCGTCTGCACGCCGCCGTCACCGCGGCGGAAGAGATTCATCAGGCCGCCCGCCAGCGCCGGCAACCTGCCCACGAGAACCGGCCGCGGAATGCTCAGTCCCTTCACGCCCGCCAGCTTCTGGCCGGCGAAACGCAGGGCGATGATCACCAGTTGGTCCATCGCGAGGATCACGCCGATCCAGAACGCCACCATCACCAGCACGTTCGCCCCCAACATGCCGAAGCGCGGCTGCAACTCGCCGCGGATGAAAAGCGCCAGCAGTCCGCCCGCCCCTTCCGGGCGCGGGGTGTCGCCGGTGACCCACAGGGCCACGAGCGTGCTCGCCGCGACGGCCATCAACACCACGCCGACCATCCGCAACGCAAGCTGCCCGACCTTGCGGCCGAACGCCGTGACCACCAGGTACGCCAGCGCGCCGGCCATCAACAGCCACACGCCCGGCCCGAGCATGTGATACGCGTGGTACGCGATGCCCGCCCCGAACTTGCCGCCCCAGTTGTGCACCGGATCGTTGTGCGGATAGACGAAGTGGCTGGGCGGATCGCCCGGGTCATAGCTGATCAATGCGGCCGCGAGCAACACCCACAACCCCGCGCCGATCGCCCACGCGACGTACGGCACCATCGCCCATCCGGAAATCGGTTCCGCCTGCTTCTTTCGCTTGGCCATAGCACTTCCAATAACAGTACAGATCGCGCACACAAGTATAGCGCCCGAGAAGTTGATCGGATGATGAGGAAATCGGGCGTTGAAGAAAGACGGTCCGAGAAGATGCGCGGGGTGAGGGGTGGGCGTCGGGTGCCCTTGTGCAGTCTGTACTTGACTCGCTTGACTGCTGAGGGGACATTGGTCCCCGGCTTGGACGGCCTTCACGTGAATGACAGGGATGTGACAGCGTTATGTTTGAGTCGTTGACTGGTAAGGGGTTCGAGGTCCTGACGCTCTGGTCTGCCCCCCGGAACTTGCTCCAGTCTGAATGAGAGTCTCTACTGCCCGTAGGAATCGGGCAAGGAGGCTCCGGATGTCACAGAAGAAGCGTCGTCGTCACAGTCCACAGCAGGTGGTCGAGAAGCTGAAGGAGGCGGACCGGCTGCTGAATGCCGGCCAGTCGCTGGGGCAGGTGCTGCAGGCCCTGGGGGTCAGCGAGGCCACGTTCCATCGCTGGCGGGTAAGCGTTCCACGAACTGGTGAGTATTCAGTTGTTCGCGTTGTTCGCGGCCC
>CAZHJL010000038.1:0-43825 GCA_964532795.1 uncultured Phycisphaeraceae bacterium | reverse complement strand
CTTACAGCAACACACGCGAAGCTTAACCGGACAGTTGTGGGCTCACCCGCCAGTGGCACCTGGCGCTTGGTGGCGCCTGCTTCCGTCATATCCCTCATACCCCTCATGTCCTTCATGTGCTTCATGGTTGACTGCCTTCACAGTTCCAGTTCGATCGTCTGATCGGGCTTGAGCGACGCGTGCAGGTCGGTTCGAGTGGTGGCGGCGATGAAGGTGGTCTGTGGCGACTGGTTGATCCATCGCCGCACGTTGCGGCTGATGAGGCGGGCGGTGAGTGGATCGAGGTTGTTGGCGAATTCATCGGCGAGGATGAGGGTGTGTTGATCGATGGCGCTTCGCCCTTGCGGGCGGATGGCGGGCGGGACGCCCGCCCCGCTGAAGATGTCCGGTCCGCTGCCGGTGGCCGCGTGCATGGCGCGGGCGATGTGCAGGCGGTGGCGCTGGCCGTCGGAGAGTGTGCGGACGGGCTGGAGCCACAGGCGCGGCTCGGCGAGGCCGGCGCGAGAAAGCGTTTGCAGGACGCGATTGAGTTGGGTGGTGAGTTGATCGAAGTCGGGCGGATCGGGCTGGATGAAGGTGTCGATGACGCGGGCGCTTTGGTCAGGTGGATGGTGGTCGACGGTGATGATGCGCGGGGTGTTCCGTGCGCTCGGCCCGTTCGGGCCGATGGCGGGCGGGACGCCCGCCCCACCGGGAATGCCTGCCCCACCACAGATGCCCGCCCTACTTCTGGGTTCCGACATGTTGGGCGCGCGTGACTCGACTTGCCGCGCGATGTGGCGAAGGAGTGTGCTCTTGCCGACGCCGGATGGCCCGGTGATCAGCACGATGCGTCGCGGGGCGAGATCCAGTTCGATCGCGGGAGCCATCGTGCGCGGCGGCGCCGACGGCGGCGCGTCCTCGTCCTCGAGACCGAACATCGCGCGGATGAGCGCGGCCGCATCGGATTCACACGCGTCGCAGGAGGAAGAAGCCTGGGGATGATCATCCCCGGGCATCGGGCTCGGACGACAGGCGGAGTCCCAGGGATGGCAATCCCCGGGCTTCGAGGAACGCGAGTCGATCGGCTTGGCGGGAAATGAGATCGGTGGGAGTATGAGTTGCATGGTGAACTCCGCGCCTCGCGGCGAGAAAGGAGACCAGGAGACAGGAGAGCAGGAAAGCAGCAGAGCCGCCGAATCATCTCCGCTTCGTGCCTCCGTGCCTTTAGTGTCTTCCCCTCCGTCGCCCCGTCGCGCCGCCGCTTCGTCGCTACCTCAAACCGCTTTCGCCAGCGCCCGCACCACCTGCAGGTGTTCGCGGATGGTGTGGACGGGATGGCCGGTGTTGCGGCTGACGTCGCGCAGGGTTTGTCTTTCGAGGATAAGGGCGGCGGCGGTACGTCTGACCTCTTCGGGGAGGATGTGTCCGCGGCTGATCATGAAGCGGTAGGCGTCGGAATGGAGGTGGCGCAGGAGGGTGAGGATGCGTCGCTTGACGGTGCGCGGCGTGGCGCCGGAGAGGCGGGCGATGTCGGCGTAGGTCAGGCCGTGCTCGTAACGCTGGATGAGCAGCAGCCGATCTTCGCGCGAGAGGTGATTGGCCAGCCGCATGATGCCCTCGCTTTCCGCGCGGAGGCGCTTGAGTCGTCTGGCCGCGGCGGTGTCGGCGTATTCGATGCGTCGTTTCATGGAGATCCCCCTTGACAAGACAGGTTTGGGCGTTAACATGATTTCGTGTTCTGTTTGGTATTGTAGCGGTCGGGACCGGGGTGTTCAATAGGTATTTGACAATTGTGGATGTTTTGTGGATATTCGGGTGGGCGGCGGATGGGTGGCCTCGCCCGATGGGCCGGTGGTGGCGGGACGCCTGCCCCACTGCCGTAGAGCCGCGCTATCAGAAGACCTGTGAGGTGATGCCATGTTGACCGTCGGGCAGATCATCCGGCAGCGGCGTGAGGCGCTCGGGCTGACGCTGACCGCCCTGGCCCAGCAGGTCGGCGGGACGAAGAGTTACCTCTCGATGATCGAGAACCATCGCGTGCCCAACCCCCCTTCCCTGCAGGTGTTACGGTCGCTGGAGCGGGCGCTGCACATCAGCGATGGCGAGTTGCAACGGGCGGCCGACTGGCAGAACACCCCCGAACCGGTCCGCCGCGAGCTTGAGGCGGCGACGCGCACCGCCGCCGAGGGACGCGAGATCGCCCGCAGGCTCAAGGCCCTCGTGCAAGCGCGGCGGGATGGGAAAGGCGCCGACCTCGACGCCATGCTCGCGTCCGGCGAGCTGCGCGAACTGGTGGACGACATGGACGGTGACACGGCGGATGAACCCGCGGCCGACACGGGCGAGCGGTCGATCGATGGTGGCATTCCCCTGCGGTACCGGGTGCCGATCATCAACAAAGTCGCGGCCGGGTACCCCGCCAACTTCACCGACCTGAACTACCCCACCCGCGTGGCGGACGAATACACCGATGTGCCGCACGTGGACGACCCGCAGGCGTTCGCGGCGACGGTGGTCGGCGACTCGATGCTGCCGGACTACCGCGAGGGGGACGTGGTGGTGTTCAGCCCGGCCGCGGCGGTCGAGGATGGCAGCGACTGTTTCGTCAGGCTCGAGCCGGATCACGAGACGACGTTCAAGCGCGTGCATTTCGAGGATGAAGGCGCGGCGATCCGGCTGGAGCCGCTGAACGACCAGTACCCCAGCCGCGTGGTGGAGCGGAGCGAGGTGGCGGGCATGTATCGCGCGGTGGCGAAGGTGCAACGACTGGTTTGAGGAAGCGACGGAGCGACGGAGCGACGAAGCGACGGAGGGGGAGAGAGGAAAGGCATGGAGGCACGGAGGCACGGAGGCACGAAGCGGACGGGATTCGGTGGCGCTACTGTCTCCTGTTCTCCTGGCTCCTGCTCTACTCTCTCGCCCGCAGGGCGCCGGGTGCCACGGTCGCGGTTCTGGCGCAGCCAGGTTCGCCGGCCGTGCGGAGGCGGGAGAAGGCAATCGCTGAACAGTTTGCCTACGCATCACGTGACGTCCACGACTGCGGGGATCACCTTGTCATTCCCGGACACTGCCGACGGCTCCGCCGCGACAGTGGCACCCACCAGTTCGGCTGCTCTACTGTCTCCTGCTCTCCTGTCTCCTGCTCTACTTTCTCGCCCGCAGGGCGCGCTGCCTCAGTGTTCTACTGCTTTGCTGCGCGCCCGTATCCGGCGCGCTTTGGTGCGGCTTGGGCAATAGAAAGGCCCCCGGCACATCACCGGGGGCCTATGCGGTTACTGCGGCTACGGCGGCCATCGGGTCGCAAGACGTCATGCGCCCTGCCGCTCCCCCGGTCTCATCCCCTTTCATCCCTTCGTCGCTTCGTCGCTTCTTTTCACCAATCCGCCCGCAGCAGTTCCACCTCGTATACCAGCGTGGCGTTTTCGGGGATCTGGCCGGGCACGCCGCGCTTGCCGTAGGCGAAGGCGGGGGCGACTTCGATGGTGCGGGTTTCGCCGACGCGCATGCCGGTCATCCCCAGGTCGAGGGCGGGGACGGGGACGCGTTCGTTCATGTAGCTGTTGCCCGAGAGCGGCTGGCCGCGCTCGCGGGTGTTGCCCAGTTCCTTGCCGTCCTTGATCCTGGCGACGATGTGCACGGCGTAGTTGTCGCCGTGGCCGAGCGTCTTGCCTTCACCTTCCTTGGTGACGGTCCAGCTCACCTTGGGCGCGATGTCATTGATCTTGACGGTGTACTCGAGCGTCGCGCCGGCCGGCACGAGCGCGAGGATGCCCTGCTCGAGGGCGAGGCGATCGGGCACGGTGATGACGCGCGTCTCGCCGGCCTTCGCGCCGACGAGCCCTTCCTCCAGGCCGGTGACTACGCGGTGCAGGCCGAGGGGGATCTTGACCGGTTCGGTGCTCTTGAGCGTGCCCTCGGCGCCCTTGCCCTTGATGGCGACGGTGTAGGTCAGTTCGACCATATCGCCATACTTCGCGGTCTCGCCTTCGCCGGCCTTCTTCGTCTCGGTGCGCACGCCGGGGTGCACCTTGACCAGTTCGACCTCGAAGTGCAGCGTGGCGTCGGGCGGGATGGTGTATTCGCCGTCCTGCCCCCGCTTGCCCCGCCAGCCGTAGGCGAGGTGGCCGGGAATGGTCAGCTTGCGGATTTCGCCTTCCTTCATGCCGGGCAGGCCCTGGTCCCAGCCCTTGATGACATTGCGCTTGCCGATGCGGAAGGTCGCGGTCTCGCCGCGCTTGCGCGAGCTGTCGAACTCCTTGCCGTCATCGAGGGTGCCGACGTAGTGGACTTCGGCGAAGTCGCCGGTTTCGAGCACGGGGGCGTCTTCGGGGGCTTCCTTGACGGTTTCGATCTCGAGCTTCTTGGGCGCTTCTTTCGTATCGTCGGACTTCGCGTCCGCGGTGTCGGCGCTCTTCGGCTGCGCGGCGTCGGCGCTCTTCGCATCGGCGGGTTTGGCGTCCGAACCGGTGGACTCGGCAATGAGGTAAGCGGAGCCGGCGACAAGCGCGGCGAGCATCACGGCGGGAATGACATAACGAGGCATGGCGATCTCCATCACGGGTTTGAGTTTCACATTCATCACGCGGCCGCGTGCACGAGGATGGACGCGGCCGGGCGGGCGACTCGCTCACGAACCGGCAAGCGGGCCGTACATAAAAAGCCACACGCCGGACGCAACAAGCGTCGCGGCGATGAGCAGCAGGATGATCAGTCGCACGGGCGAGACGCGCCGTCGCGTGCCCGTGGCGTCGTGCGGGGTGGCCGCGGTGCCCACGTTGGTCGCTCCAAGCGGGGCGGGACGGCCGGCCGGGGATGCCGGTACGCCGCCGGCAGGCGCATCGCCCGCGGCCGACGGTTCGGCAGTCGTGGCCGCCTCTTCTTCTACGCCTCCCGCAGCCACAAGTTCATCGTATCGCGCCAGTTCCTTCTCCCCGCCATGGCGCGTCGGCGAGCCGTAGTACCCCTCGCCGTCCGGTCGCTGGATCACGTAGAAGATCCGCCGATTCTCATCCCGGACCGCCCGACCGACATCCTCGTCCCGCACCTTGACGGGCTTACCGCTGAACGGGCTGTGGATGATCAGGGGCATGGTGGGGTCCGCGCTTCCGGGAGTATGGCGGTTGGTGGCCCGAGGCCGCATATGTTAACGGAAACCGCGGATGGACCGCGCGGCCGCAGGCGGATGACGTGTCGAAGCGTGAAGATGGTGAATGTTGGGGGCCATTGCTAACGCAAGATTTGCAGAAGAAGACGCACGGAGAAAGCCGGGCGCCACTGTCGCCGGGCGCCACTGTCGCGGCGGAGCCGTCGGCAGTGTCTGGGAATGACAAGGTGATCCCCGCAGTCGTGGACGTCACGTGATGCATGGGCAGACTGATCAGCGGATGCCTTCTCCCGCCCCCGCACGGCCGGCGAACCTGGCTTCGCCAGAACCGCGACCGTGGCACCCGGCACCCTTCGGGCGAGGAAGGAGAACGGGAGATAGTCGAGCAGCTGAACGCCCAGGCGCTCCCCCCGCCGAGGGCGTAACGGGCGTGTAACGTTGGAACAGCGCGACGGGATATGCGTTTAAGATATCGACCAAAGGAAAGGGGTATCTCATGCGCATGTCAATCTGCCTGGCTTCAGTCCTGTTTGCGATGACGGTGGTTGTCGCCGGCTCCTCGCAGTCTGCGGAACCCGACGGATTCGTCGGATCGGTGCAACTGGATGCCCGCTGCGTGCTGCGGCACGCGAACGGCATTCGGTACGAACTGGTGATTGCCCCGGACGCGGACGGGTCCTTCCGTTTGAGGCTGGACGTACCCGATGACAAGGCGGTCATCGATCGGTTGGCGAAGCTGGCGGGCTCGCCGGTGCGTGTGCGCGGCACGCTGGTGCAGCGATACGATCGCGCCGGTGCGTACCTGTCCGTCACTGACTTCGCCATCTCGTCCATTGCGCCGACGAAGGCCGACGGCCGCGTGCGGAACGTGGCGCTGGCGAAGAAGGTGACCGGCGCGGTGCACGAGTCGCCGCAGTATGCGCGTGCGGCGTGGCGGCTGACCGACGGCAACATCAAGACCGATGCCTATCCCGGTGCGCTATCGCTCGATTACACCATCGACCTGACCACCTACCACGAAGGCGACGGCCGGACGGAGGCGCGCGGGTATGACATCGATTCGCTGGTGATCCATTGGGGCCACTACGGCCGGCACTTCCCGGGCGCGAAGCGGCCGGACGGCAGTTGGGTGCCGGCGGCGTACAAGGCCGACTATGTGAACAACTACCGCATCCACTACCAGGTGCGCGGTTCGGACAAGTGGCATCTGGTGCATGAGGCCGCGTGCATGCCGACGGTCGAGCAGGCGACAAACGTGACGGTGCAGCGCATTCCGGCCGAGGCGTCGGAGAGTGAAGGCGAGGTGACGACGACCATCGCCCTGCCCACGCTGCGCAACGTGACGGCCGTGCGAATCAGGGCGAGCGGCGGGCATTGGGTAGGCGTGTTCGAAGTGTGCGCGCTTGGTCGACCTGCGGCCGCTCCGGCGTCGTCGACTCCACCGCCCGTGCCGTCCGCGCCCCTGGAGCCTGGACCCTCGATGGAGCCTGCGCCGACAACTGCGCCGGTCAAGGAGTAGTGCACCGGTTGCGCCGCAGCCCAGCGGATGTCGCGCGGGGTGGATCAGAATGCCGGTTTGCTGGGCAGAACGCCACCGTCGCGGCGAAGCCGGGGACAGTGTCGGGGCGAAATCACGCGGCGCGCGGTGTCAGTCCAGCAGCAGGGACCATACGCCGAACAGGGCGCCGCTGACTTTGCCGTCGCGTTTGGCTTTGCGGATGCGGCGGCGGGTTTGCGCGGCGCGATCGCCTCGTGCCCGGGCCAGAAGGGCCGGCAGTTCACCGTTGTCCAGCCAGATGCCATGTCGGGGGCAGATGTCGATGGCGATGCTGTCGTGCGCCTCGACTTGCATGTGTTGCCCGCAGATCGGGCAGGCGCGCCGCCCGGGCGGGACGGCGTCGGCGTTGTCGCCGGTATCAACGCCCTGGAGTCCATCGAGCGCGGCGGCGAGATCGTCGATGTCTGAAGGCATGGTGGATGTCCTGTCGGTGGGATGGCATCGATGATGCCATTGTGCCCGGGGGACGGGCCGCGCTCAACCGGGATGTGGAAGGACGCGCTCGAAGACTCGCCTTGCCGCGCTATCCCGCCGGGCGCTGCTGTTCGGCTGTTTTCGGCGGCGCGGCCGGGTGTGAGCCGGGGAGGCGGGCCTGGAATCGCCAAACGTCGGATAGATGGTTGGCAACCCCGAGACGTCTCGCATTCGACTTGACAAAGACTTGCTCATAGATGGCACCCGGCGCCCTGCCGGCGAGAGCGTCGTGCAGGCGACAGGAGAGCAGGAGAACTGCCGGATTCGGTCTGCATCGTCCGCTACGTGCCTTCGCGCCTTTCCTCTCCCCTGTGTCGCTTCTTCCTCACGCCACGGCCACGTCGCGTCGGCGGGCGTGGCGGGTGACGATGGCGGGGGCGTGTCCGTTGCGGACCCATCCCGATTCGCGGCCCCGATGGTTGGCGATGCGCGTGAGGCGTTGCAGATAGGTTTCCAGGTCGCCGAGTTCGAAGCCGTTGAGGAAATCGTCATTCACCGAGCGGTTATGTTCGCGGATGGCTTCGATGAGTTGCTGCTTGCTCATGTCACGTCTCCGGCGTCGCCATTGCGTCGGTCTGAAGCCGACTGGTTCATCGTCCGAAAGCGAAACATCGACCGGCCGGTAATGGCCCCTTGATTCGGTGCGTCCGGGGGTGCGTTATCGGCCACGCGCGTTACGGGCCTGGCGCGGGAACGCACAGGACGATCCCGTTCCGATGTGACACCGGCACAAGCGTTACGCGCGTCGTCGACGAAGCGCGATCAGCGCGCCGAGACTGAAGAGCGCGAGTGATGCCGGTTCGGGCACGGCGGTGGCGAAGTCGTCGGCGATGACGATCTGGTCGATGAGGAAATCATCGCCGCCGGCGCGTTTGGTCAGGCGGATACCGGGAAAACTGCTCCACGCGGCGTCCTTGGTGACATCGGGCGTGTCGGCGGGGCTGGTGGGATTGACCCACAGGTCCATCTGCGTCCAGTTCGCGCCGTCGCTGGTGAGTTTGAGCAGGATCAGGGCGGTATCGCCAACGCCGAACTCGGGGCCGCCCTTGGCGAAGTTGCTGCCGCCGTAGGCATTGGAGATCTCATAGTCACCGCCCGCGCCGTCGGGGCGGATGCCGAAGTACTGGTGATCGTAGTTCTTGCCGGTCGAGGAGAGCCAGACCCGCTCGCCGTTGTTCTTCGCGCCGCTTTCCCACCGCAGCAGGTAGCTGATGTAGACATCGCCGGAGTCGGGCACGGCCGCATCGAAAAGGCGATGCTTGTTGTTGTCCTGGGTATCGTTCATCGAGACCGCCCTGCTGCCGCCGCTCATGCCGGCCGCACTGAGCGGATTGCCGCTGACGTCGACGACCGTCGATCCGCTGCCGTTCCAGGCGCCCGCCCAGCCGCCGGAGGCGTCACCTTGTCCGTCGAGCGGTCCGGGCGTGTAGCTCTCGAAATCCTCCATCGCGATCAGCGCGCCACCGGCGTGTCCCGCGGCCAGAAGCAGACTGGCCGCCACTATCGCCATCAATGTCCATCGAGCCATCGTGCTGTCCCTCTCTCATGGGTCTGATCCGGGCCAAACTGCATCACAAACCTACCGCCCCGATCTGGGGATGCAAAGTTTGGGCGGCATATATTCTCGAGGGCAACGGACCATACAAATCGTTTTCTCCACGACACTTACAGAACCATGCCGCCGCGCGGCGCGCAGAGAAAGGGCGAGGCGGCGTGTACCGCCTCGCCCGTTTCGGGCTTTCGGATTGTCGCTCGACGGCTCAGAACATGAGCTGAAGCTGCGAGCGGAAGACGACCTGGTTTTCCTCGCCGGCCGCGTCGGTGCGCCAGCCAGCGGCGGTGCTCGCCCAGCCGCTGGTCACCTCGTTGATGCTGAAACCGACATCGGTGGTCCACTTCACGCGGTGGCCGTTGAAGAACTTGTTCACACCGACGGTGATCAGGTGCAGGTCCTTCTGGGTAGCGCTGTCGAGGTCGCCGAACTCGTAGCGAGCGAACGCTTCGAGGTCTTCCATCACGAAGTAGCCGCCCTGCACGATGACGCCGAACTGGTCCACGTTGCTGGTGTTGGAGTCGAACACGTGGTTGCCGAGCACGGCGACGAACAGGCCGAAGCCTTCGTTCTCGAGGTGGCCGTCGACCGACCAGCGGACGACGTTGCCCTCGTCGTTGTTGGTCGCGGTCTGAGCGTTGTGCTCGTAGTGCACGGAGCCGCCGACGAGGATGAGCATGTCCTCGCCGAGCCAGGCCTGGAAGTCCGCGGCCTGCTTCCAGTTGCCAGCGAACTTGTACTCGACGCGGGCCGTGCCGGCGATGCCTTCCACGGTCGAGGTGTTCCATGCGGAGTTGATCGTGCCGATGCCGTCGTTGAGCGAGCCGAACAGGCGGTACTGATCCTGCGTGTACTCGAACATGACGCCCTGCGTGTAGCTGCCGGCGAAGACGCCGGAGATGAGGGAGCGATCCACCATCTGCTGGCGGCTGGAGCTGAGCAGCCATTCCTTCCAAACGGGCAGCTTGAACTGGCCGGCCCGCACCGCCATGCCGTCGCCCAGGTCCTTGCGGATCCAGGCGTCAAGCAGCGTGGCGCCGCCGGTGTTGCCGCGGTAGATGTAGATCATGTACTGCCAGGTGGGATCCACCACGTGGCCCTTGAACCCGAACTCGACGCGGCGAAGCTGGAAGCCGGACTGGATGTCCTTGTCGCCCGCCGCCGGTGCGTTCTCCTGGTAGCCCAGGATATACTGGAACTGCACCTTGCCGATCAGGTTCATCTTGAAGTTGCCGTCGGCGCTGGCGAGGAAGAACCCGCCGTCCCAGCCGGCGGTCATGCCGCCTTCGAGCATGCTGGCGCGGCTGTCGGCGTCGGCCAGCACATCACGCACGAGCGACTTGATCTCTTCGGCACGGCGCTCATCGAGCCAGTTCGCTTCGCCCTGGCTGCGCATCTCGGCGAGTTGGCGCGACTGCTGGTCGAGCTGCTGCTGCATCTGCTCGATCTTCTTCTGAAGCGCCGCATCGTCCGCGTTCACATTGGTCGCCAACAGGGCGGCCGCTGCACATGCAACTGCGAGAATCTTCATCTTCATCTTGGAGGCTCCATCCTTCGGGTGTTCACCCCGTCGTTGAGGAGGGGTGGTGTCCCGCGGCCGGCACGGGCCGACCATTCGTTTGGGTTTCGTGCCACTCTTTGCCCGGAAAATCAGGCAAAACCGTCCATCTACGAGGGAAGCATCGTTCAGTCCGGTGCGCGACTTAAGCGCACAGCGCGCACTTTTCCGGTTCTCGGACGCTCGCTTGCCCATTTCGTGCACGGATGCCGGGCCAGGCGCTTGACCAGCCATTGTTGAGGGGCGCTGAAGATCATGGCGTCATCTCGATTCCGGACCCCACGAGGGTTGGCATGGCCTGCTCGTCCGGTCGCGCCGTGTCCGCTTCATCGCCGGTCGGGGAGTGGTCATCTTCAAGGTTCGACGCCGCGGCGAGCAGATCATCGATCACCGCGTGCCGCCCGTTGAAGAACAGTTTCGTCAGCAGGATCAGTTCCTTGATGGTTTCCGTGCGTGCGGTGCGTCGAATCCATCTGCGATACGGCACCAGCCGCATGAACCGCTTGGTGCGGAAGTGGTCGAACTGCACGTAGAAAGTGCCGTCATCGTTGGAGGAGAACTCGAGGTAACTGTCGTCATCATCGACGAACCCGAGCAATTCGCTGCCGGGGTAGCGCTGGCCGGTTTCGCGGTCGGGCCTGCGTCGTCCACGCCAGGGATACTGCTTGATCATGAGCGAAGCGCTGGGCAGATCGATCACGCCGCGCCGGCGCAGGCGCCCGCCGGGGCGGGCCTGCTTGTAGTAGACGATCTGTCGGGGTGACTGGGACACCGGGTCTGTTTCCTTCGGCGCGTGTTCGGCCCCGGGGGCGGGGTCTGCCCGCGCGCACAGTGTTTCGGCACGAATCCGTGTGCATGGCGAGGTCGCGCCGTTATCGGCCGCGCGGGCGAGAACGGGGATCGGTTACGAGGCTGGCAGGGCCGCTTCGAGACAGGCTGGTCGAATGCGCGATCAAACGCGGCGGGACGGATGCGTGCCAGTCGATACAATCACCAGCCGACGACGCCGGCGCGAGGCGTCGCGCGAGCGCTTCGATCGATCAGGAGGCCCGGACGCTGATGACTGACGCTGCGTGGACGACACACGAACTGGCCATCGACGGCCCGGAAGCCGGACGCCCGTCCCGACTCGACCTGGAATGGCTGGTGACCAACGGCACGGGCGCGTTTGCGATGGGCACCGCGCCGGGGGTCAACACGCGTCGCTACCACGGACTGTTCATCGCCTCGCGCCACCCGCCGGTCAGCCGCGTGGTCGCGCTGAATCAGATGATCGAGCGGCTGGAGTTATCGGGCGGCAAGGGCAAGGCCAAGGCCGCGGAATTCACCACCAGCCTCTTCCATGGTGACAACGACAAAGAGTTGTTCACTCCGGAAGGCCACGAGCACTTAGTAAGGTTCACGCGCGGGCTCGATGTCGGCTGGGAATACCAGTGGCAGTCGATCCGCTTCACCCGCCGGCTTTCCCTGCACTGGAAGCAACAGACGGCGACGCTGACGTACACGCTCAGCGGGCTTGAAAAGAAGGCGATGCTCCGCCTCTCACCCATGCTGACGCTGCGCGACTTCCACAGTCTGCTTAAAAGGGATGACGCCGGCGCATTCGACATGCGGCCGGACGGCCGGACGCTCCGCGTCACGCGCGGCGAGGTGACGGTCACGTTCCACTGCTCGCACGGACAGTTCGCGCCGTCCGGCGATTGGTGGTACAAGCTCTACTACCCGCTCGAGGCCGAGCGCGGGCTCGACCATCGCGAAGACGCGTACGTGCCCGGCGGGTTCGAGATCGAACTGAAGCCGGGCGATCATAAGATCACCTTCACCATCGCGCTGGGCGAGGAGCCCGTAGAAGCTGATGGCGCCGGCCGCGCCGAGCACCTGGCGCCGATGGTTGACTACATCGCGGCGGACGAAAGCACGGGCGTGATCAGCGAATCCGTCCGTCGCCAGCTTGTCATCGCGGCCGACGACTTCGTGGTTGACCGGATGATCAAGGGCACGAAGCTGGCGACGATCATGGCCGGCTATCCGTGGTTCGCCGACTGGGGCCGCGACACCTTCATCGCCCTGCCCGGGCTGCTGCTGACCACCGGCCGCTACGACGAGGCCCGCGCGACGCTGGACACCTTCGCCAAGGCGATCCACAACGGCCTGGTGCCGAACCGGTTTGATGATTACAACGAGGAAGCCGCGCACTACAACACGGTGGACGCGAGCCTGTGGTTCATTCACGCGGCGATGCAGTACTACGACGCCACGCGGGACGAAAGCGCGTGGGATCAGTGGCTGCGCGACGCGTGCCTGCGGATCATCGAGGCGTACATCCGCGGGACGGATTGCGACATCCGGGTGGCGGGCGACGGCCTGGTGCAGGCGGGCGGACCGGGGACGCAACTCACGTGGATGGACGCGGCGTGCAACGGCGTGGTCTTCACGCCGCGCCACGGCAAGGCGGTGGAGATCAACGCGCTGTGGTACAACGCGCTGGTGGGGATGGGCAAGCGGATCAAGAAGACGCACAAGCGCGAGTCGGACCACTTCAACCGGCTGGCCGGTCGCATCCGCCGCGCGTTCATGAAGGTGTTCTGGAACACCGACGGCTGCCGGCTGAACGATCACGCGTGGATGGATGACAGCGGCGAGGAGTCGGTGGAGCGCGGGGACGAGACGATTCGCCCGAACCAGATCTTCGTCGCCGCGCTGCCCGAATCACCCATGCCGATGACCAAGTGCCGGCAGATCATCAAGTGCGTAAAGCAGCACCTGCTCACGCCCTACGGCCTGCGCACGTTGCCGGAAGACGATCCGGGCTATCACCCGAACTACACCGGCGGCCCGTACGAGCGCGACGAGGCATATCACCAGGGCACGATCTGGCCGTGGCTGATCGGCCCGTACGCCGAAGCGATTTTGCGCACCGGCAAATTCGAGGACAAGGCGAAGCGCGAAGCGCTCGAAGCAATCACGCCGCTGCTGGAGAGACTCGCCGGCGACGGCCTGGGACAACTCAACGAAATCCACGAAGCCAAGCGCCCCCACCGCCCGGCCGGCTGCCCGGCCCAGGCCTGGAGCATCGCCGAAGTGCTGCGCGTGGTGCGGTTGATTGAGAAGGGTGGGGACTGACGGATGCAACGGCGGAAGAATGACTCCGAAGGAGTCGGCGCATGTAGCCACGAGTGGAACCAGGCGCCATGGTCGCAGTTCTGGCCAAGCCAGGTTCGCCGGCCGTGCGGATGCGGTTGTGTGCGTGCGACTACCCACGCTCTGCGCGGCCGTTCGGCGCTCGAAAGCTTCGGCCGCTGCACGTGATCTCTCCCGAACACTGCCGACGGCTTCGCCGCGACAGTGGCGCCTGCCTACTTGCGTCGCCGCATGATCAGTACGCCGCCTACTCCCACCAGGGCCAGTGATGCCGGCTCGGGTACGATCTGGCCGTTGAGCGCCATGTCTCCGATTTCGATGGTGCGGCCGGTCTGGTCGGTCACGGCGTAGTAGCGGAAGGTGACGGACTGGATGTTCTGAAAGGCGGGGTCGCTGAGGTCGGCGGTGCGAATCTGCGGGCTGCCGCGCGTGCCCGTTTCGTTGAGCACCTCGAGCACGAGGTCGCTGACGGCGGGCGTGGCTTCCGCGGCGGCGTAGAGTCTGAACCCGCGCGTGCCGTCGGCCCCGCCGCGCGTGGACTGCCAGGTCAGGTCGGTGAGGTCGAGCTTGAAGCCCGGTTCGGCCTCGATGGTGAACTGGGTGTAGCCGGTGGCGAAGTCGAAGTCCAGACCGGCCACACTATCGGCGTGGCGGATGTAGATGTTGCCGGCCCCCGCGCCGTCGGTATCGAACGACTGGAGCCCCACGGCCGAAGCGCCGTAGCCGTCTCCATCGGTCCCGGTCACATTGGGCGCGGTGGTCGTCGCGACGTTGGCGTTGCTGGGCGTGGACCGATTCTGGTCGGTTGGGTCCATCGTCCACAGCACATCGGCCCCGGCCAGCGTAGCCGCCACCCCAAGCACCATCGCACCCGCGAGCACACGACTGAATACCTTCATGCGTCAAACCTCCTCAGATCGCCGCCGCGTCCGGCCGCACGCCGGGCGCAACGCGGCCTACGAGAACCATGCCACGCGGATCGGGAAATGCCAGTGGGAAACCGGGGAAACCCGGGGAGAACAGCGATCCGCCGGCACCGGGCGGGCGCCCAGTGGATAGACAAGCGGCAGCACCCGCGGATGAGCCGCCAGTAGCGCCACGCGCGGCGCCCACCGCTACCCCCTTCGCGCACTGCACGTTGGCTACAATCCCCGCGTGCTGCCGATCCTTCTCTTGTCAGCCGAACAATCGACCCAGCAACCTGCCAACCCGCGCGTATGAAACTCCACGATCTCATTGCCGGCCTGCCCCTCCGCCTGCTCGACGCGGCCGATGCCAACGTCGACATCACCGGCATCAGCGATGATTCGCGGCTGGTGCGGCGCGGTGAGTTATTCGTTGCGCGGCAAGGGGTTTCGCAGGACGGGAGCATCTACATCGATCAGGCGCTAAAGCGCGGGGCCAAGGCGGTGGTGGCCGGGGGCAAGCCGCGCGAGAGGGTGCATCGGAATGTGCCGTGGTGCGTGGGCGCTGACATAGACCAGGCGCTGGTGAGCGAGCTGGCGGGGCGGGTGCTGGGGCATCCCAGCCGCGCGCTGAGGTTCATCGGCGTGACGGGGACGAACGGGAAGACGACGATCGCGTTTCTCGTGCGGCACCTGCTCTCGAGCGTCGGCGTCAAGTGCGGGATGATGGGAACCGTGTTCAACGACCTGGGCGACGAAGCGCCCCGCCTGGAACTGGCGGGGATGACCAATCCCGGGCCGGTGCAGATGCAGCAGATGCTCGCGGCGATGGTGCGCAACCGCTGCGGCGCGGCGGTGTGCGAGCTTTCCAGCCACGGGTTGCACCAGCGGCGCAGCGCGGCCATTGACGTCGACGCCGCGATCTTCACCAACCTGACCGGCGATCACCTCGATTACCACGGCTCGATGGACGCCTACGCCGCGGCGAAGGCGATGCTGTTCGAGTCGCTCAAACCCGAGGCGGTGGCGGTGGTGAACGCGGATGACGAATGGTCGGCGCGGATGGTGCGTGATTGCCGCGCGCGGGTGCTGTGGTGCACGACGCGCGGGGAAGGTGTTGGCTCCGCCATGGCGGGCGGGACGCCCGCACCACCCCCGGAAGATGTCGTATCCGCCTCGGTCGGTGCGCTCACGGCCGCGGGAAGCACCGCGCGTCTGCGCGGGCCGTGGGGTGAGCGTCGGGTGACGTTGCCGCTGATCGGCAGGCACAACGTGGCCAATGCGCTGCAAGCGCTGGCGGCGGCGGACGCCGTCTCGCCGGACGTGGACATCGACATGCTGTTTGGCGCCGTTGAGCAGTTTCCGGGCGTGCCGGGCCGGCTGGAGCGCGTGCAGGTGCGCGAGCATCAGCCGACGGTGCTGGTCGACTACGCGCATACTGACGATGCGCTCAAGAACGTGCTCAGCGCCCTGAAGCCTCTGCGGCCGACGGGCGGGCGGTTGATCGTGGTGTTCGGATGCGGTGGCGATCGCGACCGGACGAAGCGGCCGCGCATGGCGCAGGTGGCGTGCACGTGGGCGGACCGGGTGGTGGTGACCAGCGACAACCCGCGCAGCGAAGCGCCGCAGGCGATTATTGACGATATTCTGGAAGGCGTGCCGGCGGTCGATCGCGGCGGCGATCGCGTGACAGCGATCGCCGATCGCGCGGAAGCGATACGCGCGGCGATCGAGGCGGCGCGCGAACGCGACATCGTGCTCATCGCGGGCAAGGGACACGAAGACTACCAGGAAGTATGTGGCCAGCGGCGGCACTTTGATGATCGGGAGGTGGCGGGGCAGGTGTTGGGGGAGAGCGACGAAGCGACGTAGCGACGAAGAGGGAAGGGAAGAAAGGCACGAAGGCACGTAGGCACGAAGGCACGAGGCGGAGATGATTCGACGGCTCAACTGCTCTACTCTCTCCTGTTCTACTGTCTCGCCCGCAGGGCGCGGCACGTAGGCACGATGCGGAGAAGAGATGGGTAAGCGCAGGTGGATCTGGATGAAGGAGAGTTTGCCGGTTGACTGGTTAACTGGTTGACGAGTTAACTGATTGACTGGTTGACTGGTCAGATTGGCGCGATTTACTCCTGACAGTCTGTGCGTGGTGATGGGCGGCCGGTGGATTGCTGCGCCCGCGCGGCGGGATGTGTCGCTGGCCGGGGTGAGTATTGACTCGCGATCGCTCGCGGCCGGGCAGGTGTTTGTGGCGGTTCGGGGCGAGCGGTTCGATGGGCATGATTTCGTCGGGAAGGCGATCGAAGCGGGGGCGGGAATGGTGGTGGTTGCGGCAGCGCCCGGCGATGACATGGTGCGGCTTGCGCGCGAGCGCGGGATCGGCGTGTTGCGGGTGGACGACACCGTGGCCGCGCTGCAGGCCTGGGCGGGGGCGTATCGTGATGAACTGGCCGCGTCGGGCGTGCGGATCATCGCGGTGGGCGGGTCGAACGGGAAGACGACCACGCGAGAGCTGATTCACGCGGCGTTGAGCGAGTCGTTCACCGGCACGCGGTCGCCGAAAAGCTTCAACAATCACCTGGGTGTACCGCTGACGCTGTTGGCCGCGGGGGCGGGGGATGACTATGTCATCGTGGAGGTCGGGACGAATCATCCGGGCGAGGTGACGGCGTTGGCGGCGATCGCGCGGCCGCACGCGGCGGTGATCACGAGTATCGGGCGCGAGCACCTGGAGTTCTTCGGCGATGTGGATGCGGTGGCGCGTGAGGAGGCGTCGCTGCTGTCGCACATGGCGCATGGCGCGTTTGTGGCCGCGGAGGCCGGGGCGTGGCAGGCGATGAAGCCGCACGCGCCGGACTGCCACCGCGTTGCGGCGCGCGGGTTCGGCGATGACGACTGCCCGTGCCGCCTGGTGACGTACGGCGCGGGCGGCGATCTCGACACGTCGCAGGTGCGGTGGGACGCGGCCGCGGGGCAGTACCGATTCGCGGTGGACGGGTTGGCCTATGAGTTGGCGCTGGCCGGGCGTCACAACGTGACGAATGCGCTGGCGGCGGTGGCGATCGGGCGGTGGATGGGGATGAACGACATCGCGATTGCGGGGGGCCTGTCGAAGGCGACGGCGCCGGCGATGCGGATGCAGGTTCAGACGATGGGCCCGCCGCCGGGCGTGACGGTGATCAATGACGCGTATAACGCGAATCCGGACTCGATGCGCGAGGCGATCGGGCACTTGCGTCTGGAGGCGACGCCGCGCGAAGGCGGACGGCGCGTGGCGATTCTGGGCGACATGCTGGAGTTGGGCGACGCGTCGGCGGCGGCGCACCGTGAGATGGCGGGCGAACTTTTCGGACCGAACGGGGCGCCTGTGCCGATAGTGGTATTGATCGGGCCGCGCTGTCGGTCTGCTTACGATGCGCTGCGCGGTGTGTCGGACGTGAAGGTGCTGCGCCACGGGAAAGCGTGGAGCGAGGCGCTGGGGAGCGAGATCGCCGCACTGGTGCGGCCGGGGGATGTGGTGCTGGTCAAAGCGTCGCGCGGGATGGGGTTGGAAAGAGCGGTGGAGGCGATGGGGGGAAGCGACGAAGGGTAGGAAGAAAGGCACGGAGGCACGTAGGCACGAAGGCACGAAGCAGACAGAAGATGATGGTTCTACTGCTCTACTGTCGCCTGTTCAACTGTCTCGCCGCAAGGCGCGGCACGGAGCATGGGAATGGCGCCAGCGACAACGCGGCAGCGCTCTGACCAGTTAACCAGTCAACCAGTTAGCCAAGCAACCCGTGACCGAGGCAACCCGCCAACCCGCAAACCAGGAAGGACCAACCCCACCCACTCAATGCGCATACTGCGGTGACTGCGATTAGCACGGCCACCGACTCCCCCCATCCACGCCCCGTGATCTACAACATCATCCAAAGCCTGATGCGTTACCAGCCGGACCCGGCGGTCAACCAGAACTGGTTGGAAGCCTACGGGATCGGGTTCCTGCGCGTGTTCAGTTACACGCATTTCAGGGCGGTGGTGGCGATCATCCTGTCGTTCGGCATCGTGATCCTGATGGGCCAGCGCACCATCCGGTTGCTGCTGCGGATGAAGGTCGGCGACAACCCGGAGTTCTACCACGCCGACCTGAACCAGTTGATGAAGGACAAGGCCAACACGCCGACGATGGGCGGGATCATCATCGTCATCGCCATCCTGGCGTCGATGCTGCTACTGGCCGACCTGGGCAATTTCTACGTGCACATGGCGTTCCTGTGCATCGTGTGGCTGGCGTGCGTCGGCGGCGCGGATGACTACCTGAAGCTGACCAGCGCGCGACGGTCGCCCGGCTCGCGCGAGGGTCTCTACACCTGGGAGAAACTCGCCTTCCAGCTCGGCCTGGCGCTGCTGCTGGGAATGTTCATGTACAAGCATGCCCTGAACAACCCCGACCAGATGGGCTACGTGCTCAACCTGCCGTTCATGAAGACGTGGGAGATGGAGCAAGGCACCGAGCAATTCGTGCGGGCGAAGACGATCATTCTGCTGGGCCGATGGACGTACGTGCTGATCGCGGTGTTCGTCATCGCGGGCACGTCCAACGCGGTGAACCTGACCGACGGGATGGACGGCCTGGCAAGCGGCGTCATGGGCATCTGCGCCTTCGCCTTCATGCTGCTGGCGATGATCGCCGGCAACGACGGCACGGCCCAGCAACTACTGATCCCCTACATACCGCGGTCGGACGAGCTTTCGATCGTGGCCGGGGCGATGGTGGGCGCGTGCCTCGGGTTCCTGTGGTTCAACTGCAGCCCGGCGCAGGTCTTCATGGGCGATACCGGCTCGCTGCCGCTGGGCGGATTGCTGGGCTACATCGCGGTGGTCGTGCGGCAGGAATTCCTGCTGATGATCATCGGCGGCGTGTTCGTGATGGAAGCCGCGTCCGTCATCCTGCAGGTCGGCTACTTCAAGAGCACCGGGGGCAAACGTGTGTTCCGCTGCGCCCCCATCCACCACCATTTCCATCTCGGCGGCTGGACAGAGCAACAGGTGGTGGTGCGTTTCTGGCTCCTGAGCGCCGTCTTCGCGGCGATCGCACTGGCGACGATCAAGATCAGGTAGCGGAGAGGCACGAAGGCACGGAGCGGAGAAGAGGTGGAGCCGCAGATGCACACGGAGGCACACGGATCCAGGCCCCTGACACAGCGTACACGGGGCCCCCGGGAGAGCCGATGCGTCTGCTTTGCTGCCATCGTGAAATCCGTGGCCTCTGCGCTCAAATCCTGATCGGTGTGCATCCGTGTGCATCTGTGGTTCCATCCGCATCTGGGTCATCTACGCAATCTGCGACCCAATCGGCGGCGCTATTGCGACCGCTCCGCCGGGCTGCCGTTGATGCGGCGAATGGCGCGGATGGCGCCCAGGTGGTTCGTGAAGTCGTTGATCGGGTGGGCGATGCGCGAGAGCGTGCATTCGTCGCCCCACGGGCCTTCGCGCGGGGTGGCGGGGATGTGCAGCCAGTCCGACTCGTCGTGCGCGGCGACGGCTTCGAGCAGCATCGTGTCGCTCTTGCGCAGCGCGGCCAGCAGGTCGTCAAGCGTATTGAGATCCTCGCGAGCAGGCAGCCCGCCGTGCGGGGCGTTCATCAGCATCAGGATGAACCGACGCAAACCGACAAGGTGGCGGGCGATGTCAAGAATGCTGTGGCAGTCGCCGCCCGGTTCGAGCACCAGCACTTCGTGCGGCGTGTCCTCCAGTGCGCACTGCCAGCGCGAATTCTGATTGGCGATGATGTGGGTGAGCGTGTTGGCGATGGCGTTGAGCGGCATGCCGACCTCCTGGGGGAGAGGATAGCAGGAAGGGAGGCACGAAGGCACGGAGCGGAGCAGACCGCCGCGGCCGCTCGGCGTCCTCTGCTTCGTGCCTTCGTGCCTCCGTGCCTACTGGAGAAAAAGGCACAGCCGGCTGAGCGCGTCGAGTGGGGCGGTGATGGCCGGGTGTGGCTTACTTGCCCGAACTGCTGCGCGTCAAGCCGGCTGTCCACGTTAGGAGGCCAAACATAGTCTGAATGGTTTGGTCTGTCTGTGGGCGAAGTGACGGGCCACCCCCCTTTGGGTCTGCTCGCCACTTCGCGCCGCCGCGTCGCTTCGATTGTCTGTTGTCTGCTGGGCAACCTCCTTTCGCCAGTTCCAACTCTCAGTTCATCTCACGCTGCACCAATAGAAGATTCCATTCTCAATCACCTGCCCCGAGGGTCTGCGGCGTCCTGCCGCGGGTCTGCCTTGACCTTGCCTTGCACTCCATTTCCAACACCACCTTCCATCACGGCCCACCCCTTTCCGGCCGTCGCCTCCCGCGAGCGTTCCCCCACTCGCGGGCGGCTGTTCTTCACAACAGGGGGAACTGCAAGATGTGTGCCAGAGCATCGCCCAGGGCGCGCGGGTGGACGACCGACTTGACCGACCGGCCCTAAACCGCGTCGGGAACGGAATGTGCGCGCCATGGTGCGCCCGAAACAAGCCGGCAGGTGACCCGACGCCCGCCCGATCCGTGCCACACGAACGAGCAGCAGGCCCAGGCGTGCCCATGAATGGGGCAGTGGCGCGAGCCCGATTGGAAGTGAGCTGGGCAAGTTCCCGTGCGCTATCCTTGACGCATTGCTCGCACTGGCGCGGCGATGGTAGCATCGCGGGGGATCATCCGACCGATGGCCGACCCTCACCTGGCCGCATGCGGCGTTGGGAGAAGCAGCCTTGAGTGTTGCCACATTTCACACGGTGCCCGCATCGAAGGCCGAGGCGCTCCTTGACGCCGCCACCACCAAGTCACGCGTGGTCGAGCGGCGATTGCTCATGTTCACATGGCGGGAGGAACAGCCTGTCGAAGATTTCGAGCCGTTCATCCATCACCAGATGACCGAGCAGGAAGCATTCGAATACAGTGGCCTCGGGTTCGTTTACCTTGAGATCCTCCTGCGCAGAGAGGGCATCGAACTGTTCGCCCTGGGGCACCGTGAGTCGTCGCAGATGCTCAGCGAGGCGCAGGACTCGACGATTGTGCTCTTTGATCATCGCGCGGCCCGCGAGGCGCTTGCCATGCTGGAACCGGTGGAGTTGGATGCCGAAGAAGTCACGGCCTTCTGCACGGAGGAGGATGCCCAAGGCGCGGTGATGCTCGCCGACGATGTGCACGAGGCGCTGGCGATACTGAAACGCTGGCTGGCGACCGTCGGCGAGGATGAACTGGGGATGTTCGAATTGACATGACAGGCGTCCAGAAGCACGGCCGATGCTTTGCACGACCGTCGCGCCCGACGCCCCGCGGGCCAGAGAGTAGAGCAGTAGAGCCGCCGAACTATCGCTGCTCCGTGCCTACGCGCCTTCGTGCTTCTCTTCCCCTCTCCCTTCGTCGATTTCCCTCACCCCCCTTCCGCCATCCGCGTCACCGGCAACTCGTAGCACACCGCTTCCTTGCCGTTGCGCACGAACAGCTTGTCGCCGACAACGATCGGGTGGTTCCAGCACTTGGCGTCGAAGGCCTGCAGGCGGCCGCGCTCGCGGTGCTGGTCGCTGGCGGCCTCGACCAGCACCACCTCGCCGCTGTTCTCCGTGGTCACCACCAGCAGGCCCGCGTTCTCCAGCAGCAGCACCTGGCCGAACTCGTACGAAGACGCGCGGTCGGTGCGCCATGCCACGTCGCCGGTAATCGCGTCGATGCAGACGAAGCGGTCCTTGTCGAAGCCGTAGAGGTAGCCGCCGTGGAAGACGAAATCGTTGAACGCCATGCGCATGCGACGCGAGAACCATTTCTCCTCGACCTGCCATTTATCGTCGATGAGCTTGACCGACAGCCGCGCGATGCCCACGTTGTTGCCCGTCGGGACGATGATGGCGTTGGGCCCGATCTGTTGCGGCTGGGTGCGAGCGAGGTTCTTGCCCTGCCAGCGCGTGGGCCTGAACTGCCACAGCACCTCGCCGGTTTTCGCATTCACGCCCATGACGCCTTCGTCGTTCATCAGCATGATGAACGGGACACCGTCGACCGCGGCCGGCTGGGCCGAGGTGTAGTTGTTCCCGCAGCCGCGCAGATGCCAGACGGTCTTGCCCGTCGCGGCATCGCAGGCGATCCAGCCGCGCCCGTCCGAACCGTCGGCATGCACGATGACCAGGCCGTCGACAACCAGCGGCGAGGCGGCGAAGCCCCACATCGGCAGCGCGGCGTCGATCTCCCGCATCAGGTCGCGTCGCCAGAGGAGCTTGCCCGTCGCCGCGTCGATGCACGTCAGGATCGCCTTGCCGCCCAGCGAGTAGACCTTGCCGTCGGCGTAAGTCGGCGTGCAGCGCGGGCCGGGTCCGGCGACCTGCTCTTCGAAGCGGCTCATCTCGCTGTGATGCCAGATCTCCTTGCCGCTCTTCGCGTCGTAGCAGATGACCAGTTCCTCTTCGCCGCGCTGCTCCATGGTGAAAAGCCGCCCGTCCACGTGCGAGAATGAGCCCAACCCCGGGCCGATGCGGTTGCGCCAGATTTCCCTCGGCGCGGTGCCCTGCCAGTCGGCGTACGCAAGCCGGTTGCGCACGCGGCTGTCGGCCCGCGGCCCACGAAAACGCGCCCAGTCGTCGGACGAGACGTTGCCCGACCACGTGGCCGGGTCGACGTCGATCGTCTCCGCCGCCAGCCCCTCGGCCAGCAACTCCTCCTCGGCCGTCAACTGCCAGCGCCAGATGAAGTTCGGCACGTAACTGCCGTCCGTGCCCAGCCAGCGCCCGAAGAGAAACGGGGACCAACTGATGATGCTCACCAGCAGCACGATAGCCATGCGCTTGCCCGGCCGGGCTTTGCCCGCGATCAGCAAGCCGATCGCGATCGCGAAGAAGATCGCCGGCATGCCGTAGGCCCAGATCCCGAAGCGCATCGATTCGTGCGACGCCAGACCGAAGCCCACCGCCAGCACGGGAATCATCACGACAACCGCAACCCGCTCACCCGCTCGCAGGCGACTGAGCCCGAACAGCCACGCGAGAAACACGACCAACCCCGCCAGGGGTGTCGCCAGCAGAAGCATGAACCGAATGAAGTCATCCACCTGCGGCCGCACAGTCACGTACAGGGCTGCGGCCAGGAGGATGCTCAGAACAAACACCGGCCAGGTCCGCGCGCGGCGGACAAGTCGCCCCGATGCATCGGGGGCGGACGAAGTCGATGAGACTTGGGACATGGCTGGCTCCATTGCTGGCGATCGGTTGGTCATGGCCCGCGCGGCAACCACGCCGCCTGCCCGTCGGGCAGATAATCGTAGGACGATCCGTCGTGTTTTCCATGGCAGGTGAGCGCGGCAGGCGCGCGGATACGGTTGACAATGTTGACAAGCGTGGCTTCCGCGGGCCCGGCACGTCTCTGAAACGCGGACCGGCGCTCAACCGGTCCGAGCCGCATGAGAATCACGGCCCGCCGATCGCGTAGTCCTTCACCTTCTTGTTCAGCGTGTTGCGATTGATGCCCAGGAAGTCGGCCGTGCGGGTCTTGACGCCGTCGTTGTAGTCGAGCGCTTCGGCGATGAGCTGCTTCTCGATCTCGCCGACGACCAGGTCGTAGATCTCGCCCTCCTGCATGCCGAACTCGCGTATGGCGTGCGTGGCGAGCTTGCGCGCCAGCGCCTCGATGGATTCGTCGGTCGAGTCGCCCCGCACCTGCTGGGCGAACATGCGGATCTGCAGCGGCAGCAGATCCTCGACGAACTCCTCGCCTTGGCTGAGCACCACCGCCCGCTCCACCGCGTTCTCCAGTTCCCGCACGTTGCCCGGCCAGGGATAGCGCAGCAGCACGTTGAGCACGTCCCGGCTGATGCGCTTGAGCGATCGGTTGTTCTCGCTGTTGTAGCGGTCGAGGAAATGATCCATCAGCCGCGGGATGTCCTCGCGGCGCTGGCGCAGCGGCGGGATGTTGATCGTCACCACGTTCAGCCGGTAGTACAGGTCCTCGCGGAAGGTGCTCTTCTTCACCTCTTCCTGCAGGTCGAGATTCGTTGCGGCGATGACGCGGACATCGACCTTCACGCTGCGATGGTCGCCCACGCGCTCGAACTCGCGCTCCTGAAGCACGCGCAGCAGCTTCACCTGCAACTGGGGATCGAGCGTGCCGATCTCGTCGAGAAAGATCGTGCCCCCGTCCGCCGCCTCGAAACGCCCGATCTTGTCGCGCACCGCGCCCGTGAAGGCGCCCTTCACGTGGCCGAACAGTTCACTCTCCAGCAACTGCGCCGACAGCGCGCCGCAGTTCACGCGGATCATCGGCTTGTCGCGCCGGTCGGAGTTGTAGTGGATGGCCTTGGCGATCAGTTCCTTGCCCACGCCGGTCTCGCCCAGCAGCAGGACGGTCGCGCGGCTGCCGGCGACCTGGGCGATCGTCGCCAGCACGTCGAGCATCGCCGCGCTCGAACCGATGATGTTGTCGAACTTGTACTTGCCGTGCAGGTTGTTCAGCAGCTCGCGGTTCTCGGCGAGCATCTGGTCCTTCTCCTGCTGGACCATCTCGTGAATGCGGATGGTCTGGGCGATGGAGCCGGCGATGATCGTCAGCAGCCGCGCATCGGCCGCCAGCGACACCTCGTCGGTGTACGGCTTGTCCATGCTGATCGTGCCCACCCGCCGCTCGCCGATCTTCACCGGCACGCAGATGAAGCTGATCGGCGCGCCGCCGCGCGACGGGGCGCCGGCCTCATCGCGCATCGCGCGGCTGCCCGTGCGATTGAGAAACTCCGGATGCCGGCTGATGTCGGGGATGATGCGCGGCTTGCCCTCGGCCATCACCTTGCCGGTCACGCCCTCGCCCAGCGAATATCGACCGCGGGCCATCTCCTCATTGGTCAGCCCGATCGCGGCGACGATGCGAAGCTGCTCGATGGCGTCGTCCCACAGGTTGAGCGTCGCTCGCTGCACGCTCAGCCGCTCGCTCAGGTGCTGCATCGCCCGCTGAAACACCTCGCCCAGCTCCATGCCGTCGCCGAGTATCTGACTGATGTGTTCGAGAATGTCTAGTTCTTGTTCAGCTCTGCCCATGACTGCCTATTAAACCATCACTAATGCGGTTTGGCAAGTGAAGAAACGTGCAGAACCATATTTCAGGCCATGTTGTGCGCAATTCGTGACCCCAAAAAATCTGGGATTCTGACGTCATGTTCAATTTTTTTATCCCGGTGTTCAGCAGTCACTTAACGATTCGGGCACCTCGAAAACAGGCCACCTTGCGCGCGCCAGGGCGGCCCTTCGAACAAGGGTGGAAGGCCACGTAAACGCCACACCAGGAGCCGCCACAGCCATGTCGACACTCTCCCACGACCCCTCGCACCTGCCACGCAGCCTCATCGATCTGATGATCGACGAGCACCACGCCAGCGCCCTGCCCCGCCGCCGCCGACTCTGGCGCTACTACCGCAACCCCCTGCTGACGCTCTCACGGGACACCCAGCTCGGGCGGGCCTACCGCCTCGCCCAGGCCGAGGGACTGCCCAAGCGTCTGCGGCCGGCGGCGAGCGAGGACCCGGCGGGACACACGCCCGAGATCGTCATCGAGAACGACATCGCCTGGCGCATCCACACCCTCGTCGACTTCATGTTCGGCCGCCCCTTCGTCCTCCAGAGCCTCGCACCCGCCACCGATCGCGCGGCGACCATCCAACGCTTCCTCCAGCAGGTCTTCGCACACAACGGCGGCATCAGCTTCTTCCAGGACCTGTCACTGCTCGGGGCCGTGTACGGCCACGTGGACATCCTCCTGCGACCCACCCTTTCACCCACGCATCTCTCCCAATCCGCCTCGACCCCCAACGCCCGTTCGCGTGCGGCAGGCGCCGCTACTCGACGCCAGCAGGATGCCCGCGGAGACGCCGGCACGACGCGGGCGAAGGGGGCCATCTCACCCGACAATGCGCATCACGCCGCGGCGCGCATCGGCCTCGAACTGATCAACGCCGAGCACGCCATCCCGGTGCTCAACCGCGGCGACTACCGCCGGATCGACGCCTACATCCTCCACCAGCCGCAAGAGACGCGGCAGACGACGACGCCGAGCCTGCTGCAGCGCGTGTCACGCCGCATCGCCGGGCGTTCGGGTGCCGAGACGCGTGTCACGCAATGGCGCACCGAAGTCTGGACGCCGCAGCGCGTGCAGTGCTTCATCGGCGACGAGAAGCGCCGCGAAGCGGTCAGCAATTTCACCAACCGCTTCGGCTGCATCCCGCTCGTGCATATCCAGAACCTGCCGCAACCGTTCGCGTACGAGGGACTGAGCGATGTCGAGCCGCTGATCCCGCTGCAGGACGAGCTGAACACGCGGCTGTCGGACCGGGCCAACCGCGTCACCTTCCAGTCGTTCAAGATGTACCTGGGCAAGGGCATCGAGCACTTCACGCAGCGACCGGTCGCGCCCGGGCAGATGTGGGCGACGGACAACGCCGAGGCGCAGATCATCGAGTTCGGCGGCGACGCGGCCAGCCCCTCGGAAGAGGCGCACATCAACGAAATCCGCGAGGCGATGGACAAGACCAGCGGTGTCACGCCCATCGCCGCGGGACTGCTGCGCAACAAGGTGGGCAACCTCACCAGCGAGAACGCCCTGCGCATCGTGCTGATGGGCCTGCTCAACAAGACGGAGAAGAAGCGCGTGACCTACGGCGCCGGCATCGCCGCGCTGTGCCGGCTCATCCTGCACATGGCCGACGTGACGCGCATCTTCCCCAACAGCCCCGACGAGCGCGAGGTGCGCATCGACTGGCCCAGCGCCCTGCCCGAAAACGAATCCCAGCAACTGCAAAACGCCCAGCTCAAAGCCGCACTGGGCGTGCCGCGCAAGCAGGTGCTGGCCGAACTCGGCTATGAGGACGTGGAGCCGCGTGACGACGTCCGCCGCGAGCCGCGCCCATGACAAACCGGTCTGTCTTCCGTTGCGACGCCGCACCGCTGCCTCACCGTCGCGGCCCGTGGCGATCGCCCGAGGAACTGCACACACGTCAACCCACAAGGAGCAACACCGTCATGCCTGAATCCACCCCCGTCCAGCCGGACACGCACCCGGACGCAACCCACGCCCCCGACGAACCCCAGCTCGTGCCCGTCAGTGAATCCATCCGTTACCGCCGCCGCGCGCAGGCGGCCGAGCAGCAGCTCACCGATCTTCAGAAGGCGATGGCCGCCATGGAGCAGCAGCTCCAGGATGCGAACCAGACGATCACCTCGCTCGAGCGGCGGCAGCGCATCGACGCGATGCTGCTCGAGTCGGATGCGATCGACATCGAAGCCGCGCGGCTGCTGACTGAAGCCGCCGTCGAAGGCATGCCCGAGCACGATGTGCGCGAAGTGATCGACGACCTGCGGCGTCACAAGCCGTACCTCTTCGCCCAGCACCGCCCCGCCGCGCTCGCCATGCCCGCGCAACAACACGACGACCCCGTCACCGCCCCGCTGGAGCGCGCCGCCACGCAGGCCAAGTCCACCGGCCATCGCCAGGACCTGCTGACCTACCTGCGCCTCCGCCGCTCGCCGGGCGCGGCGTAAGCCATGGGGTGCCACGGCCGCAGTTCTCGCGAAGCGAGGTTCGCCGACCGTGACGATCCGTGTTAACCGCAGACACGGCCGATGGCTACGCCGCGACCGTGGCACTCCGTCCCCCCTTCTTCCTGCATCCGCTGAATCTACTGCGATTACTGCGGTTACTGCGATTACCGATCTCCTCCAACCCAAGGAACCACCCACATGTCTTTCACCGGCAAAGCCACCTACACCGCGGGCCCCGACCTGCCCGAGACCCATGAAGACGTTTCCGACATCATCAGTATCGTCAGCCCGCACGAGACGCCGCTGCTGGATCACCTCGGCGATCCGCAGCGCAGCGCCACCGCCACCGTTCACGAGTGGCTGGAAGACGAACTGCTGCCCAACACCGATTCGGTCGATGACGCGAGCTTCAGCGATCCCGCGGCCGACGTGCAGTTCAACGTCGCCCACGGCGATCGCTTCTGCGAAGGCGATCAGATCCAGATCGAGGGCTCGCGCGAGGTCATGCTCGTCACCGCTGTCAACGCCGACACGCTCACCGTGATCCGCGGCTACGGCAATACCACGCCGGAGAATCTGGCCGACGGCCAGGCGATCCGCATCCTCGGCAACGCCGCGCTGGAGGGCGATGACCGTCCCGACGCGCGCTTCACCACTCGCGTGCGCCGGCAGAACTACACGCAGATCTTCACCGCCAGCGTGGAAGTCTCCGGCTCGCAGCTTGCCGCGCGGCAGATCGGCCTGGCCGACGAACTGGACTACCAGAAGCAGGAGCGCCTGCGCGAGCTGATCCGCGACCTGGAGAACTGCGTGCTCAACGGCGTCGCGCCCGCGTCGAACCCGCAGGGCAGCGCCACCGTGCGCCGCACAATGAAGGGCATCATCCCCTTCCTCGCGACCAACCAGTTCGTCAGCGGCAGCAACTTCCCCGCCGGCGATACGGTCAACGGCGCCGGCCACTTCCTCAACGAGGAGCAGATCAATGCGGCGATGCGACTGGTCTGGCAGCAGTCGGCCGGGCATGTCGACACCATCGTCGTCAACGGCTTCCAGAAACGGCGCATCAACGCGATGCTCAGCGGTCTGCGCGGCTACACCAGCCGCGATACGCAGTACCGCGATCTCGTCGCCACGTACGAGTCCGACTTCGGCATCTGCCGCGTCGTGCTCTCGCGCTGGATGCCGGCCGACACCGTGCTGCTGCTGGACAGCTCGCGCGTCAGCGTTCTGCCCATGACCGGGCGCAGCTTCCACTTCAAGAAGCTCGCGTCCACCGGCGACAGCGATGTCGGCCAGCTCATCGGCGAGTACACGCTCGAGCTGCGCAATGAAAGCGCCCACGGCATCATTCGCGGCCTGCAGACCAGCATCCCCACCGAGTGATTGCACCCGCCGCCCGCCCGCCGGGCGCGCCCCCACGCGCCCCGGCGGGTCTTTGTCAAGACAGCAAAGCAGCAGATCAGTCACCGCCACGGCGCGCGGTCTGCTCTCTGCCCCTTCTTCTCCGCTTCGTGCCTTCGTGCCTCCGTGCCTCTCTTCTGCCCCTTCGCCGCCTCGTCGCTCTCTTCAAGGACCCCCCATGCCCTTCTCCACTGACCGCGACCTGCTCGCCCACGCACCCGACATCTTCATCGACGTGCCGCTGCTCAGTCAGCAGCGGCTTCATGTGACCGACGCGCAGATCACCGGCATCACGCTGACCAGCGCGGACGCGGACTTCGCGGCCGCGAACGTCGCCGGCGGCGATGTGCTCATCGCGCGGCAGCAGACGCTGGAAGTCATCAGCCGCGCCGATGCGAACACGCTGACCGTCTCCCTCCCGCGCGCCTCCCTCGACGATCCGCCGATCGCCCCCGGCGACGGCGCGGACCTCGAAGTGCGCTGTCGCACGTTCGCGCCACAGGCATCGATCGTGCGCGGCGTGCTGCTGCGCATGCTGCACATCGACCCCGACGATACTGATGCCGACGTCACCGATGACGCGATCGTCTCGCTCAGCACCATGGCGCAGCTCGAAGTGCTCGGCACGCTCGAACGCATCTACTCCGCGGCCCACGCACTCGCCGGCGACAACACCAACCTGCGGCAGCGCTACGAACACTTCCGCGCACTGTTCAACCAGGCCTGCCGCGGCGCGATCGTGAAGCTGGACCTGGACGGTGACGGCATCGCCGATGCGCAGCGCCGCCTGGGGATCGTGCTGCTACACCGGCAGTGAGCAGAGTGCTATTTCGCGCTCGAGTAGGCCCGGGGATGGCAGTCCCCGGCCTTCGCAAGGCGGCCTGCGCCGCGACAGATGCCGCGGCACTTGGCCTCAAGGAACATGACATGACCACCTTCAACAACATCGATCTCTTCTCGTCAGGCCCACACGATGTGCAGGTCGGTGGGCTCTCGCTGCGACATGTGCTGCACGAGCCGGCCTCCGGCGACGGCGTGCAGCTTGCCGCGCATGGTCGCCACGGTCGGGCGGTCACGCAGTCGGGCACACTTGTTGCCGACACGCCCGAACTCCTCGAGTCGCTGGCCGCGGCCGTCGAAGCGATGCTTGACGGGCGAGCCCACGACCTGCTCGATCCGCGGGGCGTGGCATGGCCGAACGTCGTGATGCTCAGTTTCGACCGGCGGGGCACTTCGCGCCTGGGCACGCGCCATCAACTCCACTACCGCATCCAGTACCTGCAGGTGACGCCATGAGCCGCTTTGCACTTGATGATGCACACCTGGCCGATGTGCAGGTCCGCCCGGTGCATGACGCCGTCGGCGAACACGCCGCGCTGGTGCATGCAGCGTGGCGGCTGACCGATCCGGGCTTCGTCGTGCGCATCCATGTGGATGATGCAGTGGTGGACGTGCTCACCGATGCGGCGCAGCGCGACGCGTGGCTCGTCTGCGATCGGCGCGTCGCGCACCACGTGCGGCTGACAACCTACCCGCGTGCATACGCGCACGAAGCGTTCACCATGCAGCCGCGCCCGATCCCGCCGGTCGCGCCGCTGTGCGATGCCGCCGGGCGCTTCAGCTACATCGCTCACCAGTCGCTGCCGCCCGATGCGCTCCTCCGCGTGACGATCGACGGCCAACCACACGTCGGCATACCGCTCTGGCCGGCCGACACGCCGCGCTGCGGCCTGGGAAGCATGCTCGGCATGGACGCGTTGGGCGTGGACGGCGCGATGGCGCCGGGCCTCGGTCAGGGCCAGCTCGGCGTCGGCCCGTGCGGCATCGACGGGCAGGCTCTCGCCATCGCCCTGCCCATCCTCAACCCCCAGCCGCACAACATCGAACTGCAACCCACGTCGGCGACCGGCGCCGTCATCGGCGACCCGGTGACCTTCACATTCACCCCCGATTGATCACCACGCGCCCCGCGCGGGCGAGACAGGAGAGCAGTAGAGCATGAGACAGTAGAGCTACTCAATCTTCCACCGCCCTATGCCTTCGCGCCCTTCCTCTCTTCTCCGCTTCGTGCCTTCGTGCCTTCGTGCCTTCGTGCCTCGCTTCATCCCTTCGTCGCTCCGTCGCTCCGTCGCTTCGTCGCTCTCCCCAAAGGAATCCCCCCATGCCCCATCGCCTCCTCACCACCCAGCAGATTCAACAACTCGTCGGACAAACCCACGGCTCGACCGGCCTCGAGTATCCGCCGCTCGGGTTGCAGCCTTACTACGAATGGCTGGTGCAGTCGCTGCACCTGCTGGCCGAGTCTTCGTTCGGCGCGCTGCGCGTATCGCCGGCGCCGGACGCCATGCACATCAACGTCGCGCCCGGGCGGCTGTCGATCAACGGCGTCCCCCTGCCCTACGACGGCCAGGCCGTCGATCTCTCGTCGCTGGATGACGATATCGCCTACGTGTGGCTCCACAACAACGGCGGCGTGGCGACGCTCGGCTACGCGGACGCCGCAACCGGCTGGCCGGCCTACGCGCACCTCAAGCTCGCGGAAGTCACACTCGCCGACGGCGCGATCACCGACATCGTCGATCGCCGCCTGGACGCAGTCTTCCATGCGTCGTGACCCGACTGATACACACAACCACCACCGGAACACGACGCCATGACGCCACTCCTTCTGCCGGCACTCACCCCTCCCGCCTCGCGCCCGGCCCAACAGCCGAGCGTGTTTGTCGACGGCCAACGCGCCGCTGACTTGTCGTGCGTACGCTTTGCCGCCCACGGCAGACTGGACCGGCGCACCGCGGTGCTGGAAGCATCGCCGACCATCACCCCGGCTGACCTTGATCGCTATCGACGTAGCGCAATCGTGATCGCACACGAGTTGCGGTACGCCGACGGCACGCCGCTGACGCTGCCGTTGATGCGAGGCCGCGTGGTCGCCGTGGACGAGTCGATCTCGCGCCTATCGCTGCAGCTTTCGGATGACCTGTTCCCGCGGCTCGAACGCCGCGCGGCGCTGCCGGACGAGCCATTGACCGTCGCCGAGGCGATCGAACAACTCGCCGCGCACGCGCGCTGCGGTCTTGACTTGACCCTGCTCCCAGACGCGCTTCGGATCATCCCCCTCACCTGCCGACTGACACGCGAACGCGGCATTGCTGATCACCTTGACACGCTCTTCGCGCGCCACGCGCTGCAACTGCGCCGCTCATGGCGGAAGGTCGGTAACCGGTACGAAGAGCGGTTCGCGGTTGTCCCCGATCGCAGCGCTCGTCTTGTCACGCCACTGCACCCCGCCACGCCGGGTCGGTCTCTGCTCGGGCGCGACGACGAACGCGACGCCGCGGCGCTTCGCATCCTCGCGCTCCGCGCCGTAGGACGGGAGATCGAATCGACCTTCGAGCTGGTCCCCGCGTGGGACCCCGCGCGGGAAGGCGCGGACCCATCGCGCTATGGCTATCGGCACGCCGAGTTCGACTATTACGCCGACGTGTACCGCAAATGGGTGCTGAACGAAGACGGCTTCTACTGTCGCCCGCCGTTCGGCCGCGCGGCGTTCGACCTTGGCGCCTTCTTGGATCGACCGGGCCTGGCCGGTCAGCCGATACCGCTGGGGCGCTGTCTCGTGCTGGACTACGACGGCGCACGCCGCGCGGCGGTGGTGCATGTCAGCCTCGACACCGGCCAGACCTGGCAGCTCTACCGCGGTCAGCGGCGTGTGCTCAGCGATCGCGCCGGCGTGCGGTTCATCGATGAACAACTCGACAGCGCGCTGCTCGCCGCGGCGTTGGCCGGCGCGATGCGCGTGCGCATCACTGCGACACTGCGCAACCCCGGCCATGAATCAGTCGCGGTCGCGCGCGGCGGCGCGTTCGCCCGCGCCGCGCCGAGCGAGGTGGTCAGCGCCGGGGCATCGTTCGTCTTTCGCCGCGTCGCGGAAGACAGCATCCATCACCAGCCGATCCAATGGGGCACGCTCGAGGCGGCCGAGGCCGATGACGGCGCTCGGATGGCCTTCGCCGCGCAACACATGCATGCCTCCCCGCGCCCTGCGCGTCCAACACTGCGCCTGCACGGCGACTGGTCACACCTCGCGCCGGGCGATCGCGTGGCGCCGGGCGACGGCCGCCTCGTCGCGAGGCGGATCCATTCCATCGAAACGCACTATCACACGCGCGGCGAAGCCGCGTTCACGTCCGACCTCACATTCTGAATCACGAAGGAGCCGACCATGCCGGAACCGATCACGGACATGCTGATGCAGATGGGCGTCGCGGGACTGATGGGTGTCCTCTGGGTCTGGGAGCGTATGCATTCGCGCAAGCGCGAGCAGCAACTCACCGACGCCCACGATCAACTGATGTCACAGCGCGAGGAACTGAAGGTCCTGGTCAGCCTGATCGAGCGCAACACCGCCGCGATCGAGCGCTTCGCCGAGACGCAGCAGCAGCTTTGCCGTCTGATGGAGGAACTGGTCGGCGAACGCACCCGCGCGGCGTGACGAGGGAAACGTAGCCCACCGGCCCCCGCCTTTCCTGCCAATCCGCTTCGGCTTTTGTACAATCAGTGTGTTCTCATTGTCCTTGCCGATGGAACGGCCATGCGTAAGCACACTTTCATCTTCCGGTGGACGGGATGCCTCTTACCGGCCCTGGCGCTGCTGGTCGCGGGCGGCTGCTTCGATTGGAAGATGGATGAGCCGCCCGAGCACGGCCGCCCGGCGCCGGAGCCGACGCCTGACGAACCCACCTGGCGCGTCAAGCCGGTGGCGATGCGCATCTATCCCTCCACGCGCTTTGTCGTCTCCGGCGAAGACGCCGTGCTCGAAGCGCGCGTGCAGTTCTTTGACGAAGCCGAGGACACCACCAAGGCGGTGGGACAGATGCGCCTCGAGCTGTTCGAGGCACGCATCGGCGAATCCGTGCTCGCCGGTCGGCGGCTGCACACGTGGGAAATTCCCCTTCGCACGCTCAAGGCCAACGAGACGCACTTCGACCCGATCACCCGCGCCTACCTGTTCCGCCTGCGTGTGTCGGGAGCGGATCTCGCCCAGCGACGCCTGCTGGTGAAGGCGACGTTTCTGCCGGTGAACGCCGAGCGGCTGGAGGCCACGCGGCTGATCGAACGTGCCGCGCCGAACTGACCGCGCCGCTCAACCGTCCGCCTTCGCACCGCGATGGAGCAGCGCTTCGATATGCGTGGCCGCGGCGTCGGCCAGGCCTTCGAGGTGGTAGCCGCCCTCGAGCATCGAGACGAGGCGTCCGGACGCGTGCGCGTCGGCAATGCCCATCGTGACGCGCGTCAGGTGCGCGAAGTCCGCATCCGTCAACGTGAAGCCGCCAAGCGGGTCGCCGATGCGCGAATCGAAGCCGGCGGAGATGATGACAAGTTGCGGCCGGAACCTGCGCATCGCGGGCACGAGGTGATCCTCGAACGCGCTGCCGATCTCCTTCCGTCCGGCACCCGCGCCGAACGGGAAGTTCATCGTCGAGCCCTTGCCGTCGCCCGTGCCCGTCTGGTCGCGGGCGCCCGTGCCGGGATACCACGGCGAGCGGTGCGTGCTGAAGTAGAACACGCTGCCGTCACCGTAAAAGATGTCCTGCGTGCCGTTGCCGTGATGCACATCCCAGTCGATGATCAGCACGCGCTCGATGTCGTGATGCTTCTGCGCGTACCGCGCGGCCAGCGCGGCGTTGTTGAAGATGCAAAACCCCTCTCCGTTGCGCTGCGAAGCGTGATGCCCGGGCGGACGCACGGCGCAGAAGGCCGCGCCCAGATCGCCTCTGCACACGGCATCAACCGCGACGAAGCCCGCGCCCGCGGCGTGACTGGCCGCCTCGAACGACTTGGGGCTGATGATCGTGTTGCCCCAGCTCAGCCGCGATTGCCCGGCGGCGATGTCCTTCCTCACCTGGTCGATGTAGGCCTTCGCGTGGCACATCGCCAGTTCGCCGTCCGTCGCCGCGCGCGGCTTGAGCGGTGTGAGACGCTCGTTCAGCTTGCGGGACTTGAGCGCACTGTTGATCGCCTTCAGACGCGCGGCTCGTTCGTAGTGCACCGGACCGGTGTGGTGCTCGAGGAAGAGCGGGTCATAGATGTAGCCCACGCGCCGCGCGCCGGGATTGGGACCGGCGTGGCCCTCGCTCGACGTCTGCGTCGCCGTCGACGTGTGCTCGCCGTCGAAAAGCGAACAGCCAGACGCGTGCGCGAGCCAGGCGCCGCCGCCGGCGCAAACCGCCGCCTTGAGAAAGCCCCGACGATTGCATGAGTCCCCGACCATGGCGCACGCCCTTCCATCGCGTATCGATCCGCGCATTATACGGGAAGGCGGCGGCTGTCCCATCCGCAATGACAGAAGCCCGGGGACCGTGATCCCTGGGCTTCGGGTTGTGCGCGTTGATATCGATGCCGGCGTCAGGCCGTGAACGATGAGCCGCACCCGCAGGTGCTGGTGGCGTTCGGGTTGTTGAACACGAAGCCGCGGCCCATGATCTCGTCGCGGAAGTCGATCGTCACATCATTCAGGTACAGGTAGCTCTTCGGGTCGCACACGACCTTGATGCCGTGCTGCTCGAAGATCTCGTCGCTGTCCTTCTCGACTTCCGTCAGGTCGAGCAGGTAGCTGAAGCCGGAGCACCCGCCGCCTTTCACGCCCACGCGCAAGCGCACCTTTTCGGCGTCAAGCTCCTGGTTCTTGATGACGTTGCCGATTTCCTTCGCTGCTGTTTCGGTCAGGGTGATGCCCATGGTTGGTTCCTCCACGTACTGCGCGACGCCTCGTCCTCTGAGGGTCATTCTTGGCTCGTATCGGCCGCCTGTCCACCCTTGGTTTAACAGATCGCGCGGGCGATTTATTCACTCAAGCGCCGTTGCCGTCACCATTGGAGTCGCGTTTCTTCTGATAGTCCGCGATGGCGCTCTTGATCGCGTCCTCGGCCAGAACCGAACAATGTATTTTGACCGGCGGCAGCGACAGTTCCTCGACGATCTGCGTGTTCTTGATCCCCAGCGCCTCGTCGACCGTGCGTCCCTTGATCCACTCGGTGGCCAGGCTCGAGGAAGCAATCGCGCTGCCGCATCCGTAGGTCTTGAACTTCGCGTCGGTAATGCGGCCGCTGTCATCGACCTGGATCTGCAGCCGCATGACGTCACCGCATTCCGGCGCGCCGACCACGCCGGTGCCGACGTTGGCCGCGTTCTTGTCAAGCGTCCCCACATTGCGGGGGGTTTCGTAGTGATCGAGTAGTTTGTCGCTGTATGCCATGTTTCACACCTGGGTCAGTAAACGCAGTAATCGCAGTAACCGCAGTAGTCGCAGTAAATCGGATGCGCCGCTCTTCTCCGCTTCGTCGCTTCGTCGCTTCCGTCAATGCGCCGCCCACTGCACCTTCGACAGATCCACCCCTTCCTGCACCATCTCCCACAGGGGGCTCAGTTCCAGCAGGCGCTGCACCTCCTTGCCGACGGTTTCAACCACATAGTCCACTTCGTCCTCATTGTTGAATCGCCCGAGGCCGAAGCGAATCGAGCTGTGGGCCAGTTCGTCGCCCACGCCCAGGGCCATCAGCACGTAGCTGGGTTCGAGCGAGGCCGACGTACACGCCGAGCCGGTGCTGACCGCCACCTGCTTCATCGCCATCATCAGGCTTTCACCTTCGACGTAGGGAAAGCTGATGTTCGCCGTGTGCGGCAGGCGCTTGGTCGGATGCCCATTCAGCACGGCCATCGGCAGCCTTTCCTTTACGCCGTTGATCAGCCGATCGCGCAGCGCCAGCAGCCGCGCTGATTCCTCGGCCATTTCCGCCTCGCAGATGGCGCACGCTTCTCCCATGCCGACGACGCCGGTGACGTTGATCGTGCCCGAGCGCATCCCGCGTTCGTGCCCGCCGCCGTCCATCTGCGCCACCAGCCGCACGCGCGGGTTGCGCCGACGTACGTACAGGCAGCCCACGCCCTTCGGGCCGTAGATCTTGTGCGCCGAAGCGGAGAGCAGATCGATCCCCGCTTCATCCACATTCACCGGGCACTTGCCGACATACTGCGTCGCGTCCGTGTGGAAGACAATGCCCTTTTCCTTGCACAGCTTGCCGATCTCGGGCACTTCGTTGACGGTGCCGATCTCGTTGTTCGCCCACATGACGGTGACGAGGATCGTGTCCTCGCGGATCGCCTCCGCCACCTGCGCGGCCGTGACGATGCCGTCCGCATCCGGCTTCAGGAACGTCACGTCGTATCCCTGCTTCTGCAGCCGCCTGGCCGGGTCGAGCACGGCCTTGTGTTCGAGCACCGACGAGACGATGTGCTTGCCCTTCGAGGCGTACATCTCCGCCACGCCCTTGATGGCCAGGTTGTTCGACTCGGTGGCGCCGCTGGTCCAGATGATCTCCTTGGGGCTCGCGCCGATCAGCGTAGCCACCTGCTGCCGCGCCTTGTCCACCGCCTCCTCGGCCGCCCAACCAAAGCTGTGGTTGCGGCTGGCGGCGTTGCCGTACGTCTCAGTGAAATAAGGCAACATCGCCTCCAACACACGCGGATCGGTCCGCGTGGTGGCGTTGTTGTCCATGTAGACGGGGAACTTCAGGGCCATGGATGTCTCTCGGTATTCGTGTGCCCGCATGCGCGGCGGGCGGTTCTTCGTGTTTCCGGTTGACTCGTTGACGCGTTAGCGTCCCAGACCGCTATCGCACATTCGAAGACGCCGACTCACTCTGCTCCGTGCCTTCGTGCCTACGTGCCTACGTGCCTTCGTGCCTTCTTCCTCCCCCCTCCGTCGCTCCGTCGCTTCGTCGCTCCGTCGCTTCTTCCCCCAACATCCCCCCCAGCGTCGTGTCCGCCAGCATCTTCACGATGCGTCGGTGCAGTTGCTGGATGGGCCTGCGGATCGGGCAGCCGGCTTCGCTGACGCCGCACCGGCCGATGACGGGCAGGCCGTTGGAGCACTCGGTCAGACGCACGGGCCCTTCCGCCGCCTCCATCACGTCCACCAGGCGGATCTGGTCGGCCGGCTTGGCCAGCCGGTACCCGCCGCGCGCCCCGCGGGTCGAATCGATCAACCCGCCCGAGCAAAGATCCTTCAGGATGTTCATCAAGAGCGGCAACGGCATGTTGTACTGCGACGCAATCTCACGAGCGCTCGTGGCCTGCCCGGCCGGCTGCATCCCCAGATGCATCATCGCGACCAGGGCGTAGTCAATCTTACGGGTGAAGTTGAGCATGGTACACGCGCCGCGGCGGGATAGCGGGTAATCGCTCCATAAAAGTACGGTTTGGTCGGGTGGAAGTCAAGGGACCGCTGACGGTCGAACGCCGCGCCGTCAGCGACGCGGCGTCCGCAACTGGCTGGGCGGGCGGCCGTACATCTGCTTGATCAACGTGGACAGGTGCTGACCACTGCTGTAACCGACCTGTCTGGCGATGGTCTTGAGCGGCAATCGCGTCGACCGGATCAGGTTGACGGCCTTCTCAAGCCGCAGGCGCTTCGTGTACTGAATGGGAGGGACGCCGAATCGCACGCGGAACAGCCGCGAAAGGTGCGCCGGGTCAATGCCGATGTGTTGGGCGACTTCCTCAATGCTGAACTGGTAGGGCAATCGGTGGCGGATGATCGCCGCCGCGCGTTCCGCAGGATCAGTCGGCTCCGGCTCAGTCGCCATCAGGCCGCTGATCTCGACAGACAGCGCTTGCAGCAGCGGCGTGTGCAGGGCTTGACGCGCGTCAACGGGCAGCGAAGCGGTATTCCACATCCAGGTCAGCGTGCTGACGATGCGGCTGTGGAGATCACGCGTTGTGAAATGCGCATCCCATGGCGCCGTCCTGGGCCCGCCATCCCACTGAAGCACGATCAGCACCGGTGGCGATGCGTACCGGTGCCGCGGCTGATGGGCCGTGTGAGGCGGGTAGAAGCAGACCTCGCCGGCCGTGCAGTTGATGGCCCGCCCGTTCACCTGCGACTCGTAGCGCCCGGTAAGCACATACACCAGTTCGGCGAATGCATGGTGCTCCGGATGCGCGGGAAAGTCATGGGCAGGCACGATATGCCGCAACCGGATGTCCGTTGGCAAGTGCTGCATCAACAGCTTCTCCATGCCCATCAAGAACACATACATTTTGTCAGATATGCGAACAAAATGAAAGCCCGCACGTGAACGTATTCAGTATGTGACACGCCCCGGACCATGCCATCGCAGGTGCGATCGGAGTGCACGAGTGTCCTAGAGGTGGTTACTTGGAGTTGTTCTTGTCGCACTCTCCGTGGCGTCGAAAGCCGGCCGGACAAGTGACAACGACATCCGAATCGCCCTTGCCGACGGGGTGGGGTTGACGAAACAGATTCCCGGAGAACATGACCATGACGAAACACACGGCGCGGCGTGTCTGCATTCTCCTGATCGGCGGTCTGCTCCTGCTATGCGGCACTGAGCACGTGGCGGCGGCATGGCCGGCGCCCGTTGAGGACCACGTGGTGGTCCAGCCCGGTGAGCATCCGCGGTTGCTGTTCCGCAAGACGGACGTTGCCACGTTACGTATCAAGGCGAAGTCCGAGGTCGGAAGAGCGATGATCGCCCGCCTCGAGTACCTGCTCGGCGGCGGCCAGGCCATGCCCGCCGAGTACAACACCAACCCACCGGTCAACATCGGCCCCAAGGGCCCAGAGCAACTCAAACCCGGCGCGTTCACCGTCAACCACGCGGCCGGGTTCGGCCTGCTGTATCAACTGACCGGTGACACGAAGTATGCCGGCCTCGCGCGTCAGTGCCTCGACAAGGTCTTCGAAGGGCAGGTCGATCGCGATGAGCGCTATTCCTGGACCGCGCCCGGCACGGGTTTCCGGCTTTCGGGTGTGCTGCAGGGCGTGGCCATCGCCTATGACCTGTGCTACGAGGCCTGGCCCGATGACTACCGCCGCAAGGTTGTCAAGGAAATCCAGACGAATGCGCCGGGCAGTGGCCGCAAGAAGCTGACGCTGGAGTTCCTCGCGCGCGGCGGAAACTATCCGCCATCCTCGAACCATTACGGCGCGTATATCAGCGGACCGGGTATCGCGGCCTTGGCGATCAAGGGCGACCCCGGCGTGGACAACGAACGCATCGAGAAGATCCTCGCCACCGTCGAGTCTTCCGTGCGCACGGTCCTGACCAAGGGCTACGGCGACGGCGGATGGTTCGGCGAGGGCACCGGCAGTGACAAGACCGCCATGCAGCCGGGCCTGCTCGGGCTGTTACAGTCGATGCGCATCGCGGCCGGCAAGGACTGGTGCGAGGGTGCTGCGAACGCGCGGCAGATCATCCTCACGCGGGTGCTCGAGTTCATCGACGCGCCCGACGGCGTCCGCCGACCGATGCGCGGGTACTACTCGCACGGGCCGCACTTCTGGCCCGGCGGGACCCGAGAACGATTCCGCGACCGCGGCGGCTGGTCGGCGGATGGCGTCTTCTGCATCGGCATCGGCGCGCTGCCGCGCCGTTACCGCCCGGGGATGGTGTGGGTGTATGAGAACTTCGTCGAGCCGGATGTCGCGCCCGCCCGGCGCATCTACGAAGCGCGTATCGATCCGCTCCACGCGGTCTATGCTTTCGTCAACTGGCCGGTCGGCGTCGAGGCCGAGAACCCGGCCGGCGCATTCCCCCTCGCCGTGCATGACAGCCTCCATGGCTACGTGCTCTGCCGCAGCGGATTCGGTGACATCAACGACATCCTGTTCACCGGCCTGTGCCGCACCGGACCGACCGGCTATCACAAGGTGCGTCCGCCGCAGGATGTGATCGTGTGGGCATCGGGGTACAAGCTCACCATGGGGCGTTTCGGTCGAAGCGGCATCGGCAACTGGACGCCCGGCGCCGACGGGTCAGCCACCTTCGTCAACGGCGAGACTGCCTGGGCGATCGACTTCTCCGGCGCCGCCGGCTGCAAGGGACTGATCGCCACCACCGGCCGGGGCCCGAACGTGACCGCGCCGGCCCCCGAAATGCCGGCTGTGCCGGATGACGCGATCGACCTGACGGGCCATTGGACTGACGGCGGACCGATCTCGGTCAAGCAGGAGGGCAAGACCCTCACCATCACGTGGGGCACCGTGCGCAAGCGCACGAAGACCGCCACGCTCGATGGCCGCACGCTGATTCTGCCATGGAACAAGGAACGCACGCTCACCGGCACCGTCTCGGCCGATGCGCAGGTCGTGCAATGGGCCGGCGGCGTGTGGACGCGGGTCAACAAGCGGCCGCGATGGGAGTTCAGCGAGGGCGAACCGGTCAAGCCCGTGACCGTGATGCTCGGCGATCAGAAGGTGAACGTGATCACCTTCGCGCCGGATGGCAAGCACCCTGATGTCAAGGTGGACGGCGGCGCGATCGTGGTGGGCAAGCAACGCGTTCGACTGGAAGACGGTCGGCTCGCCCTCGAGGTCTTCAGCGCAACACCCGAGTAAGAAAGGAAGCAGAATGGCCCGGTCGAGATTGCCTCTGTGCGGACTGCTGATCGTCACACTGTCACTGCCGGTTCTCGCAGGCGAGCCCGATGGCGAGCCGCAGTTCATCGGCTACGGCGGGCCGAACGGCAGTCGGGTCTATCCGGATGCGAAACCACCGGTGCAGTTCGGCCTCAAGAAGGAAGAGGGCTTCCAGTGGGAAACGCCACTTCCTTCGTGGGGGCACGGCTCGCCCGTGGCGGTCGCGGGCAAGGTGTTCGTGATGTGCGAACCCGGGAAGGAGAACGTCTTCCCCCTCCTCATCTGCATGGACGGCGAGACCGGGAGAATCCTCTGGCAACGTGAGATTGACCACCTGCCGGCGATCACGGCCGACAAGGCGGAGCGAGCCACACTGCGCAAACGGATCGCCTCGAAGAAGCGGAGCCCGAAACACGACAAGGAACTGAACGCACGGATGGGCTACGTGCCTGATCCCTACAAGGTTCAGGACCAGCATGGCCGCGGAGAGATCGGGGTTGCCTATGCCACGCCGGTGACCGATGGCGCGTTCATCTACGCGTCGACCGCCTGGGGCGGCTATGCGTGCTTTGATTTCGATGGCAGAATGAAATGGCTGACGTATTCCCCGGGCGCCGGCAACACATGGAACAACCGCGCCCCCTCGCCGATCATCCATGACGGTCTGCTCATCCACAGCAACGTGGGCAGCCACCGCGCTTTCGACTGCAGGACGGGCGAACAGATCTGGAAGCATGACGTGCCCTTCGGCAGCATCGCCACCGGTACGGTGATCAGCGTGAACGGGAAACACGTCTACCTCTCGCCGAGCGTCACCGCCTACCTGCTGCCCGGCGGCAAGGAGGTCGAAGTCACCGGCTGGCGTGACGCGGGCATGCAGATGCTGACCAAGTATGACGAACCGGACGTCGTGTTCTTCTGCGGCTCAGGCGAGCACTGTTCGTGGCAGAAGAAGGGGCGCGGCGACCCGCCCTATCCGCCGGCCGCGCTGCGCTTCGCGTGGGAAGGAGACCGGCTCAAGGCCACGGTGCTCTGGCACGGCGGCCAGATCGTGGAGAAGAAGAACCGCTCGGCGCCCGGCGGCAATGCGCCATGGATGACCTATCACAACGGACGGCTGCTGCACCGGCATGGGGTGCAACTGGACGCCGCGACCGGCAGGATCGTGGCGGGGAGTTTCGGCAGGTGGGACAAGGACAGGGCGGTGCCGCGGACCCGGCATTTCCTGGCTGTGGCCAATGGCCACATCTACGGCCTGGGGCGGGAAAACAAATGGGATCCCGTCATCCACGTCTACACGCTCGATGGCAGGCATGTCGCGACCAACGAGATTGGCTCAAAAGGCGACTACGGCGGAACGTTCACGTTTGATGGGCCTCGCATCTACATCCGCGTGCAACAATCGCTGCTGTGCTTCGCGGCCGAAGAGAAAGGGGGCGACAAGTGAACAATGGACACGCCCATAGGTGCGCTGTGATGGTCACAGCAGCCATCCTGACCATGCTGGTGCCTCCCGCTAGCGGCCGGGGCGAGGCGGATGCAGAGGCGGACGGCGATCGCTCACCTGACAGCACACGCGTGGATCGCAAGGAAGCCAATCGCCCGACGTCCCGCCCATCGAAGGAACCCGAGTCCGCCTGCTGGCAGGTTCCGGCTCTGTCCTACCGGGCCACGATAAGGGTGCGAGCGACGGAGACCGACCATCTTCCCAGGGCGTACGTTGCGAGTCTCGATCTTGGCCAACTGAAGAAGACGCATGCCCTGGCGTCCATCGATCCGGAAGCGTTCGTTGTGGTGCCCGTTGACCAGGACCCGAAGGAAGGCATCACGCCCCTCCCAAGCCAGTTCAACGCCCTGCCCGTGCCCGGCCATGATGACAAGATACCCTCCAAGGGAGAATTGGCTTTCTACTGCGACAGGTCGATCCAAGAGGGCGATACCGAAGCGTTCCACGTGTACTTCGACACAGAGGGAGTCCGGGCGGATCTTGCGAAGCCCGCAGCGTTGGTCTCGGTCGGCGACAAGGAAGTCATGTGGCCCAAGGGCGATCCCAAGCCCCACCTGTCTCTCCATTTGAGGAACCTCGTGGGTGAGTACTATTGGCACATCACGGGCTGCTCCTTTGCCGTAAGCGTTCCATGAACCGCGTCTTCCGCTGGTCGGTTGGGGTTGTCATGCT
>CAZHJL010000037.1:0-44174 GCA_964532795.1 uncultured Phycisphaeraceae bacterium | reverse complement strand
TGGGATCCTACGGATGGTTATCGGCTCAAGTGAGCCTTTTGAGATAGTTACTTAGAAACCCAACGACAGGCGTACCGCGGCCGGCAGGCAATCCCGCCCCGACGCGGAGCGAGTTTCCGGTTTTCGTCGCGACCCCGCGACCCTCCGCCCCGCGCCCGCGCGGCCCGGTGCGGCGGATCAGACAAAGTGAGGCACCATCATGGTGGTTGAATACGTCAGCAAAGTCTTCCTCAAGCTCTTCGGCTCGCGCAATGAGCGCGTGGTGAAGACCTACCACCGGCGCGTTGAGCCGGTCAATGAACACGAAGAGGCGGTGCGCAAGCTCTCCGACGGCGAGCTGCGCGCCAAGACGCAGGCGTTCAAGCAGCGGATCGACGACGGCGAGAGCATCGCGTTGATCACGCCCGAAGCGCTGGCCGTGGCCCGCGAGGCGATGGACCGATCGATCGGCCTGCGCAACATCTTCAATCCCGCGCACAAGTTCGATCCGAATACGCTGCCCGCGAACGTGCGGCCGCTGTATGACAAGGTGAAGCAGGAGATCGATCAACTCGAGCCGGAACAGGTGCTCGGGTGCGAGCAGCATCCGGAACTGCATCACGAGTGGGACCCGGTGCCCGCGTGGATGCGTCCGGAGATTCCGGTCGAACTGTACGAGGCGGTGCGGGAGCTGTACCCGCAAAGCCGCCCGCCGTTCCGGTGCCGGCCGTTCGACGTGCAGCTCATCGGCGGCCTGGTGCTTTCGGAAGGGCGCATCGCGGAGATGAAGACGGGCGAAGGCAAGACGATCGTCGCGCCGCTGGCCTGCTATCTCGCGTGCCTGGAGGGGCTGCGCTGCCACGTGGTGACGACCAACGACTACCTGGTGCAGCGCGACCGCGACTGGGTGTTCCCGTTCTACTACTGGCTGGGGCTGACGGTGGGGGCGATTCACCCGTTCCACATGCAGCCGCACCCGCTGAAGGCCAAGGCTTACGGATGCAACGTGCTGTACGGCACGAACAGCGAACTGGGCTTCGATTACCTGCGCGACAACATGAAGCTGACGACGGAGGAACAGGTGCAAAAGCACCGCGACTTCGTGATCGTGGACGAGGTGGACTCGATCCTGATCGACGAGGCGCGGACGCCGCTGATCATCTCCGGTCCGGCGCATGACGACGCCCCGCGTTACGGCCTGGCCGACCAGGTGGCGCGCAAGCTGATGGAGAAGCAGCGCGCGTGGGACGCGGCGGACCAGAAGGTCCAGCAGTGCCAGATGCGCATCAGCGCGCTGGAGGGCGACGTCCGCAACGCGCGGGACAAGGAGACGTCGCAGAAGTATCGCGAGGAGATGGAGCAGCTTCAGGAAGAGGAGTTGCCGCGCCTGGAAGATGAGCGGGCCAGACACATCCAGTACTACGAGATCGAGCGCGACAAGAAGGCGGCGCACCTGACGCACGAAGGCGTGGCCGAGGCGCAGCGCGTGGCGAACATCGGCTCGTTCTACGCCGGCAGCAACATCGACATGCCGCACCTGCTGGAGAATGCGCTGCGGGCGCACGTGGTCTACCAGCGCGACAAGGAATACGTCGTGCAGGGCGGCGAGGTGGTCATCGTCGACGAGTTCACCGGGCGGTTGATGGTCGGCCGGCAATGGTCGGACGGTCTGCACCAGGCGGTGGAGGCCAAGGAGCGGGTGAAGATCAAGGAAGAGACGCAGACGCTGGCGACGGTGACGATCCAGAACTTCTTCAAGCTCTACAAGCGCCTGGCGGGCATGACCGGCACGGCCATGACCGAGGCCAACGAGTTCAACGAGATCTACAAGCTCGACGTGGTGGCGATCCCGACGAACGTGCCAGTGATCCGGCGCGACCGCGACGACCTGATCTTCATGTCGCACAAGGACAAGTGGGGCGCGATCCTCGACGAGATCAAGCGGATGCACGACATCGGCCGCCCGGTGCTCGTGGGAACGACCAGCGTCGAAAGCTCCGAGATGCTTTCGCAGATGCTCAGCAAACGCCACACGATCAAGCATGATGTGCTCAACGCCAAGCAGCACGAGCGCGAGGCACAGGTGGTGGAGCACGCGGGCGAGATCGGCGCGGTGATGATCGCGACCAACATGGCCGGGCGCGGCACGGACATCAAGCTGCGCCCGATCGATCGCCAGGCCCTGGTCACGCACTGGCAGCGCCGCAACCTGCTGCCCAGCGAAGCGAAGCCGGAGATGACCGATGACGCGTTGATCGAGTTGAGCTACCGGCACCAGGCAACGTACGTGCTTGGCATGAAGCGCAACGAAGCGAAGTCGATGGACTTCGATGAGCTGAAGCTGCAGCTTCTCCGCCATTGGGTGGCCGAAGACCCGTACATGGACGAGGACAAGGCCGCGTCGATGGGCGAGCAGGCCTGCCTGGATCAACTGGACCGGGTGGCGGAGTTCAGGCTGCACCGGCTGACGATCTGGGACAACATCGAGGCGATGGGCGGCCTGCACATCGTGGGCACGGAGCGTCACGAGTCGCGTCGCATCGACAACCAGCTTCGCGGCCGCGCGGGCCGGCAGGGCGACCAGGGCTCGTCGCGCTTCTTCATCAGCCTCGAAGACGACCTGATGAAGATGTTCGCCGGCAAGCTGACGCTCAACGCGCTGTCGAAACTCGGCATGAAGGAAGGCGCTTCGCTCGAGCATCGCTGGATCACCAAGAGCGTCGAACGCGCCCAGCGCAAGGTGGAGGAGCGCAACTTCCAGATTCGCAAGAACCTGCTCGAGTATGACGAGGTGATGGAGCACCAGCGTAACGGCTTCTACGGCGTGCGCCAGGCGGTGCTCGAAGGACGCGACATCGACAACATCATCTTCGATTACATCACCGAGGCGGTGGGCGACGCGTGCGACACCTACCTCGATCCCGACTACGTGCCCAACCAGATGGCCGAATGGTGCCGCAGCGAGGCGCGGGTGTCGATCGATCCCGTGCGTCTGCGCAACGAGGACAACCTGCATTCGCTGGTCGAAACGATTCGCGACGAGGCGCGCACCGAAGTGCAGCAGACGGTCGAGACCCAGCTCGGCGAATACATGGGCGATGACACCGACCCCGAGCAGTGGGACCTGCGCGGCCTGTCCAGCTGGGCGGCCAGCCAGTTCGGCATCAGCCTGTCGCAGAATCGGCTGCGCCGCATGAGCATCGACGAGGTGCGCGACCGGCTGATCGAAGCGGCGCAGGAGAGCGTGGACGATCGCGATTTCTCCGGCATCGGACGCTACCTCGAGCCGCTCTACGCCCAGAAGCAGCTTGCCGAATGGGTCAACGGCAAGTTCGGGCTCGAATTCCAACCGGAGGAACTGGAGCGCGAAGATGCGAGCGAGGTGCAGCGGTTGATCCTCGATCGCGCGCAGGAGCAGTACCGCCGGCGCGAGATCGTGTACCCGGTGGAGTTCATCCTCGACCTGGCGTTCAACGCCGCGCAGCAGGACACGGAGTGGGCGGTCAACGAGCTGACGAACTGGGTCAACCAACGCTATGACCTCGACTGGAAGCCGGAGGACGTGCGTGAGAAGTCCGGCGGCGAGTTGCACAAGGAACTGGTCGAGATCAACGAGCAGTGGATGAACAACGGCAAGCTCGATGAGCTGGTGGACGGCAAGCTGCGGGAGACGACCGACACCGAGGCGCTGGCCGAGTGGTCGAGGCAGCGGTTCGATGTGCCGCTGGACGCCGAAGACCTGCGCGGCATGGACCGGGAGCGGTTGCATGAAGAACTGGTTACCGCCGGCCGCAAGATGTTGCGCGGTGAATTGACGCAGCTCGAGCGCTTCGTGCTGCTGCAGATTCTCGACGGCGCGTGGAAGGATCACCTGTACGCGATGGACCAGTTGCGTGACTCGGTGAGCCTGCAAAGCTACGCGGAGAAGGACCCGCGCATCGAGTACAAGCGGCAGGGCGCCAACCACTTCGCGCAGATGCAGTCGACCGTGCGGGACCGCGTGACCGATTTGATCTTCCGTGCGCGGCTGTCGGCGAATGTCGAGTTGCGCAACGTGTACGGCGAACAGAAGGCCGAGCACGAGGAGGGCCAGGGCGCGATGGCCGCGGCCCGCGCGGCGGCGGCGCAGGGCACCGACGAACAGCGCGCCGACATGGCCGCGGCCGAAAGCGCCGCCGGCGCCGGCGGACGCGAGCAGCAGTACGCCAGCCGCAAACAGCGCCGCGCCGCCGCGGCGGCCGATCGCCACGGACGCAAACGACCGAACGTCAAGCAGCGTAAACGCCGGCGCTGACGCGACGATCGCTCCCGTGTGTTCAGCATCCCGCGCCGGCGTCGTCCGGCCAGATGACGAGCTCGCGCTCGAGTGTCACGCCGAAACGCGCGGCGACCGCCGACTGCATCCGCTCGATCAGCGCAACGATGTCGTCCGCGCGGCAACCGTCGTGCGCCACCACGAAATTCGCGTGTCGCGACGAGACCTCGGCCCCGCCGACGCGCAGACCCTTCAGCCCGGCCAGGTCGATCAGCGCCCCGGCCGCGCGGGGTGTGTCGGCGGGCAGTGAATCCGGCAACGACTGCGGGTTCTTGAAGACGCAGCCGGCGGAAGCGTCGGCCAGCGGCTGGCTGGCCTTCTTGTGCGCGAAGATCGTCTTCACGCGTTGCCGCACGGCCTGCGGATCGCCGCGCTCGAGCTGCAACGTCACATCAAGGATGATCGGCGCGTCGATGCTCGAGCGCCGATAGTCGAAGCGCAGTTGCTCGCGCTCGAGGCGGGTGACGTCGCCGCGACGGTCCATCACGCGCACCTGCGCCACGCGCGGGCCGATCGCGCCGTACGCGCCGCCGGCGTTCATCCGCACCGCGCCCCCGGCCGTGCCGGGGATGCCCGCCAGGCACTCGATGCCCGAGAGCCCCGCGCGGGCCGCTTCCATCACCAGCTTCGCCAGGTCATGTCCGGCGCCGACCGTCAGGCGATCGTCCGCCACGTGCAAGCAGGTGAACGCGGGCGCATCCAGCCGCAGCACGACACCGTCCACGCCGCAATCGCGCACGAGCAGATTCGCACCGCCCCCGAGGATGTAGACCGGCACGGATGCCTCGTGACAGCGCAGCATCAGCGCGGCCAGCATTGCTTCGTCGTGCGGATGCGCCAGCGCTTTGGCCGCGCCGCCCACGCCGTACCACGTCAGCGGCCCGAGCGGCGCGTCCGCCTCGTGCGGCGTGCCGAGCTCCTCGAGCAGTTGAGGGATTGGATCCATCCGTGGCTCCAGCGAGGCAGCGTGTTGGCCGCGCTTCAGAATCGATCGCGCGGCAGCAGATTGGGCTCCTGGTACGGAAACAGCACCGGCGCCAGAAGCTTCGCATCGCCGGTCAGGCGCATGCCTGCGGCTTCGATCGTGTCCTGCGGTTCGTGCGTGCCGATGAGCAACTGCCCCATCTCGTGCCCGGCGCGGATGGCGTGCTTCGATGCGCGCGGCTCGACCACCTGCACCTTCCCGCGATCGATCGCAAGCAGCGCCTTGTCGGTCGCGTCCTGGACGAGCAGTTCGCCGCGGTAGTCGCGCATCGGCGAGCGCCGCAGTCGTTTACCCAGTTCGCCGCGAATGCGCTGCAGCGTAAGGGGCAGGTTGACGGTGCGCACCATCGCGCCGCCGGCCCGGGCGTAGTGGATTTCCTCATGCAGGTAACCCCGGCGCAGGAATCGTACGAAGTCGCACCGCCCGTGCAGCCATTCGAGGCGCACATCGCGCCGCCCCTCCCGCCGCGCGAGCTGGGCGATCACGCGCAGCAGCGTTTCGCTGTCGCCGGCGACTTCACGGATATCGAGCGATCGCTCCTGCACGTCGTAGAACACGTAGCCGGCCATCTTCCCGCCGCGCCGCCAGCAGACGCCCGGCATGGGTTTGCGTCCGGTGGTGCGATCGAAGGTCGGTCGCACGGCCGCGCCGGTCAGGTTGCAGTGGTAGGCGTTGTAGAGCGCCTCGGTCTCGTCCATGTCGGCCGCGCGGATGCTGCGCGGTGTGACGTCGGGTTTCCCGGTCGGCAGGCGTTGCAGGCGGAGGGTCTGGACGCGTTCATTCCACGCGCGGCGATAGCCGAACTTGTCGTAGAAATCACTGATGCCGAAGAGGACGGTCATGCCGTAGCCGCGCTCGCGCATGGCCGCGATCGACGCCAACACGGTCTGCGCCATCATGTGCCGTTTCCGGTACTCCCCGTGCGTGCACACGGCGCCGATGCCGCCGGTCCGCACCGCCGCGCCGCCGATGCGCATGCGGTAATCCCATACGCCGAAGTGGGTGACCACGTGCTCGCCGATCCAGCCCGTCCGGGTGGCTTTCCAGTCGTAGTGGCTGCCGCACAGGTAACCGTCCTGCCAGCGTCGGCGTCGGTCCCAGTAGCTGTCGCCGCGCGGGAAGCTGCGAGTCATCAGGTCCACGAGGGCGTCGACATCCCGCTCGGGATGCGGCGCGCGAACGACCAGTTGCGTCTCACGTGCGCCCCGGGTGTGCGATCTGCTCTTCGTTTTCCCCATGTCTGTTCTCACGTGGCGAGGCATGTCTTAGCCGCGCTACCGGCCGTCCGTATCCTCGCCGAAGGATGACACCTTGACCATGACCCGCCGCAGCGTGCCGCCCTTGAACCGTGTGATCAGTTCGCGCTGCAAGCCGGAGCGCAACAGGCGATCAAGCTGGTAATGCCAGCTCGCCGCATCAACGCTGACGCGCAGCACGCCGCGCTGCAGGCTCTCCAGCCGCGCGTGTGACGCCAGTTCTTCGGGCACGAGTTGCTCCCACAACTCGACGAGCGCGGCAAGCTGCCGGTGCGGCCGGGCGATGTCGCGCTCGAACGTCTGCTTGAGGAACCCGAGCGTGACATCCCGCGACGGCCGGTTGCGGTGCCGCCGCAGGTTGGCCAGGTGCGTGGATGCGCGATCGTGGGGCATCGAGGCATCGTACCCGAAATGGCGAAACGGCAGCGGAGGGGGTGCTCGGGTTGACCGATTCAACGGCTGAAGGGTGCGAAGACGCCGGGGCACCGATGGTCCGTTCGCATCCACGTTCCGGCGCTGTTCCCGTATACTCCCCGCATGAACATCATCCTCCTCGGGTATCGCGGCAGCGGAAAGACTTCCATGGGGCGCAAGCTTGCCAGCCAGCTCTGGAAGGACTTTGTCGATGTCGATACCGAGATCTGCAAGCGCTTCGGCGAGCTGACCATCGCGGAGATCTGGGATCAGCACGGCGAGGCCGCGTTCCGCGAGATGGAGGTGCAGGTGACGCGGGAGGTCTGCGCGAAAGATGACCAGGTGATCGCCCTCGGCGGCGGGACGGTGATGCAGCCGGCGGCGCGGCAGGCGGTGGTGGGGGCCGATGCGGTGCGCATCTACCTGTATGCGGAGCCGCAGGTCCTGCTCGGCCGCATTCAGGGCGACGCCACGACGGCCGCGACGCGCCCGAACCTGACCGAACTCGGCGGGGGGCTCGAGGAGATTCAGGCGGTGCTCGATGAGCGCGATCCGGTCTACCGCGAGGTGGCCGACCGGGTGTTCGACACGACGGAACTGGACCTCGAGAACGGCCTGCGGTTCCTGATCGCGAAGTGCCTATAGCGCCAATGTCGGCCTGGCAGGACGAACATTTATCGAGAACTGACACAATCCGGCCCGTAATCCACCATTCGGGGGATTGTGCGTCAGGATCACAAGTGTAGATTATCTCTTACACACACGGGCCGTAAGGGCGGACATTCCGGGGCAGTCGGGGACCGGGGCCAAGAGAAACGAGCGGTGTAGCCCGCGAGCACTCCTGCTTTTCCGGCGGGAGTGTTTTTTTTGCGCGCGACCGTGCGGCGCAGCAAAAAAGCCAGACGAGGCCCAATATATGTGGAAGGAAAATTGCGTGATCCTGCGGGACACTCGCCTGGCTGATTGTCTTGCGGCTTGATCGGCCGCCATCTGCTTGTCGCAGCACCTCCTTTCAGTTGCCATTCATCCACCTTTATTGTCCGCGCAGACCACCTGACCGTCAAGACCAAACTGCCGCGCCGCGGCGAGATCGCCACCGGCGGGGATCCGCCCGCGGGGCCTTTCGTATAACCGCGCGGCGACAGACATCACCAGTAACACCATCGCATCGCCGCCGTATTCCGATAAGGATGAACGGGAGATCACCGATGAACCGCACGCCAGTCCTGCTGCTCGCCCTCGCTTTCGGATTCGCCCTCGGCCTGCCGGCGCTGCACGCCGGTGATGACGACGGGCAGTCGCGGCGCGAGAAGTACCGTCGCCTGGTCGAGCGGTTCGATCGAGACGGCGACGGCCGGCTGTCCCGCGAAGAACGCGCGGCGATGCGAGAGTTCCTCGAAGAACTGCGCGGCCGGGATGATCAGCCGGATGTGCCCCAGACGATCGACGTCGAGACGTCGCAACTCTACAAGATCAAGCCGGGCGCCTTCAAGGTGAAGCGGGCCGACGACGACAAGGGTCTGCATGACCCCGATCGCGACAAGCGCATCCCTCTGCGCATCACCTGGCCGGAAGGGGAGGGGCCGTTCCCGCTGATCGTCTTCTGCCACGGCGCGCTGGGCTCGAAAAGCGGCGCTGAACCGCTGGTCACGCACTGGGCGTCGCACGGCTACATCGTCATCCAGCCGACCTTCGGCGACTCGGTCAGCCTGATGACGGAGGAGGAGAAGCGGCAGGTGCGATCGATCCAGTCGCTGCTCAACAGCCCGCGCGTGCTGAAGCAGTGGGACCAGCGGCCGCGCGATGTCAGCCACGTCCTTGATTCGCTGGATGAACTGGAGAAACAGTTTCCCGGCATCCGCGGGAGGATCGATCGCGAGAAGATCGCCGTCGCGGGCCACTCGTACGGCGCGCACACGACCATGCTGCTGGCGGGGATGCGGCCCGTTCATCCCTTCTCGCGCAAGACCGTCAGCTTCCGCGACGCGCGGATCAAGGCGTTCATCGCCATCAGCCCGCAGGGACCGGGCAAGAGTCTCAAAGAAGCGTCGTACCAGTCGATGACCGGGCCGATGCTGATGATCACGGGCGACAACGACGGTTCGCCCATGCGCGGCAAGGAGAACCTTGCCGGCGACTGGCGGCGCAAGGCATACGAGTATGCCCCGGCCGGGGACACGTACCTGCTGTGGATCAAGGACGCGCATCACGGCTTCGGCGGCATCAACGGCAACGCAAGGTGGCCCGGCGCCGGACCGAACGCGCCGGACCAGGTCCTGACCATCAAGAGCACCTGCCTGGCCTTCTTTGACGCGTACGTGCAGGAGAACAAGGAAGCACGGGCGTACCTCGCATCAGACACGATCGAGAAGGAAACGAAGCAGGCGGCGACGATCGAGAAGAAGACGGAGGCGGAAGGGGAAGATTGAGCGCCAGACGCCGCGCCCTGCGGGCGAGAGAGTAGAACAGGAGAGCAGGAGAGCAGGAGAGCCAGCCGATAGGATCTGCTCCGCGCCTCCGCGCCTCCGCGCCTCCGCGCCTCCGTGCCTCCGTGCCTTTCTTCCTATCCCCTCCGTCGCTTCGTCGCTCCGTCGCTTCGTCGCTTCCTCCTCACCATCCCCCTCAGCTTCTTCAAATTGATCTCATCCCACGGCCGCCCGTCCGGGGCATCTTCCTTCGGCGTTTCCATGATCTTCGGCGTCTTTGCGAACGCCCGATGGCTGACAATCACTTTGAAGGCCGTCTGCGCGATGTGGCCCTTGCCGATGTGGGCGTGTCGATCCACGCGGCTGCCGCGCGGGGTCTTCGAGTCGTTCACGTGCCAGACCTTCACCTGTTCGAGGCCGATCACCTCGTCGAGTTCATCGAGCGTCGCGGCGGCGCCTTTCGCGTGGCGAAGGTCGTAGCCCGCCTCCAGCATGTGGGCGGTGTCCATGCAGGTCGCCAGCCGCTCGGGCGCGCGGCACATTCCCATGATGTCGCGCAGGTGCTCGAACCGGTAGCCCAGCCCGCTGCCCTGCCCGGCCGTGACTTCCAGGCACGTGACCACCTTCAGCCCCGCCAGATCGCGGTGCACCCGGTCGAGCGACCTGGCGACCTGTTTCAGCCCCTTGGCTTCGCCCGCGCCCATGTGCGCGCCGGGGTGGGTCACGAGGTACGGAATGCCCAGCGCCTCGCAGCGGAGCAACTCTTCGCGGAACAGTGCGATCGACCGCCTGCGCGCCGCCGCATCGGGGCTGGCCAGGTTGATCAGGTAGCTGTCGTGGCTGACGGCGGGCTCGATGCCTGTCCGCTCCTGGTGCTCGAACCACAGGCGCACTTCCTCGTCTTGCAGCGGCTTGACCTTCCACTGCCGCTGGTTCTTGGTGAAGACCTGCACGCAATCCATTTTCAGTTCAGCCGCCTTGAGCAACGCGTTGTGCATGCCGCCGGCGATCGAGAGGTGACTGCCAAACATCCGTTACTCCGTCGCCGGGCCGCGCGGGGTCGGCGGCGGCCGGCCTTCACGATAGAGCGGCACGACCGACGCCCCTTCGCCCTGCGCCACGCGCCCGGTCAGGTGCTGGTAGAGCAGCGCCATGCGCCTCAACGTCACGTCCGGATCGTAGCCGTAGTTGCCGGCCGAAGTGAAGCGCACCAGTTCGTTCCAGCCGAACCAGATATGCGTGTAACCGCGCCGGCGCAGTTCGTCGGCGATGAACGCGGCGTCGAACTGACCGTCGAGCTCGTCGCGGATGATCGCGCCGATCGGGCTGGTGTCGAACGGCGTGCGGTAGGTGACCGGCTTGCGGATGTACAGCAGGTGCTGCGTATCGGCCACGATGTAGAGCTTGTTGGCGTTGGCGATGGCGGTGTTGAGCGGCGGCGAGCAGAACTCGACGATGTTGTCCACGTAGCGGCAGGGGGGATAGCGCACGAGGCGTCTGCCGTCCAGGTCGATCTGCGGCAGTGTCTGGTTGATCAGCACGATGTAGCACATGAACGTCATCACCGCCGGCAGCGCCACCGCCGGAATGGCGAACGCCCACGGTCGGGCGTCCTTCGTCCACGCGCGGAGCGCGCCCAGGCCCAGCCCGAGCAGGAGGCAGCCGGGTACGAGCGTCGGCACGAGGAAGCGGCTTTGCAGGTGGGTGAGTGTGAGCCACACGATGAGCTGCACACACAGCACCACCGCCAGCGCGATCGACAGCCCGCGTGTATGGCGATGGATGATCGCTATCACCGTCGCCAGCAGGACCGCGCCCCAGAAGAAGGGGATGCCCCGTTCGAGCGGAAAGCGCGCCACCTCGCCGCGCGTGTCACCGGGCTCGCGACCGCCGACGCTGCCGTAACCCATGTTGAAGAACCACTGGCGGCCAAGCAGTTGGGTGCGCTCGAACGGCGAGGCATCGGTTGAGTGGGCCGCCTCCCAGCGATCGACGTTGGATTCGTCCCAGTGCCTCATGCCCAGCGTACGCGCGGCGAAGGGGAAGACGGGATTGCCCGTCCAGATCGCGTTGCGGACGAGGTAAGGGCCCACCATCAGCATCGCACCGATCAGAAACGCACCAGAAACGTGCGCTACCTTCAAGGGCAGCTTGTGGGCGGTCTCTTGGGTTTGCGCTTTGCTCAAGCCTTCGGCTTGATGGCGGGCGGGACGCCCACCCCACCGTTGCCCACCCCACCGTTGCCCACCCCACCTCTGGCCACCCCACCCGATGCGCCACACGACGATCCCCGCCACCGGCAACGCGACCATCGGCCCGGCGGTGAGCTTGGCCAGCGTCGCCCCGCCGCACAGCAGCCCCGCGAGCAGCGCGTGACGCCAGGTCGATTGCTCGCCTGCGAGCACCACCAGCAGCGCTCCGGCCGCGAAGGCGGTGACCACCATTTCGTTGTACGCCAGCGAGCCGGTGATGATGGTCCACGGCACGCAGAGGAACACCACGCCCGCCGCGACGCCCGCCACGCGTCCGGCCCGGAGGCTGACCAGTTGCCCGATGCCCGCGGCCGTCAGCAGCGCGCACGTGGCGTGGAACATCTGGAAGGTGCGCACATGCGGCTCCTCGGCGACGCCGCCCTGCATCGCGCCCAGCCCCATGTATCCGCCTTCCACGAGATTGGGCAGGTAGCTGTAGACGTTGTGCTCCAGTCCGCGCATCGCGCCATTGGCAAGCCACTCGCGCGGCAGTTGCAGGTGGTAGAGCATCACGTCGTAGCCGAACGCCTCGATCGACCACAACGTGCCCGGCGGCATGGTCACCGCGATCGCCAGAATGCCCAGCGCCGGCAGGCCCAGCAGCAGTGTCCACGGCGGGCTGGGCCAGTTTTCGGGATACAGCTTCTCGCGTCGGGCCGGGCCCATCAGCCGGCGGAAGGCGAGCATCGCGCCTGCGGCGGTCAGGCCCCACGCGCTCCACCAGTTGAGCCACCCCGCCCATCCGAGCAGCCAGCACCCGAGCAGCCACGCGGCGAGGCCCAGTGTCAGCGACAACACCCACTGGCCCTGTCCGTCGATGCCCAGTGCCCGGCGCAGCGCGCCGCCCCACCCGGCCGCGCTGAGCCAGATCGCGATCAACAGTGGCGCGGCTTTCACGATCGCCTGCACCGACGCGGCGAAGCCGCCGACCGAAACGGGCTGCATGCCGGCCTGGCTGGTCACCCACATGCCGCCGACGAGCAGCAGGATGGCCAACGCCGCCGTGGCCAGTCCGGCCGGTGTCATGGCGTGCGACCCAGAAGGTTTGGCGCGGCGGGAAGTCACGCGGAATAATGTAGCCGATTTGTGGTGGCGGAAACGGGTTAGCAGTTAACCCGTGATCCAGTGCGCCTGTGTCACCGATCCTCGTCTTCGTCGTCATCCAGCAGGATCAGGCCGTCGTCGTCATCGTCACCGCCCATGGCGTCCAGCGCGCGGAGGGCTTCGCTGTCGATGAACTCGTCTTCCTCGCCGCCGTCGTCGCCCTCATCTTCGGCCTCCCCGGGCAACTCGAGGTCGAGGGCGCTTTCTTCGCTGTCTTCGATGAGTTCGAGCCCGCCGCCGTCGTCCTCCGCCGTCGCGACCGCGGCGGCCGGGGCCTGCGCGGCCTGCCCGTTGCCGCCTGAGGCGACCGATTGCTCCGGATCGACGATCGTGCGAACCGGCTCAACATCGCCCGGCTGCCCGTCCACCAACAGCGTGAACACCACCGGGCCGATCGATACCTGGTCCCCGGCGTCGATGCGGGCTTCCTCGACCTGAATATCATTGTGGAAGGTGCCGTTGCTCGAACCCAGGTCGCGCAGGCGGATCTCGTCACCCGACACCGTGATCTCACAGTGCTGGCGCGAGACGCTCGACAACGGTATCCGAAGGTCGCACGCGTTGGTCCGGCCGACCACCACGCGATCCTTCCTGATGGGAAAATCCCGACGAGTGCCGTCGGACTTGAACATCACCAATGAGAGTTCCATCCCGTTGTTCCTGCAAAGACTTAGATGAACGAACCTGTCCATCTTACCGGTCGCTCGATCCGGCAGCAAGCACCCGCGCTACCCGCCGATGCCTCGGTGCAGGGCTTGTACCTGCACATCCCGTTCTGTGCCGCAAAGTGTCACTACTGCGACTTTTACAGCATCGTAGAGGGTGCGAATGAGCGGCATTCACCGCTGGTCCGGGCGATGCTGGCGGAACTGGATTCACTGGCCGCCGGGTTGGATCGTCCACCCCGGCCGGAGGCCATCTTCGTCGGGGGCGGCACGCCGTCTGCCCTCAGTCTCGAAGCATGGCGCATCCTGCTGGACGGCCTCGGCCGGCGGGGGGTTCTCGAAGCGGTCAAGGAGTTCACGTCCGAGGCCAATCCCGAGTCCGTCACCGCCGCGTGGCTGGAAGAACTGCGCGAGCGCGGCGTCAACCGGATCAGCCTTGGGGCCCAGTCGTTCGATCCGGCCATGCTCGAGATGCTCCAGCGGTGGCACACGCCGGGCAATGTCGATCGCGCCGTCGGTCTCATCCGCGATGCGGGCATCGACAACCTCAACATCGACCTCATCTTCGCCATCCCCGGCCAGACGCTCGCACGCCTCGAAGCGGATATCGATCATCTGCTCAGCCTCGCGCCGCAGCATGTCAGCTACTACAACCTGACCTACGAGCCGGACACCGCCATGACCGCGCGGCTGAAGCGAAACGCCTTCACACCCGTTGATGAAGAAACCGAACGGCGGATGTATGCGCACATCATCGCCCGGCTCGATGACGCCGGCTTCGAGCACTACGAGATCAGCAACTGGGCCGCCCAGCCATCAGGTGGTCGAGACACGCTGCGCTGTCGTCATAACCTGCTCTACTGGCAAAGCCGCAACTGGTTGGGCATCGGTCCCGGCGCGGCCAGCCACATCGACGGCATCCGCTGGAGAAACGAGCCGGCCATCGACCGCTACCTCGAGGCCACGCCGCATCCGCCGGTGATCGACGTCGAGCAACTACCGCGCGATGAACAGGCCGGCGAACGCCTGATGATGCACCTGCGCCTGCGCGAGGGCGTGCCGCTGACTTGGATCGACGGGTGCCTGCCCGCGGAAGACCCCCGCCGCGCGGCGATCGCGGAACTCCAGTCGATGGGCATGCTCGAGCAGACGAGCACGCACCTGCGCTTAAGCGAAGATGGCCTGATGGTAGCGGACGCGGTGCTGGCGAAGTTGATCTAGGAGAGCTGTCTTCAGTGCCCCTCCGCCTTGTCCGCCGCCGCGGCCGCGAGGTTGGGGTCTTCGAGCTTGTGGGCCCTGGCGATGAGCCCGACGATGATCGCCGCGCCGAACAGCGCGGCAGCGCCGCCCATCGCGTAGACGTACCACGCCGGAGCGGCCGGGGGGCCATCCGCGCTGGGCACGAGTTGCCGCGCGGCCTGCACGTCGGCGGCCGCCGCCTCGCCATCGGTCTGCCTGGCGTGTGATCCGTCGTCGGCGGGCGTGGTGGCGTACGACGCCGCCTGCCAGGCGCCGAAGGCCGTCCAGCCCAGCACCAGGCCGATCGCCGCGCCGAGGATCCGGTTCCGTATGCGCTTGGCCATCGTCATGCACCTCGCGAGGGAGTATACCGTCGCGGGCGGGGCGAGGTCGCGGCTGCAGTATTTGCGCGACCGCCCGGTCGGTGAACCGGTGGGCGTTTCCCGCGTAGGATTTACACGGCCGGGCCCGTCCGGGAACCGGTGCATTCCCTATTTGTCAGCATGAGACGATGGACGATGTTCGATATGCAATGTGTGGAAAGGAGCAAGATGATGCGTAAACCACTTTACCTTCGGACGTTGCTGGCCCTGGTGGTAGTCGCCGGCGCCTTGCCGGTCTTTGCCCGGGCGACGGACACACCGTCCGCCGTCAGTGCGCACGCCAAACTGTCCGAGCTGAGCCAGGCTTTCCGCGAGGTGGCCAAGACGGTCAAGCCCAGCGTGGTGCACATCGCCATCAAGGTCAAACCCAGTCAGGCGTCGGGCCCGATGATGATGGATCCTGGATTTGACATCGAGGAGTGGCTGGAGGAATTCCGTCGCGAAGGCCGCCCGCCGCAGATGCCGCGACCGCAGCCGCAGCCGCAGCCGGAAGGCGATGACCTGCGCCGGTACGACGTGCCGCGCGTGATCGGCTCGGGCAGCGGCTGGGTGTATTCCGAGCAAGGCTACATCGTGACGAACAACCACGTGATCGAGTCGGCCAGTGAGGTGGAGGTGCGCTTCCATGACGAGACGTCGGCCAAGGCGGAGGTGGTTGGCACCGATCCGCGGACGGACATCGCGGTGCTGCGGGTGAAGAAGAAGGGCCTTGTCGCCGCGAAGCTGTCGAATGAGCCGACCGAGCAGGGCGACATCGTCTTCGCCTTCGGTTCGCCGTTCCACTACGCGTTCTCGATGAGCCAGGGCATCATCAGCGGCAAGGGCCGGCAGGTGGGCCTGCTCGGGCCCGACGGGTACGAGGATTTCATACAGACCGACGCGGCGATCAACCCCGGGAACAGCGGTGGTCCGCTGACCGACATCCACGGCCGCGTGATCGGTATGAACACCGCCATCGCCACGCGGACGGGCGCGTACAACGGGATCGGCTTCGCCATTCCCGCACCGATGCTCGAACGCGTGGTGCAGGAACTGATCGCCCACGGCCAGGTGCGGCGCGGCTACCTGGGCGCCTACATCGGTGATGACCCGAAGATGCTCAAGAGCTTCGGGGTCGAGAAGGGCGTGTACATCGACGACCTGATCGACGGCAGCCCGGCCGCGGATTCGGGACTTAAGCGCGGCGACGTGCTCCTCGCGATCGACGGAAACAAGATGGAAGACGCCAACCGCCTACGAAGCTATATCGCCTCGAAGAAGCCGGGGCACCAGGCCAAGCTCGTGGTCTGGCGCGACGGCAAGCGCGAGAGCCTGACCCTCACGCTGGGTGAACTGCCGACGCGGGAAGCCATGGCGGGCCGCGACGACCGGGACCGGCCGGACAAGCCGGATGCCGAAGAGAAGATGCAGCCGCTGCGCAAGCTCGGCCTCGAAGCGCTCAAGACGCTGACCGACGCGGACGTGCAGCGTTACCAGTTGCCGATGAAGCAAGGCGTGCTGGTGACGGGTGTGCGGCCTAACAGTGTGGCGGACGCGTCCGGGCTGACGCGCGGCAACATCATCACCCACGTCGGCGGCAAGGCCACGCCAAACGTCGAACGCCTGGCCGAACTGGTCAACAGCGCCGACCTCGAAGCCGGCGTGCGCATGACCGTCTACCTCGGTAACGGCCGCACGACGTACGTGTTCCTGTCGCTGGAAGAGGATTGACGGTGTGGCGGGGCTGAGCGAGCCCTCGGGCCCGGGGGTTCACGCCAAGATCGCCAAGTGTGGAAGAGACCGCCAAGAAGACAGAAGTGCAGGATTCAGGCCTGTGCCACTGTCATGAGCTTGGCGGTCTCTTTCCATCTTCGCGCTCTTGGCGTTGCCGTCTTTGGCCACGAGGACATGACGCTCTGCGGGCCCCAGTCTTCCCGTACAATGCCCGCATGGACATCGCTTTCTATATCGCCATGGCGCTGCTGATTCCGGCGGTGGCGGCGTGCGTGTGGTTGTGGGCGCAGCGATCAAGCCTGCTGCGGCGGCAGCGCGAACTTGACGCGTCGCTGGCCGACACCGCGCAGCAGAACGAATCGCTCAGAACCGAGAACGCGAAGCTGGGCACCGAGATCGGGGTCGCAAGGGAGAAGCTGCGCGGGCTTGAGGAGCAACACAAGGCCATCGACAAGCTGGCGCAGGAACGGTTCAAGGCGCTGGCCGGGGATGTGCTCGAGCAATCCAACAAGCAGTTCCTGTCGCTGGCGAAGAAGACGTTCGAGGGCGAGCAGAAAGAGGCGGCCGCGGTGCTCGAGCAGCGCAAGCAGGCGATCGACGCGATGCTCAAACCCATCCGCGAAACGCTCGAAGCGCACCGCAAGGCGGTCACGGAGATCGAGAAATCACGCGAGAAGGCGTACGGGTCGCTGGGTGAGCAGTTGAAGCAACTGCTGGAATCCGAGCGGCGCCTCAGCCAGCAGACGACCACGCTGGCCAACGCGCTGCGGCAAGGGACCGGGGCGCGCGGCCGGTGGGGGGAGATCTCGCTCAAGCGCATCGCCGAGATGGCCCAGCTCGTGCCGCACTGCGATTTTGATGAACAGGTGACCATCCACACCGGCGACGCTTCGCAGCGGCCGGACATGGTCGTGCATATGCCGTCGCAGCGTTTCATCGTGGTGGACGCCAAGGCGCCGATGACCGCGTACCTCGATGCGCTGGAAGCCAACGAGGAGGACAAGCAGTCCGAGCACCTGCGCCGGCACTGCGAGCATCTCGAGGGACATGTGCGCGCTCTGTCGCGCAAGGCGTACTTCGAGGCCTTCGAGCGCACGCCGGACTTCGTGGTGCTGTTCATCCCCGGCGATTCCTTCCTCCAGCCGGCGGTGGCGCTCAAGCCGAACCTGATCGAGGAGGCCCTGCGGCAGAAGGTGGTGATCGCCACGCCGACGACGCTGATCAGTCTGCTGAAGGTGATCGAGATGGGCTGGCGCGAGCAGGCGCTGGCGGACAATGCCCAGCGCATCAGCGAGGTCGGCCGCGAACTGCACAAGCGCCTGACGGTGATGACGCGCCATCTGGGCAACCTGGGCAAGGCGGTTGAGAAAACGGTCGAGCACTACAACAAGTTCGTCGGCAGCTTCGAAAGCCAGGTCCTCGTCCAAGCGCGGCGGTTCGAAGACCTCAAGGCCGACGCCCCGAACCGCAAGCTGCCGGAAGAGGGCGAAATCGCCCCGATCGAGCATGCGCCGCGTCTGTTGCGATCTGACGATGATCAGCGGGCTTGAGCCGCATGTCCAGTCATAAATGCTTTATAAGTATGTTCTTGCGTATGAGTCACGGTTGGGAATGTACTCATCTTTCAATTCGCCCATCGAGATGAAAGCCAAGTGCGGTTTGCTATAATCTCGCCGAGCAAAACGGACCAGTTCTTTCATGCAGTACGCGGATTTCCAGAGCAGCGAATCGCCGGGCCGACTTGAGCCGACTTCTTTCCACGAACGAGTCGGGCTGGAGTCGGTGGCCGCCCGAGGCTTTGGTTTCGTGCCGGACCCGTTGCCGCCTGACCTCAACCATGGTCAGATGTTGGTGACCATTCAGGATGTACTGCTCTCAGCGGAACGGGGCCTGAGCCGTCTCGATACAGTCGCACGAGACCTGGAGAACCCGTACCTCCTCATCGGCCCTTTCGTGTCTCGGGAGGCGAAGCTTTCCTCCGCCATCGAGAACACGTTCGCCTCAGCTGAGCAACTGGCGTTGTTCGATGTTGTCGGGCAAACGGTGAGCAGCGGGTCCGCATCCGACGTCCGGGAGGTGCGCAACTATGTCAGCGCGCTACACCATGGGTTCCGTTCCGATCTACCGATCTGCCGCAGGCTGATCCTGGAGATGCATCAGATTCTCCTGACCGACGTGCGCCGGGATGCGGGCGTGCCCGGACGTTTTCGTGCGCGGCAGAACGCGATCGGGCGGCCTGGCGAACGCTTCGGCGACGCACGGTTCGTGCCGCCTCCGCCGCAGTTCGTCGATCAGTGCATCAGCGATCTGGAAACCTACATCAACAAGCAGGATGACCTGCCGCGATTGGTCAGGTTCGCACTGTGCCATTACCAGTTCGAGTGCATCCACCCCTTCGACGACGGAAACGGCAGACTGGGGAGACTGCTGATCACACTTCAATTGTGTAAGCAGGCACAACTGGCGGCTCCCCTCATCTATGTCAGCGGCTACTTCGAGCAGAACCGCCAGACCTACTACGACCTCATGTATGAAGTGAGCCGCGCCGGTCGCTGGATGGACTGGATCAGGTTCTTTCTCACCGCGATTGATGTGCAGGCTGCCGACGCCTTCGAGCGCGCCAAGCGGCTGCTCGCGTTGCGTGCTGAGTATCATGCGCGCGTGCGTGAGAAGCGCGCCTCCGCGTTGCTGCCGAAGGTGATCGATTCGCTCTTCGAGCACCCCGCAACGACGATCAGCAAGGTCTCCAGCTTGACCGGCGTGACACCGCCCGCGGCGGGAAGACTCGTGAGCAAGCTGGTCAGCAAGGGGATCCTGGTCGAAGCCACCGGCAGGCAGAGCCACCGGGCGTTCGTGGCGCCTGGAATCCTGGCATCGATCGAGCAGTAACGGGGTGGCCGACTCTCATCATTTCCTCGCCATTTTCTCCGGTTGACCCCTGCACCCGCCGATGGTTACAATAACGGACCATGCAAACGGCATCCGCCATCCTGACCGGCCGCACGCTACGCCAGCTACTGGTGCTGGTCGTGGGCGGCGTCGCTGTTAGCTGAGCGGCGGACCCGCACCCCCTCGCAAGACAAGATTCGCCGGGCTCTTTTTTCAGATTGCTCTGTCCTGCCGACGATGCGTCAGACGATACCACAACTGCTATCCTGACCGGCCGCCAACGCGCGGCTGCACGATTGCCCGAACACCTGTTTCACCCCGCCCCGGATCGCCCCAGGCCCCGGGCCGCGACAGTCAACGAGAACTGCCATGATGCGTCCAACCAAGAGCCTCAACACCCGCCAGATTCCCACCATCGATCGCGCCCCGACCACCGACCGTTTCGTCGGCATGACCGGCGCGCAGATCTTCCACGAACTGATGCGTGAACACGGCGTGGAAGTCGTCTTCGGCTACCCCGGCGGGGCGATCCTGCCCGTCTTCGACGCCATCTACGAGTCCAAGCACTTCAAGTTCGTGCTCTCGCGCCACGAGCAGGGCGCGGGGCACATGGCCGAGGGCTACGCCCGCGTGACCGGCAAGCCCGGTATCGTGCTGGTGACCAGCGGACCCGGTGCGACCAACACCGTCACCGCCATGCAGGACGCGCTGATGGACGGCTCGCCGATGGTCGTCTTCTCCGGCCAGGTGGCCACCGGGGCCATCGGCACCGACGCGTTCCAGGAGGCGGACGTGACCGGCATCACCCGGCCGTGCACGAAGTGGAACGTGCTGGTCAAGCGCGTGTCGGACCTGCCGCGCGCCATCAACCAGGCCTTCGCCATCGCCACGACCGGCCGGCCCGGGCCGGTGCTGGTGGACCTGCCCAAGGACGTGACCGCGGCGACGCTGAGCAAGCCGGTGAATGTCGAGCCGCACCTGCCCGGCTATCACATCCGCGAACTTGGCACCTCCGATGAGATCCAGCGCGTGGCGGACATGATCAACGGCTGCAAGCAGCCGGTCTTCTTCGTGGGGCAGGGCGTGATTCTCTCCGGGGCCACGGCCGTGCTGCGCGAGTGCGCCCACAAGGCGAGTATCCCCGTGACCACCACGCTGCAGAGCCTGGGCGCCATGGACGAGAAATCGCCGCTGGCCCTGCACATGCCGGGCATGCACGGCGCGGCCTACGCCAACTGGGCGATGCACAACGCCGACTGCATCATCTCCGTCGGCGCGCGGTTCGATGACCGCGTGACCGGCGATATCAAGCGCTTCGCCCCCGCCGCCCGGCAGGCCGAGCGCGAAGGGCGCGGCGGGATCATCCACTTCGACATCGCCCCCGAGCAGATCAACAAGGCCGTGCCGGTGACCATCGGCGTCGAGGGCGACGCCCGGAGAAACCTCGAACTGCTCCTGCCGCTGCTCGAAGAGCGCGACCGCGGCCAGTGGCTGGACCTCATCGGCAAGTGGAAACAGGAAGCGCCGTTCCGTTACAAGGACGACGACCGGCCGTTCCACCTCAAGCCGCAGAAGGTGATCGAGGAGTTGTCGAACCAGACCGACGGCGAGGCGATCATCACCACCGGCGTGGGCCAGCACCAGATGTGGGCCGCGCAGTTCTACCAGTTCAAGCACCCGCGCCGCTGGGTGACCAGTGGCGGACTGGGCACCATGGGCTTCGGCGTGCCCGCGTCGATCGGCGCGCAGCTCGGCGAGATGGTCGCCGCCGAGCGCGAGAAGCGCCCCCTGCGCCAGGTGGTCAACATCGATGGCGACGGCAGCTTCTGCATGACGGCGATGGAGTTGTGCACCGCCGCGCAGTACAAGATCCCCGCCAAGACCATCATCCTCAACAACGACTTCCAGGGCATGGTCAAGCAGTGGCAGGACCTGTTCTACCAGGAGCGCTACAGCCACACCGAGATGCACAACCCGGACTTCGTGGCCCTGGCCGAGTCGATGCGCGTCAAGGGCATTCGCTGCACGAGCGCGGCCGAACTGCCCGACAAGATGCGCGAATTCCTCGCCCACGACGGCCCGGCGGTGCTCGAGTGCATGGTCGAGAAGCACGAGCACGTGTACCCGATGGTCCCCGCGGGCAAGAGCGTGGACGAGATGGTGCTGGGCAGTTTCGATTGAAGACAGTAACGCACCGCAGCGCCGCGGATGTTGAGGAGCACTGATCTCACGCTCCCAGACATAACGCCAAGAGCGCCAAGAGCGCCAAGAGCGGAAAAGACCGCCAGGAAGAGGCGATTGCTGCACGGTATCCGCGCTATCTGCTCCTCTTGGCGGTCTCTTCTTTACTTGGCGATCTTGGCGCTTGGTCTTGCTCGCGCCACAGAGAGCAGATTCCTGTGCCTTTTGCGTTTGAGTCCGAATCCCGATCAATAGCTATGCGCATCGATCTTCGTCTTGCCCCGGAAGGTCCAGTAGATGACGGCGGTGTAGGCGAGCACGCAGGGCAGGCCCAGGGCGGCGATGAGGAGCATGATGCCCAGCGTCTTTTCGCTCGAGGCCGCGCGGTAGACGGTCAGGCTCTGGGCCGGGTTGGCGCTGTTGGCCACCAGGTTCGGATACAGCGCCACGGAGAAGAGGAAGACCATCGCCGCGATGGTGCACGCCGAGCTGATGAAGGCGTAGCCCGGGCGTTTCAGGTGCATGGCGCGGGGGATATTCAGGATCGCCAGGATCGTCAGCAGCGGCACGGCGTAGGCCACCGGAAAGGCGCTGAAATTGTCGGTCGCCGTCGGCACGGCCGCGAGGGTGTAGGCCGTGGTGATCACGTACATCACGCAGAAGAAGCCGAACGTCCGCCAGATCCATCCACGCGTGCGCTCCTGCAGGTCGCCTTCCGTCTTGAGGTAGAGGTAGATCGAACCGTGCATGGCGAACATGCTGACGGCGAAGACGCCGACCACGATCGAATAGGGGTTGAGCTGATCGAGGATGGACCCGGTGAACTCGCCGCGCGGATCGAGCGCCATGCCGATCATCGCGTTGCCCACGGCCACGCCGAAGAGCAGCGTCGCCAGCGTGGAGCCGGTGAAGAAGGCGACATCCCACAGCCGCCGCCACGCGTTGCCCTGCATCTTGCTGCGGAATTCCATCGATACCGCCCGCAGGATCAACGCGAACAGCAGCAGGAAGAAAGCGGTGTAGAAGCCGGAGAAGATCGTGGCGTACGCCTCCGGAAACGCGGCGAACAGCGCCCCGCCGAAGGTGATCAGCCACACCTCGTTGCCGTCCCACAGCGGCCCGATCGAGTTCATCGCGATGCGCCGCTCCTTGTCGCCCTTGGGAATCAGCAGATGCATGATGCCCACGCCCAGGTCGAAGCCGTCGAGGATGGCATACCCGATCAGCAGCACCCCGAGCAGCACGAACCAGATGAACGCCAGTGTTTCTTGATCCATGGGGTCATCCCTGTGACTCAGAAGTCGGCCCGCAGATTACGCAGATTTCGCAGATTCAGACAGAGAAGATGTCTCCCACAGAGCCGCGGAGGCGCAGCGAGAAGCGGTGTAACCGCGGAGGAACGCAGATGAACACAGATAGCTTCAGCGCCGAAGCAACCACCGTCGTATCTGCGTGTATCCGTGTGCATCTGTGGTTCCATCTTCTATCCGCGTTCACCAGCGTTCATCTGCGGTTCCATCTTCTTCCCCGATCCAAATCGGCGCAATCTGCGGGCACGCCTACTCCGCGCTTGTCTACGGTTTCATTCCCGTCCCGTCATCGATCCCGTTTCCCCGGCCCGTGTCGACGCCGCGTCGAGGTAGCCGCGGCCTTCCTCTTCCCCGCCCGCCTCCTCGATCGGTTCCGGTCCGGCCTGGATCTTGTTGTTCAGCACCATGAGCCATACCAGCCCCAGCAGCAGGTAGATCAGGCCGAACAGGATGAGCGAGAAGATGACCTGCTCCTCCTTCACCGCCGCGCTCACACCGTCGCTCGTGCGCAGCCCGCGGCTGAACATCTCCGTCCGCTTCACGCCGTCCTTGTCCGTGAAGGTGACTTGCTCCTGCTCGAACTGGATGAACCCCTCGTCATCGAGAATCGGTTCGCCCGTGTCAGCGTCGCGCACCACGTGCGCCTGCACCACCCACGGTTGCCGGCCGACCTCCGCCGCGATCCACCCCGCCTGGTTGCCCGCCACCGCCGGCAGCACGGAGAAGACGAAGATCCACATCAGCCATCGCTTGTCGAACAGCTTGCCGCGCCACGTCAGCAACGTGCTGCCCACCGTCAGCGCGATGAAGAACACGCCGATGCCGATCATCACGTGGTAGGTGAAGAACGGGATGCCCACCGGCGGCCGGTCCTCGGGGCGGAACCTGTCCAGGCCGATCACCTCCTCACTGAAATTCTCGTGCAGCAGGAAGCTCAGGCCCCCGGGGATGGCCACCTTCATGTTCACCGATTCCGATGCGCTGTCCGGCAGGCCGAAGATGACCAGGTCGCCCGGCCCGGTCTTGTAATGCCCCTCGAACGCGGCCATCTTCGCTGGTTGATACACGTACACGTTGTTCGCCTGCAGGTGCCCGCTCACGAGCATCGCCAGCGACGAGACGGCGGCGAGGATCAGCGCCCCCTTGAACGACCGCCGCGCGAATGCCTCGTGCCTGCGCTTGAGGATGTACCACGCGCTGATGCTCATGATGAAGAACGCGCCCATGATGAAGCAGCCGATCAGCACGTGCGTCAGGCGATGGGCCGTGGACGGGTTGAAGACGAGCTGCCAGAAGTCGGTGATCTCCGCCCGCAGCACCGGACGGCCTTCGAGCACCCACGGCGCACCGTCGCGCATCAACTGCTGGATGTGGAAGCCGGCCGGCGTCTGCTGCCAACTGTTGGCCACCACGATCCAGATGCTCGAGAAGATCGATCCCAGCGCCACCATGCACGTGGAGAAGAAATGCATCTTCGGTCCCACGCGGTTCCACCCGAAAACCAGCACCGCCAGGAAGCCCGACTCCAGGAAGAAGGCGAAGATGCCCTCGGCCGCGAGCGCCGAACCGAACACGTCGCCGACGAAGCGCGAGTACGTCGCCCAGTTCGTGCCGAACTCGAACTCCATCACGATGCCCGACGCCACGCCGATGGCGAAGTTGAGCGCGAAGATCTTCGTCCAGAACTTCTGCGCCTGCCGGTAGAGTTGATCACCGGTCTTCAGATACATCGCCCCGAGGTACACCAGCACAATCCCCATGCCGATCGTCAGCGGCGGGAACAGGTAGTGAAACATGATCGTCAGGGCGAACTGAATCCGCGAGAGCAGGACGACGTCCCATTCCATGTCGACACCTCGCTGAGATGCGGTGAATACCGGGCGACGCTGGTTGGAACGATACTAGACCGCCGACGCCATGGCAATGAGAAGGTGGACAACCCGCCACGCGCCCGGTAGCTCGACCCGCACCGGCCTGCCGTCCAGCGTCAGTTCGACCGCCTGCGGGTCGACCCCTTCGGCGTTGACGTAAGCAGCCGCGGTGATGCGTCCCTGCTGCTCGACAAGCGGCAGTTCGATCAGTTGCCTCGCCCCGGCGCGAGCGTCCACCTTGGCGCCGACGAGCTTCGCATCGCCACTGTAAATCGACACGCGCACCAGTGGCGAGCCGGCGAACGTGTCGATGTCCGCGATGGTCGTCTCCGGCGGCGAGGCGGTCTTCGCCAACCGCAGCCAGTGCATCTTGCCCGGTCCGTTGCTCGCCCAGCCCTGCGGATACCAGATCGCCATGTAGCGACCGTCCTTCGGCTTGGCCGGGTCGTCCGAATCGTTGACCTGGATGGTGAAGGCCGCCTGCGCGCCGAGCTTCGCATCGACCCCCACGCTCGACCACGGCAGCAGCGCTTCGACGATGTAGCCGTCGTCCGTCTTCGACGACGCGGCTTCCACCTTCACTTCCTCGCTCACCTTGAAACGTCGATCGACCAGATGCTGCGCGAAGCCCTTCGCCTGCGGGTCGACACCGGGGCGCATCAGGAGCTGGTAGTGCTCCTTCGAGTCCCAACCGCCGGCCAGGTACATCTCGATCGAATCATGCGTCCAGAATGCCTCTTCGCTCGATTCGACCACGCGATCATCGCGCACCACCACCAGCACGGCCAGGCCTTCCTTCGTCCAGCCCAGCCGCAGGCGCGGATCGAAATCCGCCGCGGGAAGCTGCACCCGCCTGCGGCCGCGCAACACGTCCACACGCAGACCCCCGTCGCCCCAGTCATCGGCCTTGCCGTCGATGGCGATCTTCCCCATCTGCGGCACGTCATAGACGGCTCGATCGTCAGGCGGCGCCTCGGCCGCGGCATGCCCACCGACCAGGTCCAGCGACAACACACAGCACAACAGCAACGCAAATCGAATGCGATACGGCATGACGGGATTCCCCCTGTACCAGGTTCCGCGCGGCAGCGCTTCGGGCCCCAAAGAGGACTGGATTGTACTGAGTCTGCCGCCTTTGCCAACAGGAGGAACTGGCTGTCACCCAGCGCAGGGGCGTGCAGTGCCGATCGCGACACATCCCATCGAGGTCCGGCAGTGCACCGGAGAGGGCCACGGGAGCCGGCGCGCAGCGGACCAGGTGCAGACAGCGACCATCACGGGGGGCCGCCGCGCCACGCCCGGCTCCGCGTGGAACGGTTCTACCTGCGGCGACGCATCATCATCAGCACGCTGACCCCCAGCAGCGCGAGCGACGTCGGTTCCGGCACGACCTGGATGGTCAACTCGGTGGCCTGCTCGTATGCCGCGACGCCGAATGCGTCAGGCATGCCCGGGATTGCTGTCACGAGATCGGCCGCCGTGATGAAGCTTGCCTCGACGTAATAGGATTGACCGGGCGTCAGCGTGTTGGGCGGCACGTTCAGCGTGGCCATCTTCGTCGGTGTGCTGCTGGACAACTGTGTCACTTCGCTCTCGTGGTTGGGCCCCGAGACTTCGATGGAGATGCCATCGAGCACGTTCGTGCCGTACTCGGTGAACGTGTTCGTGGTGATCGTCAGTGGCTGTGATGCATCCATGACATAGATAGTTGAGGACCATGTGCCACCGGTCAGCGACATCACCGGCGGCGACGACGGATAGAGGTCGCCCGCGAGTACGAGATCGACGCTCTCGCCGAGCACGTTGATGGTGTATGTACCGTTCGCGAACAGTGCGTCCAGTTGGCTCTGCGTGTCCACGCTGACGCCATTGAACGTCGGAGCCCCGTAATCCCAGTCCACGCCGTTGTATCCAAGCACCCCGCCGTTGTGGCTTGGTTCGGGGTTGGTGATCGGACCGGTGACCGTGGGGGCAGCGATGCCGTCAATGCTCTCACCGGATACGCCCGCATAGAACTCGTAGGGCGAGAAACCCGGCGGCTGCAGGTTGACATCCACGGCAGACGTCTGGCGATTAAACCACGTCTTGAACACGCTCACGTACTCCACGTTCGCGCCGGCCGCGCCGGGCGGGCCGACCAGCGCCATCGCGGCGACCATTCCCGCAAACAGCATCTGACGCCTGATCATGTTTGCCTCTCTTTCTCGCGCAATGCGCTCGCAACACCGCGCCGACCGCGCGGCGATACCATGACGAAAAAACCGGAGTTCCCCCTGCACGAGCGGAACCGGCCCCATCCCACGTATCGAAACGTAGACCCGGAATGCGCGCGTGCAACACGGAAAAGGCCGGCGCCTTTACTAAAGGAAATCGAATCCGAAGACGTGCAGATCGCTCACCAGGCGCTGCCGGCGTGCTGCCACTGTGCGGGTCGCCGGATCAAAGTCCGCACGAACCACCGCCACAGCAGCCGCAACCCGGGCTGTGCGTATGCTCGCTCGCGCCCGTCCCCGCGCTCGTGCCGCTGGCCGCGAAGACGCTCTGCGCACGCTTGGTCTTCTTGCTGCCGCAGTGCTCGCACGCGATCGGTTCATCCGCCTCCGACATGCGGCGAAGGGCTTCGGTCGTCTTCTCACATTTGCTGCAGATGTATTCGTAAATCGGCATGGCGTCAGTTCTCGGGTTTCGGGTCTCGTGTCTCGGGAAAGACGGGCCCGCAGGTTACGCAGATTTCGTGGATTCAGAGAAAGAGGTCCCTCGCGAAGGCGCGAAGGCGCAGAGAGAAGAGGAACAGGATGGAACCGCTGATGAACGCAGATGAACACAGATGGCTTCTTCCATGAAGCTCCAGAATCCCAATCTGTGCATATCCGTGCGCATCTGTCGTTCCGACTCCTTCCAGCGTTCATCCGCGTTCATCCGCGGTTCCACTTCTTCTCCGATCCAAATCGGCGCCATCTGCGCAATCCCCGGATCCCTCTCCTCCCATCCGCCGCCGCTTCTCTGACCAGTTAACCAGTTAACCAGTTAACCAATCAACCAGCCAACCCATCAACGCCAAAGCCCTCGCCGCCACCCCGTCCTTTGGCTCTCCGGCCGCGGCGCGATAGATTCTACCCGCTTTCCATAACCCTTGGAGTACACCACATGCCCTCCGGTTACAGCGGCATCAACAAGTTCGAGCATCCCGCCCAGTGCGGGGGCATCCTCACCGGCACGATCGACCACCCGCAACCGTGCGGCGGCCAGTCCTGCCGCGTGGCGTTCGTGGACACCGGGGCCGGCCTGCGCTTCGTCGTCGCGCTGGATCGCGGGGGCGACATCGTCCAGGCCGCGTGGAACGAGCACAACCTCGCCTTCCTCACCCCCAACGGCTACAAGCCGCCCAATCCCGCTTACAACGTGGACGAAGACTGGCTGAACGGCTGGCCCGGCGGGCTGGTCACCACGTGCGGCCCGGCCTACATCGGCGGGCCGCGCATCGAGGACCAGCAGCAGACCTCGCTCCACGGGCATTACTCCAACATCCCCGCGGCCGTCGAATCCATCATCAACCCCGATCCCCAGCGCGGCCGGCTGGACATGTCCCTCACCCTCGTCATCCGCGACAGCCGCTTCTACGGCCCGACTTACGAGATCCGCCGCGTCATCCGCTGCACGCTCGGCCAGCCGACCATCGACATCGCCGACGAAGTGACCAACCGCTGCGACACGAAACGCGCCCACAACTGGCTCTACCACTGCAACCTCGGCTACCCGCTGCTGGATGAAGGCAGCCGCTTCATCTATCGCGGCAAGGCCGAGCTGTGGCAGCCCGAGGGCGTGACTTACTCCGATGCCCAGCTCATGGCCCTCAAGACCGCGTCCGGCCCGCGCGACGATCGCACCGGCTCGCTCTCCGACGTCTTCTTCATCGAGGACGACCAGGCCGACGCCGACGGCCTTCGCCATGTCGGCCTGGTCAACGACAAGCTGGGCTTCGGGCTGGAGCTGGCCTTCCCACTGAAGGAGCTGCCGCGCCTGGGCAACTGGCAACACTTCGGCCCCCGCGGCGCGTACGTCACCGGCCTCGAACCGTTCAACGGCTCACTGGTCGGCAAGGACAACGAGAGCCATCCGAAGGCGCGCGTGTTCCTCAAACCGGGCGAGTCGAAGCAGTACCACCTGACGCTCCGCGTCCTGCGCGGCAAGCAGGAAATCGCGGAACTGGAGCAGTTTGATGGGGTGATAGGGAACTGAAGCGACGTAGCGACGGAGCGACGTAGCGACGAAGGGGGAGGAGGGCACGAAGCCACGCCCCCGGTAAGGGCAGGAGGGCACGCGAAACCCCATACCCCACCAACCTTCCAGGGAACACCATGCAGATCAAAGAACTCCTCTTACCGCTCATCATCCTCGGCGTCGGCGTGGTCGTTTGCGCTGCGGCCGGGGTCTACCGTGCGAACAATGCCGAGGCCGGCGTGTTGACTGTGGCGCTCATGGTGCTGCTCGGCCTGCCGCTGGGCATGGTCGTGCTGTTCATGGCGGCCTCGTGGTTCCAGATGAGTTTCGGCCTGCTCAAGACCGCCATCCTCAAGTACGCAGCGTCCGACATGCTCGCCACCGGCGTGATGCTTTTCGTCCCCAACGTGATCGTCCTGGTGATCCCCATCCCGCTGGTCACCTGGGTGGTGGTCATGACCGGCCTGTTCATCTGGCTTTTCGATCAGGATGCCCGCGACACCTTCCTGGCCGTCTTTGCCATGGCCGTCCCGAAGGTCATCCTCTGGCTGGTCGTGAGCATGGTCGCAAGCGCGGCCTGACGCGCGGGTACGCGGTGGCCTCAAGCGCATCGTGTCGGCGGCGCCCGCAGCCCGCGACCCAACTACCGCCACTCATACACCACCACGAACGCTGGGCGTCGCCGTGTCGTTGGCCGCATGTGGGATCGTCGGTCCTCATGATGGCGTTTGCGGGAACGAGCCGGTGTTAGTCTGTAGACTGGGCGAACAGAACTGATCCCGCATCCCCCGGGATGCACCTCAACTCCCTTTCCGGAGCACCACCGTGAGCGACCCCAAGGAATTCAAGATCCCGATGGCGATCCTTGCAGTCGGCTTGGCCCTCTCGCTGGTCTACGGCCTGTTCGCAGGGGGTGCAACCGGGCCGATCGTCATGATGGCGGCCGTGCTGTTCGCCCTGGTCATCAACGTCGCGCTTGGGCTTATCGCGTTCTTCCTCACGGCGAAGATCACCGGTGCGGGCTTCGGCCTGCTGCAGACGGCCGCGCTGAAGCTCGCGGCCATCATCGCCCTCGATTTCGGCCTCAGCTCGTGGATACCGCTGTGGTTCGTCACCCTCATCGCCTCGTTCCTCGTCTTCTACATCCTGCTGCAATGGCTGTTCGACCTGGATGCGATGGAGGTGGTCGTCTGCCTGATTGTGCTCGTCGCCGTGCGATTCTTCGCGGGCCTGCTGCTCGTCCCGCTGCTTTACGCGGTATGAGGTCCGAGCCGCACGGGCCGGCATCTCCTCCTGAGCCGACCAGCCGATGCCGGCCGCCGGCGCCCACGCCGGCAAGGGCACTGCGATGGTAGAATAGACTGCGGAAGGCGCGCCGGAGCCGCAACCATGCCCCGCGCAGCAAGACTCGCACTCCTGGCCATCATCCTCACAGCCGCGCTCCTGGCTGCGGTTGCCGTGTTCGTCGTCGCCCGTTTCATCGCAAGCGCGGCCGGGGATCCGGTGATCATCATCGATAACGCCACCGGCCGGCCGCTCACACGAATCACCTGCACGCTCACCGCCAACGGCGCGTCGTGGACCGAGCACGTGCCGACGCTCGAACCCGGCGCCCACGCAACCTTCAGCAGACCCACCGCCGACCTGTTCATCATGGCCGCCGGATTCGAACTCGACGGCCGACAACACGAATGGAAAGAAGGCGGCATCGCCACGCCGGGGGAGAGACTGAGAATCCGCATCAACAGTCAGGGAGCGGTGGCGGTGTCGTATGACCGGTGAAGGGGCGCCGGTGTGTGCCGCGATCGAGCGAAGCCCTACGGCGGACTGCGTGAGCGCGGCATCACGCCCCGACCCTTGGCGGTCTCCTCTTCCCTTGGCGCCCTTGGCGTTATGCTTACACCACGCCCGCGACCACCGTGGGCCTGCGGTACGAGCCGCGACCGTCAGGGAGTGGTCCGGGGCCGGTCCGGCATCACCTCAGGTCCTCGCTCCCTGACGGTCGCGGCTCGTATCGGGCGCGGGTGGGTGGATCGGCCATTTTCTCCGCTTGACATCACCTAACAAATTGCTATAATACAGCCTCGCTCGTGCGCGGTTGGTCCGTGCTTTGCCGGTTCCAATCTGCCCCTGGCCGGCCCGGCGAACATGCCGCCGGAGCCACTCGTCCGAGCCTGGGATCGCGTCATTCACCTCTTTGGATTTCGCCATGAAATACCCGTCCGACAGCAAGACACGCCCATATGAAGCGCGCCGGATTCTGCATGATCCCGCAGAAACCAACGGAAACGGCGCGAAACGGGGGCAAAACATGTACACTTTTGACACATTTATCGGCGGATTATTTACGTGTGAGTGCTGTTGTGGCCATCAAGCCCCACTCACAGCGCGCCAGGACGGTTCAGCCGTTCCGCGAGCTAAGCCTACGCGTCGGCTGGCATTCCTTGCTTCGCGCCGCCACCCCCGAAGCCCAGGGATTCCAATCCCTGGGCCCCCTCTGACGCCACCACGAGCATCACGCGGACACTGGTGGACAAGCCGCCAGTGGCACCAGAGCCCCGCGACCATCACCACCAGTCAACCAGTCAACCAATCAACCCCAACCCCACTCCCTTGCCCGACCTCCATGTCTACTTTACGATGATCAACTCGCCCGTCGGTCTGCATTTCCCCGGCCGCGGGCGGCCACGCTCTGTTGTTCACCCCCGTTCTGGAGCCGGTGATGTTTGAGATTGTTGAAGCCCAGTTTCTTTCATCTGATGTCAAGCGCCTGGTCATCCGCGCCCCGCGTGTTGCGCGGCGGTGGGAGGCGGGGATGTTCATCATCCTGCGGCCGCATGAGCATGGCGAGCGCATTCCGCTGACCGTCGCCGGCGCGGATACCGAATCGGGCACGATCACCATCATCGTCCAGGGCATCGGCAAGACCACCAAGCTGATCAATTCGCTCGAGGCCGGCGACTGCATCCTCGACGTGGTCGGCCCGCTGGGCAAGGCTTCGGATGTCGAGCAGTACGGCACGGTCGTGGTCATCGGCGGCGGGGTGGGCACGGCCATCGCCTATCCGACCGCGGTCGCCATGAAGCAGGCCGGCAACCACGTGATCACCATCGTCGGCTCGCGCACGAAGGATCTGCTGATCCTCGAAGATGAAGTCCGCGCCACCAGCGATGAAGCATTCATCATGACCGACGACGGCAGCTACGGCGAGAAGGGCTTTGTCACCGCGAAGCTGCAGGAACTGATCGACGCCGGTAAGCAGATCGACTTCGTACTGGCGATCGGGCCGATTCCGATGATGGGCGCGGTGGCGGAAGTCACCCGGCCGCACGGGATCAAGACGATGGTCAGCCTGAACCCGATCATGGTCGATGGCACCGGCATGTGCGGCGGCTGCCGCGTGCTCGTCGGCGGCGAAAGCAAGTTCGCCTGCGTCGACGGCCCGGAGTTCGACGCGCACGAAGTGGATTTCAGAAACCTCGCCCAACGCAACCGCCTGTACAAGGATCGCGAACAGGAAAGCCTGAAGAAGTTCGAGGCCGACCCGCAGCGCGACCTGGAGTTGGTGCATCAGTGCAAGCTGGAGAAGCAGATCGAAACCGCAGAGCAGAAGTGATCTCACCACGGAGACACAGAGAAGAATTGCCCGCAGATGGGGCAGCTTTGGATCAGAAGAGAGTTGGAACCGCGGATGAACGCGGATGAACGCTGGAAGGAGTTGGAACGACAGATGCGCACGGATATGCACAGATTGGGATTCTGGAGCTTCATGGAAGAAGCCATCTGTGTTCATCTGCGTTCATCGGCGGTTCCATCCTGTTCTTCTTCTCTCTGCGCCTTCGCGCCTTCGCGAGCGACCTCTTTCTCTGAATCTGCGAGATCTGCGTAATCTGCGGGAAACTCCTCTTCCCAGACCCGAAACCCCAGACCCGAGACCCGATCCCATGGCCGAGAAGCTCAAACCCAAGGAACGGATGGCGATCCCGCGGCAGCGGATGCCGGAGCAGGATCCCCACGAGCGCGCGCACAACTTTCTCGAAGTCAACCAGGGCCTGCTCTCGGCCGTGGCCGAGAAGGAGGCGCAGCGCTGCCTGACGTGCAATGATCCCAAGTGCGTCGAGGGTTGCCCCGTCGGCGTGCAGATCAAGGAGTTCGTCGAGCTGGTGCTTGAGGGCGAGTACCTGAAGGCCGCCGCGCTCATTCGCGAGGACAACGTGCTGCCGGCGGTGACCGGCCGCGTGTGCCCGCAGGAGAACCAGTGCGAAGGCGCGTGCATCATGGGCAAGCGCTCGACGCCGCTGGCCATCGGCTACCTCGAACGGTTCGTGGCCGACTACGAGCGCTCGACCGGCCAGGTCGGTCTGCCGAAGATCGCGCCGCCGACAGGCAAGAAGGTGGCGATCGTCGGCTCGGGCCCGGCCGGGCTTTCGTGCGCCGGCGACCTGATCCAGCGCGGGCACGCAGTCACCGTCTTCGAAGCCCTGCACGAAATCGGCGGCGTGCTCGTCTACGGCATTCCCGAGTTCCGCCTGCCCAAGGACATCGTCCGCGAGGAAGTGGACAACATGCGGAAGATGGGCGTCGAGTTCGTCACCAACTGCGTGGTCGGCAAGAGCGTGACCATCGACGAACTGATGGAAGAGGAAGGCTACGACGCGGTGTTCATCGCGACCGGGGCGGGCCTGCCGCGCTTCTTGAATATCCCCGGTGAACACTACGGCGGCGTCTACTCGGCCAACGAGTTCCTCACCCGCGTCAACCTGATGAAGGCGTACGATCCGGACACCTACGACCAGCCGATCTACGACTGCAAGGGCCGGCAGGTGGCGGTCTTCGGCGGCGGCAACACGGCCATGGACGCCGTGCGTTCGGCGCTGCGCCTCGGGGCGGAAAAGGCGATGATCATCTACCGGCGCGGCCAGGAGGAAATGCCCGCCCGCGCCGAGGAAGTGCACCACGCGAAGGATGAGGGCGTTGCGTTTCTCAACCTGCACAATCCCGTGGAATTCCTCGGCAACGATGAGGGGTATCTCACCGGCGTGCGGCTGATCAAGATGGAACTGGGCGAGCCCGATGATTCCGGCCGGCGCCGGCCTGTGCCGATCGAAGGCAGCGAATACGAGATCCCGCTGGACGTGGCCATCATCGCCGTGGGCACCGGCGCGAATCCGCTGGTGCAGTCGACCACGCCCGACATGAAGACCAACAAGTGGGGCTACATCGAAGCGGATGAGCAGAGCCTGCGCACCAGCAAGAAGGGCGTCTTCGCCGGCGGCGACATCGTCAGCGGCGCGGCGACGGTGATCCTCGCGATGGGCGCCGGCCGCACCGCGGCGGCGGGAATGCAGAAGTACCTGGAGACAGGGGAGTGGGAGTGAATGGAACCACAGATGCACATGGATGCACACAGATAGGAATCATCACCGCGGAGGCACAGAGAACAGCACGGCATCTTCCTCTGTGTTCTCTGTGGTGAACATCTGAATTGATTGCCATGCATCAACTCCGCATCAGCACATCCAGGCGCGACGAGTTCCTCGCGATCACCCGCGACGTGCAGCAAGTGGTGCGCGAGAGTGGTGTGCAGTCCGGGTATGTGATCGTCTACGTGCCGCACACCACGGCCGGGGTGACGATCAATGAGAATGCGGATCCGGACGTGGTGCACGACATGTTGCGGCAACTCGATCTGATGGTGCCGTGGCGGCAGCCGTTCTATCAGCATGCGGAGGGCAACAGCGCGAGCCATGTGAAAGCTTCCATGATGGGCTCGAGCGTGACCGTTTTGATCGAAGAGGGCAAGCTGGTGCTGGGCACCTGGCAGGGGGTCTTCTTCTGCGAGTTCGATGGGCCGCGCACGCGCACGGTGCTGGTGCGCATCGTGGACGGCCAGTAGTCATTCCACCTCACGCCCGCCGGCGCGGCAACCCCGCGAACAGGAGCGACCCCTCAGGAGACCGCAGTCCGGCCCCGTCAAAAAGCGTTTCGCTCTGAATATAGTGGGGTACTTCTAAAACCCCGCTGCCGCCGAAGCGACAACGGGGCGGAGGGGAGAAAGCTCTCTTGTTGACTACGGTCGACCACTGAACGTAGTCAACGTGAGATTTTGTAATGGAAAGATGTATTTCCAGTCAAGGCCAATTTGCCTATTTTGTCAATTTTTTAGTTTTCCACAGGTTACGCGCTCTTTGGCCAGCAACGCCGCCCCAACAAGACCCGCATCATCACCAAGCCGACTGGCCCGAATTCTGCAGTCCTGTAATTCGCTCGGAAACACATGTTCCTGAAAAGAGTTACGCACCCAGTCCACGAAAGGTTTGTCCAGCGCCTCCACCACCCCGCCGCCGAGCACCACCATGGGCAGGCTCAGCAGCGTCACCGTGTTGGCGATCGCGATACCCACGTACTCCGCCGCCTGACGCAAAACCCGCATCGTCAGCGGATCTTTCTCCGCCATGGCCTGCGCCAGCACCTTCGAGCGGATCTGGTCAAGGTCGCCCCCGGTCATCTCCAACAGGCCGCTCGCCTGGTTGGACAGGATCAACTGCCGCAGCAGGTTCACGATCGACGTGCGGCTGGCGGCGTTCTCCAGCGTCCGTCGCCCGAGCGGCCCGTCCGCGTGAATGACGGTATGACCGATTTCGCCGGCCGTCTGACGCGCCCCGTGATACAGCTTGCCGTCCAGGATCAGCCCGCCCCCGATGCCCGTCCCGACGAACACGCCAAGCATGTCCCGGATCTCGCGGCCTTTGCCCGCGCCGGCGACGAATTCGCCCCACGCGCCGACGTTCACATCGTTGTCCAGGGCCACCGGCAACTCGACGATACCCCCGAGCACCTTGCCCAGCGGATAGTCGCTCCAGCGCAGATTCACGGCCGTGAGCACGATGCCGCGCTCGAAGTCGATCGCCCCCGGCGCGCCGATGCCCACCGCCCCGACCTTGTCGCGCGGCACCTTCGACTCGCTGATCACGTCATTGATGGTCCGCGCGATGCGCTTGACCACCTCGTCGGCCCCAAGTTCCGCCTTGGTCTTCTTCTTCGCTCGCGCCAGCACCTTGCCGCGGGCGTCGAGGATGCCCGTCTGGATGTTCGTGCCGCCCAGGTCAACGCCGATGTAGCACTTGCCGTCCTCGGCCATGCTTCAGTTCTCCGTCTTGTGGCGCGGTTCAACGTGATTCTACAGTGCCGGGCGTCCCACGGGCGAGCCCGCGGCCAGTTCCCACAGCCGCGCGATCCGCAACAGCTTCTGCTCGTCGAACGCCGCGCCGAGCATCTGCAGACCGATCGGCACGCGCACGCCGTCGATCGTCTCCAGCCCGGCCGGCAGACTGATGCCCGGAATCCCCGCAAGATTGCAGTTCACCGTGTACACGTCGTTCATGTACATCGCCAACGGATCGTCGGCGTTCTCGCCGAAGCGGAAGGCCGGATCGGTGGTGGTGGGGCAGACGATGGCGTCGCACTGTTCGAACGCGCGATCGAAATCATTCTTGATCAGCCGCCGCACCTTCAGGGCGCGAAGGTAGTACGCGTCGTAGTAGCCGCTCGAAAGCGCGTACGTGCCCAGCATGATGCGGCGCTTCACTTCGTCACCGAACCCCTCTTCGCGGCTTCGCGCGTACAGATCGACGATGTCCCGCGCTTCGCCCGCCCGGTAGCCGTAATGCGCGCCGTCGTATCGCGCCAGGTTGCTCGACGCCTCGGCCGGGGCCACGATGTAGTACGTCGGGATGCCGTACGCGGTGTGCGGCAGGTCGACTTCCACCACCGTCGCGCCCGCGCCCTCGTAGATGGCGATCGCCTGCTCGATCGCCTTGGCCACCGCCGGACAGTTGCTGTCCGAAAGGTACTGCTTGCCCAAACCGATCCGCAGGTTGTCCGGCGGCCGGTCCAGGTCGGTCACGTAGTCGGGCACGGGCAGTCTGGCGCTGGTCGAGTCGCGCTCGTCGTGGCCCGCGATCACCTGCAGCAGCAGCGCGGCGTCCTCGACCGAATGCGTGATCGGCCCGATCTGATCGAGACTCGACGCGAACGCCACCAACCCCCAGCGGCTGACGCGCCCGTAGGTGGGCTTCATGCCGACCACGCCGCAGTAAGCCGCGGGCTGCCGGATCGAGCCGCCGGTATCCGAGCCCACCGCCCCCGCGCACAGGTCGGCCGCCATCGCCGCGGCGCACCCGCCCGACGAGCCGCCGGGCACGCGCGAGGCGTCCCATGGGTTGCGCGTCGGGCCGAACGCGCCGTGCTCCGTGCTCGAACCCATCGCGAACTCGTCGAGCACCGTCTTGCCGAGAATGATCGCCCCCGCCGCCTCCAGCTTCATCAGCGCCGTGGCGGTGTACGGCGCGGCGAAGTTCTCGAGCATGCGCGACGAGCAGGTCGTGTGCCCCCAGTCGCTGCACATGTTGTCCTTGACGGCCAGGGGCACGCCGGCCAGCGGGCCGGTGATCTCGCCCGCGTCGACCGCGGCCGCGCGCTGCCGGGCGCGTTCGAGGTACAACTCGTGGTAGGCGTGAAGGGCCGGATCGTGCCGCGTGATGCGATCGAGGTAGGCCTCCACCGCCTCGGCCGCGCTCACCTGCTTCGCGGCGATCGCGTCACGCAGTTGGGTCATCGTTGTCTGGGTCGGGTCCATCGTCGGTGTATGTCTCGTCGTGGTGCGGCCGCGTGCCGCGATTGTTCCATCCGGACCGCTTCCTTGCGACCGCGGCTCGTGGCGGGTGCTCAATGCCTAGGCGCCGGGGCCTTCGCCCAGCACCTTGACGACCTTGAAAAACGGCGGCGACTGGTCCGGCGCGTTGGCCAGGGCCGCGTCCACCGGCATGCCCTCGGTTTCCGCGTCCTCGCGCAGCACGTTCGTGAAGTCCATCGCGTGCGCCATCGGCTCGACGTCGTCAACGTCCAGTTCATTGAGCTTGGACATGTAGTCCAGCACGGACGAGAGCTGCGCGGCGAAGCGGTGGACCTCCTCGTCACTGAGCCTCAGCCGCGACAGCAGGGCGACGTGGCGCACCTGTTCTTCGGTAATCGTCTCGGGCATGACCATCTCCGCGTCGGGTGTCGGAATGCGGGTAATCTAGCAGGAAGCGAAGGGTCTCGGGTTTCGGAGGAGATTGGCCCGCAGATTCCGCGGATTCAGGAAAGAAGAAGTCTCCCGCAAAGGCGCAGGGGGCTTGGAACGCGCTCACGCCCGATTCTTCCGCGAGACCCGAACTCCGATAGCCGAGACCGGAACCCGTGTGCATCCGTGTGCATCTGTGGTTCCATCTCCTGTCCGCGTTCATCCGCGCTCATCCGCAGTCTCGGTCTTTCGTTCTTTTCGCCACGAGATCACGTACGCCGGCGGGATGTTCCTGTACACCAGCGGGCTGCGGCCCATCGGTCCCAGCAGTTCCGTCATGCGTTGGCGGTAGCGGATGGCCTGCTTCATGAAGTGGCAGATGGCGTAGGTGAAGGTGCGAAACTCAGCGCCAGGCTGGAGCAGGTTGTCCATCGCGGTGATCACGCGGTCCTGCACGTCGGTGGGCCAGCTTGCGAAGGGCAGACCGCACAGAATGGCGCGCACCGGCCCGAGCCCCGCCTCGGCGTGGTACTGATCCGCATGCTCGGCCGAGCCCTCGATGAACTTCAACTCCGGGAATCTCTCGCGGAGGATCGCCACGAACTTCGGGTCGCGTTCGATGCCGATATAGTTGGCCGGATCGGGCAGGATCTCCCGGATGGCCTCGGTGAACGGGCCGGTGCCCGGGCCGAACTCGACGATGCACTGATCCGGCCCCACCTCGAGGCCGCGCACCATTTCGCGCGCGAGATACTTCGAACTCGGCGCGATGGCCCCGACCTTCTTCGGATGCCGGATGTAGCGATGGAGGAACGTGAACGAGTCACTGATGGTCATGGGGTTTCTCTCTGCCGATCCTACGCAACGCGGCTATCATGGTTGCATGCCAGATTACGAACAGCTCGAGTGCTTCGACAACCCGTTTCCCGATCGCGCCTATACCATCGAGCACATCTCGGAGGAGTTCACGTCGGTCTGCCCCAAGACGGGCCATCCCGACTTCGGCCGCGTGATCCTGCGCTACGGACCGGCCGCGCGGTGCGTCGAACTCAGAAGCCTGAAGCTCTACTACCAGAGCTTCCGCAACGAGGGGGCATTCTACGAAAAAGTGACGAACGTGATCTGCGACGACCTGGTGAAGCTGATGGCCCCGCGCTGGCTGACGGTGGTGACCGAATGGTCCGGCCGCGGGGGCATCCACTCGCGCATCGAAGTGCGCCACGGGGACGTGCCGGCGGAGGGTTGATCGGTTGACTGGTTGGCCAGGAAGAACGACAGGCGGCCGCGCGCCGCTGTCGCCTCCGACCACCACCCGCCCCGCTGGCCCACCGCCACCCGGCGCGTTACCTTACCCGCCCGTTTCGGACCCAGAAGGACTCGGCTGCCCATGAGTATCCTCGTCGACAAGAACACCGTCGTCATCGGCCAGGGCATCACCGGCTCGGCCGGCGCATTTCACGCGAAGAACTGCCTCGAGTACGGCACCAAACTCGTCGGCGGGGTCACGCCCAACAAGGGCGGCCAGACGGATGTCAACGGCCTGCCCGTCTTCAATACCTGTGCCGAAGCGGTCGAGGCCACCGGCGCGGACGCCACCATGATCTTCGTCCCGCCTGCCTTCGCCGCCGACGCCTGCCTTGAGGCGATGGACGCCGGGATCAAACTCATCGTCTGCATCACCGAACACATCCCCGTGCTCGACATGGTGCGCGTGCGCCAGGTGCTCGATGCCCGACGCCAAGAGGGCGTGCGGCTGTTGGGGCCGAACTGCCCCGGCGTCATTACCCCCGGCGTCAACGGTTCGGGATGCAAGATCGGCATCATGCCCGGCTACATCCACAAGCCCGCCGACCAGGCCGAGTCCAAACGCGCCATCGGCATCATCAGCCGCTCCGGTACGCTCACCTACGAGGCCGTGTGGCAGACTTCCAACCTCGGCATCGGCCAGACCACCTGCGTGGGCATCGGCGGCGATCCGGTGCGCGGCCTGAACTTCATCGACTGCCTGGTCATGTTCAACGCCGACCCGCAGACCGACGGCATCCTCATCATCGGCGAGATCGGCGGCACCGATGAAGAGCAGGCGGCCGACTTCATCCAGCGCCACGTCAACAAGCCGGTCGCCGGCTTCATCGCCGGACGCACCGCGCCGCCCGGACGACGCATGGGCCACGCCGGCGCGATCATCTCCGGCGGCGAGGGCGACGCGGACTCCAAGGTCCGCGCCCTGAGGGATGCCGGTGTCGCCATCGCCGAAAGCCCGGCCGACCTGGGCTCCACGATGGCCAAGGCGCTGGGGATGTGATCAGCGGGAAGCGTATGCCGGGCGCAGTGGCCGCCGCGATTCAGCCTTCGAGCGGCGTCCAGTCCCGCCCGTAGAGCGACTTGCCCAACGCGTTGACCGCCACGATTGTGCGCTGACGCCGACCCGGCTGCATCGCCGCCGCGTAGCGCTTCGTGTGATGCGACAGCGTCCCCGGCGCCAGCAGCAGGGCCAGCGGGGTGGGCAGTTGCTGCTGCCGCGCGATGCGAATGAGCAACCAGCGCCCGCGCCACGACAGCCCCAGACGCCCGGCCACATCGTTGAACGTGATCAGCGGCGCAGCATCACCCGGGGCGCGGTGTACCCGCCGGTAGATGTAGATGCCGGCCATCACCAGCACCAGCACCGACAATGCGAAGAAGATCCACCGCACGTCCAGCAGATCCCCGCCCCATTGGTTCATGGATTCGTTCAGGACCGAGTCGTTGGCAAGGAAAGTGAGCATGCTGGTTGGTTGCTTCGTCGGTTAACTGGTTGCGTGGCTAACTGGGTTGTTGCTGTTGGTTTGCTCCGGCCAAAGTCGCCTCACGCGCTTTCCGTCGGCAAGGCACGATCCCGATCGGGCGCTCGAAGCTTTCCGGAGCGGCCCGCCACCCGTCGCGCCAATCCGACCAGTTAACCAATCAACCAGTCAACCGGTTAACCCGCTTCCTGGCGCTCGCCCGCTTCCCGGCGCCGTCCTACCCGGTCATCCGCCGGTCTGCCGCGGTCGCCGCCTCCGCGCCGCGCATCTGGTCGACCATCGCGTGGAATACCTTTCGCGCCCGGTTCTTCACGTCCTTGTTCCGGTCGGCCGTGGCCAGGTCGGCCACCGATCGCGCCACGTCGACCACGCCCAGCGTCTCGACCAGCCACAGCGCGCTGATGCGCTGTTGCGGCCGCGTGTCGGTCAGCATCGCCCCGAGGTGATGCATCGCCTCGCCGGTGCTCAACTCCATGAGCGCCTTGATGGCGTTGGCCCGGGGGCGGTTGGCATCGCTGCGGGCCATCTCCGTCAGCCGCGCGATATGACGCGTGGACTTGGTCTGCTCCAGCGCCTCCACCGCGTTCGCCCGCACCCGCGCATCCGGATGCTCCAGCGCGATCTCCAGCGCCACCGTCGCATCGTGCGACTCGGCCGTCCCCAGCGCCCGTACCGCCGACGCCGCAACCACCTCGTCGCGGTCCTGTGACAGTTCGATCAGCGTCGCCTCGAAGAACGGTCCCTGGTTGAGCCCCTGGATGACGGCCAGCGCTCGCACCCGGTCGCCTCGCGTCTCGCTGTCCAGCTTCGCCGTCAACTGCTGGTGGAAGGTCGGGTCGATCTTGATCAGTGCCCGCCCGGCCGCGAGACGCTGCTCCTCGGTCATCCGTCGCCAGCCGTGCCACAGCCGCGCGAACGCGATCGGCGCCAGCGCTTTGCTCGCCTCCTCGCGCAGCCCTTCGTGCACGCTGTTGATCAAGCGCGGCAGGAGGTTGATCATCGGTTCCCAGTTCGCCGCCCGAAGGTGGCGGAAGGCCAGCCGCGCGATCGATTCCTCCGCGTCGAAGCAAAAGTCCGCCACCGCCTCCATCGCGTTGCTCGCGTCCTGGCCCGGACTGAGGCGCATCAGTTGATGCAGCACGCTCAGCCGGCTGAGCGCATCCGGCAGCCGCACCAGCCGCGCCAGGTGCTCGACCTTCTCATACCCCTCCAGCGGCAGCGCGGCGATCCAGCGCGCCAACTGCCGCGTCACGTGCGCCGGCAGTTGCTCCAACTCCTCGGCCGGGGCGACCAGTTGGTGCGGGTCGTCCAGCTTCGCCAGCGGACGGGCGATCTCCGGCACCAGCAACAGGTGGGCTTGCTCGATCACCTGCGACAGGCAGCCTTCACGCACCGCCCACTGCAGGCCCTGCGTCACCGACTCGGCCAGCGCCCGCACCTGCCCGAGCATCAGCAGCGCCCGGCGCACGGCCGGGTGATCCGGCTCGAGCAGCATCGACTTGGCCGCCAGCGACAGCGGATGTTCCGATCGGGCGAGAATCGACATCAGCCCGCCCATCTTGCGCGGCGAAAGCATGCACGCGGCCAGCAGCAGCCGACGCGCGTTGTCGCTGTCCGTCTCCAGCGATTCGATCAGCGCCGTCTGGAAGTACGCCACCTGCCCGGCCGGGGATTGCGGCGTGTGCCCGGGACGCGGGTCCGCCTGCGCGCGTTGAGCCAGCTCCAGCATGCAAAGGCCCGCCTCCTCGCGGACCTTCGGGCTGGCGTGGCGGAACATGTCGCTGAGCAGGTAGGCCAGCGACATCTCGCCGGACTGGCGGATCACCGCCGCGAGATTCACGCACGCTTCCGTCTGCCTCGCTCGCGCCGCGTCGCGCAAGGCGTCGCCGAACGCGGGTGCCTGGTTGATCACAAGACTTCTGGCATCCGGCGGAAGGCGATGCAGGTTGGCGATAAGCGTGGCGCGGGCGGGGCTTCGCGCGCGTCGGGAAAGCAGGTCGGTCATCAGCCCGAGCGCCTTGGGGTCGGCGGTGGGGATGGCGGCGGCGATGGCCTGATCGACGCTCGGGTCGTCGATCGCCTCGATCATGCCGTAAATATCTTGCATGTCAGCCATTGCGCACTCGCACCACCGGCCGCGCGGGAGGGGCGGACCGACTGCCTTCTGTTATCGGCACACCGTTGGGCGTGCCTGCACAAGGAGTTAGGAGGAAAAATCCTTTGGAAAAAAGCAAAATTGGGGGTTCCGCGATGGCAGACGACTCACTATAATCCGCCGGAAAATTAACCCGCCGCGAACACGGCCCCCCAGACGGGGTGTGTTTCCCCCTTAGAGAGAAAGATCGCAAGGACTGCTATGAGCGTTAGCCACAAATCCAGTAATGCACAGATGTTCCGTTTGATGGTGTACGGCCGCCCGCTCCACCCGGAGTTGTTCCCCATGGAAGGGCGGCGAACCTATCGCGGTGATCACTATGAAGTCGAGTCGTGGATCGTCCCCGCCGGCCATATGGTTCGCTTCGCCGCCGAAGGTGAAACCATGGCCGAAGTGGTCATCGAAAACGGCGATCATCTGCCCGAGAACGGTCTCGTCTACGCCCTGCCGTGCATCGGCGAAAAGGACTACGAGCACGACCCGAGCGGCAAGATCGGCTACGTGACCACCATCCAGACCGAAACGCTGACCGACAACCTCTACAACGCCACGATGCGCGAAATGCGCGACTTCGCCGCCGAGACCGACTCGCTTTCCTACGCCTGGACCGACCCTGACGGCGCGGCCTGCCTCACCGTCCTCGACGCCCAACGCTACAAACGCGAATACCACATCCAGAGCTACCACCTCCTCGGCAGCAATGGCATCGTCCTGCGAACGCAGTCGATCTTCGAGGTGCTGTGACGCGCGAGCGGCTTGGATCCGGGGATCACTGATGAAGACCCAACCACAGCCCCGACGCTCGACGTCGGGGTTGTTCTTTGCCCAAGCCGGACCTTCAGGTCTGGGTGACTGCGAAGCCGATCAGACGGTCTGCGAACACCTCGGACCTCTCGGAGACGTACTGCACCTCACTACTGTCCCAACATTACTCGAATAGTGTCAACTGGTTGCGCAAGGCGCTGA
>CAZHJL010000036.1:0-44766 GCA_964532795.1 uncultured Phycisphaeraceae bacterium | reverse complement strand
AATCTCATGCTCCACCGACTGCAACCGGGCTAAATGTGCTTCTCACACGCTTTCTGATGCGGAAGTTGATGAATTCAAGTCCAACACGGTGATGACAACTGGAACCGATTCGAAAGCAAGTATTCAGATTGGGCGAGGCAAGCCATGGTGGAAGATCGATGATCTGACTGACCGGATTGATCGAAAGTTGGATCTGCCGAACGCACGATTCCTGGAGGTGACTTGCGGCCGGGAAGGATCCGATTTCGTCGTCTACATAAGCTGGATAACAACATAATGCAGAACAAGGCGTCGCTCCTGGCACCCGGCTCCCCTCGGTCGGCGACAGGATGCGGTATGCGGCCCGGTGGGTCGTGTTGGCAAAAAATGCCCGGCCGCTTCACCAGTTAGCCAGTCGCCCCGTCGGGTCCTTCCCCAGGCGTTCGCGTCGCCGGCCGGCTGCTTCGGACACTCACAACCTAATTCCGTGCTCCATTTACATTTACGTGCTGCCGGTTTGCCGCGTGCCCCTGTGGCGTGATACACTGCAGGGCTCTATGTCCTTGCGTGTTCTCCAACCCAGCCGCGTGACGGTGATGATCAAGCCGGTCGGGGCCCTGTGCAACCTCGACTGCCATTACTGCTATTACCTGCCGACGAAGGCGATCTACGACGGCCGGGAGCATCGGATGAAGCTCTCGACGCTGGAGGAGATCTTCGCCGGGGTGCTGCCGAAGTTTGCCGACGAGGTGACGATCGCGTGGCAGGGCGGCGAGCCGACACTGGCGGGGTTGGATTTCTTTGAGAAGGCGATCGAGTACCAGGAGAAATACCGCCGGCCGGGGCAGACCGTGATGCACGCACTGCAGACCAACGGCACGCTGCTCAACGACGACTGGTGCAAGTTCCTCAAGAAACACGACTTCCTGATCGGTCTGAGCGTGGACGGGCCGCCGCGCTTTCATGATCACTACCGGTTGACCAACCGGCAGGACGGCTCGAGCGACCAGGTGTTGCGGGGGCACCGGTACCTGCAGAAGCATGCGGTGGAGTACAACATCCTGTGCGTACTCAACGATGTGAACGTGCATCACCCGGTGGAAGTGTTCCAGTACTTGTTGAAGCTGGGTTCAAGGTGGGTGCAATTCATCCCGGCCGTGGAGTGGGAACCGGACCCGGAGAACCCGGGGAAGACGGTGATGGCGCCGTATTCGCCGGACCCGCATGCGTATGGCGAGTTTCTGTGCAAGGCGTTCGACCTGTGGTTCGAAAAGTACCGCAAGCGCGTGAGCGTGCGGATTTTTGATGCGGTGCTCAACAAGCTGGTGCTGGGGCAGATGCCGTTTTGCATCCTGGATGGGGCCTGCCACAGCCAGATGACCATCGAGCACGACGGGGCGGTGTTCGGCTGCGACCACTTCGTGGAGCGGCGGTGGCAGCTTGCGCAGATTGGCGACCGACAGTGGAAGAACGAGATCGCCCTGGACGGCAGCATGCCGGTGGGGCTGCGTGTACACGGCGAGATGTTCAAGGAAGAGAGCCACGCCGGGCGGGACATCGATACGGTAGAAGACATGCAAACCCTGACGCCACAGGATGATGCGTCGGTGAACGGTCTGGACATGGAATGGTTCGACCGGACGGAGAACGAGCGGATCGGCCAGTTCGCCGCGCGGAAGCAGAATCTGCCGGAGAAATGCAAAGTCTGCCAGTTCAAGGCGTTCTGCTACGGTGGGTGCCCGAAGCACCGTCCGCAGGGCGGGGATGTGCCGGAGGCGTCGGTGTTGTGTCCCGGCTATATCCGCTTTTACGAGCACACTTTACCGCGCTTTGAGTGGCTGGCCCGCTACATCCGCGCAGGCCAGCAGCCGCCGGATCCGGAGGCCGGGCCGGTTGAAAAAGATCGTAAAGTCGTGCAGAATAGGGAGAAACAGGTGGGGTCCGGATCAGGCAGGTCCGGTGCCGGGGGTGCCGGGGGTGGGGGACGGGCGAAGATCGGCAGGAATGATCCCTGTCCGTGCGGCTCGGGGCTGAAGTACAAGCACTGCCACGGACGGAACCAGTAGGGCCGGCCGCACGTAGAAATGGCGAGCTATGTTGACCAATGAGCGTTTCCGGGAGCCTGATCCGATGACATCAAGCACCATCCCGAACTTGCGGCTTCCCTGGCACGACCGCTGGCAGGAGCCCGAACTCGAAGACCTCATCCAGCCGCTCAAAGCGCACCAGCAGCGCAACTTCCAGACGCTGATTGACCAGATGGACGAGTGCTCTCGCATGCGCCGCAGCCTGATCTGGTACAGCAGCGGGTGGAAATGGACGGTGCAGTTCACCTATTGCGACGATCGCGGCCGCACGATCGACCAGTTCGCCTACCTCGTTCCGGACGCGGAGCACCCGAAGGTGGTGTTGCCGTTGGAGGAGGACTTCATCGCATCCCTTCCGATGCGGCGGTTGTCGAAATTCATCCGCGACGGCATCCGCTCGGCCAAGTGCGCCGTGACGATCCACTGGGCCGCGTGGACCCCGGGCCCGGAGAGCGAGTTGAACCAGATGACGGACCTGGTCAAGCGCAAGCTGAAGTACATGGCGCAGAAGCACGGGGAGTAAGGGCTTGGGGACGAGTCCTTCGCGCGGCTCTGCTTTCTCAAGACACGGCCGAGGTCCTGATCGCGACCGGGGAACCCCGTTTCAATCCAATCCCTGCTCGCCCAGCCAGCGTTCGGCGTCGATGGCGGCTTTGCAGCCCATGCCCGCGGCGGTGACGGCCTGGCGGTAGGTGTGATCGGCCACGTCGCCGGCGGCGAAGACGCCTTCGATGTTCGTGAACGACCGGCCGGCGTCGGGCAGCTTGATGTAGCCGGCGTCGTCCAGGTCGACCTGGCCTTCGAGGAACTGGGTGATCGGCGTGTGGCCGATGGCGACGAACATGCCGCCGACCGGCAATTCGCGCTCCTCGTCGTTGTTCGTGTCCTTGAGCTTCACGCCGGTGATGAAGTCATCGCCCAGCACATCCACCACCACCGAGTTCCATTCCATCTGGATTTTCCCGTGGTTGAGCACGCGCTCCTGCATGATCTTGCTGGCGCGCAGTTCATCGCGGCGGTGGATCATGTGCACCTTGCTGGCGAACTTCGTCAAGTAGAGGGCCTCTTCACAGGCCGAGTCGCCGCCGCCGACCACGGCCAGGGGCTTGTCGCGGAAGGCGGGCAGCGCGCCGTCGCACACGGCGCAGGCGCTGACCCCTCCGCCGCTGGTGGCCAGGCGCTGTTCGTTCTCGAGCCCGAGCCAGTTGGCCTTGGCGCCGGTGGCGATGATGACCGCGTGCGCATCCGCTTCGTGGCCGGCGTCGCCGGTGATATGGAACGGGCGGTTGGACAGGTCGAGTTTCTCGACGTTCTGGAAGGCCGTGAACAGACCGCCGTCAAGCTCCTTGCCCTTGACCACCCCATCATCGGTGACCACGCGCGTGTCAAAGCGCATGGCCTGTTGGAAGAAGAGTTGCATCATCTCCGGGCCGACGATGCCGTCGGGGAAGCCGGGATAGTTCTCGACATCGGTGGTCAGCATGAGCTGTCCACCGGGCAGGAGGTCCTTGCCGGCGGGCCGGCCGGCGAAGACCAGCGGATCGAGCCCGGCGCGGGCGGCGTAAATGGCGGCCGTCCAGCCCGCGGGGCCGGAGCCGATGATGACGACGCTTTCGGTGTGCTTGTTGGATTCACTCATGATGGAGGATTCTACCGGTGCGGGCGAGATGTGGCCACAACCCCCGACGGGCTGCGGCCGAACCGGGGAGACACTGCACGAGGCCGGTATGCGTTGCTACTCGTGGCCCGGAACGTACAGACTCATGGGGAAGTTCTCGGGGATCAACTCGCGCTGCTCGGCGTGGCCGTCGAAGAAGGAGAGCGTGGTCACGCCGCCGTGGCGCTGATCCTTGGCCTTGATCATGCGTGCGCCCTTGGGCTTGCCGTCGCGGTTGAAGACGGTGTGGCTGTCGGAGTGCATGTCCGCCACCTTGATGCCGAAGCGCTGGCTCGCCTCGACAAGGTGGACAATCTCGGAGGCGGCAGCGCCGTGGATGTTCTCGATCTGCACCGCCGGCCACCGCTCGGGCAGGTTCATCTGGTTGGTGCGCTTGTACGGATTCGAGACGTTGCGGCCCTTGTTGAAGCGATAGGCATCCCAGTCGAAGTTGTTGACGGTGTAGTCCAGGCCTTCGGTCACACCGTCCCACTCGAGCCCGGGGCAGCGGTAGTAGTCGTGGTGTGTGACGTATTGCGTGACGTACTTGCCGTCGTGAATCTGGCTTTCGGTGAACGCGTCGTCACCCAGGTAGGGGGCGAAGCCAATGGCCCAGAACAGATGGTGGTACGGCTTCTTGTACTCGTAGTCGGCCGTGGGTACGTAGCCCTTGTAGTCGCTGGCGTACGCATGCGCGGCGGTGGCGAAGTTGTCCATGTGCGTCGAACACACAAGGGTGCGCACCGCGTTGCGCGCCGCGGAAAGGGCCGGCAAAAGGATCGCGATCAGCAACGCGATGATGGAGACCACCACCAGAAGTTCGATGAGCGTGAAGCCGCGGCTGGCGATGAGGCTGGCATTGGTGCGTCGCTGGTTCATGCGCATCTTCCTGAACCGGAGTGGCGCTTGATCGGCCGGGAATGTGAGTGTCCTTTCCCATTTTACCCATAGATGAATGTCGAATCTGCCCCCTCCCATGGCATTGCGCGAATCAACGACCATGCGACGCAAAAGACGACCCGTGTGCGTAATCGACGGCGACAGCAAGCGGTGCCTGCCATAGTGGCATTCGTGCTGAGCGCACAGCTATGTAAATCCATTGAAGTTATACTTTTATAGGTGCAGGGGCCGGTATGGCATTTGCAACACGCTTGGCGGTTTGTCCATTGCGATGGTTGGATCGTGGTTCCGCGGCCGGTCCCCGTATGGCGACGGCCGGGTCGATAGGATGACAGTATGGCTGTGAAGTTCAAAGACTACTACGAATCGCTGGGCGTCAAGCGCGATGCTTCGCAGGAGGAGTTGCAGCGCGCCTACCGCAAAGCGGCGCGGCAATACCATCCGGATGTCAACAAGGACCCCAAGGCCCAGGAGAAGTTCCGCGAGGTCAGTGAAGCGTACGAGGTGCTCAAGGACCCCGAGAAGCGCAAGCGGTACGACGAGCTGGGGGCGAACTGGAAGGCGGGCCAGGACTTCCGCCCGCCGCCCGGGTACGAGAACGTCGAGTTCAGCTTCAACGGCGGGCCGTTCGGCGGCAGGCAGGCCGGGGGGTTCAGCCCGGGTGGGTTCTCGGAGTTCTTCGAGATGCTGTTCGGTCAGGGGCGCGGCGCGAGCGGGTTCGAGGAGATGTTCGGCAACGCCGGTGGCGGCGCCCGCGCCGGACGGCGTGGGCATCAGACGCTGTACGAGGAGCCGCGCGGGGCGCCGACCGAACGCCTGCTCGAACTGGATATCACCCTCGAGGAAGCGTATCGCGGCGGGACGCGGCAACTGGTCATCGAAGACGGCGGCAAGCGCAAGACCATCGAGGTGCGCATCCCCAGGGGCGCGAAGGACGGCTCGCGCATCCGCCTGCGCGGCGAGAACCTGATGCTCAAGCTGCGCATCGTCAAGCACCCTTCCTTCACCGTGGACGGACGCAACATCCGCACGGATGTGAAAGTCGCGCCGTGGGAAGCGGCGCTGGGCGCGAAGGTGCCGGTGCGCACGCTCGACGGCGAGGTGACGCTGACCATCCCGCCGGGCAGCCAGTCCGGCCAGAAGCTGCGCCTCGCGGGCAAAGGCATGGCGAATCCGAAAGGCAAGGACGGCGACCTGTTGGCGGAGATCAGGATCGTCGTGCCGAAAGAACTGAGCGACACGCAACGCGAGTTGTTCGAGAAGATGCGCGACGAGGCGGGATTTGATCCGCGGGGGTAATGCAGGAACAGGTTCTCACAGAGAGACCCGGGGGCGATATTCCCCGAGCTTTGACGAGATGACGGACCAGATGGCGCAGCAGATGGCGCACCAGATGGCGCACGAATGAAGCCCAGGGATTACCATCCCTGGGCCTCTGTGTTACCGGCGTGGGCGTTCTCTCCGCACTGGCCGACGAGCCGCCAGTGGCACGTGGCTCACCGATCAAGGAGCGTATGGTGCAGACGCAGTTCAAGTCCGTCGGCGTGCTGAAGCGCCATGATGCCAATCCGCTGCTGACCGCCGCCGACGTGCCGTACCCGTGTTCGCTTCTGTTCAACGCGGGCGTGGCGAAGTACCAGGGCAGGTACGTGATGGTCTTCCGCAACGACTTCGGGCCGGTGGATGCAGCGGATTTCGCCGCGCGGGAGGCGGCGGGGCAGCCGCGGTTTGATGGGACGAACCTGGGGCTGGCGTTCAGTGATGACGGCATTGCGTGGCGCGTCGAGCCCAAGCCGTGCATCGACATCGAGAAAGCGCGCCAACTGTTCGCGCCGCTCGCGCCGACGAAGAAACCCGAGGAAGAACTGCAGCGCTTCTACGACCCGCGATTGACCGTCATCGACGGCCGCGTGTACATGTGCTTCGCGGTCGACACCGCGCACGGCCTGCGCGGCGGGATCGCGGTGACCGATGACTTCGATCGCTGGCAACTGCTCTGCGCGAGCGTGCCGGACAACCGCAACATGGCGCTGTTCCCGGAAAAGATCGGCGGGCGCTACGTGCGCTTCGAGCGGCCGATCAATACGTACGGCGGCTACGCCCACGGCGGTGAACAGGCGCGCATGTGGCTGAGCTACTCGCCCGACCTGCGCCACTGGGGCGACAGCCGGCACGTGCTCGGCACCGAAGAGATCGCGTTCTCGAACGACAAGATGGGCCCGGGCGCGCCGCCGATCCGCACCGAGCGCGGCTGGCTGGCGACCTTCCACGGTGTGTGGCGCGATGATGCGAACTGCGGGAAGAATGGGTGGGAGCCGGTGTGGCCGAAGACCTACTCGGCCGGGCTGATGCTGCTCGACCTGGATGAGCCGGCGAGGATCATCGGCATGTGCCGGCAGCCGCTGCTGGCGGCGGAGGCGTGGTACGAAACCGGCGAAGACGCGCCGGACCCGGGCTACGGCTTCCGACGCGATGTCATCTTCCCCGGCGGGATGATCCTCGAAGACGACGGGCAGGTGAAGATCTACTACGGCGCGGCCGACACCGTCGAGTGCCTTGCGACGGCGCATGTGGATGAGTTGGTCGCGGCGTGCGAACCGTTGTAGTGCGGCTTGCACGTCACCCGATGCATCGCTGTGCGTGATCCCCGGGAAACACAGCTTCTGGGGATGGCGTCGAGTGTCCCGAGCGGCGCTGGGCGCTCGCGATCGGACAGACGCCCGTCGTGCTTCGCCGGCACTTGCGCACGCGCGAGCATGGCACACCGCCGCACACTTTGGCGAAGACGGACACAGTGTGGCGCCCGGCAAGCCGCTATAGCAATCCGTCGGGGTCGCCGCCGCGCTTGCGCAGCATCAGGATGATTACCACGATCACGACGATCACCAGCAGGACCACGACCGCCGCGGTGACGAGCAGGTAGGTTGCGACGTTCGAGGCGTAGGCGTCGGGCGACATGGGCGCATTGGCGTTCGCTGCCGGCGGCTGCGTGCTCGGTCGGGCCTCGGTGGTGGGCCGCTGCGATGGCGGCTGCGCGTCGGTGCGCTTGTCCGGCGTGTCGCCCGGCAGTTCGGGCGCCTCGAGACCCACGGCCGTCAGGGCCACGCGGGCCGAGCGGGCGTAGATGCTGCGCGGCAGTTCGCGGCAGATCATTTGCAGCCGCGGCGCGTGGGCGCGGACGCGCTTGGACCAGTCCTCGATGTTGTCATCGCGGCGGGGCATGTTGGTGAAACCGGGGGTGATCACGGGCGATTCCATGAAATCCGGCAGCTTCTCGAACCGCACCCGAACCAGCATCGGGTAGTGGCCGAGATCGAGGCTGACGTTGTCCCCGGCGTGCAGCGGGCGGCCGGCGATCCACGCGGCGTCGACGGCGGGATTGGCCAGGTAACGCAGCTTCTGGGGGCGACGCGATTCCAGCACGGTGTAGAAGTAGCCCTGGCAGTTGCGGTTGCCGTCAAGCGCGGCCACCGCATCCACCTTGCCCGGTGAGCGGAAATCATCCTCCCGCACCCGCCGGAAGGTGTAGGTCTTGCCATCGTAGGTGAAGCGGTCGCCTTCCCGCGGCCGGGCGCCCGTCTGCCCACCCATCGACGTGAGCATGTCCTCCTTTACATGCACCGGCAGCGGGCCGGCGACAAGCCAGTCGTCCGCACCGCGGCCCGAGGCCACGTTCACGACGGGGGTCTTCTCGCGGTCCGGCTCCTGCGCCATCGGCGTGAGCGCCATGATCTGCAACGGTTGCGGGCGTTGACCGATCACCGCCCCGGTGGTCGTCGCGGCGATCTGCTCAAGCTGGTACTGACTGCCCGCGGCGTCCGTCACGGCGATGCACGCGAGACTGTCGAACATGCGCAGGTACATGCGATCGCCGTCGAACACCGGCGCGCAGCGCGTCTGGCCGATCCGATTCTGCGCGGCGATCGTCGCGAGACCGACCACGCCGTTGTGCGTCGCGCTGTGAATCCACGCCTGGTCGTCCGGCGGAATGTCCTGCAACTCGAGCACGGCCATCTGACCGTGAGTCGTCGTGCCGCCGAACCCGCCGACGGGGCTGCCGCCGTCGCCGACGTAGAGGTACCGCCCGGCGATGGCGGGAGGGACTGTCGGGTCGGTCGCATCGCGTAGCTGGGCGCGCTGTCGGACAGCGCGCTTGCCGGTGGCCGCGTCGAAGATGGTGAGCTGCGTCCAAGGGCACATGTAGTGCTGCGGCACGTGGGCGCTGTCCACCTGCACCTGGTAGATCAGGCCATCGCGGATGACCGGCGCCTTCATCCAGTGGCGCGTGCCGAAAGCGGTGTCCGCCTTGACCTGTCCGCGGCCGTACTTGGGCGGGTTGCGCCACAGCGTGCGCGCCCCGACGCGGCCGGCTTCATCGATCCACAACTTCACCGCCTCCTGGCCCATCACGGGCGTGGTGTAGACGACATCGCCCTCAACGACCGGGCGCTGACGCGACGCCTCGAGATGGAAGATGTCGCGATGCAGCATCTGTCCGTCCGCGGCGTCGATGACCGCGCCGTCGCCGGTGATGATGACGCTGCGTGAAGTGTTGCCGGCCTGCAGTCGCATCACGGCCAGGCCGTTGCCCAGGCCGACGGCCCGATCATGCTGCGAGATCACGCGGATCTTCGGGCCCGTCGCGGTCCAGCGTTTCTCGCCGCCGGCCGCATCGAGCGCGATCAGCGCGAACTGCCCGACATCCTTCGAGAGATGCGCCTGGATGATGGAGCGACCATCCACGAGCACGGGCGATCCCATGTTCGGGTGATCCCACGTCGCCCCGGTCGGCGTGAGCCACTGTTGCCGGCCGTCGAGGCCGTAACACGCGGCAACGCCATTGCCCATGTTCACGTATACGTGGCTGTCGGTGACGATCGGGGAGACGCTGGCCTGGGCGGTGGGGCGCAGGTTGCCCTCGCGATCGCGTTTGAGCGGCGGCGCCTTGGCATGCGTGACCTGCTTCTTCCAGACCTCCTTGCCCGTCGCGGCGTCGAGGCAGTAGAGCCAGTGGGGCTCGGCGGTGAGGTAGAGCCGCCCGCCGCGCACGATCGGCTGGCTCATGCCCAGCGGCAGGTCGACACGCCACGCGACGTTGATGCCCTTGTCCAGGTCCCAGGCGATGGGCGGATTCGCCTCGGGCCAGACGCCTTTGAAGTTGTTGTGGTAGCCGGTGCGATCGGTGGGGGAGGCGGCGGCGGTCGTAGGCGGTTGCGTGCGCCCGGGGCGGCCGCGGGTGCAGACGTACATGGCGAAGCTGGTGAAGTCGATCCGCCCCATCGGCCGCGGGTCGTAGCCGTCGAACCAGTCCACGCGTCCGCCGTGCGCATTGGACGCGCGGCTGCTGGCGCAGCGGACCAGCACATCGTTCACGCCACGCTTGAGCGTGACCTGGAAGACGGCGGGGAGCAGCGAATCGTAATCGAGGCCGGACTTCCACACCGGCTGCTCGTTGATCCAGACCATGGCCTGCCCCTCCAGGCGCATGGCCAGCCAGACGGTCTGCTGCTTCTCGCTCTCGATCTGCGTGTGCGCGTACCACGTGAAGTAGCGTTCGCTGCCGGCCGACGCGTCACGCAGGGGCGGCGCGGACACCTGCGCCCGATCCATGCGCGCGTGCAGCCACTTGGCGTGATCGCGCACCGTGTCGACCTCCCCTTCGGGGGTGGTGAAAAGCCGGGCGCGCGAAAACGAAGCATCGGGGGAGGCGGTGATCTCGGGGTAGTTGAAGTCGATCTGCTGATCGAAGATGGAGAACGGGCCGACCATCTTCCAGCGATGGATGGACTGCCACTGCTGCGGGCCGTCGTTGACCGGCGAGATGCGGTTGTCCTCCTCCGCGGCGACATCGCCGAGGCCGAAGTAGGGGCCGAAGGTCTCGTCGTCCGGGCTGACGTACCCGACGGGGATGCGCGCCGGCGCTTCGAGCGTCCGCCGCGCCTGGCGCAGCAGCGCGGCGATGTAATCGTCCATGGCCTGCGGCTTGGCTGCGTCAGGCCAGGCCGGTTCGGGGACCATCACGCGGCTGAGGGCGTCGAGCAGCGGCATGGGGTAGCGGCGAAGGGCCAGTTCGAGGGCGAGGACCTCGTGGTAGACGTTCGCGGCGCGCACGGCGGCCGCGGCCGGGGTGTCCGGCGCGTCGGTCGAGTCTTCGGCCTCGATGGCGGCGACCGGATCGGACGGGGCGGGGAAGATCGCGCCCGTCGCGTCGCCCATCCATTTCCCGCTGGCGCCCGATGCGCGGTACGTGCCCCGCAGGGCCGTGGTCAGTACGGCCCCGGTGAGCATGTCCTGCCCGCTGCCGAGGAAGTGTTTGCCGCCGGGCGCCTGCAGCAGCCAGGTGGTGTCGATTCGTTGATCAACGAGGCGGCCGCGAAAGGTGACCACCGGTTGCTGCTTCGCGTAAGCCTCGATATGTCGCTCGACGTCGCCGGCGTAGGTCAACTGAATCTTCGCGGTGAAGTTACCGTCGGTGTCCGGCTTCAGCGTGGGGAACTTGATTTCGAACGGGCCCCAACCACGCAGTTGCTTCGGCGCTTCGACCTGCCGGTCGAAGACCCACGTGTCGCCCTTGGGCTTGTAGGCGAGCACCCAGTCGTTGCGGCCCTGGAAGTTGTGCAGTCGCAACAGCAGTTCGCGATCGGTGGCGGCCGCCTGCAGGTCCACATCGAGCGTCTGGGTCTTCTCCGCTTCTTCATCGTCCACTTCGGTGTCGTCGGATGCCTGTTCGCCCCATCGGAAGTCGATCGAGCCGGTCAGCCGCGTGCCGTCCCATGTCAGGCCACTCGCGTCGATGTCACCCAGGTCGATGTTGTCGGGCAGGGGTTGGACATCGCGCGCGAACCAGTTGTCGCCCTGGCGGCGGATGGTCATTCGCATCTTGCGGCGTGTCAGGCCGCGATCGACTTCGATCGCCAGGTCGAACGGCTGCCGCCCGGCGGTGTCGGCGCGGGCGCGCTCGCGCAGGCGCTCGCGCAGCGCATCACGCACGGCCGTCAATTCACGGAGGGCATCGGGCGGCTGCGCACTGGCGTGAGCGATTGTCGTCAGCATGCATACGGCCAGGGCGGCAAGCAGCGGCACGCGGCACGGGTGAGCGGAGGGATGGTCGAGCATTCGCAGTCTCCTGGAGCAAGTCCGAGCAAAACGTGCGGATCACCGGCGCTGATGCATGGCGCGAAGGGCATGATTGCGCACGTCGGGGCGCAATTCGCACGGTTCGGGCGACATGCGCCGGAGCGTGTCAGGGCGCGGCGAAGGGCTGCGAGGGCGGATCAGCGCCGAGGCCGCTCTCGATGGCCAGCGACAGTTCGCGAACGACGGCGTAGCGATCGCGGATGGGCCCGCGCGGGTTGGCGATGTCCTGGATCGCGATGAGTTCACTGGCACGGGGGCCCTCGATCACGAGCACGCGGTAGACCAGCGTGCGGGTGGTCGTGCGTTGGCCGGCGTCGAGCACGACGATGGGTGCGATCTGCGTGCGCGTGAGGCGCGTCAGCAGCAGTTGGGCATCCTTGAGGGCCTCGGCCTGGGCGCGAATGTGCTCGGCCGAGGGACCATCCAGGTCCGGACGCCACCAGCCCTGGCGCAGGCCGTGCACGGGCTCGGGGATGCCGTCCTCCAGTCGCAAGGGCCAATGCCCGGATGGCGCCACGTCGCCGACGAAGCCGTAAGCCTGTTCCCTGCGGACGATGACCATCGTGCGGCAATCCGCGGCCTGCGTGAAGTGCGTGTCGGCGATCTTGTCGAAGCCGAAGCCCTGATCGAACCGGTGCTTGACCGGGTCGTAGCCCTGCGCAATGTCGACGATCTGGAAGACCACGGCCGCGTCGCCGCCGGTCATGAGTGGGTCGATGTGGTGATCGAGCGCCCGGGCGCGCTCGGTGCGTCCGCAGCGCTCGAAGAGCAGTCGCAGGGAGGGATGCCCCGCGCGGGAGCGCCAGAGACGATCCCGCAGCGTAGCCTGCGCGTCGGTGGGTTGAGGCTCGGCCTGACAGCCGACAAGCGCCGGGAGGAGCAGGGCGAAGCAATATGTCGTCAATCGTCCGGTCATGGCCTGATCGTATCCGGGCGCGGCGGGGCGCCTGGCGACGATGACTCTACCACGTTTCCCGCCGGCGCGGGGAACGGCGTGGAAACGTACAACTGGTTATCGGCTCCCGGCGCGACCTCGGGCGCCGGCGTCAATCGGATTGCTTCTCGCCTTGCTTCGCGCCGTGTTCCTTGAGGTGCTTCCTGACGTTGCCGCGCCGGCAGACATCGAGCGGCGTGTGGCCGCTGGTGCTTGTCGCGTTGATATCGGCCCCGTGCTTGAGCAGCAGGTCGATCTGGTCGGTGTCGCACGACCAGTCGGCGACCCAGTGCATGGTGGTCCACTGGTCGCCGAAGGTTTCGGTCGCCTTGGGATCGGCGCCGGCTTCGAGGAGCATGCGCATGGCCTGGACGGTGTCGCCCTTTCCGCGCAGCGGCCGCGCGGTCCAATGCAGGGGCGTGGAGCCGAGGTAATCGCGCGCCTCGATGAGCTTGGGGTCGGCCGCGAGCAGTTTCTTGAGCAGTTCCACATCGCCGCGCTGGGAGGCATAGAAGATGCCGGGCTTGGCCCCCTGGTCGAGCAGGTAGTCGGCCACGGTGTAGGCCGGCTGGAAGTAACCGAGAAAGACGGCGGCGCACTGGAGGGGCGTGCGGCCACGGGCATCGCGGGCTTCAAGCAGCTTCGGGTCGTCCTTGAGGTACTGCTTGACCAGGTCGAGCTTGCCGGCGCGTGCGGCGAGGTGAATGTCCATCGGCGCGCCGTGCGCGATGAGAAGGTCGAGGATCGGCAGCGAATCCTCGTGCCATTCCTGCAGATGGTCGGCCGCAAGGTCGATCGGCCGCACGGCCGCGGGGTAGTTCTCGGGCTTGATCGGCTTGTGCACGAGTTTCGGATTCTTCTCGATGAGTTCCTTCACCACGTCCAGTTCGCCCTGCATGATCGCATCGCGGAACTTCTCGGCGTCGGTGCGCAGGTCGAGCGGTCCGCGGCTGCGCAGGTAGAAGCGGGGCAGGTCGGCGTGCTTGGCGCTGACGATGATCCGCTCGCCCTTCAACTGCGTGTTCTCGGCGAAGGGCGACAGTTCGAGGCGGTAGGTCTTGCCCAGTTCGTACTGACCGATGGACTTGATGGGCTTGCCATCCATGATGGCCCATTGGGCGACGACGACCTCGGACGCGTCGCACGCGCCCTCGATGACCTGCTCGATGGCGTAGCGGTTCTCGACCAGGCAGCGCCGGTAGGGGGCGATGGCCTTCGGGTCGGGCGGGGTGGTCGCATCGAGCAGCCGCGCCTGCACGGTAATCTGGCGCGGCGGCTTGGTCGCGACCAGATGCTTCTCGGCCATGTGCCATCGCTGAAGCACTTCGGCCTGCGCCATGGCGCGGCTGTAGATGGCGATGTGCTCGGCCAGGCCGCGGTAGGTATGGTCGTCTTCGACCTGCCCGAACCGCAGCGGATACGGTTTCCACACTGAGAAGTCGGCCTCGAAGTCCACGGACACCAAGTTGCGCACGCCGTTGCAGTAACCGACCATGCGATCGCCGCGCACCACGAGCACGAGGTGCGTGGGTTTGCCCGGCTCGCACTTGCCCAGCCAGTTCCATTGTCCGCTCACGCTGCCGTCGTCCCGCGTGCGGTGACGCAGGTAGGCATGGTAACCATCGCGCCATTTCTCCATGACGAAGTTGCCAGGGAATCCTTCGGGCCCTCCGCTGTCGCCGTACATCGAGACAATGCCGCCGCTGTCGCGGAACGATTCGCTGTCGGCGGTGGCGATCAGTTCGATCGTCACTTCGTTCGACTTGGCCACGGCGTCGCGAACGGCCTGGCTGAAGGCATCGACCTTGATCTCGCCGCCGCTCAGGTCGAGCGAATGCCGCGGGCCGTACGTGGCGAGACCGGACAGGGCGAGGTTGACATCGCGCGGCTGACCGGTCGCCGGATCGGTGAACTGGTTGTCGGCAACCGCGTTCTCCCATAGGAAAACCAGCCCGTCGCGCTTGCCCGGCCACGGCTGGTCGGTCGCGGCCAGGGCGGTCGGCGGCTTGCGATCGCGCAGCCTCGGCGCGGCGGCCAGTTCGCCGCCCTGCACCCAGACGTCGGGGAACATCTCGTACTGCTCGTTGTCGCTGAGCTGCGCCCAGGCTTCGATCTGGCGCAGGTCTTCGGAGAAGCGGCCGATGAAGATGTCGACCTCTTCGGGGTTCGGCGGCTGGTCGTTGTCGTTGCGCGGGCCGGTCACGGCCATGTAGCGCACGTGGTTGGACCAGCGCGGCTGGTGGACCCTGCGCCCGTCATAGCCGGGGATGTCGTTGATCGGCAGTTCCCACCACACGTTGCCCGAGGGTGTGAACATCCACAGGTTGCGGTGCGCGCCGTCCATGTGCCACGTGATGTAGCTGTTGTCCGGCGCCATCGACGGGTAGCAGCCGCGCCCGAAGACCGTCCACTCGCCGTTGGGCAGACCGGCCGAGATACAGCGCGGCCAGGGCGATTCGATCGCCACGCGCTTCCCGTCCTTCGACATCTGCAGGTTGTTGAAAGTGACCGGTGTCTGGTCCCACGCGATCTGCTCGTTGTCGGGGTTGTCCAGGTCGATCTTGTACACCGGGTTCTCGATGGACTGCCGCCCCTTCGCCTCGCCGCGCTGGACGAGAATGTACTCGCGGCCTTCCTCATGGTCGCGCCAGGTTTCGAGCACCATGCCGGCGCACACCTTGCGCAGGTTCGTCCCGTCGAAGTTCACGCAGTAGACGGTGTCCGTCACCTTGTCGGTGTAGACCACGCGCCGTCCGTCGCCGGTGAGCATCGGCATGAAGTAGTTGGCTTCCCTATCCATGACGAAGCGCATGCCCTTGCCGTCGCGCGAGTCGTAGCCGGCGAGCTTCCAATGCGGCAGGTACATGTTGCCGTCGACGTTGTCCGTGGAGTACATCCACACCGCGCGGAAGGGCGCCTCGACGATCTTGCGCGCATCCATCACGAATACCGGCTTGACATACTCGCGCGGCGCGGCGGGATCGAAATCCCACTGCGCCTCGTCCGCCTGTCCATTGCCTTGCGTTGCGCGATCCGACTGGCAAGCGGGCAGCAGCAGGAGCATGCACGCGACAGCAACAACACCTGACCGACCGAATCCGTGTGACATGAATCAGACCTCCCGCGGCAACGAAGATGATACTCACTCGTGTTGAGATGGCCAGCCCGGTCCATCCGGGTGTTCAGCGGGTGCTTACCGGCGCGGGGCGAAAGCCCGGCTGAGCAACAGGATCGCCACGCCCGGCCAGAGCCACGCTTCCATCCCCGCCACGAAACCCAGCACATAGCAAGGCAGTGCGAGCGCGATCGTCACCGCCAGAAGCCACCACTGCCGCGCCCCCGGCGGCCGGGGCGATCGACCGCGCCTCGGCCAGATGCACAGCCAGGCGTAGGCGGGGAAGATGAGCCCGTAGAAGCCCATGAACAGCCGGTAAACCACTTCGCGCGCGTCAAGGTCGAACCACTGTGTTCCCACGAGGAGGCGGGGCAAGGCGAGAGGCAGGATCAGGCACAGCGCCATGGCGATGGCCGTCAGGCCGCGACGAGAGGTCCCGCCGTTCAGCGTCCGCTGCGTGTGCAGGGCGATGGTGAAGCCCGCCTGCACCAGCATGTGCACCCCCACCACCATCACGACCCCCCGCGGCAGCCTTACCTGGTCGACGTCGCCGGCGAAGAAATCGCCCATCGGCCGCGCGTAGACCAGTGAGAAGACGATCATGACCAGGAAGAGCAGTCCGAATCCCAGGCCGAATGCCCATCGGGCGTCGCGTGGCGAACAGCCCTGCCGCGCGTGGTGGAACGTCAGATCGAGGTAGGGACAGGCGACGAATCCCACGATGCAGACCGGCAGCAGCGCCAACTGCCCTGGAAGCATGTCGAGTGCGGGAGCCGACCAGTCCATTCGCAGCGCCCCGGCCGGCGCCGCGGCGAGCAGGTGGATAAGCGCCCCGGCGGAGGCGACCCAAAGCGCGGCCGCGCCGAGGCGCGCCGTCCTGCTGCCGAAACCCACGAGCACGACCAGCGCGATCAATGCGGTCGCGGCGACCAGCACGCCGGTCGCCTCGGTCAGCGCCGGCTCGAGACTGAGCACCCATCCCACGAAGAACGCCTGAAACGCGACGGTGACGATCGAGAAGCCGACAAGCGCCGGCCGATGCGCCGCGACCAGCGCTTCGCTGCTGCCCGGCCGCCGCAGCACCCACGCCATGGCCGCGGCGCCGAGCACGTTGGGCGCGGCGAAGACGATCCACCCGCCGATGCCATACTGTCGCACCAGCAGCACCGGCAGGAACATGCCGATGCACCATGTCCACGAACAGGCGAGGTAGGCCGCCCAGCCGAGAACGGTCCACGGATGTGCACGGGTCGAAGCGCTGGTGTTCACGCGGTCAGTCTACTGGAAGTGGCGGCGCAACGTCCCGCCTGGTCAGTGGCGGCCGTTGTTCTTTGCCTTGCCGCGCAGCTTGCGTCGATCGCGCCACTGCTGACGGTACTTGCGCTTGCGGTGCTGAGTAATGGGTGTGGCGTGGAAGGTGGCGACGCAGCGCCCGACGCGGCGCTCGCGCTCGTTGGGCGTGCGCATCACCTGGACGATCTCCATCTCCAGCGTGACGTTGAATTCGCCGCCGCCGGCGGAGAGTTCGCCGAGGTCCTGTTGGGGCGTGATGCGATACATCGCCGGCCCGACGCACGGGCGCAGGAACCTGTAGGTCAATTCCTTGCAGACGACCCGGAAGTTGCCGCCGCACTCGCGGAAGACGAAGCTGCCGCCGGCGATCTCGCTGTTGCCCAGCAGGGCCGCGCCGGCCATGGCGCTGTACCAGTTCCGGTTGAAGCGGCGGAAAGGGAGGATAGCCGTCCACGCACTGTCCTCATGGGTCATCTTGATGCCGCTGCGGTAGGCGAACGGCAGATAGAACCACGAACAGAGCTTATGCCAGAAGTGGTTGCGGGTGCTCAGGCGGCTGACCGTCGCCTCGAAGCGCTGCATGAAGGACAGCCGCTCCTTCTTCTCGCTTCGCGGACGGGCATCGCGCTCGGCGGTGGCCTGGTCTTCAGCGGCGACGATCGCCTCGGCGTCCGCCCCGGTCGCAATGACCTGGCCGTCGCCGACGATCATCGCATGCGCCGCCTCGCGATCGCGCGGCGATTCGGCGTCTTCTTCAAGGGAGCGATGCGGGCGTACCGCGTCCGCCTGTTGATCGCGGGTAGCGGAATGTGTGGCGGTGTGTGCGGTCAATGGTCCTGTTCCGGTAGAGCGTTACATCATAGCAAAGCACGCCCGAACCGCTCCGCGGATGGGGGCGGACCCCTCGCTTGGCATCGGCGATTGACGTCGGGGGCATGACCGTCGCGGGGCGGTAGAATGCCGACATGTGGTGGATTTTCGGCAAGAAGCGTCGCCGCAGGCGGCTGCAGTCCCTGCCATTTCCCGACCGTTGGGGGCAGATCCTGCGTCGCAATGTCCATCTCTTCAGCCGCATGACCAGCGATGACCAGGCGGCCCTCTGCCGGATCACCCGCATTCTGATCGCCGAGAAGCGTTGGGACGGCTGCAACGGGCAGGTGATCGACGACGAGGTGAAGCTGACGATCGCCGGGCAGGCGGCCGTGCTGCTGCTGGGCATCGAGCATGATTTCTACCGTCGCTTGAAAACGATCCTCGTCTACCCGGCGGGCTATCTCGTCCCGCAGCGCCGGCCGGGCGGGTTCGGCTCGGGCAACGTGATCGTGCACGAGCAGGTGACGCCGGTGCTCGGCCAGGCCCACGTGCGCGGGCCGGTGGTGCTGTCGTGGCAGGATGCCCTGCACGGCGGGCGGCGCGAGGCCGACGGGCGCAACGTCGTGTTCCACGAGTTCGCCCACAAGCTGGACATGCTCGACGATCTGTCCGACGGCACGCCGCCGCTGCGCGACCAGGCGCAGTTCGAGCGATGGGTAGAGGTGATGCAGCGCGAGTACGAGAGGCTGGTGCACCGCGCCGAGACCGGCCGGGCGACGCTGATCGACACCTACGGCGCCACCAACCCGGCCGAGTTCTTCGCCGTGTGCACCGAAGCCTTCTACGAGCAGCCCATCGCCCTGCGGCGACGACACCGCGATCTCTACGAGGCGATGCGCGGCTACTTCAACCGGGATCCGGCCAGGTGGTTCGAATAGCGCCGCCGCGAGCGGTCATGGCGCGGGAACGATCATCAGGTCGTCCCATCCCAGGCGCCGGCGTGTCGCCTCGGCTTCCTGGTAGTTGCCGAACCGGCCGATCGTCACGTGGTAGTTCATCTCGCCGTCGATCTGCCGCACCTGCGTCAGTCGCGGCTGGTCGACCCGGTAGAGGCGCGCCAGGGCTTCGAATCGTGTCATGGCCTCATCCGCGCGGCGGCGACGGGTGAAGATGCCGATCTGCAGCGCGTACTCCGCGGCCGGGGTGGCGCGATCGAGGTAGACATCGATCTGTTTCTGCAGTTGCGGTTCGTGGGTCAATCCGCGTGCCAGCCGCAACATGCTCTGGGCCTGGGTCCACTTTTCCTGGTGTTGCTGGGCGATCGCGGCGTGCAGGTAGGCCTGGGCGCGCTTCTCACCGCGATACTTGCGAGCCGCATCCAGCAGTGCCTCCTCCGCGCGGTCGTACTGTTTGAGTTCGACGTAGACGGCCCCGAGCGTGGCGCAGGCGTCGGCCGCGAGCTGCAGGTCCCCGGCATGTCGGGCTCGGGACAGGTGCGCCACCGCGGACGGCCAGTCGCGCAGGCGGTAGGCGGCGAGGCCCGCGACGTAGTCGGCCTCGATGCGCAGCGTGGGATCGGGGCTGCGCGTCAGGCCCATCGCCTGGCGGTAGGCCGCCTTGTAGTCGCCCGCGTCATAGGCTTGGTAGACCGGGGCCATGGCCGCGTCGCGCTGCGACTGCTCAGGCTCGAGGAACACCGGCCGTCGCGATTGCGATGCGGCGCAAGCCGTCAGCAGGCCCGCGAGCAGGGCGAGCAGGGCCGGGCGGATCAGCGTGTGAGATCGATGCATCAGGCCGTCCATGGTCATACCCCTGTCGAGAGCCGGTCTTTTCCGTGGCGGAAGCGTCGTCCATGATATTTGCTGCGGCCCCGTCGTGCACGCTGCAAGGCCTGCCGCGCGTGCAACGGCGCGAATCGGCGGCGGTAGGGCGGATGGTGAATGGATACACGGCCGTGAAGCGATAGACTTTGTGAACCCGTGCCGCGCGTCGCGCACGCGGCCGCCGACACCGACACCGCAAGGAAGGACGCCGGTCCATGAGCGCACTTCGTCCGATTCTCAGGAACGTGCTGCTGCACCCGTTGTCGACGGCCGTGGTCGATGACCGGGGCGAGCACTCATTTCTCAAGCTGGGCCTCGGTTCGCTCTTCACCGCGCGGGAGATCGAGCGCAAGACCGACCAGCAGCACGTGGGCATCATGCTGCCGACCTCGAGCGCCTTTCCCATCGCACTGATGGGCGTGTGGATGGCTGGGCGCGTGGCCGTGCCGCTGAACTACCTGCTTTCGCGGGACGAACTGGCCTACGTGATCCGCGACAGTGAGGTGGACACGATCATCACGGTGAAGCCGCTGCTCGATTTCATCGGCGGCGAGGAGGCCATCCCCGACGGCATCAAGCTGCTCATGCTTGACCAGATGAAGACGAAAGGGCTGCCGCCGCTGCGCTGGCCGCCGCGCACTTCAGCGGATGACATGGCCGCGATCCTCTACACCTCGGGCACGAGCGGGCGGCCGAAGGGCGTGATGCTTACGCATGGCAATCTCTGTTCGAACGCGAAGGCGGGCATCAAGCATGCGCAGATCACGGAGCGCGATACGTTCCTGGGGGTGCTGCCGCAGTTCCACAGTTTCGGGCTGACGGCACTGACGCTGATCCCGCTATACCAGGGGTCGACGGTGGTCTACACGGCCCGGTTCGTGCCGCGCAAGATCGTGGAGTTGGTTGAGAAGCACCGGCCGCGCATCTTCATTGGGATTCCTTCGATGTACGGGGCGATCCTGTCGCTGAAGGATGCGAAGCCGGAGCAGTTGCAGTCGTTGGAACTGCCGGTATCGGGTGGCGAGCCGCTGCCGCACGCGGTGTATGCGGGGTTCCAGGAGCGGTTTGGCATCAGGATTCTCGAGGGATACGGCCTGACGGAGACGGCCCCGGTGACCAACTGGTCGCTGCCGGATCAGCATCGCGAGCACGCGGTCGGCCCGTCGCTGCCGAACGTGGACATCCGTATCATCGACGAGGAAGGCAAACTGCTGCCGGTCGGCAGCGAGGGGGAGATCATCATCGCCGGGCCGAACGTGATGCGCGGCTACTACAAGCTGCCGGACGAGACCAGGGAGGTGTTCATCCATGTGGACATCCCGGACGAAGGCCGCAAGCAGTTCTTCCGCACCGGCGATATCGGGCGGCTGGATGAGGAAGGCTTCCTCTACATCACGGGGCGGAAGAAAGAACTGATCATCGTGGGCGGCGAAAACGTCACGCCGCGCGAGATCGAGGAGGTGCTGTGCGCCCACGCGAGCGTGCACGCGGCGGCGGTGATCCCGCGCCGGGACGACACGCGCGGCGAGGTGCCGCTGGCGTTCGTCGAACTGGAGGAGGGGGCCGACTTCGATGAGCCGACGCTGCGCAAATGGTGCCGCGAGCGACTGGCAGGCTACAAGGTGCCGCGCGAGATCCGGCGGATCGACGAACTGCCCCGCAGCCCGACGGGCAAAGTGCTGCGGCGGAAGCTGACGCTCGAGATGGGGGAGGTCTGATGCGTGAATCGTGCTCTGGTGCCACGGGCGGCTCGTCCGCCAGTGTCTTTGGTTTGCATCGAGGAACACTGGCGGACGAGCCGCCCGTGGCACCGGAGCTTGTCGCGACTGCCTACAATACCGCTCGTGTCGCAGGCCGATCCTTCAACGTCGCTTGAGTCGCTTCGCCGCGTCTTCGCGTCCCATCCGCGGACGTGGCGGTCGTTTGATTATGTGTACCCGGTGATCAGCCGGCGCAGCCGCGGGCTTTCGATCGGGGTGAACCTGAACCCCGACAAGGTGTGCAATTTCGACTGCATCTACTGTTGCGTGGACCGCGCCGAGGCGCCCGCGCGGCGGGATGTGGATCTCACGCAGCTCGAGGCCGAACTCGATCGCATGCTGCAACTGGCCGTGGACGGCGAACTCTGGCAGCAGCCGGAATTCGCGGATGTCGACGCCGCGTATCGGCGTATCAACGACATCGCCTTCTCCGGCGACGGCGAGCCCACGGCCTTTCCGCGCTTCGGCGAGGCATGTGAGATCGCCATTCGCCTGAAACAGCGGCACGACCTGGATGCGGCCAAGCTCATCGTCATCACCAACGCCACGTTGCTGGACCGCCCGGCCGTGGAAGCCGCGCTGCAGCGCCTTGATGAACACGGCGGCGAGGTGTGGGCGAAGCTGGATGCCGGCACCGAGCATTACTACCAGCAGGTGGACCGCTCGCCGATCCAACTCGACCGCATCCTGTCCAACATCCTCGCCTGCGGCCGGCGTCGGCCGCTGGTCATTCAGTCGCTGTTCATGCTTGTGAACGGCGAAGCGCCGCCGACGGCGGAGATTGACGCCTTCGTCCAGCGTTTGCGCGAGTTGGTCGAAGGCGGTTGCCGCGTCAGCCGCGTGCAGATCTACACCGTCGCTCGCTGGACGACCGAAGACTACGTCAAGCCGCTGCACCGGGCGCAACTGGACGACATCGCCGAGCGCCTGCGCGAGAGCCTGCCGCAACTCGAGGTGGAAGTCTTCTACGGCGTGACGGACTGAGCTTCTCACTCGCGACGCGAGCGCCCCGGTAGAATCGCTTCGTCGCTTCGCGGCTACGTCGCTTCCTCTTACTCCCCCGCGGTGGTCACCACCCAGAACGGTTGCGTCCACGCGAACTGCTCGCCCGTGCCCCAGCATTCGAAGCGGACGTACATGACGCGATCGGGTATCTCCACTTCGATCGCGTTGCCGTCGGCCACGCCCACGCGTTTGCCGCCGGTGGCGATCGCGACGATCCGGGCCGCGTTCTCTGTCTCGAGGCGCACGCGCATGCCGTCCACCTCGATGCGGCTGATGACCACGCCGGTGGAGGCGTAGAAGCGTCCGCGGCTGATCGCTTCCATCACGCCGCGCACGCTGCGCTCCTTGATGTACGCCACGTTCCATCCGAGGCCGATGTCGTGCAGGGCGTGCGCATCGTCGTTGGCGAAGCCCCACACGCGGCTGCCTTCGGCGAGGATGATGTCCCACTTGTCCAGCGCGTACGGGCTGCCGCGGTCGATGCCGCAGATGCCGTTGAAGATCTCGATGCCGTGGTAGCCGCGCAGTTGCTTGAGCCGCAGCGTGGGGAAATGGTCGAAGCTTGCCCCCATGCTCGGGTGGTTGACCACGATCAGCGAGTCGTCGCCGATGACATTGTCGATCACCGCCTGGCGCTGGGCGAAGGGGCGCAGCACCTGCGAGGCGTTGATGTGCGAAAGGTGCGGCCCGCCGGCCGTCACCTCGTTGCCGGGAATGAGCACCATCCCGCGGGCATCGAGCTTCTCGTAACGGTGGTAGTCGGTCAGCCGGTCGTGGTCGGTAAAGCACAGGAAGGCGTAGCCCCGCGCGGCGTACTCGTCGATCATCTGCTGATGCGAGCACGAACCGTCGGAAAAGTTCGAGTGGGTATGCAGATTCCCTCTCATCCACTCGCCGCCGGAAAGATCGGAATACGGGTGTTCGAGGGTCTTCATGCAGTAATCGCAGCAAAGCAGCAAACGCAGTGAACACAGTAAGGGGAAGGCCACGTTCGGTGTCTGCTTCGTGCCTACGTGCCTTCGTGCCTACGTGCCTTCCTCATTCCTTCCCGAACGTCACGTCGCGTCCGACGGGCATCACGTCGGCGAACAGCGATTTGGGCGGCTGATTCTTCGCGCGGCGGACGACGCCCAGCCAGCCGCCGGCCATCACCAGCAGCATCGCCCCGGCGACGACCAGGCCGATGACCGTCAGCACCCACTGCGTGACCGCCTGCAGCGTGGTGTCGTCGCCCGTCAGGTGCGCCAGCCGCGCGAACGTCGCCTCGCCGCCGTCGGCCAGCGCGATGGTCACGGCCTCGCGGCTGTCGACCAGCCACACCCACGCCGCCGCGCCGACCAGTGCCACCAGCCCGGCCGGCAGCAGCACCTTCACGCAGGTATGCAGCACCTGGTCGATGCGGATGCGCGGCAGCGTCCAGCGCAACCAGATCTGCACCCACACGACGAACACCGCCTTGGCCGCGAAGAGCATCGCGCTGTAGATGTTCAGGATGATCAGCCCGGTCACGCTCAGGCCCATCGCGGCCGCGGCGCCGTCAAGGCCGCCGGCCTGCGTGCCCGCGTCGATCGCGCCGCTGAAATAGGCCTGCCCGGCGGCCACCGGGTCGTAGCCGATCGCCAGGTACACCGGGTCCCAACCGCCCAGCGGGCTGTTCCAGCCGCCCATGAACAGCGCCGCCTGGATCGCGCCGATCACGAACATGGCCGTGTATTCACCGAAGAAGAAAAGCGCCCAGCGGATGCCGCTGTACTCGGTGAGGAACCCGGCCACCAGTTCGCTTTCGCTTTCCGGCAGGTCGAACGGGGCGCGCTTGTTCGAGGCCAGTGACGCGATGAAGTAGACCAGGAACACGCCGAAAATGAACGGGTTGTGAAAGACGAACCAGTCGTGCATCCCCGCGCCCTGCAGGTAGCCCAGTTCGACCAGGTTCAGCGTGCCGGCCACCACCACGCCGGTCAGGATCGCCAGACCAAGCGGAATCTCGTAGCTGACCATCTGGCAGGCTTCACGCATCGCGCCGTAGATGGACCACTTGTTGTTGCTCGACCAGCCGGCGATGATCGTGCCCATCACCTCCATGGCCAGCACCGCCAGCAGGTACAGCACGCCGATCTGCAGGCCGGTCTCGAACACCAACTGCGGCCCGAAAGGCAGGGCGAGCAGGGCGACGAAGACGGGCACGAACGTCAGGTACGGGGCGATCTTGAACAGCCACTTGTCCGCCCGCGCGGGAATGATGTCCTCTTTCAGCACCAGCTTGATGCCGTCGGCCAGCGACTGGGCCCACCCGTGCCACCGGCCGGTATGCATCGGCCCCACCCGCGACTGTGCGTGCCCGGCCACCTTCCGCTCCCACCAGATGGCGAACATCGCGAACACGCTGACGGCGGCGAGGAAGACCGTACAGACGACGCCCACCGAGAGCAGCAGGGCCAGCCAGATATTGTCGCCGGCGTAGTAACTGAGCATGGTGTCGTGTTTCTCGTATCGCGACCGATGGCCGTGCGGATTCTACACGATCGCCCGGCCGCTGCGCGGATGGCCGAAGTCGGCCCGCTGACAGGGCCCGGCGGTTCTTCACGTCTACTGCTGAGCGTGCCGCCCAGCGCGGCAAGGGAGGACATGCCCATGAAGCGCGCCCTGATCATGCTCGCGGCCTTGGTGTTGATCGCCGGTTGCCAGGCGAACCGCTGGGAGGACGACCGCCTGGAACTCGGTATGACGCCGGGCCGGATGGTCTGCGACGGCGGGCGCCTGTATGTCGCCGACCGCCAGAGGGTGCTGGTGGTGGACGAAGCAACCGGCCGCGTCCTGCGGCAGTTCGACGGCGTGGAGAGATACCCGGTCTACGAGGAATCGACGCGCCGGGGCGGACTGGAAGCCGGCCGGGAGGGCGAGGCGTTTGACCCGGGCCTGCCCGAGCCGGGCACGCTTCACCCGTGCCGGATCGGATCGATCGCGGTGGCCGGGGGCAAGCTCTTCGCCAACGAGATCTTCGCCGGCAACCTGCTGATCTGGGATCTCGCCCGTCCCGGCGCGCCGGCGCGGCTGAAGATGCCGGACCAGGGCGAACTCGTCGCCGCGCCGGGCGGCAAGGAGGTCTACTACGCGAGCAACGGCACCGCGTTCTTCCGGATCGACACGCGAACCGACCGTCCCACCCGCGTTCGGTATCCCACGGGCGCCAAGGGCATCGGTGCCGCGCGGGTCGGACCCGATGGACGCATGCTGTACCTGGCGCTGCAGCGCGGCGCGCAGGCGGCGGGGGCCACGCCGCCGCTGCGACCCGACTGGTCGAACGGGATGGGCCGCACCGGTCCGCTGCTCGCGGTCTACGACCTCGTCGAGCAGCGTTATGTCGGGCTCCATGGCATCGGCGACACGCGCTTCGCACGCAGCGATGACGCCAGCATCCCCACGTCGCTGTCGTTCAGCGAAGACGGGACGACGCTATACATCACGCTGTGGCAGTGCGGCGTCGGGGTGCATGTCTTCGATGTGCGGGACCGTCGCCTGCTCGATCCGCTGGTCCTGCCGGATACGAGGCGCAACGGGGACACTCAGTTTCCGGAATGCTGGGATGCCGCGCAGCGCGGCGACCATCTCTACGTCGTGCAGGGGCACGACCCGCGCCTGGTGCGCGTCGACCTGCGCGATGGTTCGGTCGCGCCGGTGGCCCGATCGGGCAAGACCGTCTGCCGCAACGCAGAGACCATCTACGTGGCCGTTTCTCGCGGCATTCAGCGGATCCGCTGACCGGGACCATCCCCGTGCCTCCTTGCATGAGATGAGCCACCGCGCACGTTGGAATCGGAAGTCGGCGCTCGCCGGCTTCGCAGGCCGTGTCTCTTCTCGCGCAAGGAGCGAACGATGAATCGGAGCATGCTTTGGATCGCCGCGTGTCTGCTTTGGCCGGCGGTGGCGATGGCCCAGTCGTGGACGGCCACGAATCCAACGGACGAAAGATACATCGACGAGCCGCTGCGGCTGAAGATCGATGTGCCCGCGGAGGCGAAGGCGAACGAACTGACGGTCAAGGCCGACGGGCGGATCGTGCCGTTTCACCTTGAGACGATCGATGGTAAGCGATGGGTGTGGGTGGCCGCGTCGCTAAAGCCGGGCGAGCAGTGCAAGTACACGCTCGAGCGCGGCGGGCATCGGACGGAGTTCGCGCCCAACGTGACCGTCACTCCCGGCAAGCAGCACATCACGCTGGACAACGGCCGCATCGCCGTGCGGGTGCCCACGTCGACCGAAGGCGGTGATCCGCCCGGCCCGATCGCGTCGCTGCGCCTGTCCGACGGCAAGTGGATCGGCCGGTCGTTCTGGCGGACCGAGCGCGCATTCACGCGGCTGACGACCACGATCATTGGCGATGGCAACGCGTTCGCGAAGGTGCGGTTGCGCTATGAATTCGAGGGAATGGCGGGGGTGTGGGGCAAGACGCCGTGCTTTGCGCAGGTCGATGTCGAACTGGCGGCCGGGCGCTCGCACGCGGTGCTCACCGAGTCGCACGAGATGGATGTCGATGACTTCTGGGAGTTCGAGGCGACGCACGATTTCGACGCCCGCAAGGCGCTGAGCCAGGTACACAGCGGCGGGGCCGGCCGCGCGCCCAACCGCGCGATGTGGCCGAAGGACCTGGAGCCGCTCGGGTATGAACTGGAGGACCTGCATCGTCGGTATGAGCAGGCCGACCCGCGCGTGGGCAACACGCTGATGTGGCTGCTGCCGCGCTGGAGCCAGGCGTACGAGGACGGGTGGTTCTTCGCCGCGACGGATGGCAATCACGCGGTGGGTGCGCTGGTAGCGCGGGCGGGGCAGTGGTACTGGCCGCACGTGAACCGGGTGGAGATCCGCGCCAAGCCCGGCGCCGATTACGCGGGCTTCCGCTGCCCGACGTGGAAGGGCCGTCGGATGTGGCTCTTGACGGCCGGCCCGCACAAGCTGTTCGCGGATGTCGTGGGCGAGGATGATCGCGGCCGCACGCGCGTCTTGTCGCAGCCGGTGGCGGACTACGCCTATCGCTACTGCTTCCGGCCGCTGAACAAGATTCTGCACGAGTACATCACCACCTGGCCGGGCGAGAAAGGCGTGTTCTACCCGCGCAGCATCAATCCGCTGCACCATTGGCGCGGGTGGATCGCCGGCAGCAACCGCAACGGGTTCCCCACCGACACGAAGCTCAAGGCGCTGTGCGCCTACCAGGTGGCGATCGACCCGGACATGTACGGCCGGTACAAGCTGTTCTGGTCGCCGGAGAATCCCAACTTCTACACGGACTTCATGCGCCGACCGCTGGGCATCCTCGGCAAGCTGCGCGGCCACCCGCGGTACAAGGAACTCGAGGCCATCGCCAAGGAGGTGCGCGGGGAAGACCGGTACTGGTCCATCACCGAGCCGAGCAGAACCGGGCAGGAGTGTCCCGGGTACTTCGCTTACGCGATGGGCATCCAGTCGTTCCACCACAAGACCGCGTGGCCGCTTGGTGACGGGCGGCGCGGGATGCATCCGGGCGGCGACACCCACCCACCGTACATCTTCGGTGGCAAACTCAAGACGTCCGTCTCGCAAGTGAAGCGTTACACCAGCGAAGACATCGTCGGCTTCGGCGTCATGCTGCGCAACCGCCCGGGCACGGATCGCGAGACGTATGTCGCGTTCAAGAGCGGCCCGAACCGCATGCACTACCACGGCGACCAGCTTTCCATCCATTACTGCGCCAACGCCACGCCGTTGGCGGTGGATCACCACGCCAGCTACATCCAGCGTCCCGGCCAGGAGCACATGCACAACCGCGTGGCGTTCTTCACCGATGACATGCCGTATGCCAACATGGACGGCTACGAGCGCACCATCGCGTTCAAGACCAGCGACGTCGCCGACATCACCATCGGCGAAGTCGCCAGCGACCGCCTGCGCTATGTGCGGCCGCTGCCGCCGGAAGACTGGGATCGCGAACATCCGCAGATTCGCCTCGAGCCCGAACTGAAATACCGCCGCACGGTGGTGCTGATGAAGGGGCAGGGCGAGGCACAGGACTACCTCGTGCTGCGCGATCAGTACGACGGGCCGCAAGTCAACGCCGCGTGGTGCTTGCACGTGCGGGCGCAGGATGCCACGCACATGGATCGGATGATCAACTTCGCCGACGGGCTGAACGTGTTCGTGGCGCATCCGACGCAGTACGACTACAAGCGTCACGACTGGGCGCACCAGGTCGGCCAGTGGGAGCAGACGGCGGGTGTGCGGCTGGAGACGAAGGGCACGAGCGGGCAGTACATCACCGTCCTGTATCCCGGCAAGCCGCGCAAAGTCGATCGGATGACGCTGAAGCTGCCGGCAGGGCTGGGTGACGAGCGCGAAGACCGCCGCAAGAAGACAACTGTGATTCGTGATGTGCCCATGACCGTGCTGCTGGATTTCGAAGACGGCAAGCTGCTGCCGGGCGTGGGCATCGAGGCGGGCAAGCCGTTCGATCGGGCCGCGCACGTGGCCGAGGCGAAGCTCGACGGCGACACGTTGCGGCTGAGCGTGCGGATGAATGCCCTGGTGCGCGACCGGGAGCGATTCAACGCCGAGTACGTCATCAAGCTGAATCGCGACGGCGACAAGGTGACCGGCAGCTACACCGGCAAGGCCGGCAAGATTGCGCGGGAGGGCGAACTGATCGGCAGCGTCGTGAAAGATGTCTATAGCCAGTTGGGGCGCTACACGCCGGTTGATCTGCCCGCGATGGAGGCGATCGACGGCGGCGTGCGGGTGGGTGATGACACCATCGTTTTCGCCGGCGGCGTTGATGATGAGGACGCGACCGAGTACGTCCGCATCACGCGCGGCCGGGCCGCGCCGATCACCCTCACCGGCGCGGACATCGACATGAACCGCTTCCAGGGCCGCATCGGCCTGATCGTTCCGGACGCGGGGTACGTCTTCGGCCGCATCCCCGACTGGCTCATCCGCCAGCGCGTGCCGGAAGGCGGGTATGAGTAGGCCGGCGCATCGGTCACACCTGTTGCGACCGGCGGTCGCTGTCGCACTTGTGGCATTCGGCGGCGCCGGCGCTTCCTTTTGCCGCGGCGATCGGCTAGCTTGGTGCCATGAGAACCCAGACATCGCCAGGGGAGGCGTCAGTGCGGTGGCCGAGCAAGAGCCTCTTCTGGCTCGCCGCGCTCGTGGTGTGCGCTTGCCCCGCCGCCGCACAGCCCCAGCTCTTCTTCGACGCGGCGGACGTGCCCGACCTGCGCGCCAAGGCAACGCGCGAGCCGTTCGCGTCGATGGTTACCGCCATCCAGTCGCGGCTGGATCCGCTGGCCGGCGTGGGGGAGACGGAGCGCCAGCAGGCCTACTCGTGGTCCACCGAGGCCCGCAACGCCGCGAACATGTTCATCCTCACCGGCGACGTGTCGTATGCCGACCGGGCACGAGAGATGGCCGTGGCCACGGTGGGGTTGTCCCTATGGGATGATTCGGGCGACAGGAGCCTGACGCGCGCCGCGGCGGGAGCGGGTGTCGCGCAAGCCTATGACCTGTGCAAGAGCGAGTGGGACGCGGCCACACGCGACGACATCTCGACGGCGCTGATCGACAATGCCCAAGCACTCATGGCCGGCGGCGGCTCGGGATGGCCGGGCGACAACGCGAAGGCCAACAACTGGCACGCCGCGCGATACAGTTCCGCGATTCTCGCCTACCTCGCCTCGGACGAGACCGGCTACGACACGCAGATCAACACGGCCTGGAACAACGTGCTCACGCACTTCGAGGCGAACCTGGCGGGCAATACGAGCAAACGCGACGATGGCAAAGGCTGGAACCCGGAGGGCCTGGGCTACACGCAGTGGCCGGTCAACCGCTCGTGGGGCCAGATGGCCGTGGCGATGCAGCGTCTTAAAGGACGCGACCTGATCGCTGAAGGTCCGCCCGGCCTTGCGTACACCACGTGGACGGCCTTCGTCGCGACCGTGCCGATGGAGCGTCTGGATGGGCGACTCGGGGCCGCGCCGGATTTCTCTGACGATGGCAACGGCGTTCCCGGGCGCGGCTTGCCGGGCCTGGCCTTCAGTCATGCGCCGGCCGAACTGCTGCCCCGACTCAAATGGCAGTACGATCGCATCTGGGGCGCCCAGGGCGATGGCTCATACGATACCGACGACGGGGCGGGCCTGTGGAGCTACCTCTACTACCCGGAAGCTGTCGTGGCGCAGAACCCGGCCGACGTGTGGGGTCTGCACTACCTCGATGAACACTTCGCGATGGTCATGTTCCGCGATCGCTACCAGGACGAGAACGACCTGGTCACCATGCACAGCGCGCGATGGCGCAACGCGAATGGTGTACTGGAGAACACCCACTGGGGCCCGGATGTCAATGGCATCCGCATCGTCGGGCTCAATTCGTACTGGGCGACCTCCGGCCGCAACAACGCGGAGAACCAGACATCGGTGATGCCCATCGCGCCGGAATCGATCGGCCACATCAATCCCGACAGGCAGACCGGCAGCGTCGGCTTCGGCAACCTTGATGAGTACTACCTGCATTCGGACGACGGCTCGGGCTATTCGGTCGTCAGCGGGACGGACATGGGCAGTTCCGAGTCGCCGGTGCCGGAGGGCACGGTCAACCACGTGCGCCGTTTCGCCGTCGATTACTCCGAGCTGTCGGGGGCTCGCGCCGTGTTCGTCGTGGCCGACAGGTCGGACAACGGCAGCTACTGGCGATGGAACACCGGCGGCATGAACACCGTGACGCTGGATCCCCCCGGCGGCACGTTCACCATCACCTCGCCGGACGGCCATCAACTCATCGGCTACGTGCTGCACGGCGACGGGTCAACGTTGCGGCAAGGCGTCGCCTCGAGGAACCGGCCGCTCGAGTTGGACGGCGTTGTCTGGACCCACAACGACTGGGTCGACTTCCAGAGCGCGGACGGCGATTTCCTCGTGTTGATGCAGATGGTCGAGGCGGGCCAGTCGCCCGCCACGTGGAGCGCTGCCGGCAGCGGCATGTCGCGCACCATCCGCATCGGCGAGCAGGTCTTCCACGTCGAAACCGATCGCGTATGGGCGACCAACTGGAATCACTGGACCGGCGGCAGCGGACAGTGGAGCAACGCGGCCAACTGGAAGTTCGGCGCGGCGGGCGGCGAAGGCGCGTGGGCCGTGTTCGGGCGTGACAGCGCGGCCGCGAGCACCGTCACCGCCGACGCCGCGACCACGATCGGCCACCTGCGCTTCGAGGGCGATCACGGCATCGCCGTGACGGGTGCCGGCACGCTTACCTTCGAGGCCATCGGCACGCAGGCGCGCATCGAGACCTCCGGCAGTGTGGCTCACCAGATCGACAACGCCATCACGCTGGTCGACGATCTGCTCATCCGCACCGAAGCCGGCGCGGCCTTGGCGCTGCATGGACCGATCGACACCGCCGGTCACGCGCTGCAGATCGAAGGCGACGGACAACTGCAGTTGATCGCGACGGTAACCGGCAATGTGGTGAACGCCGGGCTCTTGCGGCCGGGCGACGGCTTGGGCGGCGTGACGGTCGACGGCGACTTCGTGCACGAGACCGGCGGCGTCCTGCTGATCGGGCTCGACCAGCAGACGGGGGCGATGCTGACGGTCAACGGCAACGCTTCGCTGGCCGGCGGGCTGCGGGTGGCAATCGACGGCGGAACGTGGCAGGCGGGCGACCAGGTGCTGCTGGTCGATGCCGCGTCGCTGGCCGGTCAGTTCGCACTCACCGGCGCGGCCGCGCCGGCCGTCGACGGCAGCGACCTCAACTACGCGCTCACGTACGACCCGCTCACCGGCGAAGTGCTGCTGAGTCTGCTTTACGCGGGCGATCTGGATGGCGACGAGGACGTGTCATTCGTCGAGGCGGCGACGGTCGTGTCGAACATCGGCCTGACCGGGGCTTCAGTTGGTGACGGTGACTTGGACGGCGACGGTGTGATCGAGGTCTTCGAGGCCGAGCTGGCGGTGGGACAGTACAACCGGCTCCACGCCGCGTCGCCGGGGTTCGTGTCGCTGCAAGTGCCGGAGCCAGCGGCATTTGTGCTGCTCGCGGTGCTGTTGCCACTGTACGGCTGCAGGCCCCGACGGCGTGTCGGCTGAACGTCGCCGCGCCCAACGCCGAGCCGTCCCACCAAGCCAGCTATCGCGGGGGCAAGAATATGAAAGCAGTACCGTAGTTTTGCTCTAGGTATCGAAGGCCATCGAATTCCCCTTGAGTCGTTCCAGTTTCGTGATAGAGTGGGTTTGTTGTCAGTTGGGTTAGAGATTTCACATCTGGATAGTTGGAGGGCCACATTATGAGACACGCTTTGGCGTTCGGTTCAGTGGTTTTGTTGCTCTTGTTCACGGCCGCGGTGGCCGAGGGGGCGATGACCGCTTCCATTGTCAGTCAGGACGCGGCCTGGCCGACGGGTGCGGTGATCGATACCGGTGCGCCGAACTTCCCGGTTGATCCATTGGGACCGCAACCGGACTACGAAGGCGAACGCGATGTCAAGAATCAGCGTCCGCACCTGCAGACCTTCCTGCTGAGTCAGGAACTGGTCGTGACCGACATCTACATTCGGTACAACAACCCGAATACGACAGTCTCCGACGGGTTTGAACTGCGGGTATACGAGACGCCTGATGTCTTCAACTCCGGTACGGCGGGTGACAACGACATCACGGACCTGACCAAGCTGACACTGCTGGGCAGTGCCGCGCTCGTCCACGATCACACGGACCAGCCGGCGACATCTGATGCCAACATGCATTTCAGCGTCTCGGGTTTGACGCTTCCGCCGCTGGCCGGTCCCGCCGGCTACGGCGTGATGCTGTACAACCCCGACACGGATGGCATCCTGCCCTTCAAGTGGGCCGGTGAGCGCGAGGTCGATGTGTTTGCCGACGGACGCGCTTACTCGGACAGCGGCACCAGTTGGACATCGGGTCATGACTGGTCGCTGGCCATCGTTCCCGAGCCGGCCAGTGCACTGTTGCTGCTGGCGGCCGGCGGCATGATGATCCGGCGTAGGCGCTGAACGTTACATCTGAGACCAGCAAGGAGAAGGGGACGCCCATGCGGCGTTCCCTTTTTTCCATGCCCGGTCGGGGAAGGCATGCGAGAGCGTTCGCCCATGCAGCGTCGCTGTTGAGGCTGCTGAGGCACTTGAATAACACACGGCCCGATCGCCTGGCGACCGGGCCGTGCCTTCCTCGGGGGAAGAAGGGGTAGGGGTAGTCTGGGTGGCGGCGGCCTATGCCGTCGCTTCCTCGTGTTTGCGCACTTCGATCTTGAACTGGCCGACGAGGCCCTGCAGTTGTTCCGCGTTGCGCGAGAGCGCGGCCGCGGCGGCCGCGGCCTGCCCGGCGCCTTCCGCCGACTGTTTCATCACGGCGTTGATCGATTCGACGTTGCGGCTGACCTGCTCGCTCGCCGCCGACTGCTCCTCGGCCGCCGCGGCGATCGACTGGATCATCGTCGCCACCTCCTTCGCCGAGCCGACGATCTGGTTCAGGCTCTCGCCGGCCGCCTGGGCGCGATCCACGCCGTGCTGCACCTGCTCGGTGCCCGCGTTCATCCGGTTGACCGCTTCGTTCGTCTCGGTCTGGATCGCCTCGATCGACTGGGCGATCTCTTCGGTCGCCTTGGTCGTGCGGTCGGCCAGCTTGCGCACTTCATCGGCGACGACCGCGAATCCGCGGCCGTGCTCGCCGGCCCGCGCCGCCTCGATCGCCGCGTTCAGCGCGAGCAGGTTCGTCTGGTCGGCGATGTCGTTGATGACCTCAACGATCTGGCCGATCTGCTCGCCGCGCTTGCCCAGTTCTTCGATCGACGCCGCGGCGCTGGTCACCGCTTCGCTGATGCTGTTCATCCCGGTGACCGTCTCGTTGACGACGTTGCCGCCTTCGGTCGCCAGGTCGCCCGAGTTCTGGGCGCTCTGCGTGGCTTCCTCGGACTTCTTGGCCACTTCGATCACACTGGCGCTCATCTCCTCGACCGCCGACGAGATCTGGCCCACCTGCTGGGTCTGCTCTTCCATGCCGGTGGCCATCTCCTCGCTGCTCGCGGCGATCTCGGTCGCCGAACTGGCGACTTCACGCGTGGTGTGCGAAACTTCCGCGATGATGTCGTGCACCTTCTGGACGAACGTGTTGAACCACTTGCCCAGTTCCCCCAGTTCGTCCTTGCGGTTCTCGTCGACGCGCTGGGTCAGGTCGCCTTCGCCCTGGGCGATGTCCTTGAGGCGATTGACCATGGCGCGGATCGGCTTGGCCAGCCCCGCGGCGATGAGCAAGGCCAGCAGGCCCACGACCACCGTCGCCACCACGCCCACGCCCAGGCTCCAGGCGATCAGTTCGCCCTTGGCCGTCTCCGCTTCTTCCTTCATCCCGGCCACCGCCGCCAGCGCCTCGCTCTCATCGATCTCGGCCAGCAGCGCCCAGCGGGTTCCCAGCACGTCCACCGGCGTGTAGGCGCTGAGCACCGGATTGCCGTTGTAGTCCTTGATGATCTTCGCATCGGTCTTGCCGGCCAGCGCCTCACGCGCGGCCTCGGTGTCCACCGAGCCCTGCGCGGGATTGGCGAACGAGGCCGCCACCGAGTGGTTCTGCGGATCGAGGAACGAATCCGATCGCATCAGCTTGTCCGGGCCGATCAGGTACGTCTCGCCGGTCTCGCCCATGCCCTCGCGCACGGACATGATGCCGTTGATCCCCTCCAGCGGAAGCTGAAGGGCCACGATGACTTCGACTTCGCCGTGGTCGATCACCGGCTGGGCGATGAACGCGGCCGGGGCGCCGTTGCTGGGCGCGTAGGGCTCGAAATCAGCAAAGCCCGTCTGCCGCGTGCTCAGCACCTCGCGCACGAGCCGGCCGAGGTTCGAGTCCTTGTACTTGCCGTCCACCACGTTCGTCTGGTAGTCGGCCTCGTGGCAGACGCTGTAGAACACGAGTCCCTGGGGCGCGATCAGGAACAGGTCGTAGTAGCCGTACATGTTGTTGTACTTGGTGAGGAAGTCCTCGTCCGAACCGTCGGCCTTGAGCGAGATCGCTTCCTCGAAGTCGATCTTGGTGATGCATGCCCAGTTCACCCCCTCGAGCTTGAGCGGATCGGCGGTTACGAGCACCAGCTTGCCGCTGCTGTCGCTGAAGACCTCCCGGAACTGCTCGCCGCTCAAGGCGCGCTCGATGTAGGGGGTTGTGATCTCGTAGCCAACCTTGTACTTGCCGTGGCCCATCGTCAGCATGTCGCTGCGGAAGGCGCTCTTTCCGTTGGCGTTGCGGCCGACAAGGTACGTCTCGCCGGTCTTGCCCAATCCATGTCGCTGCTGCACGATCGCATGGATCGGGTCGGTCGGCAGTTGCAGCGCGGCGACGGCGATCAGCGTCCCCTCCGCGTCGAACACAGGGGCGCCCATGAAGGCCGCCTGGTCACCGTTGCTCGGTGAGTATGGTGCGAAGTCGCTGACTGAAACAGCCTTGGTCTGCACCACCTGTCGCCATACTCGCCCCAGTCCCTCATCCTTCAGGGGACCGGATGACAGATTCGCGCCCAGGTCGCTCTCTTTGGCCTCCGTGAAGAGCACTTGCCCATTCGATGCGCCGATCAGGAATACGTCGTAGTACCCGTACGACTTCGAATACTTGGCCAGCCAGGGATACCACTTGTCGTAGACCTGCTTGTAGCCCTCGGTGGTGACGTCGATGCGCCCATCGGTACCGCTCGCGGCCCCATCCGCATACTGCCGGAAGTCGTTGAAGGCATGGACCAGGTCCTGCGTCTTCGCCAGCGAAATCACGTCCTGCCGCATGCCGTTGAAGACCGATTCGATGCCGGACTTCTTCAATTCCTGCACGGACTCGAGCTTGTGCACGGCCTCGTCGCGCAGCACGTTCACGTTCTCCACCAGCACGCCCAGGTCGCCCTTGCGCTCGGTGAAGTACTGCTCGATCTGCTTCTTCTTCACATCACGCAGGGCGACGAGCTGGTGATAGCTGGCCTCTTCGAGGGCCTCGCCGCCGTGGTGGCCGATCGACTCCATGTGCAGCGAGCCCGTGCGCGTGGCCAGCACGCTCGCGATGATCAGCGGAAGCAGCCCGCACGCCAGAAACGCCACGATCAGTTTCGTACGAATCTTCATCAGTTGATCTCCCGGACGCCCGCTCAGAAGAGAACGGACGCACCCCTGTCATTCCCGGCTCCCCTTGCGTTGGGAAAGCCCTCTTTACCCGTGCCGCCCGGGAGTCGGCCTCTCAGCAAACTGGCAGAAGCAAATGCCCCTCGAAGCGGTAACACTGAATGCTGGTATCGCGTTTCCGTGTTCGCCCCTTCAGTCGCGCAGCCCCTGTAGGCCAAAAAAACCAAAAAAGCCCCCGAGTCCCTCGGGCCGACCGGGCAGACGCGTGCGCTGCGCTACCGACTGCGCGGATATCGGTCGCAGCCTGGCCATGCGTGCGGCTGACTTCCCGTGGAATCAATCGGTGAGGGAGCGGTCTTCCATCTTTCGCTGTAGACCGGATCGCTCTCTCACGGTCGCGGCTCGTGGCGAACGCCCATTGACGTCGTTGGCCATGCTCGCGGCCGCCGGCCGGCGCATGGGAAAAGCGGCGACTGGATCATGTCCACACCGCCGCCGTCTCTCGCAAGGTTCGCGAGGATGCTCACCACCTGGATGGACCGGCCGCAGCCGGGCTTTCTCCCATCCGCCCCGTCCCGGTCCTTGTTTCAATCTGCGTGCCAGATGACCCTGCGGCCGGGCATCGCCCGTAACACAATGTCCGATCTTGACTTGAGTCATCACCCCCGGCGCTACGACCCCTGCCGGTCGACCCCGATGTTGCCTTAACGCGACACGTGCGTCGAAGCCGCGCTACTCCAGGTCGTACAGCGCGTTGTCCGGCGAGAGGAAACCGGTCCCCGCCGCGATGTTCGGCTGGGCATTGGCGTAGGTCTCGGTATGCCGCTCGTCCCATGACGCGGCGTGCCCATCACACCAGGCCACGTTCGTCGCCTCGAGGTGGCGGTAGCCCTGCGTGCCGGCGAAGCGGCCGGAGAACTGGGCATCGCCGGGGTTGGCGAAGGGCGCCCGCATGAACTTGTTCGCCCCCGCGCTGTACTGCCCGTCGCCGAACAGGGCCGTGCGGGCCGGGTCACCCACATCATCGACCTTCGCCGGCTCGGGCGTCGCTTCGCCGGAACCGTGGCCGATGTAGCTGGTGTTGTAGTTGTACCCGGTGAACGGGTCGGCCATCCAGTTGTGCCCGCCTTCGAACGACGGGCATTGATGCACCGCTTCAGCCGCCTTGCCCTGCCACAGGATGCCCGCCTCGACCTTTGTGGTCGGCGGACGGGTGGACCAGTCCTTGCTCGTGGTGAAGTCCCACGCATGCGACTTGAAGACCGGCTGCGTCTGCGTGAAGTAGGCGATGGGGTAGCGGCCGTCATGATCGGTGGCATACGCATGGGCGGCCAGCGCGAACTGCCGGAGATTGCTGCGGCAAAGCAGCGACCGAGCCGATTCCCGCGCGTAGCCGAGCGCCGGCAGCAGCAGGGCGGTGAGCATCGCGATGATGCTGATCACCACCAGCAGTTCGATCAGCGTGAACCCGCGCGGCGGCGTCTGCCTTGTCTGTTCTGTTCCACCTGCTCGCATCCCGGATTCCTTTCCCGGCAGGATCTACTTGCCTCGTATGTATCGACGGTGCAAACCGACGAGCGCGCCGCCCAACAGCAACATGGCCGCGCCGGGCTCGGGCACGATCGTCGGCGTCAGCAGCGCCGTCGCGGCCGGATCGTCAAGGTTGTCCACCGCCGCCTGCGCATCGGTCACCGTGACCAGGTCATCCCCGTCGAAATCGCCGAGCGACCACGCCGCGCTGCTCAGACCGATGTTCGCCACCGCGTTCGCGGCTTCGGTGAAGGTGACCCGCCCGTCGAGGTCCAGGTCGCCGGGAATCACCGGCGCCACGTCGGACACGGCGTCGATCTCGGTGGTGACGCCGTCGCCGTCCGGGTCGATGATCCGCACGTACTGAATCCACTCGAGCGCCGGATCGCCGCCCGTATCCACCCACGCCAGGTCGATCCCGTCACCCCCGGCCGACACCTCGCCGGTCAACGTGTGTTCGTAAGCCTGGGCGATCTGGGCCACCGTCAGGCCGCCGAAGTCGGCAAAGCCAAGGGCCGGATTGAGCGGCATGGTGGGATTGGTCGGTCCCGCCCACCACTGGTTCCACACGCCGAGCGATGGATCGGCCTGCGACGGGTCATACGCGCGGCCGAGGGTGGGCGCGAACGTGTCGGCGAACGGCCCGCCCGTGACGGGGTAGAACGTACTGCCGTCCTGGCTGACTTCGATCTGCCCGGGCTCGACCTCGCCGGTTCCCTGCGCGTTCGTGCTGTTCGGATCGCCGCCGTACCAGTAGTCACCTTGCGAGACCAGTTGTTTGCTGTTGCCGAACACGATGAAGTCAATGCCGAACGGGTTGTGCGGATCGTCGCGCACCGGATGGTCGAACGACAGCGTGAGCGAGCCGCCGTCGCCGACGGTCACGATCTCGAATGAGCGGAAGGCGGGGTAGACCGGCACGACCGGCTGCGCTTCGCTCGGCGGACCGGTCTGCCAGCCGTCGCCGGTCGTATCCACCGTCGGGCGGCCGAGCGCGGCCGCCGGATCGTTGTACGGCTGGCTGTTCAGGAAATCCGTACCGATGCCGGTGCCCGCGGTGTAGTCGACCACCAGCGTGGCGAAGTCACTCGGGTCGTGCGTATACGCGCCGGCGGTGTGGCTGACAACGGGGATCAGCGACGCGGCGGCAGCGAGTGTCAGGAGTGTTCTCATCACTGTCGTCTCCGGTCGCCCTGTCGATACGGTGATCGGCGAGCCCGGCCGCGCGGTGCAACCGGGCCGGCCGATCCCTTGGATCATTGGTCAGTGGACACGTCGGCGCAGCAACGCGGTCGCGGCGCTGCCAAGCAGGAGCAGACTCGCCGGTTCGGGCACGAGCGGTGTCACCGGCGGCGTGTCGAAGTCGGTGCCGGGCTTGCCCAGCCAGCCATCGGTCGCGCCGTCGGTCACCACGCGATCGCCGAGGCCGACGAACAGCGACGACCAGGTCTGGCCGTGGTCATCGCTCGCCCAGTAATTCCACCAGGCGTTCGGCCAGTCGTAGCCGGTGTGGTAGGTGGTGCTGGTGTCCGGATCGGTGTACCAGAAGTCGGTGATGAAACCGCCGCCGTCGGCGTAATCGAAGTTGCCGTCGCCGGCCTTCACGATGTCGAGCAGATCGAGCCCGCTGATGGAACCATCGAACTGACCGACGAACGCGAAACTGTCCGACTGGCCGTTGCCCATCCAGAAATCAACGACCAGCAGCGCCGAAGACGCGCCGCTGCCGGACACCGACTCGATCTCGACCTGGTCGGTCGTGTACGCACCGGCATGTGAGGCGGCCAGAGTGACCACGCAGATGAGAACCGCAATGAGTGAAAGAAGCGAACGCATGAAGCATCCTCCTTGCCCTGATGCGCGCAGGGCGTTCGTCCCCGCCGGTCGGACTGACTGCGATGGCGATGGCCGCGACGTGCGGAACCGTTTCAACGCGGCCTGCGGGGAAGCGATCGGCTGCGTCGACACAACTGCCGCCATGACAGTCAACGCGAGCCCTGCGAAGCGCAACACCGGCCGGCCGGCCTGTTCGTTCAGCAAAGCATCACAAGTAGCTGAACGCTCGGTGTCCCGATACCGCGGGGACGCGTTCATATCGAGAGGCAGGTCTTCCGGCTCAGGGCGTTTTCCCGCATGCCCGCCTTCCCACCTGTGGGCCCGTTGCAGGCCAGGCAGTGGCTTCGTGGGTCACGCGTTCGTCCCGACGGTTGGTCCATCGGAACCGCCCTCTACGGCGGCGCGTCCGCGGAGGCTTTGCGAGGTCAGCCGGTCTGCCCGACGCCTCACGCACCTCGCTTCCCTATTCACCCGGCGACGCTTCCCGCCGCCAGGCACCTGTCGATATCGCAGCCCAACGTATCGGACGGCCGCCCCCACTGCAACCCCGGGCCCATCTTCGCCGCGCGGAACAGGCAAAAACCACGGGTCACGCCGTCCCAACCAATTTGCATCACCCGGACGCCCGATTACAATGACGGGCCTCGCTCATGCGGGTGTAGCTCAGTGGTAGAGCGTCACGTTGCCAACGTGAATGTCGTGGGTTCGAATCCCATCACCCGCTTTGATGGCCACCATGGGACAACCGTGCCCCGGTGGCCTTTTTCGTGCCCTATCTCTCGCCCCACGCGAAGCTTGTGACACCAGCCGCCGTGGTTCGTCCCGTGCCCTCCGGTGGACAGCAGTACCCAGCGCCAGACTGCCATCCGGCACCAAGAAGCGCACCGGTGCGTGCAAGCGCGCCCCAAGGGGGGCACCGTGCGCGAGCATTTTGTGGCCTATCCGAATGGCGCGGTCGTTAGCGGAAAGCGGCATGTGTCGAGAATCGCTGAAGCTCCAAGTTGTTCAGTTCCGAAGCAGCGTCTCGATCCGCGAGCCAGCTATTCTCCGGGCCAAACCACGCGTGTTCGAGGGCGCGTTGGAACTCCTCGCCCAGTTCATTCCAATGGGGATGGCCACGTACTTCTGCAGCCTTGCGTCGAGCCAGGCTCGCGAAGGCCCACTCCCGAGTGAACTCAGATTTGCCAGCACTCGCCTGCTCCAGCAATACCTGCAAGTCCGCGCTCTCGGCACGCGCCAGTATTTCAGACGCTGATGCCGCGATCCGATTCCCGCATGTGAAAAAATCGCAAACCGCTCGTGTCGTGGCTGCGTCACGCACAATCCCGCTGGCTGCCACAACAGCGTGTATTGCCACGTTGTCATCCGGATCGCCAATATGCTCAAGAAGAGTGGGCAGTCCAGCAGGAGTCTCACCAAGGCCCCATGCAGCGGCAGCCCTGGCTTCAGCGTGATGTCCCTCGACCAGCACACGCTGCAGAACGTCTACAGATTGCGGCGTGTCGGCGAGTTCAGAAAGGATGAACACCGCTTCCATCACCCATGCTGCATCGCCATCGGGACGCAGAGCGTGATCGGCGAGAAATGTCACCCCACCATCCAAGCCATGGCGAGCCAGCACACCAGCCGCTTCCAGGCGAATCCGTAGATCTTGCTGATCGTCACGGAGCAGGCCTTGAAGACGATCGAGTACCGGCGTGGGATCGAGCCTGAGATAAGCTTTGACGGCGGCCAGACGATCGCCTGGATCATCGCTTTCAAGATCAGCCAAAGGTGACCAAGGCCCTTCATCGGCATCAAGCGGGGCCATGCCATCGGGCACACCGAGCACAAACTGCTCATCTCCAACGAATCGTTCACCTTGGCCCAGATAAACGTGCTTCCCATCCATCCGCGAGTAAGTGTATGACCGACCATCGTCATAATGAACTCGCACGCGTTCGATCACACCATCTGAATCGCGGTCGACCCTTTCAACAATCCCGTCGGCCGAAGGGACCCACGCTGGCCAAGTGATCGTACGCTCCGAACCCTCGGAGCTGGCCTTCGGACCACCGACACGTTCATCATCCTGACAGGCGCGAAGCGACGCTACGCGAAAGGCATTGATGTGCCGACCAAGCTGGATATCTCCCTCAACGTCGTAGGCTTTGACCAGGATCACCACGTCCCGATCACGTAAGCCCGCATCCCAGTGCCGGTCCACGTTGTTGGGCGCATGGCTCATTTCAATCTTGAGGTTGCTCTTGGCTCGGACTTCGAAACGTACACCTGTTCTTACACACATCAGGTCGGGCAGTCGCAATCGCTTGACTTTTGTCTGCCAGATCTTGTTGGAACCAGCGTACCGCTCCAGTTCGATGATCTGGTAGCCCCTTTGTTCCAGCATAGCCCACACGTGGTGTGTAGCCATCGCGCCCATGGTGACGAACCGGAGAAAGCTGTCCATCGCCTTGAAGGCCATCATGTTCCCCCTTCTGCGAACATCTCGCCCACGGAACAGCCCAGCGCCTTGGCGAACTTCTCGACATTGTCGATGGACACATTCCGCTCCCCACGTTCGACGCTGCCGACATAGGTGCGGTGGAGCCCCGTCCTGTCCGCAAGGTGCTCCTGTGACCAGCCCTGCTCAACCCGTAAGCGACGCACGGTTTGCGCGAACAGGAGGCGTGCACTGCGGCGTGAATTGGTTCTGGGAGACATCCCGATAGCATCGGGACTTGCACACTATGCGTCTACATTCTATAAGTAGCACATGTGGCGATGGCCTCGCCGGAATGGAATGCTGTCGATAGGATGAGGTGATGATGCCAGAAGGAAATGGCCAACTCGTGTCCGGGCGACACGCCCCCGTCTACCGCACGCCGCATGGTGCCGCATACGGCCTTGATGCAACCGAGTTGCTGAATGAGTTGCCGGACTCATCGGTCGACCTGGTGATGACCAGTCCGCCGTTTGCGCTGCTCCGAAAAAAGGAGTACGGCAACGAGGATCAATCGGACTACGTGGATTGGCTGTGTTCGTTCGGCCCGCACATCAGGCGTGTGCTGAAGGATACAGGCAGTTTCGTCGTCGATTTAGGCGGCGCGTACCGCAAGGGCGTGCCCGTGCGTTCGCTCTACAACTACCGTGTGCTGCTGCGGCTCTGCGACGAACAAGGCTTCAACTTGGCGGAGGAGTTCTTCTGGCACAACCCCTCAAAGTTGCCTTCACCCATCGAATGGGTGAACAAGCGGAAGATTCGTGTCAAGGATTCTGTCAATACGGTGTGGTGGCTATCGAAGACTGATTCACCCAAGGCGGATGTCCGCAATGTACTGGCACCTTACTCGAAACGGATGAAGAAGCTGCTGGATGATCCAGAAGGATTCTACAAGCCCAAAGCGAGACCGTCGGGACACGACATCGCTGGGCGCTTTGGCAAGGACAACGGCGGTGCCATTCCCCCCAATCTCCTGCAGATATCCAACTCAGAAAGCAATTCTGCTTATCTGCGGAGATGCAAGGCGCTTGGGGTAAAGGCCCATCCAGCCAGGTTCCCGGTGGCGCTGCCGGAATTCTTCATCAAGTTTCTGACCGAGCCGAATGACTTGGTGGTTGACATTTTTGCCGGCTCGAACACATCCGGTGAGGCAGCCGAGCGGCTAGGGCGGCGCTGGTTGAGCTGCGACTTACGTCGCGACTACGTGGCGGCGTCAGCATTTCGATTCATCGCGGAACGAAGCGATGAATCGGTACAGCAGGTGTACGATAAACTCATCGACGAAGTGGGCGAGCCGCTCTTGCTACGCGATGAGCAAAGCCTATTTGCGCAGTCGAAGTGATGCCTGCCCGGTGCGGGATGTCCTGGTAAGCTGAGCGAATAGGGTCCACGGGCTCACGCACCGGCCGTATGATGCGGCTCTTGCACCGATTTCCCACCGAATGCGGGCAGGGAATTGACGGCCCCGGCGATGTCGAGCAGCGTGGGGTCGGTGTAGTAGTTCATGGTCAGCTCCATGCGACTGTGACGCATGGCGGCCATGGCGGTGCGCGGGTGGACCCCGGAAGCAGACAGGTGGGTGCCGAACGTATGCCGTAACGCATGAATGTCCACCACCCGATTCCGGGGGTCGGTCTTGGGGATTCCGGCGGCCTGGCAGTCGGCATCAAAGATGCGGATGGTCGGGGGCTGGTCGAACAGCTTGTCGTCGTAGCTGGCATCGGGCCGCTCGGCCAAGCGCCGGCGCAGGTCTTCGACCACGTCGGCCCGCAGCGGGATGCTCGCGCCGTGGCCGCTCTTGGCATGCTCGGCATCAAGGTCGAGGTACGGCATGGGCACAGCATTCAGATGCAACTGCCCGACCGTGAGACTGGCCAGTTCGCCCCGGCGCAGGCCCGTCGACACAGCCAGCAGGTAGAACAACGCCCGTTCACGGCCGAGTGATTCAAGTTGCAACCTACGTCGGCGGTTGCCGCGCAGCCGTTCGATCCCATCGGCATAGCAACGCTCGAAGTTGTCGGCGGTGAGTGGTTCTTTCGTCCAGGAACTGCGGCCACACTTGTCCTCGTCTGGCAGCGATTGGGTTCGTCGGCCGACCTCGGCGACGGGCCGGCGACGAGTGGCCTCGAGCAGACGACCGACCTCCTCGGCGGACAGCGCCCGACGCACGTGCCTGCGGTCCGATTGACTGTCGGCCTTGCCGATGCCGACCACCGGGCTGCGGGTGCGACCACAGACTGGGGCACCGTTTCAGGCGGCGTGGTTCCAGTATGTT
>CAZHJL010000035.1:0-49031 GCA_964532795.1 uncultured Phycisphaeraceae bacterium | reverse complement strand
CATGCGCCTAACCAGTTGTCATTATTCGACTTCTAACCGGACAGTTGTGGGCTTGCCCGCCAGTGCGAGGCGGGATTGAGGCCGTACGGTATGAAACCGCGGATGAACGCGTATGAACACGGATGCGGGCCTGGGGCGATGCAGAGTCAGGCCCCATGCATGCCGGCCGGTCCGGCAAGATTGCATCCGCACCGACGGATGGCGAAGGTTTTGATAGTTTCGCACCCCCTGACAATAGGGGCTTAGCGCGCGGCGAGGCCAAATATGCCATGAGGCCCCGAAAACGCATACCGCCGCGACAAACTGCACTATGGCGTAAGAAAAATGTGTCAAAAACGAACACTTTTTGAGCCCGTTTCGCGCCGTTTGGGTGCGGTCCGCCCATTTCCTGCAGGATTCTGCAGAATTCTGTAATCGGCTGTAGTCACTGATGATGGTTTTGATAGTTTCCGTCATCCATTGAGACTCCATGCGGGCCCAAGCACACGGGGGCGGGCGATATGGCCCTCCCTATAGGGACCAAGCGCCGCCCTGGTGCGCACAACATGGCCTGTTTTGCAGGCCCCCAGCCGCGCAAGTCCCACCGCGGCCAAGAGATAAAAAACTTGTGGTCCGTGCGGAAATCACGGGATTCTCCGGTTTCAGGTCGTGCGCGGGGCTGCGGATGGGGGACGCCGGAACGCACGAAGCGGACCGATCTCGGCAACACCCCCGCTCGCCCCTCTCGCGCGCGGGGTGCCGTGCGGTCGCGTCGATCTGGTATCCTGCCCCCCGTCGCCGCGCTTTGCCGGCGCGGCTTGGATTCCGGTCAAGTCACCTGTTCACGAAAGCGGCACGACATGGCAAACCCGGTAGGCCGTACTTGCCGAGGGCACCCGGCGCGGCCACGTCCTGTAGGCCCCCTCGAGGCGTTGCCGCACGGCCCTAAACAGCCACCGGTCGGACTCGAACCGACAACCTCCAGATTACAAATCAGGTGCTCTACCAATTGAGCCACGGTGGCGTGTGGATGCTTGATTGTATGGGATGGCGGGTGATGGTGCGCGGGGGTTGTTGGTGCTTCGGGTCGAGGGGGCAGGATGCCGCGCTACCGGAATCGCGCGGCGGGCGGGATGGCCGACCACACGTGATTCCCAAGGCGGGCGGGATGGCTGCTCTACCGGGAGCCGAGGGGCGGAGCGGCAAGGTGGTGGGCCGGTGTGAAAGCCACCCGAGGGATTCGAACCCTCGACCTGTGCTTTACGAAAGCACTGCTCTACCACTGAGCTAGGGTGGCACGGTTCGCGGGCGGCCGCGGGGCCGCGGGGGCTGCAGGGGTGGTATCGGCTGGTGGCCTTGGCCGCCTGCAGCGCAGAGCAAGAGAATAGCTTTCGACGATGGAAAGGCAAGTCACGGGCGGGCCGGCGCGGGGGCGTTTCTTGGGGCGAAGCGGCTGGTCGCGGGGTCGCGTTTGCGGGGCGGGAGCGGGAGGTGGGCGGCGCGGGATGGCAGGTCGTCGATGGCGCGGGCCGCGGGTCGTCGATGGCGCGGGATGGGAGGCTATCGGCGGCGCGGGGGCAGGGATGCGGGTACACTAGCCGCACCTGGGATTGGTCACATCGAACGATGGTGAGGTGCTGCATGATCAAGCGTGTTCTTGTGCTGTTGACGGGGCTGTTGCTGACGTGGGCGTGGGGGTGTTCGGATGGGACCGGCGGCGGCGCTTCCGGTGACGACGACGGACTGCGGATCGCGGTGATCCCCAAAGGGACGACGCACGTGTTCTGGACGTCGGTGGAGGCGGGTGCGAAGGCGGCCGGGGAGGAGCTTGGGGTTGAGATCATCTGGAAGGGACCGCTGACGGAGAATGACCGGGCGTCGCAGATCCAGGTGGTGGACCAGTTCGTGGCGAACAAGGTCAGCGGGATCGTGCTGGCGCCGCTGGACAGCCGCGCACTGGTCGGGCCGGTTCGCGCGGCGGGTCAGGCAGGGATTCCGGTGGTGATCATCGACTCGGGCCTGGAGGCCGCGGGGGGCAAGGATTACGTCAGCTTCGTGGCGACGGACAACCGCGCGGGCGGGCGCCTGGGCGGCGAGGCGCTGGCCAAGGCGATGGGCGACACGGGCAAGGTGGTGTTGCTGCGTTACGGCGCCGGGCATGCGAGCACGACGAACCGCGAGGAGGGATTCCTCGAAGGCGTCGGGGCGGTCGACGGGATCGAGGTGATCAGCGACAACCAGGAGGCCGGGGCCACGCAGGGCGAGGCTCAAAACAAGGCGCTGCAGATGCGCAACGTGCTCGCGCAGGCGGACGGCATCTTCTGCCCGAACGAGTCATCCACGATGGGCATGCTGCTGGCGTTGCGGCAGATGGATATGGCGGGGAAGAAGAGGTTCGTGGGGTTCGATTCATCGCCGCCGCTGGTGCAGGCGCTGCTCAAGGGCGAGATCGATGCGCTGGTGGTGCAGAACCCGTACCAGATGGGCTATCGCGGGGTGAAGACCTTGGTGGCGCATCTGAAGGGCAATGAGGTCGATGAGCAGATCGACACGGGCGTGGCGGTGGTCACGCGGCGGAATATCGGCGAACCGGAGATCCGCGCGATGATCAGCACGCCGGAAGTCGACGCCATGCTGGACAAGCAGCGGTAGCCGCGGATGCCGGCGTGATGCGCCGGGCAGTTGCATGAGTGATTCGCCACCGACACCGACTGACCGCCCCACCGCGACCGCGCGGCTTGTGATGCGCGGCGTGCGCAAGGCGTTCGGGCCGACGGTGGCGATCGACGCGGTGGACTTCGACGTACGGGGGGGGGAGGTGCACGCACTGGTCGGCGAGAACGGCGCGGGCAAGAGCACGCTGATGAAGGTACTGTCGGGCGCGACGCGGCCGGACGCGGGGTCGATGTGGCTGGATGGGGCGCGGTACCAGCCGCGCACGCCGGCGACCGGGCGTCGCGCGGGGGTGGCGATGATCTACCAGGAGTTGTCGCTCGCGCCGCACCTGACGGTGACGGAGAACATCTGTCTCGGCGCGGAACCGGGCGTGTGGCCGCTGATGAACTGGGGCAAGGCGCGGGAGACCGCGGGCCGGGTGATGGCGCAGGTCGGGCGGCCGGACGTGCCGATGGATGTCCCGGTGGCACAGTTGCCCCCGGCGATCCAGCAACTGGTGGAAGTCGCGCGGCACCTGGCGGGCGGCTGCCGCGTGATGGTATTCGACGAGCCGACCAGCAGTCTCGCGCAGGCCGATGCGCAGCGGCTGTTCGGATTGATCGGCGCGCTGCGCGGCGAGGGACTGGCGATCGTGTACATCTCGCACTTTCTCGAGGAGGTGCAGCAGATCAGCGATCGGTTCACCGTGCTGCGCGACGGCCGCGTCGCGGGCTCGGGGGTGACCAGCCAGACGCCGGTGGACGCGATCGTGCGGATGATGGTCGGACGCGAGGTGTCGGAACTGTTTCCGCGTTCGGCGCGGCAGCCGGGCGAGGTGGTGTTGGAGATCGATGGGTTCGGCGGCGGGAAGCTGCCGGTCGACGCGAGTCTCTCGCTGCGGCGCGGCGAGGTGGTGGGCATCGCGGGATTGATCGGCGCGGGCCGGACGGAGCTGCTGCGGACGATCTTCGGGCTCGATCGTGTGAGGCGCGGGCGTGTGCGGGTGTTGCGGGCGGTCGGGCCGCGCTCGCCCTACCATCGCTGGCGGCACGGGGCGGGGATGCTCAGCGAAGACCGCAAGGGCGAAGGGCTGGCGCGGGGATTGAGCATCGCGCATAACGTGACGCTGGCGAACATGCGGCCGCTGGGTCCGCCGGGCATCGCCTTGCCCGGCCGTGAACGCCGCACGGCGGCGCCGTGGCTGGAGCGCCTGGATGCGCGGTACCGGTCGACCTCGCAGTCGGTGGCGTCGCTGTCCGGCGGCAACCAGCAGAAGGTGGCTGTCGCGCGGCTGCTGCATGCTGATTGCGACGTGCTGCTGCTGGATGAGCCGACGCGCGGGATCGATGTCGGCTCGAAGGCGCTGATCTACGAACTGATTGACGAACTGGCCACGGGCGACGCGACCAGCGGGCGCCGGCCGCGTGCGGTGCTGATGGTCAGCAGCTACCTGCCGGAGTTGCTGGGCGTGTGCGACCGCATCGCGGTGATGCGCCGCGGCCGGCTTGGCCCCGCGCGTTCGGTGGCCGAACTGGATGAACACCAGATCATGCTCGAGGCGACGGGGGTGGCCGGCGATGAGGAAACGGTATTGACGGCACAGGAGAGATGGCACTGATGGATTCCCCCCTGCCAGAGGCTGACGAGCGACCGCGCGTGGCCACGCAGTTGGTTTCGGTGCTGAACGTTCTCGGCGCGGCGGCGGGCCTGGTGTTTGTGTGGGTGCTCTTCGCCGCGCTCAAGCCCGAAGCATTCCTTTCGACGCAAAACCAGTACGTGATCCTCTCGCAGACCGCGGTGGTCGCCATCGCGGCCGTGGGCGCGACGCTGATCATCATCTCCGGCGGCATCGACCTGTCGGTGGGGTCGACGATCGCCCTGACGACGATGGTCACGGCGTGGCTGCTCAATCGGGACGTTCCTCCGCTGGCGGCGGCGGGCGGCGGGGTGTTGACGGGCATGGTGTGCGGTCTGGCCATCGGCACCATGGTGATCGGCCACATCGGGCGGCTGATCGCGGTGGTCGGGGGTATTGCATTGAGCGCCGTGCTGTGGCGCGTCGCGGGGCCCGCGGTGGCCGTGCCGGTCGGGATCATCACGATCGGCGGTCTGATCTACGCCAACGAGCGGCTGGTCAGGCGCATCACGCTCTCGCCGTTCATCGTAACGCTCGGCATGTGGGGCGCGTTGCGGGGGCTGGCCAAGGGGCTGGGCGCAAATCGGCCGATCTACTACATGCAGGAGACCTTCCTCAGCCCGCTCATGTCACCCTCGTCGCTCGAGATACTCGGGTTCACGATCCCGCTGCCGGCGCCGGGCGTGTGGGTGATGCTGCTGGCGGTGTTGATCGTCGCCCTCGCCATGCACTTCACGCGTTTCGGCCGGCATATCTTCGCGATCGGTTCGAGCGAAGAAACCGCGCGGCTGTGCGGGGTGCACATCAGCTTCACGAAGTTGCTGATCTACACGGTGGCCATCGGCTTCGCCGGACTCGCCGGCGTGCTGCAGTTCTCGTTTCTCGGCCAGATGGGCGACCCCACCACCGCCATGGGGATGGAACTGCAGGTGATCGCGGCGGTGGTCATCGGGGGGGCGAGCCTGTCGGGCGGACAGGGTTCGGTGCTCGGCACGCTGTTCGGCGCGTTGATCATGACGACGGTCGCCTCCGGCTGTACAAACCTCGGGCTGGAGAATTGGATTCAGGAAGTGGTCACCGGCGGCATCATCGTCGTGGCGGTGGCGATTGATCGGATCAGGCAGCGGGCGACGTTGAGTTAATCGGACTGCGCCTTGCCTGCCGGCGCGATCTCGCTGTTGCGGATGAGGTCCTCCACCGGGAAGCCGCGCTCGGCGCAGAGGGCCTTGAGTATCTCGTACTGGTCGTCGGGCATCGTGGTGTCACGGGAGAGGATCCACAGGTAATCGCGGCTGGGGATGCCCACGACGGCGACCGAGTAGTCGTCTTCAAGATGGATGATGTAGTAATTCGCGCCGGAGAAGGCGGTGAAGAGCTGGGCGAAGAAGTTGTCGAAGACCACCTTGAGTTTCGCGTTGGTCTGGGTGTCGATGACGGTCGCCGTGCCGCGCGATTGACGATGGTCGCCGTCGAAGGTCTCGCAGGTATTGACGACATCGACCTTGCCGTCCTCGCGCAGCGTGTACCGGGCCTCCGCGTTGTAGCAATCGCGCTGGAAGAAGGCCGGCAGCCGCGCGATTTCATGCCACGTACCCATGTAGCGCGGCAGGTCGACATGGTCGACCGTTTCCAGCGGCCGGCTCGAGCAACCGGTCAGGCCGATCAACGCAACGAGGAAGGCACAGCGCATCAGTTGGCTCCTGCAAACCATTGACTAGGCGACGATACTCATCACCGTGAACATCGCAATCCACACGACATCGAGGAAATGCCAGTAGATCACCAGCAGGCGCACCGCTTCGTGGTTCTCTCGCGTATAGGCGCCGCGGGTGGCTTTCACGGTGATGATGACCATGGGCACCAGCCCGCCGAAGACGTGGAGGGCGTGAAGGATGACGAGCATGAACGTGAGCCCGAGCAGGGAGACATTCATCCCCGCGCCGCTGGAACGGGCCGCGGTCAGTTCGAAATGCTCCTGCAGCAGCGCGGCGAGACTCGGCGCCTGCACGGCCACGAAGGCCAGCCCGAGCACGGTGGTGATGATGAGATAGCGCACGAGCGCGCGGCCGCGCCCGGCGCGGATGCTCTTCAGGGCGAAATGGATCGTCACGCTCGAGACCAGAAGAATCGCGGTGGAGACCCAGAACGCGCCTGGCAGGTGGATGGCGGCGACGGTCAGTTGCTCGCGGGTGATCGTGTCGTACTTGGGCGCCAGCCGCACAACGACGTAGCCGACGATGCTGGCGAGGAAGAGCATGCCCAGGGAAATGAGCAGCAGCACGAAGCCGAGCAGTTTCGCGCCCGGCGGCAGAATCCCTTCGCGCGGCGAGGCGGCCGCGTGATCGACCGTCGCGTTGGCAGGCGGGTCAGCCATCGGTCGAGATCGACTGCTGGTGATACTTGGGATCCAGATTGGGATTGTAGTTGGCCGAGTCCGCGATGGACAAAATCAGGAACAGGGCGACGAAGATCAGTGCGGTGACCAGCACGACGCTGTTGAGCAGGCTGTCCCAGCGCAGGTGCATGAAATAGAGCGCCACCAGCGCGGCCTTTAGCGTCGCCACGCCGAGGGCGACCCAGACGTTCAGTTCGCCCAGGTCCACGCGGGAGACGGCGACGGTCACCACCGTCAGCACCAGCAGGGCCGCGAGGATGCCCGCCAGCAGCTTGAGCGATACGACGTGTCCGCCTTCGTCATGTCCGTGATCACCGGCCATCGCGTCCTCGTCAGTGTCCGCCGCCCGGCCCTTCGACCAGGTAGAGCAGCGGGAACAGGTAGATCCAGATCAGGTCGACCAGGTGCCAGTACAGGCCGACCAGGTCAACGGGAATGTAGTAGCCCTTGAAGAACTCGCCGCGCAGGGTGCGCACGAAGATCCAGGTGATCAGGCCCATGCCGATGAGCACGTGCAGGCCGTGCAGACCGGTGAGGCCGAAGTAGATGCTGAAGAACACGCGGGCGTCGGCGAACTGCTTCTTCGTGTGCTGCGGGTAGTGCGCGTCTTCCGGCGGCACGGGGTCCTTCGCGTCGCTGACGATCTCGTGCGCCGGTTGGTAGTACTTGCCCGGCGCCAGGCCGAGGTGGAACTTGTGCGAATACTCCACGGCCTTGATACCCATGAAGCCGACCCCGCCGAGGAGGGTGATGCCCAGCAGGATGGCCGTGAGCTGCCTGCCCTTCCTGTTCCGCTTGTCTTGTGTCTTCTGCGCGGCACGCACCGCCCAGGCCATGGTGAAACTGCTGCAAAGCAGCACCACCGTGTTGATCGCGCCCAGCTCCCAGTCGAGGTAGCGCGAGCCGATGTGGAACACGGCCGGGTGGCTTTCGTGGTACACGCCGTAGGCGACGAACAGTCCGCCGAACATCAGGATCTCCGTGGCGAGGAAGACCCACATGCCCAGCTTGGCGGACATGAACTGCTGCTTCTTCGTCTCGAAGTGGTGCGCGAGATAGGGATCGTGATGCCCGTGGTGCTCATCGTGCCCCGTGGCATCGGGCGCGTTCGCTTTGTCTTGCGTCTGATCCATGGAGCGTCGGTGTCGTTTCCCCGGCCGAAGCCGGGCGCGGCCACGCTGGGTCAGTCGGTCTGTCCCATCGCGCCGGGTTTGTCCAGCCTGGTGTCGTAGTACTGATCGTTCTCTTCGTCGTAGGCGATGTTGTCGAGGTTGTAGGGATCGCCGGGTTCGGGCGTGCGATCGAAATTCTCGGTCGGCGGCGGCGAGGTGGTCTTCCACTCGAGCGTGTTGGCGCCCCAGGGGTTGGCCGGGGCCTTGCGTCCGTTGACGAACGACATCAGCAGCGCATAGGCGGCCAGCCCGAGGCCGAACGTCAGCAGGTACGAGCCGATGGTTGAGAGCTGGTGAAAGTGAAGGAACGTCACATCGAAGTCGCCGATGGCGAACATCACGCGGTCGGGGATATCCCAGTATCGGCGGGGCATGCCCTGCGTGCCCAAAACGAACTGCGGCATAAAGGTGAGGTTGAAGCCGAGGAAGGTGAGGATCGCGCTCCAGCGGCCGGCGCGTTCGCTGTACATGCGGCCGGTCATCTTCGGCCACCAGTGGAACAGCCCGGCGAGGAAGGCGATGGCGGTGCCGCCCATCATCGTGTAGTGGAAATGAGCGACGACAAAATAGGTGTCATGCAGGTGCACATCCACGGCCAGGGCGCCGAGGAACAGGCCGGTCAGGCCGCCGATGGCGAAGAGGATGATGAAGAACAGCGCATAGAGCATCGGCGTGTTGAGTTCGATGCGGCCCTTGTACAAGGTGGCCAGCCAGTTGAACACCTTGATCGCCGAGGGAATCGACACGCTGTACGTCAGGAAGCTGAACACGGCCGAGGCCATCACCGACTGGCCGGACGTGAACATGTGGTGGCCCCACACGAGGAAGCCGAAGACCGCGATGAGGATGGAACTGTAGGCGATGAACCGGTAGCCGAAGATGTGCTTGTGGCTGTGCGTCGAGATGCACTCGCTGATGATGCCCATGCCCGGCAGGATCATGATGTACACCGCCGGGTGGCTGTAGAACCAGAAGAAATGCTGGAAGAGAATGGGATCGCCGCCATAGCGCGGGTTGAAGATGCCCACTTCCAGCAGGTTCTCGGCGATCAGCAGAATCAGCGTGATGCCCAGCACGGGCGTGGCCAGCACCTGGATGATGGCCGTGGCGTAGAGCGCCCAGACCAGCAGAGGCATGCGGAACCAACCCATACCCGGCGGCCGCAGCATGTGTATGGTCGCGATGAAGTTGACGCCGGTGAGGATCGAGCTGAAGCCGAGGATGAAGGCGCCGAAGGTCATCGCCACGATGCCCCAGCTTGTCGGCTCCATGCTGTAGGGCGCGTAGAAGGTCCAGCCGGTATCGATGCGCCCGACGACGATGGCCAGGCAGGCGACGACGGCGCCGGCCATCCAGAAATACCAACTCAGCAGGTTCAGCCGCGGGAAGGCGACGTCCTTGGCGCCCAGCATCAGCGGCAGGGCGAAGTTGCCGATCACCGCGGGAATGGAGGGGATGATGAAGAGGAAGGTCATCACCGCGCCGTGGAGGGTGAAGACGGTGTTGTAGGTGTCCGCGCTCATCAAGGCGCTCTCGGCGCCCGAATCGAGGTGCTCGGTCCGCACCAGCAGGGCCATGACGCCGCCGAGGAAGAAGGACAGCGCGATCACGATGAGGTACATCATGCCGATGCGCTTGTGATCGAGCGTCAGCAGCCACGACATCAGCCCGCGGCGCTCGCCGCCTAGATAGCTGTCGGCCAGCGCGGCGTGGCCGAGGGTGCGGTCGCTCTGGTTGGCGGTCAGTCTCGTCATGCCACGGTTACCTGTTCAGACATCGTAGGCGCGCCGGATCGGGGGCGGCGGGCCGCGCTTGGCGGCTAGGGATTCTTCTCGCTCAGCTCCTTGAGGTAGGCGATGATCGCCATGATTTCGCGGTCGGAGATGCGGCCCTTATACGAACTCATCGCCCCGCTGCGGTAGCCGGCGACGATGCGGGCATTCGGCTCGATGATCGATTCGCGGATGTAGTCCTCGGCGGTGTAGTTGCTGCCCAGCCAGTCCTTGAGCGTGGAGCCGTCGTTGAACTCGGTGGCGCCCGATTCGGCGTCGCGCCAGGTGTAGAGGAAAGATGGGCCGCCGCCGACGCGGGGCGTGCCGTCGATCGAGTGGCAGGAGTTGCAGCCCTGTTCGCTGTAGAGCTTTTCGCCGCGCTGGGCCTGCGTCTGCAGCTTGCCGGCCTCGATCGCTTCCTGCAGCTTGGCGTCATCCGGATACTTGTCGCGCAAGGCCTCGATACCTTGCTCCACGTAGACGGTGTACTGCTCGGGCGTCAGCTCCTCGAGCGGGTCGAAGCGCAGTTCGGCGAGCGTCTTCTTGAAGTCGTCCTCGGTGTGCACCACGACGGTGCCGACCATCAGCGAGTGCTCCTTGCCGCAGTATTCGGCGCAGTAAAGCGGGTAGACTCCGGGCTTGTCGGCCTGGAACCACAGGTGGTTGAAGCGGCCGGGCACGGCGTCGCGCTTGAGGCGGAACTCGGGCACGTAGAAGCTGTGGACGACGTCGATCGACGTGAGCACCAGCCGCACGGGGCGACCGGCGGGGACGTGCAGCACGTTCGTGGAGTCGCCGCCGCCGTCGTACTCGAAGTCCCACGCCCACTTGCGGGCGATGACCTTCACCTCGTAGGCATTGGCCGGCGGACCGTACATGCGCATGTAGGGGAAGAACGTCACCGCGAAGATCACGACCACGAGGATCAACGGGATGATGGTCCAGGTCAGTTCCAGCCCCGTGTGATGGCTGGGCGACTTGCCGGGCGTCACGCCCGGACGCTTGCGGAAGCGGACCACGAAAATCGTGCCCACCACCATGATGAGCACGAAGAAGAAGAGCGAGATCCAGAAGATGAACTTGATGCCCCAGTCGGTGGTGGCCGCATCGGACGACACCTGCTCGGGGAGCAGGAACCGCCAGAAACCCTCGGCCAGGATGATCAGGTTCATTCGTTGTTCCCGGTATGGCGATCGGCGTCGGGCGGCGCTTGGGCGTCGGCAGTCGCTTCAGCGGCATCCGCCTGACCGGCGCGGCGACGGCTGCTGCGCACCCAGGCGGGCACGAGGAAGCCGGTGAGCACGAGCACGGTGACGATCGCGGCGAAGATCATCACGCCCCGCGCGTGCACCGTGTACTTGCCCTTGTTGCCGTCGTAGTGGAAGCAGGTCAGCACGAACCAGTCGATGGCCGAGCCGATCTTCCCGTCGGTCGCCTCGATGAGCGAAAGCTTGACGGTGGACGGGTACGAACTCGGATCATCCGGGATACCCGGCAAGAAGCGCGAGACCTTGCCTTCCGGCGTGAGAATGATCAGCGCCGGCGGATGCGAGAACTGATCGCCCACCTGCTTGAACCGGAAGCCGACCGAATCGGCCAGCGTACGGATGGCCTGCTGCTTGCCGGTGAGAAAATGCCAGCCCTTGGCGGCGCCGGCGCGGTCGTACATGCCGATGTACTGCTCCTTGGTCAGCCGCGCCTGGCGGGGGGTTTCTTCGGGGTCGAAGCTGACGGTGAGCACCTCGAAGTCCTGCCCGGCGGTGAAGTCATCGATGCCCTTGAAGGCGTAGGCCGACTCGGCCATCACCGGCTTGCAGATGCTCGGACAGCGGAAGTAGACGAGCATGAGCACGACCGGCTTCTCGCCGTCGAAGTATTTCTGCAGCGTGACCTCGCGGCCGTCCTCGTCCCTGAAGGGGATGTCGAGCGGCACCTGGTTACCCAACACTTCGTCGTTGAGGCCCACGCCCTTGAACGCGTCGGGCAACGGTTCGGTGCGGTCGGGGGCGGACTGGCCCGCGGTCGGCGCGGCGACGGTCAGGGCCATCATGGCAAATACCATCGCTCCCTCTGCGAGCCATCTCCAGATGTCTGCGGCACATCGCATGGTCAATCTCCTTGATCAGAGTTGACGGCGCTGTCGGTATCGCTTCGATCGGTCGGGGGCGACCCGGAGGCGGCCACGAAGAGCGGGATCGCGTCTTCGATCGGGATCTTGGCCGTGCCGGCCTGCTCGTCGATCTTCACTTCACCGCCGAGAAGCAGCCGCTGGTCCAGTTCGTGGTCGGCCAGCTCGCTGTTGCGCGGCTCGGCGACCGTCTCTTCCCAGTGGGCCGTCTGGGCATTATAGACCCATGCCTGCAGCGCGGGGATGGTGATGCCGAAAACAATGATGGCGAACGAGATCAGCGCGGCGAAGAGCATCCGCACATCGAGGTCGAGCCCGTGACGCGTCTTGTACGCCTGCTCGTCGGTGACCGCGTTGTTGAGTGGTTCGCTATCCGCCATCGTTCATCTCGCTCGATCCGTTCATACCGTCTGGTGGAAAGCCAGGGACTCGGGCAGCCGCGGATCGCCGGCGGCCAGGAGGCTTCGATCCCCCGCGACGCGCGACGCGGCCCAGATGAGCAGGCCGGTCATGCCGACCAGGCCGCCGCCGAGGCTGATCACGTCCGCCGCGCCGAAGGAAAGTGTCGCGTGGGTCGCGTGGTCCATCACGTCCGGCCGCACCAGCCAGAACAGGTCCACCCAGTGCATCAGCAGCAGCCAGATCGACCAGCCGGCCAGCGCCACCTTGCGGCGCTTGACGTGGCGGCTGAGCAGGCCGGCGAAGGGGATCAGGAAGTGGCCGAAGAGCAGCAGGAGCGTGACGTACGAGTATGCGTTGACGCCCTCGGGCACGGTCGTCGCGCCGCGCCGCCAGAACCAACCCGTCTCCTCGGGGATCGCCCCGTACCAGATCAGCATGTACTGGCTGAACGCGATGTAACCCCAGAAGAAGACGAACGCGAACAGCAGCTTGCCCAGGTCGTGGTAGTGCTCGACGGTGATCGAACCGCCGAGGACGCCCCTGCCCTGGAGAAACGCCGCGGTGATGATGATCAGCGCAAGCGAGCCGACGACTGCACCGGAGAAGACGTACACCGGGTAGATCGTGGAGAACCAGTGCGGGTCCATGGACATGAGCAGGTCGAACGAGGCGAAGGCCGCGGTGAGGGCGAAGACGATCATCATCGGGTAGCTCAGCCGCTGCATGCGCAGCGTGATCCGCCCGTCGCGCGTTTCGTCCTGCGTGCGCGACTGCTTGAGGAACCACCGGCTGATGAAAATCCACGCGGCGAAGTAGATCACCCAGCGGACGAGGAAGAACGGGATGTTCAGATACGGCGTCTTGGCCGCGACGATTTCGTCGTGGTAGGCCGGGTCGGTCCACGGGTGCAGTTTGTGAAGCAGCATACCGATGATGATGGGCACGAACGCCACGGCCAGGACGGGCAGCGTGGCGGCGTAGATCTCGGCGATACGCCGCGTGGTGACCGACCAGCCGGCGGCGCACACGTGCTGCAGCAGCACGAAAAAGAGCGCTCCGAGGGCGATCGTCCACACGAAGGCGTAGTTGACGAGGTACGCGCTGAAGAAACTCTGCGCGCCGTGTTCACCGATCACCAACCCGCCCAGCGAGACGAGCAATCCCGCGGCCGCGGCGACGCCGGCGATCTGCGACACGCGCTTGCCGGTCGCGCCCAGCGTTACCGTGTCGTTCTGCGCGTTGTGCCCGTCGTGGCTCACGTCAACACTCCATCACGGCCGCAACTCGCGCGGCAGTTGGTCGACCGGCGCCCGCTGCGCGTACTGCAGGGCCCGGATGTAGGCGATGATCGCCCATCGGTCTTCCACGGAAATCTGCTCCCGGTAGCCCGGCATGATCCGGTTGGCCGAGCCGTTGACGATGATGTCGTAGAGCTTGCCGTTCGGGTAGACCTCTTCGCCGTAACTGGCCAGGTCGATCATGCTCTTGGGCGGGGTCATACCGTTGTTCTCGGCGCTGAGCGTCTGGGCGCGGACCCAGATCATGCCGTTGCCGTTGCCCGACTGGCCGTGGCACACGCCGCAGTAGACTTCGTATTGCTTCTTGCCGCGGTGGACGAAGGACTCGGTAATCTCAACGCCCTTCGGGTATCCCTCGTACCACTTCTTCTCCTTCACCTCCTCGGAAACCTGAATGAATTCGCCGGGGACGAAGCCGAGATATAGGTGATCGTCTTCGTGGAGTTCTCCCTGGGCGATGGTGCCCTCAACGGGCAGTCGCATCGCGCGGCTGTCGTCGCCGAAGGGCTCGGCCGCGCTGAATGACTGGGCGTTCAGCCGCGCCTGGTTGTCCATGTCGAGGATCAGGTGAACGCGCGTCTTGTCGGCGGTGGCGCGGATCGAGTCCTTGAGGGGATGCGCCGCCTTGGCGCGTGACAGCGCCACGAGGGCGAACGGCACCAGCGACAGGGGCAACACCACAAGGGTGATGTAGGTCACAAACCGCGGCAGCTTGGGCAGCTTCGGCATCCGCATCGGTCAGTCCTTCAATTCCTCCACGCCGTGGGCCTCGAGTTCGGTAAGGAGTTTCGTCGTCGCGTTCAGATCAAAGCCGGGATCGCTTGCATCGACGGCCACGAAGAACCGGTCCTGCGTCGCCCGCGCGAATTCCGGGCGTTTGAATACCGGATGGTACAGTTGCGGCAGCCTATTGAGCCCCAGCATGCCGAACGTCGCGGCGAAGGCGCTGAGCAGAATCGTCGCTTCGAAAATCACCGGGATGTTGGCCGGTAGCGAAAAACGCGGCTTACCGCTGATCAGGTACGCGTAGCTCTGGAATGTCGGGTGCAACCCGTCGATAAGCGGCGCGGCGTTGGTGTACCAGCACAGGAACACCCCCCCGATCAGTCCGGCCAACCCACCGCCGAGGACGATCCACGGCAGGATCGTGGGCTTGACGCCCATCGCCTCGTCCATCCCGTGGATCGGGAACGGCGAGAAGACATCCCAGCGCCGGTAGCCGGCGTCGCGCACCTTCTCGGCCGCGGCCAGCAACGCTTCGGGCGAGTCGAACTCGGCCAGCACGCCGACCGTCTCTTCGGCGCGGCCCTGCGCCTCGGCGTCAACGTAGCCCCGCGTTGTCGATTCGGCCATCGTCATCGCATCGGTCCTCAGTGCTTCATCACGCCCTTGACTTCCGCCATCGCCACCATCGGCAGGTACCGCACGAACAGCAGGAACATCGTGAAGAACAGCCCGAAACTGCCCAGGAAGGTCAGCAGGTCCACCCACGTGGGAATGAACTGGCCCCAACTGCCGACCAGGAAATCGCGGCTGAGCGAACTGGTGATGATCACGTAGCGCTCGAACCACATGCCGATGTTCACGATGATCGACATGCCGAACAGAAACGCCAGGTTCTGCCGGAACTTCCTGATCCACAGCAACTGCGGAATGATCACGTTGCAGGAGACCATCGTCCAGTACGAGGCCGCCGAAGCGCCGCGCAGGCGGTTCAGGAAGGCGAATGCCTCGAACTCGGCCTGCGAGTACCACGCGATGAAAATCTCCATCGCGTAAGCGAAGCCGACCATGCAACCGGTGGCCAGCAGGATCTTGGCCATGTTGTCCAGGTGACGCGGCGTGATCAGGTGCTTAAGGCCGAAATACTGCCGCGCGGGAATCGCCAGCGTCAGCACCATCGCGAAGCCCGAGAAGATGGCGCCGGCGACGAAGTACGGCGGGAAGATCGTCGTGTGCCAGCCGGGCAGTTGTGCCACCGCGAAGTCGAAGCTCACGACCGAGTGCACCGACAGCACCAGCGGCGTGGCCAGCGCGGCCAGCAGCAGGTAAGCCTTCTCATACCGCGACCAGTGTCGCGCCGAGCCGCGCCATCCGAGGGCGAAGATGCCGTAGAGAATCGCCCGGATCTTCGTGGTCGCCCGGTCCCGCAGCGTCGCCAGGTCCGGAATCATCCCGACGTACCAAAACAGGGCCGAAACCGTCGCGTACGTGCCCACGGCGAAGACGTCCCACTCCAGCGGCGAGCGGAACTGCGGCCACATGCCCATCTGGTTGGGATACGGCAACAGCCAGTACACCGCGAACCACGGCCGGCCCGTGTGGAACAGCGGGAACAACCCCGCGCACATCACCGCGAAGATCGTCATGGCCTCGGCGAAACGGTTGATGCTGGTGCGCCAGTTCTGCCGCGTGAGGAAGAGAATGGCCGAGATCAGCGTGCCCGCGTGACCGATGCCCACCCAGAACACGAAGTTGGTGATCGGAAAGCCCCACGCCACCGGCTGGTTGTTGCCCCACACGCCCACACCGGCCGTCAGCAGGTATACCAGCATCGCGCCGAGCAGGCCCAGCACCGACACCGAGATGAAGAACGCGATGTACCAAGCGCGCGGCGGGCGACGGCGCTCGACGATCTGGCAGACATCCTCGGTAACCGACGCATAGTCCGCGTCTCCGAGAATGAGTTGCGGGCGCTTCGATGGATCGTCCGCAAGGTTGTCCTGCGGAACGGACGCGTCCATGTTGCCGCTGATCGTCGCCATCGCTAGTGGTCGCCCCCTTCCCGTTCATGCGCTTTCGATACGGACGCCGGCGGATTGGTCACCTTCGCCAGGTATTTCACGCGCGGCTGGGTGTCGAGCTGCGCGTCGATCAGGCCGTACGCGCGGCCCTTCACGCCGTCGTTTCGCTTGAGAACCTCGTGGATGCGGCTGTCCGGATCGGTCATGTCGCCGAACACGATCGCCTCCGCGGGACAGGCCTGCTGGCAGGCGGTGAGCACTTCGCCGTCCTGCACGAGGTGCGAATCGCGCTTGCCCTGCGATTGTTCGTTGTTGGCGTGGATCTTCGCCGCCTGGATGCGCTGGGTGCAGAAGGTGCACTTTTCCATCACGCCGCGCATGCGAACGGTGACGTCGGGGTTGAAGCCCATGCGGCGCACCTGATCAATGCGCTCCTGCTGCGCGTCGGGCGCGCCCAGGTGGGGCATCTGGTCGTTGCCGCCGCGCGGGTCGTGCACGTGGTAGTCGAAGTAGTTGAAGCGGCGCACCTTGTACGGGCAGTTGTTCGAGCAGTAGCGCGTGCCGACGCAGCGGTTGTACACCTGCACGTTGAGGCCCTCGCTGTCGTGCACGGTGGCCGCGACCGGGCACACCTGCTCGCACGGCGCGGTCTCGCAGTGCATGCAAGTCACCGGCTGATGCCGCACGGCCACGTCTTCCGCCATCGGATCGCCCTTGTAGTAGCGATCGATGCGAATCCAGTGCATCTCGCGGCCCATGTCCACCTGCACCTTGCCGACCACCGGGATGTTGTTCTCCGCCTGGCAGGCGACGGTGCATGCGCCGCAACCGGTGCACGACGTCAGGTCGATGGTCATCGCCCACTGGTTCGCCTCGATGTCCGGATCATCCGCGTTCTTCTGCCGCTGGTGGAACATCGGCAGCTTCGGCGGCGCGTGGGCGGGATGGAAGGCTTCGAGCGTACGGTTCTTCTCATAGTGATCGACGGACGTCTCGAGCACGTAGTACTTGTCCAGTCGCTCGTTGGTCGTTTCGATCGCAAGTTGATCCGTGACGTGATGGTCCTGCGTCGAGACGAGCTTGTGCTTCCTGTCGAGCTTGCGGACCTTGACGCCGGTTGCGATGCCCATCGCGTCTGACGTGCGAAGCTTGTAGGCATTGACGCCGACGCCGTTGCCGACATGCCCCGCCGATTCGCGGCCGTACCCGAGCGCCAGCGTGATCGTATTGACCGCCTGGCCCCACATCAGGAACACGGGCGCTTCGAGCTTGCGCCGATTCGCCTCGATCTCGATCATGTCGCCCTGCGTGACACCCAGCTCCTTCGCCTTCCTCGGTGCGATCAGCGCGGCGTTGTCCCACGTCAGTTTCGTCAGCGGCTCCGGCGCTTCCTGCAGCCAGCCGTTGTTGGCGAAGCGGCCGTCATACACGCCGTAGGCGGGCTTGAAAACGACTTCCATGCCTTCGGGCGATTCATGCTTCGCCCGCGCCCGGCGACCATGGATCGCGGCCTGGCTCGGCCTGAATGCCGTATCGGGCGCGTAACCATCGTGCAGTGCTCGACGCCAAGCCCTCTCGCTGAACGTCGTGGCGCCGGTCGCCACCACGAAGGTCTTGCGGATCTCTTCGTAGGCGTCGACCCGCTCACCGCGGACAATAAGTCCCAGCAGTTCGATCGGGCTCTTGCCCTCGTAGAGCGGCTTGATGGTCGGCTGGCCGATGCCGTACGTGCCATCGAAGGTGCGGCTGTCACCCCAGGTCTCGAGCCAATGGGCGCGATTGACATGCCACGTGGATCGCTTCGACGTTTCGTCTTCGTACCCGGCCAGATGGACGCGGTGCCCCACCTTCTCCATGGCCGCGGCGAACTCGGCATCCGCCGGCGCATCGAACGCCGGATTGCCGCCGAGAACGACGAGCGTGTTGATCTTGCCGCCGCGCATCGCGTCGGCCAGTTCCACAAGCCCGTCGAGGTCGCTGACGCCGAGAGGATCACTCACCTTTCGATACCAGACGGTGCGGCCGATATTGCCCAGTTCCTGGTTGATCCGCGCGCACAGCAGGTGCACTTCGGCAGGCTGGTGAGGCCCGGCGACGACCACCGACCGGCCCTCGTGGGCCAGCAGATCTTTTACCACGCGCTGCACGAATGCAGGCTCTTCGGTCAGCCTCCTCCCGCCGACGCCGGCGCTGATCTGCGCGGCGAGCTGTGCGATGCCGCCCGACGACGTGACGAACCGCTCGTCCGCGTTCGAGCCGGTCACGCTGAAGCTGCTCTCCGCCACGTACAGGCGGTTCATCTTCTCGCCATCGGCGCTGTCCACCTCGCGGCGACGGCGTGCGAACTGGCGCGTCAACACCACCGCATCCGGGTGCGTCATCAGGCAGTCGGCGTCCAGGGAGACGATGACATCCGCGCCCGTCAGCTTCACGTGGGTTTCGTACGCCCCGCCGCCTTCGGCCTTGGGCAGGCGCTTTGCCCCGCCGATCGGTTCGTACGTCACCCAATTCGCCTTGGGGCACGCCTTCATCAACTCATCGCGCAGACGGGCCAGGGTCGGCGATGACGTCATCTCGCAGACGATCGCCAGCCCTTCCCCTTGCTTCTTCCGCAGGTCGGCGAAATGCTTCTTCGCCCAGGACTCGAACTTGTCCCACGTGCTGTCAGTCAGCGTCTTCCCATCGCCCTGCTGCACACCGCGGCTTCGTTCGGGGTCGTACATTTCCAGCACGGCCGCCTGCGTGATGGCGTCGCTCGGGCCGTACTTCATCGATTCGCGCTGCGCCTCTGTCAGGAACCGGGGTAGCTTGCCGTCCGGCGCGATGAAGAACGGCTGCTCTTCGCGCAGCGGTGTGTACATGGGGTGGCCGGAATTGCCCTCGATCTTGATCGGCCGGCCGTCGATGGTCTTGATCATCACCGGACGCGCGTAGCCGCCGAGCTCGAAGTGACTGGCGTAATACTCCGCCTCGCCGGGCATCGTGCCTTCCGGGCGGCGGTGGTGTGGGGCGAGCTTTTCCTCCGGCCAGCGTCGGCAACCGGGCAAGGTCGCCACACCGGCCAGCGCCATCGACGCGGCCATGATCTTCAGGAACTGCCGGCGATTCGGCCCGCGCAGCACCTCGGCCGCGTGTCCGGGAAACTCGCATTCCAGGAACTCGCGGAACTGCGGACTGTCCGCCAGCTCATCGAGCGAGCGCCAGTACTGAACGCCCGTCTTGTTGTCGTGGTCTATCGATGGCATGTCGAGCAATCCGTCATCTGCTGCGTCGACTTCAAGGTCGATCGCAATCGCTCCATTTCACGTTTCTCTTCCGGTGTCGCGGTGGCCGGGCTCCAGCCGAGATTGGTCACCTGCCCGCGCGGCCAGATCTTGTCCTCGGGGTTCCGATGACAGTCCAGGCACCAACTCATGGAGAGATTCTCGACCTGGTAGACCACTTCCATCTTCTCCACGCGGCCGTGGCACTGCACGCAGCTTACACCCGCATTCACGTGGGCCGCGTGGTTGAAGTAAGCGTAGTCCGCCAGGTCATGCACCTTCACCCACTCGATGGGCTTCTGCGTGTCGAAGGCTTCCTTGAGCGGCTGCATCTTCTCGCTGGTCCACTGGATGCCTGGGCCGACGCCGTCCGTCTTGCCGTGGCAGTTCCAGCAGGTGGAGGTCGGCGGAATGGCCGCGAAGGAGGCGTCGTCCACCGTCGTGTGACAGTAGCGACAGTCGATTCCCAGTTCGCCGACATGCACGGCGTGGCTGTAATCGATCGGCTGTTTCGGCCCGTAACCGACGTTGAGATTGGTCGGCCCGAGCATGTAAGGCACGAGCACGGCCGAATAGAGCCCCCCGCCCACGGCGGCAAGCACCAGCGCAGGCAGCAACAGGTTCGCCCACTTCGGGAAGACAAACCGCTTCGTGTCGCTTGTGGGCGCGTCGACCTGTCCCAACTGATCGTCCTGCATGAGTCGTGGGATTGTACTGTCTTGTTCTGCGGCGTCAAAAGAGCCGGCCGCCTTAAGTTCATTCGGACACACTACTTGCAAAACACTTGGAGCAGTTTCACTCTTCGCCGCCCTGCCGCGGCGCTTTCTCCATCGCATGCCACGCATACCAGAAGCAACTGACCGTCGCTTCCGGCGCCGCCGCGCCTTGCGGCATCGACAGCAGAAAGCCCGGCGCAACCCGCTCGACACGCGTCGGCGTCAGCGTGAGGCCGGCCGTCTCCAGCGCGGCCAGATCATCCAGTCGGTGCACCTCCCATTGCCCGCCGGACTGGATGGCGACAACGCGATCGAGCATCTCGTATTCACCATCCGAGGGCGGCAGCGCGGCCACCGCGTAAGGCGGCTTATCGTGCTTCTCCCACCACACATAGGGATTTTGCTTGTATTTCTCATCCAGCTTCGGGTCGCCCAGCACAACTGTCGTCGCGGGATGCGCTTCCTTCCAGTGCCCCCAGGAGGTGACCGAAAACGGCAGCGACTTGAGTTCAGCGCCTTTCAACGGGCCGGACACGGCGCGCATGGCCATCTGGCTCCACAAGCTTTCCGTCTCGGGATCCGGCTGCCGGTCGTACATCAGCATGTGGCCGTTGTAGATCAGGCCGCTGTAGCCGAACTCGGGCATGTGCTGCCCCACCTGCCGCGCGAAGACGACCGTGGCATCCGCCTCGCCGCTGTAGGTGACGGCAATCGGTTGGCCACCCAGTCTGTCGTTGGCGATCGCGTGCCAGTTCATCACCCGGATGGGATAAGCCCGCGCCTCGTCGCCGACGATCACGCCAATGACTCGATCGGTGTTGACCAGCCACTTGCCGTAGCGTTTTCGGTTCAGTTCCCTTACTTCGTCCGCACTGACCGCCTTGGGCATCACGAGGGATTCGAAGCGATCTTTCGGGCCGTTGACCGGCTCAACCAGACCACGATCCACGGCCAGGTTGGAAAGATCAAAGCCATACGACTCGATGTGCTCGCCATCTCCGACCACATTGACCCTCAACTTGCCCTCCACCAGCAGATGCCACGCGGGGACTGCGACGCCGGCCGCGATGCCCAGCGCGATCGCCCATCCCCACACAAGGAACGGCACGCGGCGGCGGCCGGCCGGCGGATGAGTGACTGGGTTTGACGGGTCTTCAGGCATTATGCGGGGTTTCGGGGTCTGGGGCATCGGGTCTGGGGTATGGCAGAGAAGAAAGAGACTCGTCGGTCACCATCGGCCGCGTTCGCTGCAATCCGATCCGTCTCCTCGCGTCCCTTCCCTTCGTCGCTTCGTCGCTTCGTCGCTGTCTATCTCATATCCACCACGACCAGCATCATCACCACGGTCAGGTACACGATGCTCGCCACGAACACCTGGCGCGCGCGGCGATCGGTCATCTCGCGGTACAGCCGCCACGCCAGCCCGGCCATCGCGACGCCGACCAGGAGGGCCCCGCCGGCATAGACGAATCCCGCCACGCCGGTCAGCGTCAGCAGTAGTGAGATCGCCAGCAACGCGAGGCTGTTGAGCAAGACGGCGCGCCCGGTCATCCGGCCGGTCGGGTCCACATGCGGCAGCATCTTGAATCCGCCGGCCTCGTACTGATCGCGGTAGAGCCACGCCAGCGCGAGGAAGTGGGGAATCTGCCAGAAGAACAGCAGCAGTCCGAGCACCCACGCGCCCGCGTGCAGTTCGCCCGCGGCCGCGGCCCAGCCGATCATCGGCGGCAGCGCCCCCACCACCGCGCCGACCAGCGTGTTGCACGCGCAACGCGTCTTGAGCGGCGTATACGCCAGTGTGTAGAGCAGGATCGTGCCGACGGTCATGCCCGTCGCCAGCCAGTTCGAACTCGCGGCCAGCAGCCCGACCCCGGCCACGCCGCAGATCGCGCCCAGCACGACCGCATGACGGCGCGTGAGTGCACCCGCAGGCAGCGGCCGTCCGGCGGTGCGGGGCATCAGGCGGTCGAGATGCACCTCCATCACCTGGTTGAACACGTTGGCGCAAGCCGCGGCCAGCGCCACGCCGATCGACGTGGCAACCAGCCCCCACCACGACATGGCGTACCCCGCCCCAGCCACGTAACCGACCGCCGCGGTCAGCACGACCAACGCGCTGAGACGTGCCTTGGTGAGCACCTGGTACGCCGCCCACAGGCCGCGCACGCGCCCCCACAGGGCAGTGGATTCGTCGAAGGTTCGGCTGACGGCTCGGGTCATGGGTCCACAATGATAGCCACATCAACCGGCATTGTGGGCGCGGTCGCCGAACAGTGTGACCACCGTCCGAATCGGCCACTATTGAGCCCGCAGTCGACGTCCCACTTCTCGCAGCGTCGCCACATCTTCTTCGGGGATGCTGCCATCGCCTTTCGGCCCCGTATTCAGCAGCAGATTCGCCGGGATCGCCGCGGCCGTGGCCAACTGGTCCATGACCCAGTCCGCATCGCGGTGTTTCCCGTCCTCCTCCGCACGGTAGCCCCACGACCGTTCCTGCAGCGTGGTGCATATCTCGTACGGCCGGCCGTCGGTGGGCAACGTCCCGTCGCGGATCTCGCGCTCGGGCGCGTAGAAGTCTTCGGTATAGGTCAGCCCCTGCTTGTACGCGACGAGAATCTGCGGCTGCGTCGCGTGGATCGCATCGTAAAGCTCCTGCGCCCGCGACACCTCCACCCCGTTCTCCATGTTCGCGAACCCGCCAATCCCGTCCAGCCAGATCCCGGCCACCGGTTCGTACCGGCACAGTTCCAGCGCCTGCTCGTGGGCGAAGTCGAGGTAGCGGTTGACGTCGTAGTCGTCACCCCAGTTGAAGTGATCCCGGTCTTCCGGGCACTTGGGCCGGCACGAGATTTCCCCGTTGTCCGGTGAATCCGGATGCCACCAGTCCCGGCCGTGCGAGTAGTAGAGGAAGCAGCCGATGCCATGCTTGTCACACGCCGCCACCAGTTCCGCCACCAAGTCGCGCCTAGCCGGCGCCTTCATGCTGTTGAAATCAGTAGTGGCCGAGTCCCACAGACAAAAGCCATCGTGGTGTTGCGTGGTGATGTTCACATACTGCATCCCCGCGTCCGCGGCCAGTCGGCAGATGAAGTCCGCATCAAACTTCTCAGCCGTGAACGACTGTTGCAGCTTGGCATACTCCGCGAGCGGAATGTCCATGATCAACTGAATCCACTCGGTCCCCTTCGCCGGCTGCTTCTTCCCGTTCCACGCGCCGGCAAGCAAGGAGTACAGGCCGTAGTGCATGAACAGGCCGAACTTGGCGCTGCGGAACCATTCGATGGCGGCCGCGCGGGGGTCGGTGGTATAGAGGTCGGATTCGGATCTCAGGTAGTTGGGGATGCTCATTTGGGCTCCTTCGTCGTTCACAGAGCAGTCGTGCGCCAAGACAGTCTACTGAACGGTGGCTGACTGCGACGCTGCCTGAGAACTCGCTATGCTGGCACCGACCAAAAGGAGCCCCACCCTTGCAGGCAGATATCCGAGACTACGGCGCCGTCGACGGCGCAACGCCCCACAACACAAAGGCCATCCAATCCGCCATTGACGACGTCGCGCGCACCGGCGGCCGCATCGTTGTGCCGCCAGGTACCTGGCGCAGCGGCACGCTCTACCTGCGCAGCCACACCGAACTGCACCTGGCGCCCGGGGCCGTGCTGCTGGGCACCAACAACCCCGACGACTATCCGCGCGATGATCCGGTCAAGCAGGGCCTTGTCGTCAGCCGGCGCGCGTTCGATCGCCGCATGGTGTATGGCTGCGATGTCGAGAATGTCGCCGTCACCGGCCAAGGCACCATCGATGGCGACGGCGGCTGCGCGGACATGGAAACCGATCGCGGACACGAAGGCCGGCCCAACAACCTGCAGTTCGTCAAGTGTCGCGGCGTCACCGTCCGCGATATCCACCTGCGCAGCGCCGGCTCGTGGATGCAACAGTATCTCGCCTGCGAAGACCTCCACATCCACGCCATCCGCGTGTGGAACCACGGCAACAAGACCAACGACGGGCTGGACATCGACGGCTGCACCGATGTGCGCATCAGCGACTGCGACATCGACAGCCACGACGACGCACTCGTCTTCAAGAGCACCGGCCCGCAGCCCTGCCGCAACATCGTCGTCACCGGCTGCCGGCTGCGCAGCAACTGCCACGGCATCAAGTTTGGCACCGAATCCGTCGGCGGCTTCGAGAACATCCGCGTCGCCGACTGCATCATCACACCCTCGCGCCTGCCCGACCCCTTGCCCGACCACCCCGAAGGCCGGCCGGTCATCACCGGTTGCGCGATCGAATGCGTCGATGGCGGGAAGATGCGCGGCATCAGCATCTCCGGGCTCATCGTCGAGCGCGTCTTCGCACCCATCTTCATCAAGCTCGGCGAGCGCCACGACCGCCGCGTGCCCGGCGAAGACTTCACCGGCGCCGGCTGCATCGAAGACATCCAGATCATCAACATCATCGCCCGCCGGGTCGGGCCGATCGCCTGCTCCATCACCGGCTACCCCGACCACCCCGTTCGCCGCGTGCAGCTTGCCAACATCAACATCGAGCACTGCGGCGGCATCACGGCCGATCAGGTGCTCCACCCCGTCCCGGAAAAGAGCACCGGTTACCCCGAGGTCAACATGTTCGGCCGCGGCGGCGGCAAGCGCAATCAACTGCCCGCATGGGGCCTCTTTGCCCGCCACGTCGAAGACCTGACCCTCCGCGACATCCACATGCGGCTGCTCCAGCACGACGCCCGACAGCCAATCGTCACTGACGACGTAACCGGGCTTGAACTGTCCAACGTCTCCTGCCACGGGCAGCGCGACGCCGACTGCGTGCTTGCACCGGCCAGCGACTGATCAGACGGCTACAATCCCCACCATGACTGAGCAATCGCCTTTCAGTGTAACGTCGGGCGTCGGCCCGCGATCGAAGTCCGCCATCGTCGCCGTCGCCTTCGCCACCGTGGCCGCGATGTGGACGGTCGCCTACATCGGGCGGCTGCCGTTTGTCGCGATCCACACGGCCGCGCTGCTGCCGCTGCTGGTCGTCTGCCTGGCGGCGGGCGGGTACGCGCTGGGGCGACTCACCCACACGCGACTGTCGGGCGCGCTGGGCATGGGACTGGTCGTGGCGGGCGTCAATCTGATGGTGCTGATGAGCGTCATCACGAGCGATGCGCCGAACGCCGCGGCCAACGAGATCGTGCCCTCAAAGCTGATATGGGTTCCCGGCTCGACGCTGGGCACGCTGGCGGCAGTTGTCGTCGGCTTCCTCCTCGGGCGTCTCCGCAACGGTCGCGACCATCAACCGCCGGCGGTTAACTGGACGTGCGTGCTGGCGATCGTCACTGCGGCGATCACGTTCGTGCTGATCATCGCCGGCGGGCTGGTGACCGGGAATCGCGCCGGGCTGGCCGTGGTGGACTGGCCCAACAGCTTCGGCTGGAACATGTTCCTGTATCCGCTGAGCCGGATGTCAGGCGATATCTACTACGAACATGCCCACCGCCTGCTGGGCACACTGGTCGGTCTGACCACGCTGGTGCTGACGGTGCACCTCTGGCTCGCGCGGCGGGGGCAGCGTTGGATCCGCCCGCTCGCTGTGGCCGCCCTCATCCTGGTGATCATACAGGGCGTGCTCGGGGGTCTGCGGGTGACGGGGTACTTCACGTTGAGCACCGAGGAGTCCGCCGTCGCGCCGTCGATCTGGCTGGCAGTGGTCCACGGTGTGGTCGGGCAAGTGTTCCTCGGATTGCTCGTGCTGCTGGCGGCGATGGCGACGGACCGCTGGCGGCGCGGTAAGCGTCCGCAGCCGCACCCGAGCGTCGGTGCGGATCGCACGCTCGGCGTGGTGGTGGTTGTCGCCTTCATCTCGCAACTGACACTCGGCGCGCTGGTGCGCCACCTGCACCTGCTGCTGCCGCAGGACGCCAAGTCGGTTGCGACCAACACCGAGTCGCTCTACATGACGATGCTCATTCTGCACATCCTGGCCGCGGGCGTGGTGACATTCCTGGCCATCGCCCAGGGGTTGCGGCTGATGGCCATCTACCGCGAGCGACCGCTGCTGCAGGGGTTGGGCCGGTGGATGAGCCGGCTGGTGCTGACGCAGTTGGGCCTGGGCATCCTCGCGCTCGTGGCGATCTACTGGCTGGGCAGGGACATGCTGTTGCTCGATGCGCTGATCACCACCGCGCACCAGACGGTGGGCGCGGCGCTGCTGGTCTTGGCCGTGTTGATCGCCGCGTGGGTGCGGCGGATGTATGTGCCGGCGCCGCTGGCCGAGATTGTTCCCACCCATCGCGCGACGGTCGGGGGCTGAGGAGCCCCGTTGGATTGGTGTGTTTCTATCCCTTCCGCGTGCTCGCCATTTGCATCGCCGGGCGTGATCGCCAATCACAGGATGTACTGAGGCGGCGCGGAAATGATCAGCGCGCCGCTTCGTTGTAACTGGGGACTCTCGCAATGGAGTTGTCATGCATCAAAGACTGAGTGCTCGTTTGTTGGCCATGGCGGCACTGATCGCTTTCGGTGGAGCGACCGCCTCGGGGCTCGAAGGCGGTCTGACCACCACCAGCAGGGACTGGTCCCGCGCGATGGTGCCGACGATGATCCGCCCAAGCGCCAAGGCGCGTAAGGCTGAACTCGCCCAGCGCGAAAGAGACATAGCCGCGCAGGTCGAGGCCCTCCAGGCGCGGCTCAAGCGTACGCCCGACGCCGCGCTCAAGAAGCGCATCGATACCAAGCTCACCGAGATCTACGACAACTACGGCTGGGTGCCGCAGCTCAAGATCGTCATGGGCCGGCGCAACATGGACGCGGTGCGGTCGGATCTTGGCGAGGTCGATCCACAGTTGATGCGCGCTTTCGTGCGCTTCAGGGACGACCTGGCCGAGCGCGACATCGACCTCATTGTCATGCCCTTCCCCACCGGCAGCTGGATCTACACCCACCTGCTGGTCGACGGCGCGGATGCACAGACCGAGTACTACCCCGGCTACACCCGCATGCTTCTGCAGTTCCTTGAAAACGACATCGAAATCGTCGACGCCCTTGACGAAATGCGCGCCCAGGCGAACAGCAAGATCGATATGCATTGGCCCAACGACCCCCACACCGGCACGCTCGGCCGGCAGATCGCCGCCCGCGCATTGGCCCAGCGCCTCCAGCGCTACGACTTCGCCCGCAACGCCGCGTCCCGCGCCAAGCAGTTCAGTTACGTGGAAGTCGACTTCAAGGGCGCGCGATGGGACTGGTGCACGTTCTACAAGAACGGCGGGCTCGACCGCAGCAGGGGGAACAGGTACACCACGGCCAAAGGCGCGCCGGAGATCGAGAAGATCATGCGCAACCGGCCGATGCGCAAGCTCGCCATCCGCTGGCCGGACGGCCAGTCGGTGAAGCGCCCGCTGGGCCGGCCCGACGTCAGCCGCGACGGCTTGCACGACCTGGTGCTGATCGGCGACAGCCAGTTGCACAGCGGCGTGCACGGCGACCGGCTGCCCGAGTTCGTCTGGGCGGAGCTGGGTGGCATCTGCCGCTGGGGCAGCAAGTCGTGGAGCGGTTTCTCACTCCCGAACATCTATCTGGAGACGGTACCCAACCGCGCCGCGCACCAGCCGCGCGTGGTGGTCGCGAGCTTCCTCTTCTTCCGGCTGATGCCCCAGCCCGGCAAGTACAAGCCGCGCCCCCTGCCCGAGATGGAGGAAGGTGACGAGGAGGAACTGGCCGCGGCGTCGCGCCCGTTTAACGCGCGGGTGCGCATTCTCGAGGTTTCCAAGCCGCGCGATCCCCGGAAGCTCGTCTACAAGGAAGCACTGATGATGGCCACCGGCGAGATCGTGGACGGCCCGATGCAGGGCACAAAGATCGGGCTCTGCCACTGGGGCATGATCAACGGCCGCATCCTCAAGCCCGTACCGGGCTTGAAGAGACTCGTCGATACCGAGATCAATCTCGAACTCACCCCGTGGCGAACCGCCATCAAGAACGACAGCAAGCTCCAGACTTACCAGACCTTCGACGACACCACCGTCTCCGATGAACTCGACACGCCGGTCTTCTGGGTCACGCGCGGCAAGCTCGACCCCGCAGCCATGCGGAGTCGCTAACGTTTGCTGAGCGCATCGCTGCTCGCAGCCATCCTCTGGCCGCATGTCCGCCACGCGATGATGGGGGACAGTAGGCTGTTGGCCGCCATGGTCGCCCTCAATGCCTGTCCCGGCCAGAACAGAAGCAAAGGAACCGGTGGCGGCGAGGCGGCCGCAATCAACTCCCGCCACCACACGGTTATCGAGCGGCGGTCACCACACTTCCTCGGACGAAGCCACACTTCAGACGATGACCATGTGTAGACCCCGCACACTCAACGTCGCCGGCGTAGGATCGCCACGCCACCGATGCACAGCAGCGTCAACGTCGTCGGTTCCGGGATCAACGGCGCGAGAATGTTGAAGTTGGCGAAGCCGCTCGTGCGGTTGACGGTCATATCAGTGATGGCCGTGTTGCTCACCAGCCATACCCCCACGGACGGATTCCCGGTCACCGTGCTGCCATCGAAGGTGTAGGTGCCGCCCGAGAGACCCCAAGCGGGCATCTGGCTGGGAAGCGATGTGCCGGATACGCCGATTGGTTCATCGAGCCACGCCGTCGCGATCGGTCCGGAACCATTGAAGGCGTTCAGGATGAACTGTTCCGAGGTGGCCGATCCGCCATCGACGTCGCCCAAAAAGAAATACGTGCCGGCCGGAAGCACACCGCCGGGCAGGCCCGCGAAAGAATACCTGGAGAGGCCCGTGTTGTTCGCAAGACTGCTCGGCAGCGGTCCCTCCACATCAAACGTCCCGATCCACGGCGACGCGGCCGGTGTCGACCAAGTGCCCTGCCACGGCCCGGCGACCGGGTCACCCGAGACCGCGTACCCTTCGTACGGGGGCGGACCGCTCGAGGGCAGCGGCAGGTTGCTACCCGACCCGGTCAATGGCGCCGCCGTCGCGGCCATCGTCAGACCCATCACCACACCCATCGCCCACACGACAACCAAGTTCGATCGCTGCATGCCAATTCCTTTCTGAGAGAGATTCCCCAAACGCAGATGACGGCCCGCGGCTCGATTCGCACCAAGCCCCCTACAGGCCGATCAGGTCACACCAACTCACCCGCGCTGCCCCAGCGCGGAGTCCCCTCGTTCTCTCTCGATCAGCTTCCCGTGCGGTCAGTGAGAGTCTCACATGACGTGCTGCTAAAACGTAGCGCTAAGCATCGGCAAGGTCACGCGCACAATTACACAAGACACCCGCGTCCTGAAGTGCAGCGTCCGTAGGAGCAAGTTGTGCGAGACGTTCCGCGATAAGTGCCGCGCGCATCAATGGCCTGAACCACCGTTGCCCATCAACTCCGCGAGCGCCTTGCCCGGGTCGGACTGGCGCATCAGATGCTCGCCAACCAGAATGCGATGGATCCCTGCGCCTCGAAGCTTCTGCACATCCGCCGGCGTACGGATGCCGGACTCCGAGACGAGGATGTCCATGTCCTCGACCATCTCGGCCATGCGCAGCGTGTGGGCCAGGTCAGTGGTCATCGTCCTGAGATCGCGGTTGTTGATGCCCAGCAGCGTGTACTGCGGATGCGGAAAGCCCAGGTGCGGCCGGATGCGCAGCAGGTTTTCCACGGCGTGCACCTCGACCAGCGTGGTGAGCTTCAGCTCCGTGGCCAGGATCAGCAGATCGAGCAACTGCGCTTCCTCGAGACACTCGGCGATGAGCAGAATCGCATCGGCCCCGGCCGCCCGGGCCTCGTAGACCTGGTACGTGTCGACAATGAAGTCCTTGCGAAGCACGGGAAGAGACACGGCCTGCTTGATCTGCGACAGGTAATCCAGCGACCCCTGGAAGTACTTGGCGTCGGTGAGGCACGAGATGGCCGCGGCGCCGTTGTCCGCGTACGCCTTGGCAATGGCGACGGGGTCGAAGTCGTCGCGAATGACCCCGGCCGAGGGGCTGGCGCGCTTGACCTCCGCAATCACGCGCAACTCGCCCTTGGGACGCGTCACCGCCTGGAAGAAGTTGCGCGGCGGCGGGGTATCGGCGATCAGTTCGCGGAGTTGATCAACCGGCCGCGCTGATTTCGCCGACGCGACTTCCACTTGCTTATCGGAAACGATTCTCGCGAGGATATCTTCCACTGGGACTCCACGGTTTGCCGGGGGCCGGACGGTCACAGGCATGCCGCAGCCGGTACCAGTCCGCTCACCCTTAGTGTAGCGACGGGAACCGGATGCGGTCGACGCCTCTCAGTCTCGGTGCCGCGGAGGGAAGTGTATCTGGCCGGACAATGGCGAATCGAGCACCCGAGCGATTCCGCTTCAACTAGGCGCCCCAACGACGTCGACACATCAGACCGCTCGCGAGCAGCAGCGCCGCGGCGCATGTCGGCTCCGGGATGAGGTTCAGGTCGGCCAGGTCTTCGCCGGCGCGGATTTCGTCGACGTGGTTGCGGATGCCCACATCGATGATCAGTCCGTTCAGATTGGTGCTGCTGCGCGCCCACTTGCTGTTGTTCGATGTGTAGTCGCCGGCGCCGGCGAGATCCTGAAGCGTCGGATCGAGCCAGATGTCGATGATGCTGTCCTGAGGGCCGTAGCTGACACTGGGATCACCCTTGGTGCCGCGCATCACGACGAGGTAGGTTGTCCCATCAGGTATGAGATCCAGACCGGTGTCGTCGGTGACGGCTTCGTTCGGTCCACTGTCCCAGTAGCGGAGCACAAGGTTACCCGAGGCGTCCGTGCCGAAACCCACGGGCGTGACCTGGTTGTCACCGTTGAACGTGATCCCCGTCACATCTGTGTTGTTGTACTGAATCAGCGCCGAGAACCAGAAGACGTCATCCTCGGCGAGATTGCCGTAGCTGTAGCTGATGTCGCTTCGCGCGGCCTGCCTGCCACCCTTGTCGTCCGTCTCTTCGGTCAGAGACCCCGCCGTCTCGCCGACCACAAGCGGGTGGTCCAGCCCGGCATCGTGGACGTACAAGAGCACAGAGGAACTCGCCGCAAAGGTGCTCACATTCTGGATCTGGTCCGTTGTTGAGCCGTACTCGAAGGACTCGTTCACGACCGGCGCGGCGTGGACCACCCCGACCAGGCCAGTCACCGTCAACAACGCAAAGCCGCAGTGCACAATAGGATACTTCATCATGGACTCCAATCCTCAGCCATGGCACAGCACTCGCGTGGCAAACCCGGATGGGACACGCCGCCAGCCGCTCTACCCCAAACGTGCCACACAAAATACGGCCGTGCCACAGGACCAGGTGCAGTTTCTTTGCGGCGGGTCATCGATGGTCTCAAGTGTGCCAGAACAGTTGGCTCCGCCAACCACTGACCTTCCAGTCGGGGCGTTCGAGCTCAGATGCCGCGCGAACTGTCGGGGGCACAGCGGTGCTCTGCTTTGCGTTCGCGGTGCTAGAATGTGCTGAACGACGTTGATGAAGGTTCAGGCTTAAGGGCAGAATATGTCTCAAATCCCCCGCCGTCCGTTCGGTCGACAAGGAATACCCCTATCGACGATCGGCCTCGGTGGCATCGTGGTTCAGGATAAAGCGCCGGAGGACGCGAACCGCTTCGTCGCAGAGATCGTGGAGCGAGGTATCAACTATTTCGATGTCGCTCCCTCATACGGCAAGGGCATGGCCGAGGCGCGTCTTGGCCCCGCGCTCCAGCCTCATCGGGATGAATGCTTCCTCGCATGCAAGACCAACAAGCGAGACCGCGCGACCGCCGAGAAGGAACTCGCAACCAGCCTCGAGCGCCTGCGGACCGACTACTTCGATCTCTATCAACTCCATGCCATAACCGATGTCGAGAAGGACGTCGACGCCGCCTTCGCGCGAGGCGGCGTTATGGAACTGGTCGATCAGATGCGCAGGGATGGGCGTGCGCGGCATGTGGGTTTCTCCGCCCATTCCACCGAGGCGGCCCTTGCTGCCATGGAACGTTTCGATTTTGATTCCATACTCGTACCGATCAACTACGCTTCATGGCTCAAAGGCGATTTCGGTCCTGCGATCGTGGACGCTGCGGAAAGCCGAGGCATGTCCATCCTCGCCCTGAAGGCCATGGCCCGACACCGCTGGGCGGACAACAGCCCGATGCGCGAGACCTACACCAAGACCTGGTATCGCCCAATCGACGATCCCGACGAGGCGGCACTGGCGCTGAAGTTCACTTTGAGCCAACCGGTTACCGCGGCTGTCATGCCAGGCGAAGAAACACCATTCCGGCTGGGCATGATGCTGGCCGGTACACTGCGACTCCCTATCAATGAGGAAGAGCTCGGCAGACTCCGGACCTTGGCAGAGCTCGGGGAACCGGTCTTCAACCGCTAGAAGGCATGGCAGCACCAGATTCACGGGCTGCAGCCGTCAGCTCCGCACGACCATGCGATACTGATCCCCATCGTCCGGATGCGAATCCCCGGGCTACCCGGTGTTGTGACGTTCGCGCTTGGCCAAGGCCACAAAGGGCTCTAAACTCTTCGCGGAGCGCATGAGGTGTCAGTTTGCCCAGGATCGGTTTGCTTTCGGACTCACACGGCCGGGTGCGGACGACGCAACTGGCCGTCGATCGGCTGCTGGCGGCTGGGGCGGAGGTGCTGATCCACCTCGGTGACGTCGGCAGCATCGAGGTGATCGACACGATGCTCGTGCCCGTCAGCCCTTCGGCGGGTGATGCCGGTGAAACAACGACAACCGTACCGGTCCACATTGTCTTCGGCAATGTGGATTGGGACATGGGCGCGCTGAGCCGGTACGCCGCATCAATAGGCTTCAACGTTCAGCACCCCATGGGCTGGCTGGAGGTCGATGGAGGCAAGCGGATCGCATTCACCCATGGGGACCATCCGCAGTTGATGCGGCGGGCGCTTGAGGACGGAGCCGACTACCTTCTGCACGGACACTCGCACCAGACCCGGGACGAGCGGGTCGGCGACACCCGTGTCATCAACCCTGGAGCGCTGTTCAGGGCCCCGGCCTATTCGGCGGCAATCCTGGACCCGCAGTCGGACGAAGTCACGTTTCTGACAGTCGAAGGGGCTTGAGACAGTCAGATAGCAGTAAGCATGCTACAATGTGCACTGTGAGGCATGTCGTGTGCAGCCGAGGGGCTGCACGGCGTTCCAACTCACCTTTGGTACCGCAAAACCATTTGTTTCAGCCATTTGCGGTTAGCAGCGGGCCGATCGGCCCGGAAAGGCACGTTCAGTCAGGCGGATCCATGACACCCAGCACGAACCAAGGCGAAATCGCGCAGTTGAGTGTGCGAACCTATGGCCCCGACGATCAGCCGGCCATTGAGCGACTGTACACCGACGGCTTGCTGGCCGGGCAGATCGATCCGAACGATACGGGCGCGGATGTCGAACACATCCAGGAAGCTTTCCTCAGCGATCCGCGCAACCATTTCTGGGTAGCGGAGGCCGAGAACCGGATCGTCGGCATGGTCGGTGTGGTCGGTGACGAAGATCAACCGATGGCCGAAATCCGGCGTCTGCGCGTGGACAGGGACTGGCAACACACGTCGGTTGGCGCGAGGCTGATCGAGACGGCGGTTGTTCACTGCAAGCATCACGGGTTTCTCAAGGTCGTCCTCGACACGCGCTTCGAACGCGATGCGGCTTTGGACCTGTTCGAGCGGGCCGGCTTCAAGCACAACCGGTCCAAGAGCATGCACGACAAGGAACTGCTCGAGTTCTACCTGGACCTGTACCGGCGCGACGAATCGTGACGCGGCGGCGCGCCGGGGCCGGCCGCTGATGCTGGTGGCTCAGTCTGAGAGACGTGGTTCGACATCTTCGGTGCTTTGCGGCGTCCGTCACGTGGGAGCCATTCCATGCGTCTTTGGGATACCGCCCGGGACTGGTTGATTGACTTCGCGATCGCGGTGCCGTTCACGGTGGCGCTGGTCTTCGGCATGGCGATGGGCGGCTGGTGGCTGCTGCTGAGCGCCGCCGGGCTCGCCGGCCTGGTGGGGCTGGCGGTACGCTACTACCGTTCCAAGTCGCGCGCCCAGTGGCGGCAGTGGGCATCCATCCTGCCCGACAAAGAGCCGCATACCTGATGCGCCGGCGCCGGTTTGGCAAAGGGACCTGTCGCCGCGCCGTCGCTCGTCGTTCTGAGCGACGGACGCTGCCTACAATCTGCCCATGCACCGGCCCACGCTCCCGACCGCGACGCCTCGGACGAGGCGCGGATCTTCCATGAAGGCATTGACCTGTTCAATGCCGGTGAGTGGTTCGATGCGCACGAGGTCTGGGAGGACGCATGGAACATGGCCTCCGGCGATCGCAAGCGGTTCTACCAGGGCATGATCCAGTGCGCCGTAACCATCGAGCACATCCGACGCGGCAATCCGCGCGGTGTACGGGCTGTCTGGAAGACATGTCAAACGAAATTCGTCGGCTTGCCCGAGAAGTACATGGGCGTTGACATCCCCGTACTCCTTGGCGAGATGCGCCGCGTGGTTCAGCCGATCCTTGATCTGCCGCGGGAAAGGTTCAGCCCGGGCATCCCGCGAGGACAGGCTTTGCCGGTTGACTGGCAGCGCATGCCGCGCATCGAGGTTCAGATCGCGAGGGACTGAGCCGTCTGCCTGCGGTCCATCCGGCTTCGCGTCGAGTGATGCACAGTCGCATTCGCTGTAGAATCAGCCCGCTCAAGGGTGCTCGAGGCGCAGTCACGCATGAGTCAACGCAAGACCATGGAACGAACGATCGGGCTGGCCGGTGCGACCGGGGTGGGGGTCGGGGCCATCGTCGGGGGCGGCATCCTCGCGCTGACCGGTGTCGCGTTCTCGGTCACGGGGCCGGGCGCGATTCTGGCATTCGCGCTGAACGGCGCCATCGCCTTGTTAACAGTACTGAGCTTCGCGGAGATGTCGGCCCGTTTCCCGGAATCGGGCGGGCCCTACACGTTCGCGAAGAAGGTACTGACCATTGAAGCGGCATTCGTCGTTGGCTGGGTGGTGTGGTTCGCCTCGATCGTCGCCGCCGTCCTCTACGCCGTGGGCTTCGCGGCCTTCGCGGCGGAAGTGATGGTCCAGTCGCTGCCGCTGCTCGGCCGCGACGTTCCGGCGTGGCTCACCGGCCGCCTGTTCGGCAACGCTCTGGCAGTCGCGGCAACGTTGTTCTATACCTTCTCCCTCGCCCGGCGCGCGGCCGGCGGCGGCCAGTGGGTCAATATCGCCAAGGTGCTCGTCTTCGCCATCCTGATTCTCGGTGGGTTCTGGGCGATGACCGGCGAGAGCGGCGGCGACCTGAGGCGATCGTTCTCCCCCTTCACCCCGGCCGGCGCGATGGGGCTCTTCCAGGCGATGGGCTTCACCTTCATCGCCCTGCAGGGGTGGGACCTGATCGCAGCCGTGGGCGGCGAAGTGAAGAACCCCGGCCGCAACATCCCGCGCTCGATGCTCCTGTCGCTGGGCATCGCGCTGCTTGTCTACCTGCCGCTGCTGGTCGTCGTCTGCACCGTTGGCGTGCCGGAGCAGGGCGACATCACCTCGCTTAGCAGGGAGCACCCCGAAACGATCGTCGCCGTCGCGGCCAGGAACTACCTCGGTGGTTTTGGCTACTGGCTCGTCCTTGCGGCCGGTATCCTCTCGATGCTCTCGGCGCTGCAGGCCAATCTTTTCGCGGCTTCCCGCATTGCGCTGGCCATGTCGCGCGACCGCACACTTCCCCACTTCCTGGAGTGGATCCACGAACGCCGCGCGACGCCCGTCGCATCGGTCTACACCACGGCGGGAATTATCGTGGCGACCATCCTCGTCCTGCCGGACGTGGCCACGGCGGGCGCGGCGTCCAGTCTCATCTTCCTTTTGACCTTCATGCTCGCCCACGTTCTGAGCATGCTCGTGCGCCGCCGCGCACCGTCGCTGCATCCGACTTTCCAGACACCACTGTTCCCTGCGGTCCCCGTCGTAGGCGGTCTGGCGTGCTTCGCGCTGGCCGTCTTCAGTGGTGTGCAGGTGCCGTTGGCGGGGATTCTGACCCTCGCGTGGATGGTGCTGGGTGTGGCGATCTTCATGGGCCTGTTCTCGCACCGCGCCCGCGTGGTGGACGCCATGCAGCAGGCCAGCGACCCGCAGTTGATTCGTCTGCGGGGGCGAAGCCCGCTCGTGCTGGCGCCGATCGCCAACCCGGACCGCGCTCAGGCGATGGTGCAGGTGGCCAATGCCATCACGCCGCAGGAGATCGGACGGGTGTTGCTGCTGTCGGTCGTGGTCAAGCCGGCGGACTGGCGACCGGGGCAGAATCTGGCCGCGCTGGGCGACACGCAGACGGTACTGCGTCGCGCCATGGAGGCGTCGCTGAATGTCAGTCTTTACCCGGAGGCGCTTTCCACCATTGCGGCCCGCCCGTGGCCGGAGATCGCGCGCGTCGCGCGGCTGCATCGGTGCGAGAGCCTGCTGCTCGGGGCGAGCGAGATGAACGAGGGCACCGTCGGCACGCCACTTGACGAGTTGATCGGCCAGGTGGGATGCAATGTCGTGGTGCTGCGCGCCCCCGCCGGGTGGGAACTCTCGAAGGTCAAGAATGTGCTCGTCCCCATCGCCGGACATCGCAACCACGGACGGTTGCGTGCGCGGCTGCTGTCCAGCCTGGCTTCCCACGGCGATCACACCTTCACCTACCTGCGCGTGCTGCCGGAAGTCGCCGGCGACGTCGCCATCCGGCAGGCCCGGCGTTACCTGCAGCAGATTGCCCGCGATGAAACGCCGGGCGATCGCACCATCGAGGTGGTGCGCAGCCCGAGCGCGGTGGAGACGATCAGCGAATACGCCGGCCGCAGCGACCTGTGCATCCTCGGCCTGCACCGGGAACGCGGAAAACGCCGGGCCTTTTCCGAGTTCACGCTGCGGATCGCCCGTTCGACGGCATGCCCGATCATCATGATCAACCAGTCCCAGGCGGTGTGAACAATTCGCCCCCGCTCCTAGAATGGCGCGCCGCGGCATACGACGCGACGCCGCAACCGACTCCGAAACGATGAGTACGCAACCGAAGATCAGAGAACTGAAACTGGCCCCCGGCCGCAAGGTCGGTACGCATTACGTTGTCGAATCGCTGCTGGGTTCGGGCAGCGAGGGCGAGGTCTATCGCATCCGCGACCTGGAGACCGACATCCACCGCGCCGCCAAACTCTATTACCCGCGCGGCGGGCGCGAGCGCGACCTGGCCATCTACCACGCGCGCAAGCTGCACAACCTCCAGTTCTGCCCCATCGTGCTGCAGTACCATCATTTCGAGCAGGTGCGCATCGGCGAGCACAAGATCCTCGCGATGGTCAGCGACCTGTGCGAAGGCATACAGCTCGAGAAGTGGATCGCCCAACAGCGCGGCGGGCGTCTGAGCCCATACATGGCCCTGCATGTGCTCTTCCACCTGGCTGGCGGGCTGGAACTGATCCACTCGGCGGGCGAGTACCATGCGGATGTGCACTCCCAGAACATCCTCATCCGGCCGCACGGCATCGGATTCGAACTCAAGCTGATCGACTTCTACGACTGGGGTGAGTCGAGCCACGAAAAGCAGCAGCAGGATGTGCGCGATACGGTTCACGTGTTCGCCGAATGCCTGGGCGGGCCGACGCGGCTGGGCAAACTGTCGAGGGAACTGCGGTTCATTCTCGGCGGTTTGCGCCGCCAGACGATCCTGGAGCGGTTCCCGACGATGGCCACGCTGCGCCAGCACCTGCGGTCATTCCACTGGGACCGGCTCTGATCGCGCTGCACGGCGGGGTCAGCATGCGGATAGCCTGTAGAGAATGAACGAGAGATCATCCGGCTTCGTCGGCTGGCCTGGCGCCGGCCGGCACATTCGTTGATGACAGACCGAGACCAGTTTCTCGCGGACATCCGGGACTGAGCCGCAGCGAATGATGTCAACAATCTCGTTCAGATGCAGGTTGTCGGTCAGTCCATCGCTGGCGATGAGAAGCGTGTCGCGAGGCGACAGTTGCAAGGGTGAACCGATGTCGATGCGCATGTCCGTCGAGCCGACGACGTTCGCCACGATGTGACGATCCTCGTGGTGCATCGCTTCCTGTTCACCGATGAGTCCGGACTCCACGGCGAACCCCACGGGCGAATGACTGATGGTCTGCAGCTTGATCTTGCCGCGCTGGCCCGCCACGAGGATGATCGAATCGCCCACGTGGTAAGGGCGTACGACCTCCTGCTGCAGTTCCACGACGGCCAGGGTCGTCGCCGCGCCGATGCCCATTTCCAGCACGCGCCGGTTAGCCAGATCGAATCCGTCGAGGATTCCGGCGCGGAGACTGTCAGTGGTGTCCGCCTGTTCCACGCAGCTTCGCATGGCGTCGACCGCGGCCGCCGCAGCCTTTTCACCCGCGCGTTCGCCGCCCATGCCGTCGGCGAGAATCAGCACCGCGGCGTTCGCGTGGGTGTTCACCCAGTCGATGCGATCCTGGTTGACGCCGCCCCCGACGGGCGAGGTCATGGACATGAGCCATCCCGCGCCGACCTCGACCGTCGCCGGTGAATCGATCGCGCCCCCCGATTCGAGCGGGAAGACCGGTGGATCGAGTTGGTCGGGCCGGCTGGTCATGGGTCACCTGAATGCCGCCGCGCAGCGCGCGGAAGCCTGTCATGATTATCGACCGTTTGATGCAAGAACCGCGTTTAGAACGCGCGCGGACCTTGTGCGAACTGGCGCATCGCGTGGTCGGCGAGCGTGATCGCCACCATCGCCTCGCCCATCGGCACGAAGCGTGGCAGCAGGCAGGGGTCATGGCGGCCCTTCGTGGCGATGGTCGTCGGCTGCCCGCTTCGCGTCACGGTCTGCTGCTCGCGCGAAAGCGAACTGGTCGGCTTGACGGCGCAGCGAAGCACGATCGGCATGCCGGAGGAAATACCGCCGAGCATCCCGCCGTGTCGATTGGTGGACGTGGAGATATCGGGCGGCGACGCGGGCGGGTTCTCGGGCTCAGCGGTGAACAGATCGTTATTCTCGCTGCCCCGCATCGTCGCGACACTGAACCCGGCGCCGTACTCCACGCCGAGCACCGCCGGCAGCGAAAAAAGTGCCTTGCCGAGGTCGGCTTTGAGCTTGTCGAAGACCGGCTCACCCAGCCCGGCCGGGACGTTGGCGGCCACGATCTCGCTGACGCCTCCGATCGAATCCTGCTCGGCGCGCACCTTCTCGATGAGGTCGATCATGCGCTGTGACGCTTCGGGATCCGGACAGCGCACGATGCTGGCCTCGACGTCATCCAGCGTCACGGACGCGGGGTTGCTCACGTTCGCCACGATGTCGCCGATCTGCTTCACATAGGCCACCACGCGCGTGCCGAACCAGTGCGCCAGCAGCTTCTTCGCCACCGCGCCCGCCGCGACGCGCACGTTGGTTTCGCGCGCGCTGGACCGTCCGCCGCCGCGGTAATCGCGTATGCCGTACTTCGCCTCGAAGGTGTAGTCGGCGTGACCGGGGCGGTACTTGTCCTTGATGTCGGTGTAGTCCCGCGAGCGCTGGTCTTCGTTGCGGATCAGGATGGCGATCGACGTGCCGGTCGTCCGGCCCTCAAACACGCCGGAGAGTATCTCCGGCTGATCCGCCTCCTTGCGCTGCGTGGTGACTTTCGACTGCCCGGGACGCCGGCGCGCCAGGTCGGGCAGCAGGTCATCGGCCGAAAGCGGCAGGCCCGGCGGGCAGCCGTCGATGATGCACACATTCGCCGGCCCGTGGCTCTCGCCGGCCGTGGTCACTTTGAAGACCTGACCCAGTGTGTTGCCTGCCATCGCTCGTCCAGTGTCAAGTCAGCGCGGATGAGAAGATTCTAGCAGAACGCTCGATGCCCGCGGCGCGATACGGCTACGGAAGCCCCGGCGGCGCGGCCGGAACGGTGTTGCATGCGCGTTGGATCATCGCCGGTTCACGGCGTCGCGGGCGCGTTGTTCTTCTGCATGTGGGCGATCGCCAGATCGCGCGAGATCAGGCGGGTTTTCAGCACCAGCAGCGCGGCTTCGAGTTGCGGGTCCATGCCCTTGCGAAGGATGTCATCGGCCGTCAACTTCGCTTCGCCATTCTCGGGCGCCGAGCCATCCTCCTTGTCGCGCAGGATGTCGATGTTTGATCGCATCTCGCTCAGATCACCGAGTTGCTTGGGCGTAACGTTGACGGTCAGGTCGGGCTCGATGCCCCATTCCGCATCGCCCGGCGTGCGGTGGATGATGCGGCCGCGCGGCAGCTTGTAGTACTGCGTCGTCAGCTTCAGCCGCGCCTTCGCGCCGTCGATGGCGAACGGATCCTGCACGCTGCCCTTGCCGAAGGTTCGCTTGCCCACGATGATCGCGCGGCCGTAATCCTGCAGCGCGCCGGAAACGATTTCGCTGGCGCTGGCCGAGCCCTCGTTGGTGAGGATCACAAGGGGGAACTTGCCGAGCGTCCGTTCGCGGTGAGCGTTGAACGATCGGTTCTTGTCCTCGTCCGGTCCGCTGGTGGACACCACCGCTCCGCTTTCGATAAACCGGTCGGCGACGTCGATGGCCGATGAGAGCAGACCGCCCGGATTGCTTCGCAGATCGAGAACCAGCCCGTTCATCCCGCCGCTTCGCTGCATGAGCAGGATGGTCCGCACCATGTCGGTGTCGGTCTGCGGAATGAACTGCGAGATGCGGATGTAACCGATGCGGAAAGTGGGATCGATCACATGCTCCCAGCCGCCGCCGCTCTTGCGTTCCCAGCCGCGCACGGACCTGATCTCGATCCGGGCGCGGCGCACCGTCATGGGAATCAAGTCCTTCACGCCTTTGCGCTCGATCCCAAGCACGACCTCGCTGCCTTCCGGGCCGGTGATCTCGGTCACCGCGCGGTCCAGCGACCAGTCGGACGTGTCCTTGCCGTCCACGGTGGCGATCACATCCGATGCCTTGATGCCGGCGCGATGCGCGGGCGTGCCTTCCAGCGGACTGACCACCGTCAAACGTCCGTCGCGCTTCTCGATCTGGATGCCGACACCGAAGAACGAGCCCTGCAGATGCCGGTTGAACTGCTTCAGATCGTGCGGCCAGATGATGTTCGAGAAATCATCCAGCGCGAACATCGCGCCGTTGCCCAGTTCGTACAGGAGGACGGAACTCGGCAGTTTCACGCTGGAACGGTTGGCACGGATGATCCGGTCGACCATGTCGGCCGCGTCGAGGAAGTTCAGCGATGCGCCGCCCTTGTTCGCCTCGGCACGAATCTCCTCGAGATCGGTGCGAAACGCGGTGTTGGCCTGCGCATCGGCCAACCCGGGAAAGATTTCCTGAAGCGCCTCCGTGCGGGCAAGCAGAAGCAACTGCTCGATGCCGCTGTTGATCAGCGGGGCATAGCCGGGCCGCGTCACATGCAGCCGCGCGGCGTGGGCCAGGGCCTGGCGCAGCATGGAAAGCTCCACGCCTTCCAACCGCTCACCCCAGGTGGTGTTGTCAAGCTTCGGCGGCTCGAAGTCTTCATCCTCCAGCCGCTTGGCGCGTTCGGTCAGCAGCTTGACGTACGCGTCGGGCGCATAGAAGCGGATGAGCGACAGGCGGCGCTCGGCTTCCTGGGCGCGATCGCGATACTGGCCGGTCCGATCGAAAAGGAAATCGAGCGACCGGTACAGCGCCATCTTGTCGATCCACTGACCGTTCTTCGTCGCCGCCGCAATCTCCTTTTCCGCCTGCTGCACAAGCGAGACCACCGGTCCCGTCTGGAGCATCCGAGCCTGGTCCTTGGCCAGCGCGCTGGCCTCGATCGCGGAGTAAAGCGCCTTCTGCGTGGCGCCCTCCTCCATGTGCGACTTCATCTCGTCGATCGCGGCGTCGTAGGCTTTCTGGCGCTGGGCGTCCCAATCGGCGGCGTGGCGGGCGTACAACTCCAGGTCGCCCAGCAGTTTCTTGACGTGCTCATCGTCGGCATCGCCCTGGGCCAGCACGGCCCGATGGACTTGGTCGAACGCGCCTCGCTCGGCCAGGCGCGGCAGCGACAAAATCGCCGTCAGCGAATCCGTGTCACTGTCCCCGGACGCGACCGTCGCGACCTCGGCCAAAGCCACCGACCAGCCAAGAGCCAGCACCATCACCATGGCCAACCAACGCGTCCGAGAACCGGTAGGGGATTGCTTGAACATCCGCATCGAATCCTTTCCGGGAACCGATGGCTCCCTCACTGCAACTGGGAAGCTTCGGGCACGACCCGCATCCAACAGGTCGGCCTGTGCCCGTGCTCGATCAGGAATCGTAGGCTACAGGATCATATCGTCATCCGTCATATCGGCCGCGCAACAAAACGGTCACATCGACCTTATGGACGTCGTGGCCGGCCGATTGTTCGCTGCTGCTATTACAGACGGTCGCCGCAGGTGGTTCCCGTCGTTTCGGCCTGGCTTGTCCCATCGGCATAACTCCTGAAAACCCCATTCGTTGCAGCCGTACACACACACGGGCGCCCTGCAAATCCCGCAGGAAACGCCGATCAGTGCCGAACCAGGTCCTGCCCGCTGATCAACTCGCTGTAGGACAGCGCGATCTGGAATGCCAGGTCGAACAGGCCGAAGTCGACGAGACTCGACAGCACGAGCACGCCGAACAGGGCGAGGTAGAACACCTGCGGGTTGGCCACCGACTGCGTCCAACGCCGGAACGGCGGGTGGAAATCGCCGAGAATCCGCGAACCGTCCAAGGGCGGAATCGGCAGCAGGTTGAATATCACCCCCGCGATATTCCATGCCCCGGCCCACCACAGGAAGCGGCCGAGATTCTCCTCGAGCCCGGGTTTGCCCTCCCAGTCCGGCTGGCCGCCACGCCACAGAGCATACGTGGTCAGGCAGACGACGGCGATCAGCAGGTTCATCGCCGGCCCGGCCGCGGAGACGATCGCGTCGCCGTACTTGTGTCGGAATCGCGAGGGATTGACCGGCATCAGGCCGAAGGCCATGCCCATCATCAGCAGCATGATCAGTGAGATCCAGCCCATGTGGACGAAGGGGTTGAAGCTCATGTGGCCCATTTCCACCGGCGTGCGGTCGCCCTCCCACAGGGCCGCCCAGCCGTGGGCCAGCTCGTGCAGACAGATGCTGACGATGCAGATCACGACCACGGACACGAAGTAGAACTGGTCGCCCGTGGTTCCGAAGATCTTCTCGATGAACAGCCCGCCCTGCATTGGCACGCTCCGATCCGCCGCCGGATTGACAAAGACAAAAGAATCGATAGATATCAATAGCCGGAAGCCGCCCCCGATTTTAGCGTGCGGCCGTTTCGAGGTGTTTTCATGCTCACGAAGTGCAGGTTGGGAAGCACGGGGATGCAAGTGACGCAACTGGGCTTCGGCGCCGCCGAACTGCGCGGCCCGGAGGCGTACGGCGGGCCGCCCGTCACCGAGGCGCAGGCCGAGACGATCCTCAATGCCGCCCTGGACGCCGGCATCAACTTCATCGACACGGCCGACGACTACGGCCACAGCGAGGCATTCATCGGCCGGTTCATCGGCCATCGCCGCGATGAATACTTCCTCGCGACCAAGTGCGGCATGGATCGCTCGCAGCCCAAGACCCGCCGCACGCCCCCGCGCTCGCTGACACGCGACAACCTGATGCGCAACATCGCGTGCAGCCTCGAACTCCTGCACACCGACCACGTCGACATCATGCAACTGCACAATCCGAGCGTCGCGGAAGTCATCGAGCACGGCGCGGCCGACACGCTGTGCGAAATGCGCGACAAGGGACTCACGCGCTTCATCGGCATCTCGACCTCCAGCAGATCGCTCGAGGCGTTCTTCGACATGGGCGTGTTCGACGTGTTCCAGGTGCCCTACTCCTGTCTGTATCCCGAGCATGCGAACTGGATGACGCGGCTGAGCGAAGCCGGTTGCGGCGTGATCGTGCGCAGCGGACTGGCCAAGGGCGATCCGCATCGCGCGTTCAAGGAATACCACCGCGAGGGCTATCCGCCGCCGCCGGACATCTGGGCGCTGGCGAAGCTGGATGAACTGGTTGACGGTCTGCATCCGATCGAGATGATCCTCCGGTTCACGTTGAGTCATCCGCATTGCCACACGGCCGTGATCGGCATGCTCGAAGTCGAGCATCTGCGTCAGAACATCGCGTGGGCGGCGAAGGGCCAGCTTGATGCCGGCCTGATTGATGAAATCACGCGGCGTGTCGCGGCCGCGCGGGAAGCGCACTTCTATCCGTGGCGCGAGGAGATGCGCCGGTTGCGGGAAGAACACCGGGCGCGTGATGCGATGAATGTCGCCAAGTGAAGTCGATCTCCGTACGTGGGTTATTCGAAGACATGACAGGTTCCAACCGGTGACGGCACACACCGGTCGCCGAACGCGCCGGCCAGGGCGACGACCTGCGCAAAACCGGTGCAGTGCATGGGCGCAATCCAATCCGGCGCGAACCGCTCGAACGCGGCGAGCGTCCGCCGCATGCGCGTTTCGTCGGCCTTGAGCAGGTGCATACCGCCGATGCAGGCGTGAATGTGCCGGCCGCCGGTCTGCGCGAGTACGTGTTCCAGTGTGTTGACCACGCCCGCATGGGCACAGCCGAGAAGCACCACCGTACCCCGCTCGCAATCGAAAAACACGGCCTGATCGTCGAGGATCGGGTCCGGCTGCGCCGCCAGAGCATCCAGGTAGAACGCGCCGCCGACATCCTCATAGTCCGTGCGCCGGGGCACTTGCCCGGTTGCACGCAGCGCCTCGCCGACCTGCGTGACCTGTCGCGTCATGCGCATGCGCTCGGGCCGCGCGAGCAGCGCCGATCGCGCCTGCGACGGCATGCCAATCTCCGGGATCGATTGGTCATCGCGACGGTGATACTTCGGCTCGAGCGCCGCGGGGTGGAGATGGACAGGCACATGCGGAGGCAACAGGTCCAGCAACGCCGGCAGTCCGCCCGTGTGGTCGTAGTGGCCGTGGCTGAGCACCACGGCGTCGGCGCCTGCGATATCGATGCCCAGGCGCGTGGCGTTGTGGATCAACACGCTGCCGCTCTGGCCAGTGTCGAACAGCACGCGATAGCCATCGGCGTCGACCCAGTAGGCAAGCCCGTGCTCGCCGAGCGTGCCCTGGCCTTTGGCCGTGTTCTCAACCAGGATGGTTACAGTCGTTGGCATGCGGCGGTTTGGCCCTCCCCCCGCGTCGCGGGTTCCCTGGCCTCATCCGTTTCGAAGAACCGCGCGGAGGCGGTGGCGATGGGCGTATTGCCGAGCGAAAGCGTCGCTTGCATATCGTGGACACTCGACCGGCTTTCTTCGCGCCACGCCACAACACGGTAATCGCCTTCGCGCGGCGCGGCGTTGCGGAAGCGAATCTCCATCTTCACGGTGTACGCGGCGACGCCCTGCATCAGGAGGCACTGGGTCATCGCGCTGTCGAGCACGGTGGCGACGATGCCGCCGTGGAGCCGATCGTTGTACCCGCGCATCCAGGGCGCGGGCGCGAACGCGCCCTCGACACTGCCGTCGTCGCGCCCTTGCATGCGCAGACCGAGGCAGTGATCGCCGTGTTCGCCGCACGCGACGCAGTGGGCGTGCAGTTCGGTGCGCAGGTCGTGCGTCTCCGCCATCGGATCATCTTCCTTCGCTTGGCCGGTCAATCGTGCGCGCGGCAATGGTGGTCGTCGTGGTCGTGATGATCGTGGTGCGCGTGGCAGGGCTCGGGCGCGAGCAGCCGTCCGTCGGCCAGGTGCTCACGGACCAGCGCCTCCGGGTCGTCACCGGTCGCCTGCGCGGCCGCGATCTCGATGCGATGCTCGGACAACCGCTGCACCGCTCCGCCGCCGATGCCGCCGACCAGCACCCGACGCACCTCCAGCGACGCAAGCCAGCGCGGCAGCGACTCGCAACCCGAACTCGGACGCGATCGCGTCAGCGACTGCGTGATCCGGCCCTGACCGTCCACGTCGAACAGCGCCACGCCGTCCATCCGGCCGAAATGCCGGCAAAACTGACCATTGCTGAGCGGTAGAGCGATTCGCATGGGATGTCTACTCCTGGGAATTGGCACTGGGGAAGTCCTGATTATGCACGGCCGGGCCGGGCGGGCAAGTTCCATGAATGGTCTTTCGATTTCCATACCATCGGAAACACCACCTGAATTGCTGCTGAACGTGCGATAGGCGGCCCGGGTGCGGCGTTGTCCGTGGGTCGTAACTTCTGAAAACAACCGTGGATCGACCAAGGAGTGATCGATGTCGCCGAAATGTACGTTTCTTGCTCTGGCAGCCACGTTCCTGCTGGGCGCCGCCGCCATTGTCGCTGCAGACCAGACGCCTCTGGGCCACAGGGACTTCTACCCCAGCCCGGACCGGCCCGTCGGCTTCCGCGGCGACGGCAGTGGCTACTTCCCCGGCGCCACGCCCGTGACGGAGTGGGCCGAGAGCGCCCCGAAGGCCGTGGAGCGCGAGTACACCGATCGCAACCGCAAACGCACCGGCACGGCCTGGCTCTTCACGGAAGGCGCGTCGAAGAACATCGTGTGGAAAACGGAGATGCCCGCATGGGTGAACGGCCAGCCGATCGTGGTCGGCGACCGCGTCTTCACCATGGGCGAGCCGGACATGCTGATCTGCGTGGATGCCAACTCGGGCAAGGTGCTGTGGTCGCGCAGTGTCAGCCCGTGGCACGCGGCCGACCTGCCTCGCGACAAGGCCGACAAGGCGCGAGAACTCTACCAGGCTTATCTCGCCGTGGACCTTTTCAACGGCCTGCAATTCCATTTCGGCACCTGCGGGCGCTACCTCGACATCGAGAAGTACGGCCCCATCATGGACATCTTCATCCGGCAGGAACTGCCCAACATCCTCAAGCGACTGAAGCAGGTCGACCCCGAAGGCAACTACGAGGGCCCGGCCAAGCAGATGGTCGAGGCGCTCGAGGTCTATCGCGCCAATCCGCTCGACGGCAAGGGCTGCTGGAAGTACGGCAAGCAGGTCAAGCAACTGACCGATGCGATCGCCCGGCGCATCGAGAAGATCACCGGCATGAAAGCGCCGCTCGAGGTGCCGTGGGGCAACATGGTCGGCTGGTGCATGAGCAGCCCGGTCAGCGACGGGAAGTACGTCTACGCCTCGATGGGCCAAGGACAGACAGTCTGCTTCGATCTCAATGGCGACCTCGTGTGGGCGCGCTATTTCGAACAGGGCAAGGTCAGCACGCACCACGTGCTCTCGCCGCTGCTGGCCGGGGATGTGTTCGTGGATATGCACGGCAACGACGTCCTGCGCGGCCTGGACAAGCAGACGGGCGAAGCGAAGTGGGAGTGCCGCACGGCCGCGGCGACCAAGAGCAAGAAAGGCGGCTACTACGTCGCGTCGCACAAAGTCGTCACGCTCGGCGGCGAACCGTACATCGTCACCAGCCAGTGCAACATCATCCGCGCCGGGGACGGCAAGTCGGTCGGCGAGCTGCCCTATGGCGAGAAGTACGGCGGCGGCGCGCCGATCACCGGGCACGGCGACATCGTCGTCAAGTGCGCCAACGGCGACGGCTGGTCGGACAAGTTCCGCGCCTTCAAGCTGACACGCGAGGCCCCGGACAAGGTGACGGCGAAAATGCTCTGGGAGTTCTCGCGCGGCAGCTACGACGCCCGGCCGACCACGGCCGGCGCCTTCTTCATGTGTTCGCGCGACGCTTCGACCGTCGACCTGGCGACGGGCAAGGTGCTGAACAAATCGCGCGACTTCGGCGGCGACTTCCGGCTCATCGCCGGCAACGTGCTCATCGCGACCGACGGCGGACAGCGTGATGTGCTGGGCAGCATGTGGTCCAGGCGCCGCTTCGACGGTAAGGTGGCGCATGTCTTCAACACCCACGACGTGAGCGACGCGGCCAACCCGAAGACGCTCAGCGCGAAGAACGTGCTGGGCGGGGACAACCAGCCGCGCCTGCCGGACGTGGAGAAGTACACGCCCAACCTGTGGAAGCACCCGGACTACTACAACGCCAAGGGCGGCCGGCCGGCGCACTTCGCCCATACGGACACGTGCATCTTCCCGTCGGGCAACCGGCTGTTCCTGCGCTCGGTCAGCCACCTGTACTGCATCGGCGACCCCGAGCAGCCTTACGACTGGAACCCGAAGAGCCGACCCGAACCAATCGCGGCGAGGCTGCGCTGAAGCGGACGGGAGCGGGTTGGCCAGAGCAAGTATCGACATGTTTCGTGGTTCCGGTACGCGCCCCGGGAAGTGGGCTTAGGTCCGCACGATCTTCGGGTCATTCGGTCTGCAAAGTATGTGTGATACAAGTGCTTTCTGCATCGATATATGAGTGGTTATGCGGCGATCACGGCGAAGCAGTGTTGGGGGAAAATTGCGCCGAATCACAAGAAATAGCCTGAAAAACCGATCAAAAGTGCATTCGTTTTGGCTCCGTTTGCGCCGGTTTCTTTCGGTTTCTGCAGGATCCCGCAGGAATCGGCTGGGTTCTTCGCGCTTGCGGAGCGTTGAGCAGGACGCGCTGAGCAAGATCTGCCTGTTCAGGTGGGTGCGTTCGGGCATGAGCGGCACTCCTTTGCGTGCGAACGTGCACATGGCCCACCCCGCGATACCTGAAGCGGGGTGAGCCGGGCGCTGAAACAGCCTCTCTACCCTTGGCTGAAGGGCCGCCCTGGTGCGCGCAGGATGGCTGGTTTTCTAGCCCTGTCCGACGGCAAGTGCCGACGCGGCCCGACCTAAGAGAACCTTCCCGCGCCGGAAAAGCCCCGGATTTTTGGTGTCACGATGTGCGCACAAAGTGGCACGTTTTCTGGCGTGCGCCGCGGCACAGTTCCGGGTGAGGCGGGCGTCTCGCCACTACTGTCCGGGATTCTGTTGTCTTGTGGTTTCGTTGGG
>CAZHJL010000034.1:0-49748 GCA_964532795.1 uncultured Phycisphaeraceae bacterium | reverse complement strand
AACATACTGGAACCACGCCGCCTGAAACGGTGCCCCAGTCTGTGGTCGCACCCGCGCATTCTCCGCCATGGTGGCTAATGACGCATGGATTGTGTTCGCTCCTCTGGGCACGCCATTGAGCATGTCCGCGTCAATGAGCCATGCCGCGCAGGATGCCCCCCCACTCGATTGGAACGCAAACCGGCCGGTGGCCTCGGCAACATGATGATGGCCGGCTCCGGGCCCCCGCGCAGCGCCGACAGGCGTGGCAAAAATCTCCGCCCGAACACTTGACGCTACCCTAACATCTTGCTACAATACCCCGCTCATCCGCGCGGCGTCCGCCGCGCTTGGTTCCGGGCCTTTCCCGCGGCCTTCGTCCCTCGCCGCGCCTTTCGCCTGTCGGTCATTGCCATGCATCCGTCGCCCCGCAATCCACTGCCGCTGCCAGCGTCCGGCCACCCCTTCGAGTGGCACGGTCGGCGTCAGCGCGGCAGCAGCGTGGGGACAGTGCGCGGCGGGCTCCGACGGGTCGGCGCGGCCGGACGCGGCCCGGAGTCCGGATCGCCGCCACCGCTCAGCCCCGCCCCGCCGCCCGTGCCCGCCACTCGCACCCCCGGCCGCGGAAAGGGGATTCACCCGCGAAAACCACCTCAACCCGAAGTCAACCGAACCAAAACGAACGAAAACGAGCGAAAACGAGGGCAAAAACCGTGCACTTTTGACACATTTTTCGGGCTGTTTCTTACGCAAGAGCGCAGCATCAATGAGATATCCCCGTTCCCAGCCCGTCAGAGGGGTTGGGGAGCGAAACGAGCTAAGCCTGTTGGCGAGACCCCGCCCACCGATCCACCCGGACAGTCGCCGGTCGAGTCGGACGGCGGCCGGCGGGCCACCGGCGACAGGCGGGAGGCAGGATGTGACATCAAAGGACCGCTGCCCGATGCCGCGCTCGGCTCTCGCGGACAGCGCGGCCCCGCGGACGCCGATCCGCCCCTACCCGACCGCTCACGCCTGCCCGGCCGCCTGCGGCAACGGGGCCACGTACCGGTACGACGGATCTTCCTTCTGCCTGCGCATCACCGCGAAGATCTGCCGCCACGTGCTGAGCAGCCCCCGCGGGCACGGCGGCATGTCGTGCTTGATCAGCCGGTGCAGGCGCGGCAGGCGGTAGCACGGCACCGCCGCGTACATGTGATGCTCCGTGTGGAAGTTCATGTGCCAGTACAGGAACTGCAGAAACGGATTCAGATAAAGCGTGCGGCAGCACAGCCGGTAGTCCGGCACCTCGTCGGCCAGCCCCGCATGCTGCGACGCATTGCACAACGTATGAAGCCAGCTTCCGAACATCCGGGGAAACGTGATGACCGGCACCACGATCCACCAGCCCGTCGCGATCGCAACCGCCGCGATCAGCAGATGCCCGATGAGCACGATCCGCGCCCAGTTGAAGTACGCCCGCCGCTTGGCCGGCTCGCTCTCGGGAAACAGGTGCTGTGTCCATTCATCTTTCGCGCCGATGCGGCCCATGGCCACGCGGGCATACCGGTGCACCGTCTTGAACGGCGCGGTCAGGTCGACCAGGCCGTATGTCAGCAGCCCGCGGATCGAGTAGTGCTCCGGCTGCACCACTTCCAGGTCGTCCGGCTGATGCAGCGTGTACTTGTGATGCTCCATGTGACTGGCCCAGAACCAGTGGTGATTCTGCCAGCCCAGGAACGCGTAGATGCGCAGGAAGAACCGGTTCAGCCAACGCGTCTTGAACACCGACTCATGGATCAGCTCGTGAAACCCGTTGATCAGGAAATGCCAGAAATGCCCGTTGATGAACACCAGCACCGCCGTGACATACCACGGCCAATGCGCCCACGAGTAGATCGCCAACCCGGCCGACGCGGCCAGTACGCCGAGGAACCCCAGCGTCTGGGCCGCGCCGAGCAGATCGCTGCGCTGGTTGAGCTTGCTCAACGCCTCGCGCGGCACCTTGCAGCGGTACCACTTGATCCGCCGCTTGCTTCCCGCCCCGCTCGAGTGATCCACATCTCTTGCGGTTTCGCCCGCGGTCGCCGTGGTCATCGTCATGCCTCCTCAACGCATGGCAGTCACTTCTTCACCCGGCGCAATGCTAGGCCCGCCGCGCCCGGTCGGCCGCGCCGACGGGGATACGTTTCCTGGCTGTTCTTGCTGTCGCGGATGCGCCCGTCGCCTGCCGCGGGACCAGGGACGGCCTTGTCTCCTGGCGCGGTGCTGCTTTCGCGGCCGCGTGCGGCCCGGAGATGTGCCCGCGTCCCCCGATTGACTTGCATCTGCCCGATGGCGCGTTAGGAGTTCCATGGCGGGTTGTGCTGCGCCCGGTCGCGGCCGCGTCGCTCGCCCGCCGTGCCGTTCTTGAAGGAGTCCGATCATGACCAGACGGTTCCCGTTCATCGCTCTCGCGTACGCAGCGTTCCTCCTGGCGGCCGCTCCCCCGGTCGGCCTCGGGGCCGCCATCATCACCGAATACGACGCCGCGCTTGACCTCGCGGCGGATGCGTCCTGGTCCGACCTGACCAATGACGAAGTGCTGGGCAACACGTGGACGCTCGACAGCGCCGCCACGGCCAGCGCCGCCGCCACCTCACGCGTGGGCATCACACATGCTTTCTCATTCGACGCCGACGGGACTCTCGCCGGCTCGGTCACCGGCGCGGACACCGGCAGCTTCGCCAGCCTCGACAGTGCGACCCCCGGCAGCGTGGCGTTCGAGATGTGGCTTCGTCCCCGACGCACGAGCGATGACGCCTTCGCCACCCTGGCGTCCGACCTGGCCGGCCGCGATGAACTGCTCTTCGAGACCGGCGGCACCAACGGCGCGGCCCTGAAACTCAATGGCGGCGACCTCGAGTTCCACGCCAAGGACCTGCCCGCCCCGCTCGCTTTCACCGTCCCCGACGCCATGCTCGGCGATTTCATCCAGGTGATCGGCGTAATCGACGGCCAGGCCGGCCAGGCGCGGCTGTATGTCAACGGCCAGGCGCGCGACAACAGCGGCGCGAACGCCGTCGGCAACTGGAAGGGCGGCGATGAGTCCGGGCTCGCCCGAGGTGAGCAGACGCTCTTCGTCACCGGTGACGCCTTCACCGGCGATATCGCCCGCGTGCGCATGCTCGGCGGCGTGGTCGGCGACGGCGAGGCCCAGACCCTCTACGACGATGTCGCCACCGACGGCCCGGCAAACAGCAACGACTACTACGGCATCCTCCTCACCGACGGCGCGGCTCGGTCGTACCGCTTCGATGAAACTCCCGGCGCGACCACCGCCGCGGACAGCGCGTCGTTCACGGATGGCAGTTACCAGGGCAATCCCAACCTCGGCGTCCCCGCACTCGTGCCCGGCAGCGCCGGCACGGCCGCGCAGTTCGACGGTGTGGATGATGTGGTCGATTCGTTCTCGGGCGACGCCTTCACCGGCACGATGGATTCGGTCAGCATCGAGCTTTGGTTCGCGACCGATGACGCCGAGAAGACGCAGGCCATCCTCGACACCGGCGGCAGCAACGCGATCCAGATCATCATCGAGGATGACGGCGTGGCGAGCGATGGCAGCGGCATCCTCAAGCTCGGACGCCTCGGCGGCGGCGCGCCCGACACGCTGGTCGAAGTCGCCATCGAAAGCGGCGAGACGTACCACGTCGTGCTCGTAATGGACAACGAAGATCTGATCGATGCGCAGAAGGGCGTCTTCGCGTATGTTGACGGCGCACTGGCCGCGTTCGATGACACGGTCGCCGCGGACATCAACGCCGGCAACCCGACGGTCATCGGCGCATTCAATGGCAACGGCGACGGCGGCGGCTTCTTCGACGGCGTGCTCGATGACCTGTCGATCTACAATCGCGTACTGACGGCCGACCAGGTGGCGCTGCACGCACAGGGGGCCGTGCCCGAACCCGCATCGCTTGCACTCTTGACGCTCGGCGCCGCCGCGCTGCTCCGCCGCCGCAAGTAACTCCAGTCCCGCATTGCCTCGCGCCTTACCATGCACGCATGCGCCAACCGCCCCATCAATCCCGCCCGCGGCAACCGGGCAAAGCACTGACCCGTCGCGACGGTGACATGCAGAACCTCCTCTTCCCCGACCGCCAGGCCCGGCCGCTCAAGACCTGGGTGCTCAAACACCAGTCCCGCCAACGCGACGGCTACGGCTCACATCACAACGGGCGGCACAAGTCCGGCTGAGTCACAACCGCGACCACTTGCATGTCGGCCACAACAAGACCGGGCACACTTGCACGGGCACCGGCCATCCGGATGATGGCGCCATCACCCGAACCACGAAAGGACCACGCCATGCACCGAATCGCCTTCGCTCTGCTGACTGCGCTGTTCGTCCTCTCCGGCTGCAACTTCGGCCCACACACGCTGCAGAAGGATCGCTTCGACTACAGTCACGCGGTGGCCAACAGCTTCAAGGAGGAGATGTTGCTGAACGTGGTCAAGATCCGGTACCTCGATCCGCCAACATTCTTCGAGGTCAACCAGGTGGTCAACCAGTACAACCTGGAAGGTCAGATGGCCGCGTCCGGCAATGTGCTGTCCGGCGGAATGCTCGGCAACACCATCGGCCTTGAAGGTTCGGCCAAGTACTACGACCGTCCGACGATCACCTATGTCCCGCTGAAAGGCGACCGGTTCGCACGCGACTTCATGACGCCGGTGCCGCCGCCGGCTGTCGTGGCGATGGCCAACACCGGTTGGCCGATCGACATTCTGATGCGGTTGTGCGTCGAATCAATGAACGGCATCAACCAATGGAACGTCGACGAGCACCGGCAACGCACGGAGAACCCTGACTACGGCGAGCTGATCAGGTTGCTGAGTGATATCCAAAGCCGCCGCCTCTTGGCGTTCCGATTGGAAAAGAGAGACGAGCGGACGGCGGCTGTTCTGCTGATCAAGCGCAGCAGCGATCCCGAGGCGGCCAAGACGATTGAGGCGCTTCGTGATAAGCTCGGGTTGTCGAAAGAGACCGACCAGTTCACCGTTCGCTTCGGCACGGCCGCGATCAACGACAAGGAGATCGCCATCGAAACGCGTTCACTCCTTGGCATGCTGATCTACCTTTCGCTCTACGTGAATCCGCCGGGGTCGCACCTGGCCAAGGGATGGGCCGTGCCGGGCTACCGCGAAGGGCACGCCTCGCCGATCGACCAGTGGCCCATGCGCATCCACAGCAGCGTGGCCAACCCCATCGACACCTACGCGAAGGTGCGATACGAAGGCCACTGGTACTACGTGGACAAGAGTGATATACGCTCGAAGCGCCTGATGGCCATCCTGATGCTGATCGCGAACGTGGCCCAGTCGCCATCAACCACGACGGCGCCGCTGGTGACGATTCCCGCGGGATAGGAGACTTCACAGTCGCGCGACGGCCAGCCGCCGCGCGTGCGTCAGGGCGATGGCGATGGCATCGGCCACGTCCGGCGGCGAAGGCGGCTCGTCCAGCCGGCACTGGGCCTGCACCGCCCGCTGCATCTGCTCTTTCGATGCGTGGCCGTAACCGGTGATGGCCTTCTTGACTTCCGTGGAGGGCAAATGCTCGACCTGAATCCCCCGCTGCCGCGCCGCCAGCAGGATCACGCCCCGCGCGTGCGCCATGAGGATGGCCGTGCGCGGATGGCGGTAGTGAGCGTAGAGTTTCTCCACGGCCACGTGCGTCGGCGCGAACTCGCTCATCAGCGAAACAATGTCGGCGTGCAACTGCCCCAGCCGACCGTCGAGCGGCAGCTTGGTGTCGAGGCGGATCACGCCGGCCTCAACCAGCGCCGGCTCCAGCGCCCCGTCGCCGAGGTCGACGATACCGTAGCCGGTGATGCGCAGGCCGGGATCAATGCCGAGGATGCGGGGCATGGTAGTCGGTACGGACGGTCCTCAAGGTCTCCCCGGTTCTTCCGTGTCTGCCTCGTCTTTCTCAAGACTGCGCCACAGTTCGGCAAGCGGTCCGGAGCGCACGGAACGCCTGAAGAAGGCGATTTCCTCCTCCGGCGTCATGCCCTGCGTGGCTTGGTAGATGCGTTCCTGAGCCGCGCGCTTCAAGGCGACGCAGTCAAACCGTTTCGGATTGTCATGCGTCGAAATCACGACTCACCTCCAGAGGCGTTACGATGACCAGAGCCCCAAGCCCATGCCGCTGATTGACGTCATTATAGAGCCGAATCCTGTCGAGTCGCACGATGTGCCGGAAGTTCCAGGAGACGATCGCACTTGCCTCGGCAACGGCGGCCGCGGCCACATGCGTCGCGTCATCCCGCCACTTCGGCGCGACAATCCCCGCAGCCAGGTACGCTTCGCGAAGTTCGAGGATCTCATTCGTCAACTGGACGACTTCGATCGATTCTGTGGGAATCGATGGCAGCACCGCCCGCACCTGCTCCGGGGCGTCCGCCAGTTCTTCGATCACCACTTCGCTGATGAGCACCGTGAGGCACCCCGCCCGAGCGAGATCGAACAGCCGATTCGAGTCATCGGCGAACTCATCATCAAAACAGCCGCCGATCACCGAAGTGTCGGTATATACCCGAGGACGAGATGTGTTCTTCATGTTCCGGTCATCTCCGGCGCGGCTTCCGGCAACCATCCTACCGCCCCTTGTTTTCCCACCCAAATGATCCTATCTTGCCGATCAACCTCAAGTGGCGACGCCAGGGAGGGCGTTTAGTTGGCCAAGCGATCGACCAAGAAGTCGCGCGGCAAGAAGGCCGCGTCTGATGGGTCCCTGTTCGACGATGTCCCCGCGGGAGCCGGCGGCGATCCCTTTGCCCTGCCCGAAAACGGCACCCACGCCCCGCTGCACGAACTGGCGCGGACACGTTATCTGAACTACGCGCTCTCCGTCATCACCAGCCGCGCGCTGCCGGATGTGCGTGACGGGCTGAAGCCCGTTCAGCGCCGCATCCTCTACACCATGTGGCAACAGCGCCTCACCGCCGACGCCAAGCACCGGAAGTGCGCCAAGGTTGTCGGCGACGTGATGGGCAACTACCACCCGCACGGCGACACGGCCATCTACGACACACTCGTCCGCCTTGCCCAGCCGTTCACCATGCGCTCGCCGCTCATCGACGGCTCGGGCAACTTCGGTTCGCTCGACGGCGACGCCGCCGCGGCCATGCGTTACACCGAGTGTCGCCTCGCCCGCATCGCCGATGAGCTGCTCCAGGAGATCGGGCAGGACACCGTCCACTTCCGGCCCAACTACGACGGCACCCGCTTTGAACCCGTCGTCCTTCCCGCGCGGCTGCCGCACCTGCTGCTCAACGGCGCCACCGGCATCGCCGTGGGCATGGCCACCAACATCCCGCCGCATAACCTCACCGAACTGTGCAATGCCCTGGCCAAGCTGATCGACAATCCCGAACTCAAGACCTACCAGCTTGTCGGCAAGAGCGCCATCCAGGGCCCGGACTTTCCCACCGGCGGGCAGGTGCTCAATACGGCCGAAGAGATCCGCGAGATCTACAAGTCCGGTTCCGGCAGCATCCGCATGCGCTGCACCTACGAAAAGGGCGAGGTGCGGCGGAGTGTCAAGACGCTCTACATCACCAGCATTCCGTACATGGTCAACAAGGCCGCGCTGGTCGAGCAGATCGCGCAGGTGGTGCTCGGCCGCAAGCTGCAGTTGCTGCTGGATGTGAAGGACATCTCGACCGACGACGTGCGCATCCAGCTTGACCTGCGCAAGGATGCGGATGAAGAGAAAGTGCTGGCTTACCTCTACAAGCACACCTCGCTGCAGACGAACTTCGCGGTCAACATGACCTGCCTGCTGCCGACGGAGAACCCCGAACTCGGCCGGCCGCAGCGCTGCGATCTGCGCGAGATTCTTCAGCACTTTCTCAAGTTCAGGCTGGAAGTGGTCACGCGGCGGCTCGAGCACGAACTGGCGGCCCTGCAAAAGCGGTTGCACATCCTCGAAGGCTTTGCGCTCGTCTTCGATGCGCTCGATGAGATCATCGCCATCATCCGCAAATCCGAGGGCAAGGCGGACGCGGCCAAAAAGATCATGGCGAAGTTCAAACAGCTCGACACCGAGCAGACCGACGCCATCCTCGAACTGAAGCTCTACCGCCTCGCCCGGCTGGAAATCCAGCTCATCACCGATGAACTGAAGGAGAAGAAGAAACGGGCCATGCAGATCAAAAAGCTCCTCCGCGATGAGGCCGGGCGCTGGAAGATCGTCCGAAGTGAGATCGAAGACATCCAGAAGGCCTACGGCAAGGACGACAAGCGGCGCACCATCATCGAGGCGCCCGAAGACGAGCCCGAATACGCGGCCGAGGACTTCATCATCGACGAAGACAACCACGTGCTGATCACCACCGACGGCTGGATCAAGCGCCAGCGTGAGATCCGCGACCCGGCCACCACCCGTCTGCGCGAGGGTGACAGCGTGATGACCGTCTTCGCCGGCTCCACCCGCGCCACCTGCGTGTTCTTCTCCAACTTCGGCGTGGCGTACAGTTGCCGCATCATCGATATCCCCGCCACGACCGGCCACGGCAACCCGATCCAGAAGCTCTTCAAGCTGAAGGACGGCGAGCGGATCGTGGGGGCGATGAGCCTGGACCCGCGGGTGGTGGGCAACATCGGCGAAGAACACGAGGAGTACTCGCCGGAGAGTCATGCGATCGCCGTGGCCACCGATGGCAATGCTCTTCGCTTCGGCCTCGAGCCCTTCGCCGAGCCGAGCACACGCGCCGGCCGGCGGTACGCCCGCCCGGTCAAGGGCAACGAGATCGTGGGTGTGGCGAACATCCACGGCACCGAGGCGATCATCGCCGCCACGCGCAAGGCCCGGGCCATCATCTGCCGCGCGGAAGATGTGAACTATTTGGCCGGGCCCGGCAAGGGCGTGAAGCTGATCAGCCTGGCCAAGGACGATCGGGTGCTGGGTTTCAAGGCCTCGTGCGGCGACCGGGATCTGCTGCGGGTCAGAACCAGCCGCGGGGCGGAACAGACCATCAGCACCGCCAAGTACAAGGTGACCGGCCGCGGCGGCAAAGGCTGGGAGGTGATGAAGACCGGACGCTTCACGGCGGTGGTGCCGGAGGAGATCGCTCCGCCGGTACTGCTGGACGAAGAGGAATGAACAAGGGGAGAATCGGACTGTTGTTGGGCCCAACCGGCACGATCCGTACAAATCACGCGACTGTGGGTGGTATCACCCAATATGAGGCATGCGACTCTTGAATCTGCACATGGCGACACGATCGACCGATGAGGCTCTTAGCGCGGGAATGGTCTCGTGTGAAGAGAAGGAGCCGGGCCATGTTGCAGTACAGTCGCCGCAAGCGTCGCGATGGTCGCTGACTGAGCGAACACAACACAATCCGGTAGGGCCCGAGTGCTCCCCGGCCGCGAGGCGTCAAGCCGCCGGCCGCCGAGCGTTCGGGCCTTCTTCTATGCGCGGGGGAGGTCGCCGATGAACAGAATCAGCCTGCACCTCCTGCTGCTCGTTGGCCTGCTGCCACTGGCGGCCTGCTGGTCGGAGTTCGCCTATCGGATCGCGCTGTACCGCGACTACGGCAGCAAGCCCTTCGCGAACCATGTCGCGGATGGTTACTTCAGCAACATGTACGCGGCGGCCGGGGTTGCCCTGTGCCTGCTTGTCACCGGTCTCGTGATCGCGATCCGACGCCGCACGAAGTTGACGGCCGGCATCCATATGCTCGGCGTGCTGGCAGCCACCGCGTATGTCGCCGCGCTGACCATCGCCCATCATCAGGCCGCCATTGTGACGTACAGTGAGTTCATCGCCAGCTTCGGCCCGTAGACGCCATCCATTGGGAAAGACCAGACGCCCATGACCGCAACCGCTTCACGCAGCAAGTACACCGCCAAAGACATCACCGCGCTGGAGGGCTTGGAGCCCGTGCGTAAGCGGCCGGGGATGTACATCGGCGGCGTCGGCCCGGCGGGCCTGCATCACCTCGTGTGGGAAATCGTCGACAACGCCGTCGATGAGGCGATGAACGGCTACGCCGACGAGGTCAACGTCACGCTGCACAGTGACGGCACGAGCGTGACCGTCGTGGACAACGGCCGGGGGATTCCGGTCGACAGGCATCCGAAACACAAGATTCCGGCGCTCGAACTGATTCTCACGCGGCTGCACGCGGGCGGGAAATTCCAGGAGGGCGTGTATAAGACGTCGGGCGGCCTGCACGGCGTCGGGGCGTCGGTGGTCAACGCGCTGTCCAAGAAACTGGTCGCCACCGTGAAACAGGGCGGCTCGCGGTACGAGCAGCAGTTCGCACTGGGCAAGCCGAAGACGAAACTCAAGAAACTCGGTCCCGCGCGCGGCTCGGGAACGACGATCTACTTCCACCCGGACCCGACGATCTTCCCGAAGATCGAGTTCGACCCCGAGACGATCCGCGAGCGGCTGGAAATCATCAGCTTCATCCACAAGGGGTTGAAGGTCACCTTCGACGACCAGGTGAACAAGAAGCAGTACGCGTACGCCCACGAAGCCGGGCTGGGCGACTACCTGGTCAAGGTGATGTCGGACCGCAAGGCCCGTCCGGTGCATGAAAAAATGTTCGAACTCGAGCGCGACAACGGGGCGAAGGTCCATGTCGTGTTGGAGTGGACCGAGGCCACCGACGAGCACATCCGCAGCTATGTCAACGGCATTCCCACCAGTTCGGGCGGTACCCATGAGAACGGCCTGCGCGCCGGCGTCACCAAGGCCATTCGCAACTACATCGAGACGCACAAGCTGCAGCCCAAGGGCGTGACCATCGCCACCGAAGACGTGCGCGAAGGGCTGATCGGGGTCATCAGCGGCTTCATCCCCGACCCGCAGTTCCAGGGACAGACCAAGGATCGCCTGAATAATCCCGAGTTGCAGTCACTGGTCGACAACGCGGTGCGTCCCGCGCTCGAGCATTGGCTCAACCACAACCGCACGACGGCCGAGGCGATTGTCACGCGCATCGTGCTGGCCGCCCGGGCACGTGCGGCCAGCCGCGCCGCGGCGGTGCAGGTCACCCGCAAGACCGCCACCACCCGCCTCGCCCTGCCGGGCAAGCTGGCCGACTGCACGACGAGCAACCCCGAGAATTCGGAACTGTTCATCGTCGAAGGCGACTCGGCCGGCGGAAGCGCCAAACAGGGACGCGACCGCACCGCCCAAGCCATCCTCCCACTCCGCGGCAAGGTGCTCAACACCGAACAGGCCTCCCTTGCGAAGGTGCTGGAGAACCGCGAACTGTCGGACATCGTCACCGCGTTGGGCTGCGGTCTCGGCAAGAGCTTCGATCTGAAGAAACTGCGGTACGGCCGGATCATCCTGCTCATGGACGCGGACTCGGACGGCCACCACATCGCCACACTGCTGCTGACTTTCTTCTTCCGTCACATGTCGGAACTGATCCGGGCCGAGCGCGTGTTCCTGGCGATGCCGCCGCTGTACCGGATCGACCTGGGCAAGGACACCTTCTGGGCCGATGACGATGAGCACCGCGACGCGATCCTCAAGAAGCACAAGGGCAACGCCAAGCCGGAGATCACGCGCTTCAAGGGACTGGGCGAGATGATGCCCAAAGTGCTGTGGGAGACGACGCTGAACCCGAAGACGCGACGGCTGCTGCAGGTGGACATCACCGACGGCCTGGCCGCCGATCGTGTCATCGCCGACCTGATGGGCAAGGACACATCCGCCCGATTCAGCTTCATCATGGAGCGTGCGGAGGAGGCGGAGGACCTGGATCTCTAGACGGCGACAGCCCGTCGCCCGCTCACTTCGCCATCACGTTGCCGATGCTGAAGATCGGCAGGAGCAGGGCGATGGCCACGAAACCGACCAGGCCGCCCATGGTGGCGATCATGATCGGTTCGATCATCTGGGTCGTGGTCTTGACCGATTCGTCGAACTCCAGTTCGGTGAACTCCGCCACTTTTTCGAGCACGTGCCCGAGCCGACCGGCGTGCTCGCCGCTGCGGATCATCTGGGTGATCGAGCGCGGGATCAGATCGGTCTTCATCAGCGGATCCGAGAGTTGAAGCCCTTCCTGCAATGCGCCGTCGACTTCGTCCCACAGGGCCCGGTAGTAGCTGTTGTTGGTCACGCCGCGCACGATGGCGACGGCTTCCAGCATGGAAACGCCGGCGACGATCATCGTGCCCATGGTGCGGCTGGCGCGGGCGACATACAAGCTGCGGAACATCGTCCTGAGAATGGGCGTGTTCAGTTTGAGCCAGTCGAAGCCGCGCCGGCCGCCCTCAGTACTCAGCGCCACCACGATCCCGACGATCGCGAGCACCAAGAGGCCCAACCAGATCGGCCAGTAGCCGATCACCACGTTCGAGGCGGTCATGAGGATCTGGGTCGGCAACGGCAGCGCCGACCCGCGGCTCTGGTAGATCGTCGCGAAGCGCGGCAGGACGAAAATCAGCAGGAACACCGTCACGCTGACCGCCATGGTCAGCATGACCAGCGGATACAGCATCGCCCCGCGCACCTGGCGCAGAATGCGGGCTTCCTTCCCCATGTAGGTGCTGATGCGCTCGAGCATCTCGCCCATGGTGCCGCTCGCCTCGCTGGCGCCCATCAGGGCGATCATGATCTTCGGGAACACCCGCGGATACTGACCCAGCGCGGCCGAGAAGGGCGTGCCGCCCTGCACCGAACGGGCCACATCCTGGAGCACCGCCCGGAAAGAGGCGTTGGGCGCCTGCATGGCCGTGCATTCGAGCGCCTCGGCCAGGGGGACGCCCGTCTGGATCATAACCGCCATCTGATGCGCGAAGAAAATGACGTCCTGGCGCTTGACCCGCCGCGCGTGCTGTTCGACGGTATAGAGATCGTCATCCTGCGTCGCACCGCCCGCCTCGCGGATTTCCACGACATACTGGCCCTTCTCGCGCAGCATGCGCCCGGCCTCTTCGGCGCTCTGGGCGGCGATCACACCGCTCAGGGAGCGTCCCTCGGTGTCACGGGATTCGTAGGCGAACTGGGTCATGGTGGCATCATCATCCAAGCCGCGCGGCTACTTCAGCGCGGTCACGTTCAGCAGTTCCTCCACCGTCGTCACGCCCGCCTTCACCTTGGCCAGACCGTCTTCGGCCAGGCTGACGTAGCCGTGGGACGCGGCCTGCCGCCGCAGTTCCTGCAGACCGGCGCCCTTGCTGATCAGTTCGAGCATGTCATCGTCCGGAGCGAACATCTCGTACACGCCGACGCGGCCGGCGTAGCCGGTGCTTCGACACTTCTCGCATCCGCGTCCTGCATAGATCGTCTTGATCTTCTCGCCTCCCGGCAGCCGCGCCAGCGCCCGTTCGATCGGACCGGTAATCGACACCGGCTCCTTGCAGTGGGCGCAAATGCGTCGCACCAGGCGCTGCGCCAGCACACCGCGCAGCGATGCCGCGACGAGGTAGGGCTCCACGCCCACATTGATCAGCCGTGTCACGGCGCTGATCGCGTCGTTCGTGTGCAGTGTCGACAGCACGAGGTGACCAGTCAGCGCCGCCTGCGTGGCGATCTTCGCCGTCTCCACGTCGCGGATCTCGCCGACCATCACGATGTCCGGGTCCTGTCGCAGCAGCGATCGCAGGGCCCCCGCGAATGTGAAGCCGGCTTTCTCGTTCACCTGGAACTGGTTTACGCCAGGCAGGTAGTACTCCACCGGGTCTTCGACGGTGCTGATATTGAGCGTGTCGTCAATGATCTCATGCAGCGTACCGTAGAGCGTCGTCGATTTGCCGCTGCCCGTCGGACCGGTGACCAGCAGAATGCCGTTGGGTTGATGGGCCAACTCGCGCCAGCGGTCGAGCATCTGCGTGGCGAAGCCCAGTGTCTCCAGTTCGTTCTGGACATTGCGGTTGTCCAGGATACGGATCACCACCTTCTCGCCGTACTTGCCCGGCATGGTGCTGACGCGCAGGTCAATCGGCTGCTTGTTCAGCATGACGGTGATGCCGCCGTCCTGCGGCACGCGTCGCTCGGAGATATCGAGCGACGCCATGATCTTGATGCGGCTGACGATCGCCGGCCCCATGCGGTGCGGCGGGCGCATCTTCTCGAACAGCCGGCCGTCAATGCGGTCACGTACGCGCAGCGTCTTGTCACCGGGCTCGATGTGGATGTCGCTGGCGCCGCTCTCGGCCGCCGAGAAGATCAGGTAGTTGACCAGCTTGATCACCGGGCTGGTCGACGCGCCTTCCTCCAGCTTGGCGATGTCGGTGACTTCCGTCTCCGCCAGTTGGAAGTCATCCTCGCGAATGTCCTCGACGATGTCGTCGATGACGAACACGTTGGCCGACGGCAGGTAGGCCTGCAGCGTCGTCTGGATGTCCTTGGCGGTCGCGGCAACCAGTTGCACGCTCAGGCCCGTCAGCCGCTGAATCTCCTCGACCAGGAATACATTGGTCGGCTCGGGCACCGCCACCGTCAGCTTGCCGTGCACGTTGAACAGCGGCAGCACGCAGTTCTTCTCTAGGAATTCGCGCGGCAGGATCTCGACCGCCCGCGGGTCCACCACCTTCGGATGGACTCGCGCGTACGGGATGCCGTAGGCCTCGGCCAGCGCGGCCATCACCTCTTCCTGCGAGATGAAGCCCAACTCGACCAGCACCTCGCCCAGAAGCTTCCGATGGCCGCTGCTCCGCTGGTGATCCAGCGCGCGCTGGATCTGATCCTGCGTGATCAGCTTCTTCTCGACGAGCAGATCACCCAGCCGCACCGGGGTCTTCTGGATGTGGGATTCAACTATCGGCATCCGTCAGATTCCCAGGTTCTCCACGGCCACCGCCACGTCGGCGTCGTGCTCGAAGCGCGACGACAGGCGCGTCAGTTCCATGATCTTCTCCACGTTCTCCGGCACCCCCGCCAGCCGCACCTGTCCCAATCGCTCCTCCGCCTGCTCCTGCAGCCAGACGAGCATCTCCAGGGCCGCGGAATCGATGAACTCCACCTGCGACAGATCGAACACGAAATCCCGGCCGTCCCCCTCCAGCCGTTCCTGCGCTTCCTGGCGCAGCGGATCGATACCGTCCACCGTCACCTCGCCCTGCAAGGTGAAGATCGTCGTCTGCTCGCGGTGTGTCACCGACACGGTCATGAGCGACCCATCGTGTTCAGCCCCTGTTACATCCATCCGCAGCCCCCTGTTGTCTCCTGAAGCGACGTTGCGCTAACGCTGACTCTCTCGTTCATGGTGCTGCCGGCAGACACGTTCGAAGTCACTGAAATCCAGCAGGACAAACAAGTCGGCCAGTTCGGGGTCGAACTGCGTGCCGGCGCACCGCTTGATCTCGAGCAGCACCTCGTCCAGTTCACGCCGCGCCCGATACGCGCGGTTGCTTGTCATCGCGTCGAACGCATCGGCCAGACCGATCAGCCGCCCGAACAGCGGAATGTCATTGCCCGCCAACCCAAAGGGATACCCCTGGCCATCCCATCGCTCGTGGTGGTACAGAACGCCCGGGATCAGGTCACTCATCTGACGGATGTCCTGGAGAATGCGGGCGCCCGTCTCCGGGTGCTTCTTGATCAGGTCGAACTCGTCGGGTGTCAATGAACCCGGCTTCATCAGCACCGATTCCGGCACGCCGATCTTGCCGACGTCATGCACAAGCCCTGACAGGTGTACACGCTCAATCTGGCGCGGCTGAAGGCCGTAGGCCGCGGCGAGCTTCTTGGCCATCATCGCCACCCGTTCGGAATGCCCGTGGGTGTAGCTGTCCTTGGCATCGATCGAGGCGGTCAGCGCGTGCAGCACACCCATGAACATGTCCTGGGCGTCCTCGTAGAGCATCATGTTCTCGAGGAACATCGTCGCGCTGCTTGCGAGCGAATTGCAGAGCTTCGCGTCAATGCTGCTGATGTGCGAGCCGTCCCCCTTGTCCCCCGCAAAGAGAATGCCCAGCAGTTTGTCATCACGACGCATCGACACAACCAGAAGGCTTTCGGTGAGCGCGGGCAAATGCGGCACGGGCAGTGATGTCGTGTCCTCGACGACCAGCGGATCCCGCTCATCCGCCCGCATCTCGACCAGCGTCCCGGCGATCTGCCGCAATGTCTGCTCATCGCAGGCGAAGCTGCCGGCCGTGAACACCCCGCCGGACAAAGCGCCAAGCGTCGGCTCATCGTCCACCAGGTGCATCGCCATCCATGAGAAGTCCGCCACCTGCTGCAGCTCCCGACATGTTTCGGACAGGAACGCGGCCGGTGCCCGGTCCACCGTCATGCCGGTGGAGAACTTGTAGAGCAGGCTCAGCTCCTCGTACGACTCCAGAAGCTGCTGACTGAGTGAATGCACCTCGTTGGACCGCCGCTCTACCTCCATCGCGTCGTCCTGCATCCACGCGAGCATCGCACTGACGCGGCCCAACTCCTCGCCGCTCGGAAGGCGCCTGGCGTCGGCTTCCGCCATGGTCGCCTCGTAGTCCACGCCCGCGGCATCACAGACGCCGCGAATCTGCTCGCATTGTTCGACCTCGCGGGAGAGCAGCAGAACGGCGAAGAGTTTGCCGTTGCGATCCGGGTCGCCGGTGTGGCGACGCCGCTCCATCCGAAGCGGCTGCAGGAACACCCCCGGCCACAGTTCGAGTGTCCTCTGCTCGTGCCGATGCAGTTGCGGCCAGGCGATGCGAATCGCGGCCCGAAAGACCGGCGACTGGGCGACCAGTCGGTCCAGGCCTGACGAGGGATGCATCACGACGCTCCTGCCTTCCGCATCGAGCAGCACGATCGTCGCGCCCAAGTCCTCGAGGCGGTCCCGCAGACGGCGCGGCAGCACCGGCGCCAGTGTTGACAGCGTCGCGCTACTCATGCCGTCTTCCTGACCTCCCTCCAGTCGCCACGCTCCAGCGTGCGCGCGACGTATTCACTTATCTCGCGCGGCGAGAACGGCTTGGCGAGGATGTGATCGATCGCGCAGGCATGCAGATCGCGATCCCGGATGCTGTGCTGGCGGGCCGTCAGCATGAGGATCGGCATCGCATGCGTTCGCGCATCCTCGCGAACCGCGCGGCAAAGCTCGACGCCGCTCATGTAGGGCATCTGGTAGTCGGTGATCAACAGGTCCGGCTCACGCTCGCGAATCAGCGCCAGCGCTTCCTCGCCGTCCTCGGCCCCGAGCACCTCGTAACCGTCGATCTCCAGGCGCAGCTTGAGCACTTGTACGATGTGTGGTTCATCGTCCACGACGATAATCAAAGGTGTGCCTCGAGCCATCGTCTCAACCTCGATCGACACCGGAACTTGCACCAACCCCTTCTCGTCATCGGCGATCATCGCTCGCCGGGTAAGTCCTCGGAACCGCAAACACCCTCAACCGTCGGATCGCGCCGGTCTCGAGCAGCCGATAACCGTTCTGACAGCGCGGGCGCATAGGCAGGAATCGCTGCTCCCCTCGACCAGAAAGACGGATCAGCGGCTGCTTGAAGTCAGACTCGACAGCAGTGAACGAGCGCGGCTGTCCGCGGGGTTGCGCTTGAGCGCCTCGCGATAGGCCTGGGCCGCGGCGCTCTTGCGCCCGGCGGCCTCCAGGGCCAACCCGCGCACGATCCATGGCGCCGTCATCTGCGGCGCCAGTTCGGCGGCGCGATCGAGGTGCTGAAGTGTCTGCTCCAGCTTCTCACGCCGATGCCATACCATCCCGGCCAGCAGGTACCCCTCGTGACGCTGGGGTGCCAGCGAGATGATACGGTTCGCGGCCGTCAGCGCCCCCGCCAGATCGTTCAGACGCCAGGCCGTCTCGCCGAGGCTGATCCAGGCCTCCACATCGGACGGATTGAGTCGCGTCAACTGGTAGTAGATGTCGCGGGCATCGGTCACCCGCCCGACGGCGACGTACGCCACCGCCAACTGGCGGCGCAGATCGGTCCGATCGCTGTGCTGCGGGTGGGCCAGCAGGCGCCGGAGGTTCTGGATGGCGTCCAGGTTCTCGCCGGCCGCCATCTGCGCCAAGGCCAACTCCTCGACGATCCGCAGGTTGTCCGGTTCGAGCACGAGCGCCTGCCGGTAGTAGTCGCATGCCTCGCGCATCTGGCCTTTCATCATGCAGATCTGCGCCATCGCCACACGGATGCCGGCGTTGCCCTCGAAATAGACCTGCTTCTCCTGCAGGATGGCCAGCGCCCTGTCCTCGTCTTCCAGCGCGATCAGCATTTCCGACATCGCCAGCAGGTAGCTCGCGTTGTCGGCCGACAGTTCGTACGCCTTCGCGTATTCGTCGTAAGCGTCGCCGTACCGCTGCCAGCGCTGGAGCACGAGTCCGCGATAATAGTGCGCCTCGGCGTAGTCGCCGTCGACTTCGATGGCCGCGAGGAAGTACGAGTTGGCGCGGTCCAGCATGCCGCGCTCGAGACCGATGCGTCCCAGCAGCGTGAACAACGCGGGATTCCTCGGGTCCACGCGCGCCGCTTCGAGCAGCTTGCGCTCCGCTTCATCAAGATCGCCCGTCTCGAACTTGCCCTGGGCCTCCTTGATGATCATGGCCGAACGCATCGTCTGCCAACGACCGACCGCCGCCTCCTTGGCTTCCTGGTAGGTCTTGGTCTGACAGCCAACAGCCGCACAAAGTGCGGCTGCGGCGATGATCATGCTTGAAGGCGTGCGGAAGCTATGCATCCTCATGCGTCGACTCTCTTCCTGCGTCGGGGTTCCGGTCGATCCTATTCCTCGAACGTCTCATCGGGCTCGGCCACCGCGGTGGCTTCATCCGGTTCAGTCGGCATCCACTCGTTCAATCGGTCGAACAGCTTCTCGATCGCCGACCCGTCATCCTCGACAATCTGCGACGGCTCGAACGGCGCCGGCGTTTCGTCACTCAGCGGATTCTGGTTGTCATCCGCCGCCTTCTCGGCGAGATTCGCGGCGTCCGGATCGCCCAGCGGATTGGGCAGCATCAGTCCGCCGCCCTCCGACTCGCCGGGCGTCGCCCGCGCGGCCGGATTCATCTGCTCATCGTCCGTGCCGTCCTGTTCGAACCCTTCGAGGTCGACATCCACATCAAGGATCGGCTCGACCGGCGGCGCCCAGTCCACGTCGAACGCTTCGTCGGCAGGCTCCTCGGCAGTCGCAACCGGTTCCTCAACCACTTGTGCTTCCGCCTGGGCCTCATCGACCGGCGCTTCGCCGCCCGACTGTGCCTGCTGCTGCGTATCCGCCGCAGCCTGCGCGTCCGGGGTGGGCTCCGGTTCTTCGACTTCGATCTGGCCGACCTTCTGCTCGACCATGTTGTTGATCGCGTTCTCGAGGATGCCGCGCTTCGGATAGAACATCCGGTCGCCCGTCAGCCGCTCCTTGAAGCGTTGGGCCTGGACCAGGTTCGGATCGATGTTGAGCGCCCAGTTGGTGAACATGAGGGCCTTCTTCACATCGCCCTGCTTGTAGCGATCCATGGCCGCCTGCATGTGGTAGGCGACCAGTTTGTCGCGCGACCAGGGCAGCAGGCCCTCGCGAGCGCCGATGCGGGCCAGTTCGATGCCGTCGAGGCCCTGTTCGCCCTTGGCGATCAGTTGCTCATCCTTCACGATCGTCGGACGCACCATGAAGATGTATTCGTCGCGGTCGATCGTGTCGTTCTGTCCCCTGAACGCCACGCCGGCAATGGGCACGTCGCCGAGGAAGGGCACCTGGCGCTGGCTGATCGTGGTCTCTTCCTTGAACAGACCGCCGAGGATCACCGTCTGACCGGTGCGCACCAGCACGTTCGTGGTCAGTTCCTGCGTGGTCTCGCGCGGCACCACGGTGTCGCCCAGCAGTTCCGTCGAGCCATCCGAAATCGACGGGCGCAATTCCAGACGGATGTAGCCGTCGTTGGAGATAAACGGGCGCACCGTCAACTGGGTGCCCGTCTCGAGGAATTCGATGGCCGTGCTCGTCGCCGTGTCGGTGGTCGTGGACGTCGGGTAGCCCTCGCGTCCGCCGATCAGGAGGTCCGCCCGCTGGCGGTTGAGCACCAGCAGCTTGGGCTTGGCCAGCAGCGTGGTGTCGGTCACCTGCGCCAGGGCATCGATGAACACCGCCACGTTGTTGTCGGTGACACCGATCTTGAAGCCGCCGTCCTGGCCGGTGTTGCCCACCTCCGAACTGATCGCTGTGCCATCCGCCTTGACCGTGCCGTCGAACAGCTCCTTCACCGAACTGAGCGGGTTGCTGAACATCGAGATGTCAAGGTCCGCCACGACGGAGAAATCGACACCCCAACGGTTCACGTCGCTGAGGTTCACCTTCAGGATGTACACCTCGATCTCGACCTGCTTGGGCCGCACGTCGAGCTGCTCGATCACGTTGCGGATCTCGGCGATGTTCTCGGGGTAGTCCTTGATCACCAGCAGACCGTCACCGGAATGCGTATCTGCGCCGGCATCCGATATGCTCGGCTGGATCCCCGCCGGCGTCTCGCGGGACGAGACAATCGTGCCGGCCGGCGAAAGCAGCGGCTGCACGTAGGTCGCGGCATCCTTGGCGGAAAGATAGTTCAGCCGCAGCACCTCGGTCTTTGTCTGGCGCAGGCGGTCATCCATCTTCTCGGCATACTCGGTCGTGTACACGTAGATGAAGTTGCCCTTCTCGCGATACACGAATCCGTTGGGGATCAGCACCGCCTCGAGGGCCTCGTAGAAATCAACGTTGTGGAGCGTCGCGCTGATCGTGCCCGAGACGTCGCGGTTGGCGATGATGTTTCGCTTGGACTGGAGCGAAAGCAGTTGCAGCACCTTCGCGATCTCCAACTCCTTGACGATGATGTCGACCTTGCCGTAGGCGCCCGCGCCCACCTTCTGGACGAGTTCCTCGCCTTCGGCCTCACTTTCGGCCGGCTCGTCATAGATGCTCGGCGCGGTGACACCGCCAGCCGTTGCCATGTCTTCCCCGATCGCCCCCGGCCCCGGATCGCTATAGACGGACCCTACAGACCAAAAAAAAGTGATGAGCGAGACGACCATCCAATGACGCTTCAGCATGACCAACTCCTTGGGCTTGCGCCCAGCTTTTCCCCTACACCGGCGGCTACATGGAAAGTTCAACCTGCACACCGTTCTTCTCAAGGATCACAGACTCGGGTCGTACCTCGATGAGTTTGAATTCCTCATACTCATCGCCGATTCCAATCACCTCTCCATTGATCACCGCTGCCGGCTTTCTCCCCAGCATGGTGGTCTGGAGGTGCAGACCGTCGGTCCGCACTTCAGGTTTGTCATCGGCACCATCTCCGCCGGACTTTGCACCGTCACTGCCCCCAACGTCCGATTTGGGGGCCAGTTCGTATCCGGTTGTATCGAGCAGAAAGACGTTGCGGCCTATCGTGCTTGGGAGGTCGACCTCCACCACCCGAGGCTCGCGCGGCTGGGAGACCACGGGCGCGGGGTTATCGGTCGCGGTCGCCGCCGGCGCAGGATCGGTCGCCGGGACTGATGACGCCGATGACTCGGCCGTCGGCGACAGCCAGGTACGCAACCACAGGCCGCCGGCCACCAGCACCAGCACCAGCAGCACCGACGCCTTCTTCTTCTCCGCCAGCAGACGTCGCCGCAGACGCTGCCAGTGAGCCGACGGTCCCGCGCCGGATTGTCTGTTCGTGCGGTTCACCGTGCGTCGGTCTCCGATGCGTAGAACATGGCCACCTCAAGCCGCGTTTTCTGCCGCTCCGGCGACTCCAGGTCGCCCTCCACATCCACCCGCGTCAGGCGAAGCAGACGCGGATTGGATTCGATCTGCTTGATCACCCGGAATACCGCCGGGAAGTCGGCCTCGAAACGCAGCGTCACCGGCAGGATCGAGAAGCTCTCGCCTTCCTCGGACGGGCGTGTGTTGATCTCCGCCGCCGTCACCTGCTGATCGGCCAGCACCTCCGTGATCTGCTTGTGCACGGCGGGCCACTCGTTGGGCTTCGCGAGGTACCGCTCGCCGTTGACCAGCTCGGACTCCAGGCGGTCCACCTCCCGGTCAAGCAACGTGAGCTGGCCGCTCGCCTGGGTGCGCCGGGTCTCGAGTTGTTCCTGGGCCGCCTGGATGCGGCCTTCGAACTCCAGGCTCATCATCCGGTGCGGGAGCCACAAGCCCACGACGAACAGCGTCAACAGCCCGCCCAGCACCGCCAGCAGATGCAGTTGATCAAGACTCAGCTTCACGCGCCACCCCCCTTCGGCACGTAGCGGCGATCCATCGGGACCTTCATCTCGATATGGAACGCCCGGCCGCGCACGCCCGCCTCTTCGGTCGGGCGACTGAAGTGCATCGTCACTTCATCGAACAACGGGTACGACGACAGCCGTCCGACCAGGTCCGCCACCGCATCTTCGTGCGGAGCGATGCCGGTGATCTCAACGGTCACGACCTCACGCGCGGGCGCCGCTGGTTTCGCGGCCGCCACGGCCGCGGCCAGGTTGGCCGCCGCCGCCTCGGGCGTCCTGACCTGCGGTCGACGACCACTGATCGACAGGTGCGTCAACGCGATCGAGCTGGGCACCTGCTCGGTCACCGCGGCCGTGATCTGCGCCACGTCCACCGGCCAGCTCAACCGGTCACGCAGTTGGATCTGTCGCTCGAGATTCGTACGCATGATCCCCAACCGGTTGACTTCGCTGGTCTGCCCCTGAATGGTTTCGACCTGCGTTTCGAGGCTCTCCGCATAGGATGCGAGCGACCGGCGCTCCCGCCGGGCGGACAGGAACCATCCGCCCATCAGGACGACGCCGACGAGGATCACCGCGGCGGCGCGTAGGTTCCGGCGCTTGCGCGCCTCGGCCTTCTGGTAGGCGACCGGCAGGAAATCGATGGTTCGCGTGGTCAAGCGGCCCCCCTTCCCAGCAACGCCAGTCCCGGCGGCGCCGACGGTCGCATCGACAGCCCCGATGCAACGGGCCATTCGCAGCCGGAATCGCCCAGCCGACGGGCCGGATCATTCGTGCTGTCGGGCAGGCCGACGCTGCCCGCCGTCGACGTCGCCTCGACGCCCGAGTGCTCGCCGATCAGCTCGGCCAGGGCCGGGTCATAGGCGCCGCCGCCGACGATCGTCAGCTTCTCCGGCCGCACACCGCGGAAGGTGATGCTGAAGTAGCGCAGGCAGAGCGCCACTTCCCGGGCCAGTTCGGTGCCCAGTTCCTGGCGCGACTGACTGATCGCGTGCTTCTGATCACCGCTGAGCGGCGCTTCGGACGGGTCGCTCGTTGACTCGCCGCGCCATCGCAGGCGATGGGCCTCTTCAGGCGTCAGATCGAGACGCGCGGCCAAGTCCTCATCGAAACGCCGGCCGCCCAGCTCGATCGGCTTGAAGAAGACCACTTCCCCGCCGCGCATGATCATGACGTTGGAGCAGGCGTGTCCGATATCCAGCACGGCCTCGGGGGCCGATGAGCAACCGGGCTGCGCCTGGCGCCAACGGGCCAGCGCCGCGGGACCGACATCGATCGCCGCCGGCTTCAGTCCGGCGTCGAGCAGCAGGTTCAGGTGGGCGTCCACCACGCTGTTGGCCGCGGCCATCACGATCACTTCCTGGCGAAGCTCCTCGCCCTGACGCACTTCGCCGGCGCTGAAGTACTGCAGCCGCACGCTTTCGGGGTCCACGCCCAGCCGCTCAGGGGCTTCCCATGCGATGGCGCGTTCCAGTTCGGCTCCCGCCAGCTTCGGCAGCCGCAGGCTCTTGGTCGCCATGTCCCCCGACTGCAGGCAACTGACCGCCCGCACACCCTCGAAAGGCGCATCGCTCACCGCGGCCCGAAGCGTCTCGACCGTGGCCTGCCGATGCTCGGCCGCATTCGCGGGCAACTCTCGGCACGACGCGGCGATGATCGACCAACCGTCGGCGACACGGCGCAACTGCAACAGCTTGATGCGCCGGGCCCCGATGTCCACGCCGATCGGGCAGATGGATTTGTCAAACCACGCCTTCAGCAACCTCTGCTCCCAACCCTATGGCGAGGTCACCGGAGCAATCGAGACGCGACCGGTGATCGGCGCCACGTTGATCCGGTAGTGGGCATTCGCCCCGCCTGTCAGTTCCACGTACCCACCCGTCGAAGGGGTGCCCAGGTCGTCGTACTCGATGTACGCGTTGGGCCCAACGCTCACGTTGATCAACTGGACGCCCGCGAAGCGGGAGTCAGCCGAGAAGTCCACCACGTAGTTTTCCGTGCCGCCGTCGCCCTTCCAGCTCACGCCGAGCGTCACGCCGTTCTCATCGGTCAGCCGGTACCGGTTGAGCGACTGCTCGAACACGATGCGGCGGGGGGCCTGGTTGGCGATCGCCTCGTTCTGCGCCACGAGCATGTCCTGCATCAGGGCGCGGGCCGCCGCCTGCGAGCCCATCTGGCCGGAGTGAACAATGTGCGGCACGACAATGGCGCCGGCCAGCGCGATCACCGCCGCCACCACCAGCACTTCCACCAGTGTGAATCCGCCACGCGATTTGGGGCCGTACAATTCCACGGCTTTCACCCTTCCATGCGCCGCGTTGATGCGTCGTCAGTCATCGGCGCGATGACTAGTCCTCATCCTTCTCTTCGCTCGCGTCGGTCACGCGCACACGCACGCCGCCCGATCGCAGCAGTTCGGTCTGTTCCTCGATCTTCTCGTTCATCGCCTTGAGCAGGCCGATCATCTGCTTGCGCTGGGCGCCGGCGTTGGGAATGCCGCCGGTCGAAGCCTGGGCCTCGCTGGTGATGCGGGGCAGGCTCGCGTCGGCGGGCGCGTTCCAGGCCGTCCAGAGCTGCAAGGTCAGCAGGATGGCGATGATGGTCAGCACGGCATTGAGGTAGCGGACGGCGCGCATGTCATGTCTCCAGGAGGCGTTTGGCGGGTCCGGTCAGCAAGGACCCTCATCACACGAATCGTCCAGATTGGCCCGCGACTTTCTTCGCCTCGCCCGATAAGGGCCGCTGAATGTCGTCGCGCGCCGCTCTGCGCCGGCTGAAAAAGGACGCCCCGGCGGTCAAGCCGAGGCGTCCGGTGTGTTCAGGTCATACCTGCGGCGTTGAGACACCTGCGATGTCGATCAGAAGGTGTCCAAGCCGAGGCCGTTGTAGTCCACGGCGTTGATCTGACCGGTCGCCGCGTCATACGTCCAGTGCTGGTCCAGGTTCGCGGCCGGATCGGCGAACGGATTCAACGGCACCTGCTGCAGGTACGGGCCGAAGCCGTTCGGGTCCGCGTTACCGTTCTGGTCCGTCTTGGTCGTCATCTGGTCCCAAGTCTGGTTGACGAAGGCAGCCGGGTAGTTGCCGTTGTGCTGCACCTGGTACAGCTCAAGCTGGCTGCGGATCGTCTGAAGCTGCGAGCGGAGGCTCTCGGTCTTGGCCGCCTCGCTGGCATTGGTGAACTGGGGGATGACGATCGCGGCGAGAATACCGAGAATCACAACCACGATCAGAATTTCGACGAGCGTGAAGCCTTTACGTTTCGACATAACTGTTTCTCCCTAAAACTGACAACCAACCCTTAGTGCCACTTGGGCCGAACAATGGCCCGGTTTTCGGTTTTTCCGGACCCCAACGCGGGGCCCTGCTAATTTTTCGACCTGGGGTCCGGTTGGCTTGACCTTTCGTTATCAAACTCTTTCCTCTCCAGCGGCACCCGGCCGCTACAACCGGTCGGGTGCATGCAACACGCCCAAATGAACGATTCACACCCCGATCGGGCAACCCACTTCACGCACTTTTCCGACTTCGCCCCGCCCCGGCGGATTGCCCAACCGATACAGACCGATCCCCCGTCACCGCCGCGCGGCGACACGCTCGTCGAATCATTCACTTGCCAAAGAACACGCCGCAGAAACGCGACAGAAGAACGCCCGCTCCCCCACCGGCCAACTGCTCTACAGATTCACCGCTCTGCTGCTTTGCTGCCTCAGTCCCCCGGGTCCAGCACAGACATGAACGCTTCCTGGGGGATATCGACCGTGCCGACGCGCTTCATGCGGCGTTTGCCTTCCTTTTGCTTCTCCAGCAGCTTGCGTTTGCGCGTCACGTCGCCGCCGTAGCACTTGGCCGTCACGTTCTTGCGGAAGGCGCGGATGGTTTCGCGGGCGATGATCTTCCCGCCCAGCGCCGCCTGCAGCGGTATCTCGAACATGTGCCGATCGATCTCTTTCTTCAGCCGCGTCAGCAGCGCCCGGCCGCGGTATTCGGCCTTGTCGCGATGCACGATGACCGACAGCGCATCGACCTTCAGTCCGTTGACGAGAATATCCATCTTCACCAGCCGATCGGCGCGGAAACCTTCCAGGTGGTAGTCCATCGTGCCGTAGCCGCGGGTGATCGATTTCAGCTTGTCGTAGAAGTCGTAGATGATCTCGGCCAGCGGCAGCTCGTAGTCGAGGATCTGCCGCGTCTCCGAGAGGAACTGCTGCTTCTTGTAGATCCCCCGCCGCGCTTCGCACAGCTTCATGATGTCGCCGATGTTCTCGTTCGGGCAGATGATCTCCACGCCGACGATCGGCTCGCGCACTTCCTTCACGGTGGACATGTCCGGCAGGTCCGCCGGGTTGGTGATCTGGATCACTTGGCCGTCGGTCATCAGCACTTCGAAGGTCACCGTCGGCGCCGTCTGCACCAGTGACACGTTGCTCTCGCGCTCCAGCCGCTCCTGGATGATGTCCATGTGCAGCAGGCCGAGGAAGCCGCAGCGGAAACCGAAGCCCAGCGCGTCCGAGTGATGCGGCGCGAAGGTGAACGAGGCATCATTCAGGTGCAGCCGCTCGATCGCATCGCGCAACGTCTCGAACTGCGTCTCCCCGGCGGGGTAGAAATCGCAGAACACCATCCGCTGCGGCTCCTCGTAGCCGGCCAGCGGCTTCTCGGCCGGACGCGGATCGAGCGTGATGGTGTCGCCGATGTGCACATCTTCGAGCGACTTGATCGCCGCGACCATGTAGCCGACTTCGCCCGCCTCGAGCGGCTCCTTGTAGGCCGTCATCTTCGGCGTGAATTTGCCCAGTTCCGTCACGTTGTACGTGCGACCGGTGCGCATCATGCGGATCTTCTCACCCACTTGCAGCCGGCCGTTGAACAGGCGGAAGTAGGTGACCACCCCGCGGTAGTCGTCATACTCGCTGTCGAAGATCAGCGCCTGCGTCGGTCGATCGACCTCGCCTTTCGGCGCGGGCAGGCGGTCGCAGATCGCATCGAGCAGTTCCGTCACGCCCTCGCCCGTCTTGGCCGAGCAGAAGATCGCATCCTCGGCCGCGAAGCCGAGAATCTGCTCCATCTCCAGCGCCACTTCTTCCGGCCGGGCGGACGGCAGATCGATCTTGTTCACCACCGGAATGATCTCGAGCCCCGCCTCCACCGCCAGGTACGCGTTGGCCACCGTCTGCGCCTCCACGCCCTGCGTCGCATCCACCACGAGCACCGCCCCTTCGCAGGCCGTCAACGCGCGGCTGACCTCGTAGTGAAAATCCACATGCCCCGGCGTGTCGATGAAGTTCAACTCGAACGCCTCCCCCTTCGTCGAGTGCTCGTACGCCACGCTGACGGCCGAGGACTTGATCGTGATCCCCCGCTCGCGCTCCAGATCCATCTCATCCAGCATCTGCTCACGCAAATCGCGATCGGAGATCGCCCCCGTGCGATGCAACATCCGATCGGCAAGGGTGCTCTTGCCGTGATCGATGTGGGCGATGATGCAGAAGTTGCGGATTCTCATAGCGTTACGGTGTCGTTGCGGGGAGCCGCGCCCGGCGGGCGCCGGGCTGAGGCGACGCATTGTACCAGTTGTGGATCGGCCAGTGACGCGCCGCCAATCGACAGAATCCGGAAGCCGCCCATGCAGTACAGCAAGAAATGCCATTTTCCGGTGCGCCGCCCGGAGTAGGCTTAGGGGTCCAGCACCCGAAACCGGCCTGGCGCGCCATGAAGGAGGGCAAGTGCGCAGAATCATAATACATAGCCCAATAAAACTATCAAAAGTGCAACGTTTTTGAGCTGGTTTCTGCCGGTTTCGTTCATTTCGATCCGGGTCAGTCAGTTTTCGACCGAATTCGCGGATAACGTATGTCATAAATTGCTCCCTGGGAGGGCCATCGCCCGGCGTCGGCCCGGGTGTCAAGAACCCCGGCCCCGGACACGCCGAAACATGCCCTTCCACATAGGGACGAAAGGTCGCCCTGGCGCGCACAAGATGGCCTGTTTTCAGCCCCGTCATATTCGTAAGTCCCGGTGTGGCCAAGTGATAAAAAATTTTCACCGGCCGAAGGAAGACCCGGAATCCGCCGTGGCGTGTTGAGCGCGTCCACGACAGTCGGACGCCGCATTTCGAGCCGACCGAAGCGAAGCCAAAGCGTGCCGGACAGGGTTGATCCCCATCACCCCGCGCTCACCACCGGCGGGCCGATGCGCTCCGGCGCGGCTCTCAGCCTCGGCGCCACCCCCCGACGCGCCGCGGCCATCGCCGAACCACCGACCTCCCCCGCCAACGCCGGACATGCCTCCGCCATCGCCCTCACGAACACCCCCATCTCGCGGGGCGTCACCTCGCCGAACAGCCATGTCTCCCAGCGCAGCACCTCCAGGCTCTCCCACACCTGCTCGATCGAGCGCAGCGGCCGGATGCCCGAGGCGTCGATCAGGATCGGCTCCTCGCCGTCGCGCTCACAGGCCTCGTCGATCAGGATGTTGCCCGGCTTGTGGTCGCGATTGACCAGCCCCTTGGCCGCCAGACGTCCGAACTGCCCGCCCATCGCCTCGGCCACCATCAGTCGCCGGCGGCGCGACGCGGCGTCGTCGCCCTGCTCGCCATCCAGGTAATGATCAAGCGACCTTCCGGGCACGAAACGGTACACCAGCGCCTGCGTCCCCGCGCCCAGCGCCTTGCCCTGCACCAGCGCGACCGGGGGATTGCAGCGGATGCCCGCCCGCCACAGCAACCGGCTGTTGCGCCACTCGCGCCAGGCGGGGGTGGCTCGGAAAAGATGCCGCAGCCGCGTGCGCCAGCCATCGCGGTGGATGTACTTGACGACCAGGTCGCCCTCGAGGTGATCGACCTTCGAGGTCGTATCGCGCTTGAGCGTTCGCCGCACCGCCGCTTTGCCCCGCAAGATGCGCATCATGACGTCATCCACCGCTTCCATGCGGCCGGCGGCATCGAGGATGTGGATCGCGTCGGGATCAAACCAGTACGCGCCGCCGGGGATCGACCGGCGGTTGGTCGCGGCGCTGAAGCCGGACGCGTTGATGTCGCGGACGACGGCCTCCGCGCCCGCGCGCGCGGCGGGCGCTTCCGCCTGATGACCGTCGACCTGCTCGTTCGATGCCATGGCGCGTTGACCCTACAATCTGCCTTCAGTCATGACAACACGACGCGTGCTTTTCATATCGCGGGGCGAGGACGCGCCATCAACGCGGTACCGCGCCCTGGCCTACTTCCCGATGCTCGAGGCGGCCGGCTGGTCGGCCAGGCATATCGAGGCGTCACGCGACTGGGCGACACGGATGAGACTGCTCAATTACGCGCGCAAGGCGGATGTGGTGGTCGTGCTGCGCAAGACCTTCAGCGGCGTCTTCCGCTGCCTGCTCGCCGGCGCGTCGAAGAAGCTCGTGCTCGACATCGACGATGCGATCTACCTGCGCGACACGGGCGAGGCTTCGAGCTCGCGCATGAAACGGTTCGCTGCGATGGCCAGGTGCTGCGATGAGGTCTGGTGCGGCAACAGCCACCTGGCCACCGAAGCCGCGCGGCACAACAGCCACGTGACGCTGCTGCCGACCTCGATCGACCCGGCACGCTACACGCCGCGCGAGGCAATGGGAGATACCGAGATGACGGGGGGTGCCGGGGGTGCCGGCGATGCGGGTGGTGCGGGGGGCGAGGGCGATGCGTCGCCGCCCACGCTGGTGTGGATCGGCTCGGGCGCGACGCGCAAGTACCTGGAAGATGCACTGGCTGCGCTGGAGCAGGCGGCCGGGCGCGTGCCGGGCCTGCGGCTGAAGATCATCGCCGACTTCACGCTGCAGTCGGACAAATTGGCGATCGATCCGGTTCCGTGGGTTAGAGAGACCGAAGCCACGGAGCTCGCCGCTGCGCACATCGGCATCGCCCCCATGAACAACGACCCCTGGACCCGCGGCAAGTGCGGCCTGAAGGTCCTGCAATACATGGCCGCGGGCCTGCCGGTGATCGCCAGCCGCGTAGGCGTACACGGCGACCTGGTGGCGGAGGGCGAGACGGGATTGCTGGTGGATGACGCGCAGCAGTGGCCGCAGGCGGTGGCGAAGCTGGCGGGGGATGCAGGGATGCGGGAGAAGATGGGCGCGGCCGGGCGCGCGCGGGCGGTGGCGTGTTTTTCGGTTGAGGTGACGGGCGGACGGATGGTGGAACGTTTGGGACGCTGGCGAAGTAGGATGCAGGGCGGGTAGAGTGCGTCTTCGGGCGCTGCCCACCTCGATCTTTGGCGAGCGACCGGCAGACGCCTCACACATGGACCACAGCGCACTGACGCAAGGTTCTTCGCGGTGGGCTTCCTTTGTCAGCCCGCCCTGCATGTGGCATGGATCAACAATCAAATGTCGGAGCGAACACGAGCGTGAAGCAAGCCCTACTGAGCGCGCGCGGCGGCGACCGGGCCACGGCGTATGCGATGAACAACAAGATCGTCCCGCTGCCTGAGGGATTCCTTGTGACGTGGATCGACAGCCAGCGCTGCAACCAATGGGCGATCGCCGACCCCGCGAGCGGCTGCATTTCGCAGACGGGCGCGCTTGGCGGGCCGTGCGTGGATAACCATTGCGGGGCGGCGCTTGCCCTCGCCGGTGAACACGTCCACGCCGTCACCGGCGGCCACCATACGCCGTTCGAGCACTGCCGCATGCACCGATCGCAGCCGGGGCAGTGGGAGCATGTGGCCACGATCGATGTGAAGGGCACCTACCCGAGCGTGGTGGCCGACTCGCAGAGGCGCATACACCTCGCATTCCGAACGCCCGGTGAGAAGTGGTCGCTGGACTATTGCGGGTTTGCGGATGGGCGCTGGACACCCGCCCGGACGCTCGTGATGGCTGACAAGCCGGGTTACATCTACTGGACGAACAGCCTGGCCATCGGCGCGGATGACGCGCTGCACCTGGTGCTGGGCAACACCCGCGTGCTGGCGGGCGGGGCGCTGCTGTACGGGGCGTCGCACATCTTCTCGGCCGACGGTGGCGAGACGTGGCGCGATGACCACGGCGCGGTCATGTCGTTGCCCACCCCGGCCGCGGGCGTTGCGATGATGGTTGGCGGGAACTGCCCGGATCGCGTGGAGTCTGTTGCGCATGAGCAGGCGCACGACCGGCCCGGGCCGCGCAACTTGAATTACCTGCAGATCATCCTGTCGAACGTGGTGGTGGATCCGGACGGCGTGGTGCACGTGGTGCTGCATAACGGCTTGACCGGCACGGCCGACCTGATGAGCCGCACCGCGACGGGTGGTTGGACCGCCCAGCCCCTCACGGCGGCCGCCACGAACGGCGACCCGGCCAGCCGCGTTCACGTGCAGTCGTCCCTCGCCCTCCTCCCCGACGGCCGGCTACGCGCGGCGTTGATGGTCGAGCAGACCGACGAATGCGTGTGGGGCCCGCCGGGAACGCATATCGCGCTGGTGGAGATCGCAAAGGACGGCACGCCCCCGACCCGCGTCGGCGCGACGCCGTCACAGCCCGATTGCGCCCACTGGCTGCCCGCCCAACCCCAATGCGGCCCGACCCCGCCGCAGCGCGTGCCGCCCTTGCTGTACACGAAGGGGAAGAATGCGGGCGGGTTTGATCAGAACAAGAATGTTGTGGAGACGGAAGTGATTCTGTGTGGGTTTGATGTGGTGTAGTGGTTGGTGGGGGTCGGCGACTGGTCGTGCCATGATGGACGGGTGCCACGGTCGCGCTCCTGCGAAGCGAGGTCCGTCGGCCGTGCGAGATAAGCTTGCAGCCACAGACACGGCCGTCGGCTTCGCCGCGACCGTGGCACCCGTTTGCCAGCCGCATCCGCCCCGCACTTTGACGCCCACCGCCAACACGCTAAAACGGGAGACCTGCCCCCCGGGACTGCCAGCGCCCGGCCATCTGTGGACCTGTGAGAAAGGACCTTCGCCTTGCGTATCCTCTATATCGATATCGATTCCCAGCGGCCGGACCATTTCGGCTGCTACGGCTACCACCGCAACACCTCGCCGAACATCGACGCGATCGCCGCGGCCGGGGTGCGGTTTGATCATTGCCATGCGAGTGATGTGCCCTGCCTGCCCAGCCGCACGAGTCTCTTCAGCGGGCGGTTCGGCATTCATACCGGCGTGGTCAACCACGGCGGGGCGCAGGCGGAGATGTTCAACGAAGGTATCACGCGCGGCTTCCGCTCGCACCTCGGCCGCACCAACTGGATGACCTGCCTGCGCAATGCGGGGTTGCGCACCGTCACCGTCAGCCCGTTCGGCGAGCGGCACAGCGCGTTCCACTGGTACGCCGGCTTCAACGAGATCTACAACACCGGGCGCGGCGGAATGGAAAGCGCCGAACACATGTACCCGGCCGCGGATGACTGGATCAAGCGCAACGGCGCGAGCGACGACTGGTTCCTTCACGTCAACTTCTGGGACCCGCACACCCCTTACCGCGCGCCGGATGACTACGGCGACCCCTTCAAGGATGAACCGCTGCCCGCATGGCTGACCGAGGAAGTGCGGCAGCGCCACTGGGAAGGCGTCGGCCCGCACAGCGCACGCGAGATCCCCGGCTACGACTCGAACCCGGGCAAGCATCGCCGCCAGCCGGTCGAGGCCGACTCGATGGACAAGGTCCGCATGATGTTCGACGGGTACGACACGGGCGTGAAGTACGCCGACGACCACATCGGCCGCCTGCTCAATCGCCTGGCGGACCTGGGTGTGCTGGATGACACGGCCGTGATCATCAGCGCCGACCACGGGGAGAACCTGGGTGAGCTGAATGTCTACGGCGACCATCAACTCGCCGATCAGATCACCACGCGCGTGCCGCTGATCATCAAGTGGCCGGGCGTGACCGACAATCAGCAGGGGCGCGTGGACGACACGCTGCTGTACGCCAACGACTGGGCGGCCACGGCGATCGAACTGGCCGGCGGCAGCGTGCCGCAGAACTGGGATGGCCGCAGCTTCGCCGACAGCTTCAAGGATGGCAACGAGAGCGGCCGGGAGTACATGGTGCTTTCGCAGAATGCGTGGAGTTGCCAGCGGTCGGTGCGCTTCCGCGATGGCGGCAAGGAGTACATCTGCATCCGCTCCTACCACGACGGCTACCACGGTTTCCCGGACGTGATGCTCTTCGACCTGACCGATGACCCGCACGAGCAGCACGACATCGCGCCGGACAACCCGAACCTCGTCGGCAAGGCGATGACGATGCTCGACGACTGGATGGGCAAGATGATGCGCACGGCCACGACGCCGCACGATCCGCTGTGGACGGTGATGAGCGAAGGCGGCTCGTTCCACACGCGCGGTCAACTACCCGGCTACGCCAGGCGCCTGCGCGATACCGACCGGGCGCAGTGGGCCGAGCATCTGGAAGCGAAACACCCACGGGACCTCTAACGTGCGCATCCTTTACATCGATATCGACTCCCTGCGGCCGGACCACCTCGGGTGCTACGGCTACCACCGGGCGACAAGCCCCAACATCGATCGCATCGCGGCGCAGGGCATGCGGATGGATCGCTGCTTCGCCAGCGATGTGCCATGCCTGCCCAGCCGCACGGCCATGTTCGGCGGACGGTTCGGCATCCACAGCGGCGTGGTGAATCATTCGGGGTCGCGGGCGGATGTCTTCAACGAAGGCGCCCGCCGGGGCTTTCGCAACCAGTGGAATGCCGACTGCTGGATGACGCGGCTGCGCGAGGCGGGCTACTACACCGCCACCGTCAGCTCGTTCGGGGACCGTCACAGCGCGTGGCAGTGGTACGCCGGCTTCAACGAGGTGCACAGCCACAACGGCCGGGGGCATGAACGGGCCGATGACATCGAGCCGACGGCGATGGACTTCCTCGATCGCCGCGGCCGGGAGGATCGCTGGTTCCTGCACGTGAACTTCTGGGACGTGCATACGCCGTATCGCACGCCGGACGCGTACGGCGATCCCTTCAAGGACGAACCGCTGCCCGACTGGCTGACCGAAGACGTCCGGCAGCAGCACTGGCGCGGCTGCGGCCTGCGCAGCGCGCAGGATGCCTACGACTTCATGCCAATGGGCGAACATCCGCGAATGCATCGCGTGATGCAGTCGATGGATGACGTGCGGACCATGTTCGACGGCTACGACACAGCCATCCGCTACGTCGATGATGCGATCGGCCGGCTGTGCGCGAAGCTGGACGCACTGGGCGTGCTCGATGAGACAGCCATCATCATCACCGCTGACCACGGTGAGAACCTCGGCGAACGCAATGCCTATGCGAGCCATCGCACGGCCGACATGGCGACCGGCCGCGTGCCCATGATCATCCGCTGGCCGGGCATCGCGCCGGGCGCCAGCGATGCGCTGCGCTACCACGTGGATGTCGCAGCGACGGTCGTCGAACTGGCCGGCGGCAGTCTGACCGACAACTGGGACGGCCGCAGCTTCGCCGCCGGCCTGCAGCGCGGGGACATCCCGTCGCACGGTCACCTGGTCATCGGCCAGTGCGCACAGGCCATCCAGCGCAGCGTCGTCTTTCGCGCGCAGGACACCACGTGGCTTTGCCTGCGCACCTGGCATTGCGGCTTCGGCGGCTTCCCGCCGGTGATGCTCTTCGACCTCGACCACGACCCGCACGAGCAGCACGACGTTGCGGACGCGCGGCCGGAGATCGTCGCCGCCGCGATGGCCCGCTATGACCAGTGGCTGGGCGAGATGATGCGCACCGCATCGCACCCGGCCGACCCGATGTGGCAGGCGCTGCACGAGTTGCCCGAGCCCTGCCGCACACTCCTGCCGCGCTACATCGAGCGGCTGCATCACACGGGTCGGTCGCGATGGGCGGAGCACCTGGCGCGACGGTATCCTGAGCAGGCGAAGGCCGCAGACTGATCCATCGCCCACCCCGTGAACGCGCCGATGACGCCCCTGATCCACTTCGTCCGCTGGTTCAACCGCCACTGCCCGTGGAACCAGCTCAAGCCCTCGCTCGGCAAGCGGGTGCAGGGCCGGCTGCCGCGCGGGCCGGGGCGGCAGGTGTATGACAGGATCGCCGGCGACCTGCGGATGGCGCTCGACCTGTCGATCACCGAAGAGCAGTGGATGTACCTGAACATGTACGACATCGCCACGGTGCGGCTGCTGCGGCGCATCCTGCGGCCGGGGGATGTGGCGATCGACGCCGGGGCCAACATCGGCTACTTCGCCCTGCTCATGGCGCGGCGGGTCGGCCCGACCGGCAAGGTGTACGCCTTCGAGCCGCACCCGACCGCGATCGCGCGGCAGCGCGAGAACATCGCCCTCAACGACGCCGCGCAGATCACGCTCATCCCCAAGGGCGTGTGGCACGAACCGGGGCAGGCGACGATGTACGGCTTCGACGATGTGCCGGTGAACGAATCCTCGCTCGGGCGGCGAGACGATCGCGCCGTGGTCGAACGGTTCGACGTCGAACTGGCCGCGATCGATGACATCGTGGCCGAACCAGCGCGGCTGGTGAAGCTGGATGTGGAAGGCGCCGAGCGCCACGCGATCAAAGGCGCCGCCCGCACGCTCTTCGACGGCCCGCCGCCGCACGTGCTGGTGGAGTTGAACCCCGGCGCCTGCCGCGCGTTCGCGTATCACGCCATCGCCATCGTCGACGACATTCTTTCCCGCCGGCCAGCCTACCACCTGCACCTGGTCAAGACCCGCCGCATCGTGCCCACCACGCGCGATGAACTCCATCACCTGCTTGATGATCAGCCGGGCAAACTGCTGAACGTATGGTTCGAGCCGGCGCGAGTAGAGGCGTCACGGTGATGGAGCCGATCGAGCACAAACCGCTGTTCGGCCCGCCGACGCGACGTCCTCCACGGCGGCTGCGGCGGTGGGCAACGTATCCGGCCGCGGCATTCGCGGCGGTCGTACTGCTGGTCACCGCGGCCAACCTGCCGTTGCTGGCCGGATGGGCCTGGCCGAAATGGGACGCGGCCGATCAGAACTGCGCGTGGCAAACCCTCGTGGCCGATCACGCCCGCGCGGGCACGCTGCTGCGTTGGGACCCATGGACCGACGCCGGCGCGCCGGACTGCATCGAGCCGCAGATCGGCGCGTTCTCGCCGTACAACGTCGGCATCGGGCTGGTGTGCGGCGGCGGCACGCCGGGGTTCGCGCTCTACTGGCTGGCGACGATCCTCATCGCCGCGATCGGCATGGTGCTCTTTGCGCGCCGACTCGGGACGCCGGTCTGGGGATGGATCGTCGTCGCGACGGCGTACGTCTTCGGCGGCTTCTTCATCGGCCACACGCAGCACGCGGCGTGGATTCAAACGATGGCGTGGCTGCCGTGGATCATGTGGCGCGTGGATGTCGCCGTCTGCGAACGGCGGCTGTGGCCCGCGGCCCAGGCCGGGACGATCTGGGGGCTGGCGGCGCTGGGCGGCTATCCGCCGCTGATCATGTTCCACGGACTGCTCGCCGCGTGGTGGGCGATCTGGCCGGGCGGTGGCGCGGCGATCGATGCGAAGCGGGGCAACCACGGCGTGTCGCGATCGGTGGGGTTGCACATCGGCCGCGCGGTGGCGGTGCTGGGACTCATGCTGGCGATCGGGCTGATCGTGCTGGCGCCGACGTACATCGCTTTCGCCGTCGAATCGCGCGGGTTCACCGATCGGTCTGGAGCCATTCCGCGTGATATCGCGATTCATTCGAATCCCTTCCCGCCCAGCGCCGTGATAACCGCTACCAGCCCGTACCTCGGCACAATGCGCGCGCGGGAGGCGGGGGCGCTCTGGAACGGCAAAGGCGTCGGCAACGCGACGGACGTTTCCATGGTCAGTCTGTACATCGGCAGCGCAGCCGCGTGGCTGGCCCTCATCGCGCTGCTGCGCGGGTGGCGCGACCGGTGGCGATGGTGGCTGGTCGGCGGCGTGGTGCTGGCCGGGATGGTGGCGATGAGTCAGCATCTGCCGGTGCGCGGCTGGCTGTACGACCTGCTGCCGCCCTTCCGCTATTTCCGTCACGCGGCGATGATTCGCGGGCACGTGATCTTCCTGGTGTGCGCCCTGGCCGCGATGGGCGCGCGGCAATGGACGATGCGCGCTGCCGGCGGGAAGCGACTGCGCCTGGAGTGCATGGCCGCCGCGGGGCTGGGCGTTGCGGCGCTCGTGGCGCTGTTCGCGGGCGCGGGCGCGTCGGGCCTTGCCCTGCCGCGCAGCGTGGTGTTGCATGCATGCATCGTCTGGTTGGCGTTGCCGCTGCTGATGCTGCCGCTCGCGAGGCGTCCGCGGCTTAGGTGGAAGCGCATCGCGACCGGCATCGCGCTGCTTGCGCTGGCGGACGCCGCGTTCGTCGCCTACATCGCGGACACCACCTTCGCGTACGATGAGAGATCGCAGCAGCGCTGGCAGGTGCTTGATGCCGCCCGCGACACGCGGCTGGATGTTCAGGCCATCGGCCTGCCGCGCCTGGCCGTCGCCCGACGGTGGACCAACGATCACCTGCTGCCGCGACAGCCGGTGTTCCTCGCCTACCTGACGATCACGAACGAGCGCCATGTGCGGTGGGCCACCGATCCATCACTGCACAAGCTGGCGATCGGTCCCGTCCCCAACGCATGGTTTGCGCCCGCCGCGGGGCGGCTGCCGCCGGACGATGACGCATTCGATCGCTTCCTGAGGTCGGTCGATCCGGATGCCGGCCTGCCGCTCGCCGTGCACGCGGACGACGATGCGCCGGCGACGGTCGCATTCGATCAAGCGCCCCCCGCGACGCGGCTCGCGCTGAGGACGCTGCGTTATGCGCCGAACGAACTGGCATTTTAGTTCGACGCACCAAGTGACGGCTGGCTGCTGCTGACCGAACGCTGGGCGCGCGGCTGGCGGGCAACCCTCGATGGGAAACATGCAATGATCCACAACGGTTGCTTCATCTTCCGCGCCCTGCGCGTCCCCGCCGGTGAACACGAGGTGGCGATGACGTATACGCCTTACGGGTACCCGTGGACGGTGGCGATCAGTTGGTCACTGCTGGCCGCGGTGGCGATGGGGAGTGTGATACAGGTCATGCGGGCGCGGCACCGTCGCAGAGGAGAGAGGAAGTGAAGCAGTAAAGCAGTAGATGGTAGACGCGTTGGGGTTGTGGCTGCTTCCCCCGTTTCATGCCACGGCCTGCGGCCGAGACAAGTGAAAAGGAGAGCGGGAGATTGGGAGAACAGGAGAACTTCTCGATCTCCTCCGCTTCGTGCCTCGGTGCCTTCGTGCCTTTCTTTCCCCTTCGTCGCTTCGTCGCTGATTGTATCGCCCTCACCATCGCAGCCACTCGCACATCCCATCAACGCGCCACCGACTTCTCACCCACCACCACCGCCGGCCGATACACTTTGCCCAGCACCTTCTTGCTGTCGGCCTTCATCCACTGTTCGAGGACGCCGGCGTAGACGCTGCGGAAGTCGACGGTGTGGATGAGGTCACCCTTGTCGAGTTTCGTGAGGCTGGGATGCTCGCCGAGCAGGCCCGGTCTGACCATCGGGCCGAAGAGGAACATCGGCCCCGCCGCGCCGTGGTCGGTGCCTTGCGAGGCATTCTCCGCGACGCGCCGGCCGAACTCGCTGAAGGCCATGGTCATCACGCGGCCGTCGTGGCCGGTCGCTTTCAGCTCGTTCTGGAAGGCCTGCATGGCGGTGGCGAACTGGGTGAGCAGGTTCGCGTGCCGCCACGTCTGACCGGCATGGGTGTCGAACCCGCCCATGCCGACGTAGTACACGCGGGTGGGCAGTTCGGCGCGGATCATGGCCGCCACGAGGCGCAACTGGTTGGCCAGCCCCCCGCCGGGGAACTTGGTCTCCGTGCCGCGGGCCACCGCGCGGCGGATGCGATCGGAAGCGATCTGCGCATCCAGCGCCGTGCGCCGCAGGAACGCGGCCTGGTTCGCCCATTCCTCGTCGTCCTTCGCCTCGGTCTTCTGCCGCTGCGTGGCGTGGTAAGCGCTGTCCAACGCGTCATCCAGCCCCTGGGCGCCCCAGCGGAAGAGATCGGCCCGCTCGAAGGTCACCGGCTTGATGTGCTTGCCCTGCGTGGCGAGCGGCGCCTCGCGGCCGATGGCCACGCAGGCCGTGGCGTTCTCTTCGCCCGGCTTGCCGCCGGTCACCACGTCCATCGCCTTGCCGACCCAGCCGTGCCCGCGGCTGTCGAGCGTGTCGCCGGCATGCCAGATATCCATGCTGGCGAAGTGCGAGCGATTGGGGTTGGGATAGCCCGCGCCCTGCACGATCGTCGCCAGCCCGTCGTCCGCCAACGCCGCCACCGGCTTCATCGACGGATGCAGGCCGATGCCCGCGGCCTTGTCCAGCGTGATGACGCCGGTCTTCGGCACGGCGATGCGCCGGCGCAGCTTGTAGTACTCATCGACGCCGAACGGCACGACGGTGTTGAGCCCGTCGTTGCCGCCCGAAAGCTGCACGATGACCAGCACGCGGTCCTCCGGCACGCCCGGGCGGTTGCCCGGTATGCCCGGTTCGCCGGCGATCGCCGAGGCCGCGGCCTGCACGAAGTGGGGCAGGGTGCCGACGGTCGAGGCCATCACCAGCCCGCTCTGCAGGAATCGTCGACGCGTGAATGCTCGTTCATCGATCATGGTGTTGCTCCGCCGGCCGCGGGCGACGCGCCTGCGGCCGAATCAGTGTCAAATCAACTGGTACTCGGGCAGGGCGGTGATCAGCAGCAGCAGCCCCGCCACCGCGCGACGGTCCTTCACGCCTTTCTTCCTGGCGAACGCGACGAGCTGTTGCCTGGCCGCGCGGCTCACCGCCCCGGGGACCAGTTGCTCGATCAGGTACTCGGCGACCGTATCCGGCTTCGTGCTGTTGGCGCCCTCGGTGATCGTCTCGGTGTCGAGCGGCGATGCGCTGCCGCGCTGGCGACGGTTGCGCCCGGTCACAATGTATGCCATGGTGTTCTGCCGCACGAGCAGCGTGGAGGTGTTGATCCATGCGCGCCCGCCGTCCCACCCGGCGACGGACGGCGGGTTGAACAGTGTCTGGCCCATCATGGTCATCGCCTGCTGCAGCGCGCGCATGTTGCGTTGCGGTCGGCGCAGGCTGCGCATGGCGCACACCACGAGTTCGGCGGGGCTCTTGATCTTGTTGCCGACCACCGCCGCGTCGTAGAAGTGCCTGCTCTTGAACAGCACTTTCAGCGTCGGCTTGATCCGTCCCTCGTTGGCCATGAGCGCCTTCGCCAGGTCGACGATGACTGCGGCCGCGGGGCGCGGCAGGTCGTCAATGTCGACGTCCGCAACGAAGTGGCGGTACAGCTTGTACGCGATGAAGCGGGCGCACGCCGGCTGGCGCAGCAGCAGGTTGACGAACGACTCGCCGTCGTGCCGGTCCTTCACGCCGAGGATGGTCTTCGAGCCGTCGTCGTGGATGCGCTTCGCGTAGGTGAAATCGTTGTCGTTGTAGGTGTAGCCGGTGAGCGCCCGGGCGCCCTCGCGGATGTCATGCTCCGAGTAATGCCCTTCGCCGAGGGTGAACAGCTCCATCAGTTCGCGGGCGAGATTCTCATTCGGCCGCCGCTTGACGTTGCGGTTGTTGTCCAGGTAGCGCAGCATCGCCGGGTCGCGGATGATGCCGTGGGCGAGCTGGGGAAAGCTGCCATTGGCGTACTTGCGGAACATCTCGTTCTGCACGTGCATCAGGTAACTGTCGCGCACCTTGCGATAGCCGGTGGCGAAGTGGCCGTGCCAGAGGAGGGTGAGTTTCTCCTGCAGCGCGCGCGGCGTGTCGATCATGCGCTCGAGCCACGCGTCCTGGAGTTCCTGCATCTGCTGGCGGTCGCCGCGCTGGCGCTTCTGGCGCGCCTTGCGGATCATGTCCAGTTGCTTTTCGTCCTTCTCCTTGCGCGCCTTGCCGTAGGCGTCGCGCTCCTCGGGCGTGGCCGGGCGGATGAAGTCGGGGTTGACCTCGGGCGGCTTGAGATCGGGCGCCTTGATCGCCTCGTAATCGACGAGATGGTCGACGGCCCCGGCCAGCCCCTTCCCGTGAAGCGTCTTGACTTCATCGGCCGTGCCGCCGAACCCCGCGCGGCGAAGCAGATGCCGCGCGGCCGCCTCATCAAACTGCGCTTCCGCTATCGGCTGCAAGGACGTGTTAATCCGCATGACCGATCACTCCTGCCCAGTGACGCGCCGTTCTTTCTACGGCGGGACGGTCCGTATCATCCCTGAAGAAACAGGCATCGCCGCGCCCGTGCATGCACCACGCGCGAGAATGACAAGAAATCGTAGGCGCCTTGCGCGCCGCGGGGCGGGGAGGCCGATGTGAAGACGCGGCCGTCTTCAGAAGAGGTCCGAACGTTCCAGCGACTCGGGCTGATCGGGATTGAGCGTGTCCACCATCGGGATGTGCTCGCCGCTGGTCGGGATGACGATGGTGAAGGTGGTGCCGGTGCCGGGGCCGCTTTCGACCTCGATGCGGCCGCCGTGCTCCTCGACGACTTTCTTGGTCACCACGAGCCCGAGCCCCGTGCCGCGCAGGCCCTTGGTCGAGTAGAACGGCTGCCACAGGTTCTGTTGCATTTCCATGTCGATGCCGTGGCCGTTATCGCCCACGCGCAGCGTGACCTGCTGGTTGGCCTCGTCGTACTTCGTCATCAGGCTGACCGCCCCGCTCTCGGGCTCGACCGCCTCGAGGGCGTTGTTGAGCAGATTAAGCGCTGCCTGGTGGATGCTGTTGGGATCCACCGGCACCGGCGGCATGTCTTCGTCGAACTCGGTGATCAGCGCCACGTTCTGCGCCTCGAACGCCCGCTCGACCAGCGCGATCACCTCCTGCAGCAACTGGTTCACGTTCGTCAGCACCGGCTCGGGCTGGCGACGCTTGGAGAACGTGAGCATGTTCATCGTCAGGTTGGAGATGCGGTCGAGATTGCGGGCGACGATCTCCCAGCCGTTGTTGACCACGTTCATGTCCGTCTTGCGCAGGCCCAGTTCGACGACTTCCGCCCCGCCGCGCAGGCCCTGGATGATGTTCTTGATCGAGTGCGACAGCGACGCGACGGTCTGCCCAACCGCAGTCAGCCGCTCGCGCTGCAATCGCTGCTGGTACAGCTCGATGTTCGACAGCGCCAGGCCCACCTGCACGCCGATGGCCGTCATCAGCAGCAGTTGATCCTCGGTGTAGGTGTAGTTGGCCACCTTGGAATCGACGTGGATGACGCCGAAGACGCGATCCTTGAACTTGATGGGTACGCACAGCGCCGAGCGGATGCCGTAGTGCTGCACGCTGTCGCCGCCGGAGAAGCGCTGGTCGGCCATCGCGTTGCTCGAAAGCACCCCCTCGCCGTGACGCAGCGTATGCTGCACGATGGTGCGGCTGACGGTGATCTGCTGCTCCTCGCCGGACTGGGGCGCCACGCGATGCCGCACCACCGCCGGGTCCGGCCGGTCCTCCGGGCGCTCCTGCAGCAGGATGAAGCCGCGGTCCGCCTGGAAGTACTCGAAGGTCACGTCCATCGCCTTCTCGAGCAGCGCCTGCCGGTCCAGGCTCGAGCCGATCACCGAGAGCAGCTCGTAGATGACGCGCAACTGGAACTCGGCCGCCTCGCCGGGTTCGGGCACGGCCATGATCATCGAATCATCGCTGCTGGGCACCGCCTTCTCGACATGCGCATCGATCTCGTCGCGACGCGCCACGCGCACGGCGTTGCGCCGCTGCTGCGCCGGCTCCTCGCCGAACAGAAAGATGGTGTTGCCGGTGCGGATCTGGTCGCCCACCTGCAACTGGCGGCTGTCGCTGACGCGCACGCCGTTGACGAAAGTGCCGTTCGAGCTGCGCAGATCGCGAATGAGCCAGCGTCCCTCGTCCGGCGTCAATTCCGCGTGGCGGCGGGAGATTGTCTGGTCCAGCAACTGCAGCGATTCACTCGACCGCCCGATCTGTTGCGGCTCGTTGTCCGGCAGCTCGAACCGCTTGCCGCGGTCGGGGCCTTTGAGCACTGTCAGTATCAGCGCCATGCGTCCGTGTCCCTGTCGCCCCCAAGCCTGTCACACTCCCGCACGCGAACGACACAGGGGTACCCCTACCCCTCCAACCGTTCGCGCCACCGCGCCAGTTGCTGCTCGAACCCCGACTGCCCGGCATTGAAGGCCGTCTGATAACGGTTGACCACGTTCGCCGGTCCGAGCCAGTCGTAGACATCATCGTCCACCGGCCGCGTTTTGGCCAATGCATCGCACGCGTTGTTGAAATCATCGACCGACAGTTGCGACAACTGAACCAGGCCGCGCTCCGTGCACGCGCGCACCAGTCGCCCGACCACCTGGTGCGCACTACGAAAGGCTACGCCCTTCGTCACCAGGTACTCGGCCAGGCTCGTCGCATCCAGGAAGCCGCGCTCGAGCCCTTCCGCAATGCGCGGCTCGTTGAACCGCGACGTCCGCGTGATCCGGGCCGCCATGTCCAGGCAGTCGCAGACCATATCGAACGCCGCGAAGACCTGACGCTTGTCTTCCTGCAGGTCGCGGTTGTAGCCGATGGTGATGCCCTTGCACATCGTCAGCAGCGCGACGAGATGGCCGTAGATGTTGCCGCACCGGCCGCGGATCAGCTCAAGCATGTCCGGATTCTGCTTCTGCGGCATCATGGATGAACCGGTGGTGTACCGATCGTCGAGCGTGATGAAGCCGAACTCCGTCGTCGCGTAGATGATCCACTGCTCGGCCCAGCGCGACAGCCACATCGCCGTCATCGTCATCGCGTAGGTGAGATCAATCGCCACGTCGCGCGAAGCGGTGGCTTCGATTGCGCTGCCGCCGACGCCGCCGACGCCAAACACCGCGTCGAACGCGGCCGTGGTCGCTTCGCGATCCAGCGGCAGACTCGAACCGGCGATCGCCCCGCTGCCCAGCGGATTGCTCAACCGTGATCGCAGCGCGGCGTAGCGCTCCGCGCATTGCCCGATCGCCTCGCACCACGCCATCAATTCGCCGCCGACCACGATCGGCTGGGCGCGCTGCAGGTGCGTGTACGACGGCATGACGATCCGACCGTCGCGCTCGGCCAGGGCCATGAACGCCAGCATCAGATCGCGATGCCGCGCTTCCAGACGCTCGCACGCCTCGTGCGTCCACAACCGCAGGTCCAGCGCCACCTGGTCATTGCGGCTGCGCCCGGTATGCAGCTTCCTCCCCGCGTCGCCGGCCTTCTCGATCAGCGCCGCCTCGATGCACATGTGCACATCTTCCAGCTCGATCTTCCAGCCGGGCCAGGCGTCACCCTGCGCATCGATTTCCTTCTCGATCTCGCCCAGGCCGCGCTCGATCGCCACCAGGTCGTCCCCGCCGATCAGCCCCACCTTCGCCAGCATCTTCGCATGCGCCATCGACCCGGCGATGTCGTGCCGGTACATGCGGCGGTCGTACGAGAGCGACTCGACGAACCGCGTCGCCAGTTCGTCCGCGCCCGAGCCTTCACCGCCCTTGGCATGCTCCCACGGCTTCGCCATGGCTGCGTTGTCCTGTCCAGCATCACTCATGCGCGACAGTGTACCGCCCCGCCGCCGCTGCAGCCAAAGCTTGTCGCTGGAGTTGCGCGCACCGGGGGGAGTCGCACCACGGCCGCACCGTTCCGCCACTGGCACCCCGCGCGCCATGCTGGCATAATCTGTCCTCCTGTTTTCGGAGGAAAGCATCTCATGGCGATGGAAGTGGATCACTTCGAAGAGGTCAAGGATCTCTACCGTTCCGGGCTCTACCTGACCGCTTACCGCATTGTTCGCGACAACTGGGGCGAGCCGCGCAACTGGACGACGACCCCGCAGCGCGTGCTGGGTGGTCGCCTGGCCGGAAACCTGGGCTCCCCGCGGCTGGGTTTACTGCTGCATCGCCTTGCCTTCCGCGCCACGCCGGATGTGCCCGAGGCACGCTACTACGGCACGTTCGCCATCGCGCACATGCGCGGCTGGCTAGCAGCGTGGCGACTGCTTCGCCAGTGCGACGAGCTACCCAACGGGACCAGCGACGATCAGGCAAACTGGCTGACGCTCAAGGCCGATGCGGCGGCGAAGTTCCGCGACTTCGACATGGCTGAAAGGTGCTTGGCGAAGGCCGAGGCCGTCGCCGAGCCGCGCCCGTGGTTCTTCGTGACGCGTGCCTCCGTGTGTGAGGCGGCCGATGAAGTCGACGCGGCGATCGAAGCCGCGCGCGAGTCGCTGAAGCGCCAGCCATACTTCCGGCCGGGCGTACAGGTACTCGCACACCTGCTGGACATCACCGGCAAGGACGATGAGTCGCTCGATCTGCTGACGCGCGCCAGCGAAGCGATCGAGTGCGGGCCACTGTTCATGCAGCGCGCGTCGATCGAACGCGAGATGGAGCGCTTCGACGATGCTCAGCGGTCGCTTGAGCGGAGCATCGATCTCTGCCCGCTGGCCGACTCGACGACCACCGACTGGTTCAATCTCCAGCACAGCCAACTGTCGTACCTCCGCGGCGACTACGAGGCGGCGCTGACATACGTGCGCAGATGCGACCCGAAGCGCTGCGAGAAGCAGATCCAGCGCATGGAATCGATGGGCGAAGACCGCACGCGCAAGCAGCTTGATGTGCGATTTGTCCGCCAACACTACCGCACTTGCGGACCGGCCACGCTGACAGCCATCGCCGGCTTCTGGGGCAAGCCGGCCGACCATCTCGAAGTGGCCGAAGAGATCTGCTACGGCGGCACGCCCGCCCACAGCGAACGACACTGGGCGGAAGCGAACGGCTACGAAGTGCGCGAGTTCCGCGTCACGTGGGACACGACCGTGCAGCTTATCGATCGCGGCATCCCCTTCACGCTGACCACCACCGCGCCCGGGAACGGTCATCTGCAGGCGGCCATCGGCTACGACAAGGGCCGCCGCCTGCTGCTCGTGCGCGACAGCACGCATCGCGAGACACTGCAGTACTGCGTCGACGAGATGATCGAGTGCCAACTCTCAACCGGCCCGCGCGGCATGGCGCTGGTGCCGATAGAAGAAGCACACCGTTACGACGGCGTCGAGTGGCCCGATCGGTCACTCTATGACGCGTTCTACGCCATGCAGATGGCGCTGCGCACGCACGATCGCACCCGCGCGCAGAAGCACCTGGACGCCATGCGCGAGCAGGACCCGGATCATCGGCTCACGCACTGGGCGGCAATGGCCCTCGGTGACTACGACGCCGACCACCCGCGCCAACTCGGGGCCACCGAAGCACTGCTCAAGCAGTATCCGAACGACGTTAATCTGCGGTTGCGCCAGCTCGAACTGCTCCGCCAGACCGCACGACATTCCGATCGGATGGCCATTCTCGAAGCGCAGTGCAGGAAGGATGAGCCCGACCCCATCTTCCTGGCCTATCTCGGTCATGAACTTTCGGAGGACGCCGCCCAGCATGACCGGGCCAGCGACCTGCTCCACCGCGCGCTGCGCTACCGGCCGGACCAGGGCAACCTCTACCACTCGCTGGCCGACATCTATTGGAGCGGACACCGGCGCGATGAAGCATTGGAGCTCTACCGTTTCGCCGCGGGCATCGACGACACGCACGAAGGGCACATGCTCGCGCTCTTCGCCGCCTCGCGTCACTGCAAGCGCACCGAAGAGGCGATGAACTACCTGCGCGGCCGCTTCGATCGCTTCGGTGACAGCGCATGCCACCCGGCGATCACACTGCACAATGCCCTCCTGGCGCTCGATCGCACCCGCGAAGGCTTCGACATACTTAGCGAGGCCATCGCGCGCCGGCCGGACGATGGTGAACTGCTGCTGTTCGCCTCCGGCGCGTTCGCCCGGTTCGGGGAATACGGCAAAGCGTCCGATCTGCTCAAGCGCGCACAGGACAAGGCGCCGCGCCACCAGGTGCTTCGCAGCGCGGCCAACCTCGCCAACATCCGCGGGCAACTCACGCACGCCCTCAAACTGTGGCGGAAGGTGCTGGAGACCGAGCCGCTGGCGATCGATGCCCACCGGGCGATCACGATTCTGCTGGCCGAGACATCCAGCCAGGAGGCGGCCGTCGAACACCTGGCCGGCGCCTGCCGGCGCTTCCCGCACAGCATTGCCATCCACGAGGCGCACGTGCACTGGCTGCGCGTGCGCCAGTTGCCGGGCGCGGAAGAACAACTGAAGGTCCTCTTGTCGCTGCATCCGAACAACGCCTGGGCCCGCCGAGAATTGGCGGCGACGCTTGCTGCGCAGCATCGCTACGCCGAAGCGCTCGACGAACTCGGACACGCCCGCACACTCGAACCGACTTCACCCGCCTACTACAACGTGCTCGGCGGCATCCACGCCGAACGCGGCGACCTTTCGCGTGCCCGCGAAGCCTATCGCGAGGCCATCAAGCTGAATGCCGACGAGGACTGCGCCATCCGTGGACTGCTGGCCAACTGCGAGAACCATGCGCGGCAGTGCGAGGAACTCCAGTTCGTCGAGCACCAACTGATCAGGCAGGTCATCTTCGGAGACGGGTTGCTCACGTACCACGACGTGGCGCGCGATGTGCTTGATCCGAAGGCCTTGCTCGCGAGCCTGCGGTCCGCCCACCAAAGCCGACGCGACCTGTGGGCGACGTGGTCCGTGCTCGTGCGACAGTTGGCCGACATGGACCGGCTGGACGAAGCTGTCACGATCGCGGGGGAGGCGATCGAACGATTCCCGCTGCTACCGCGCCTCTGGTTGGATCTCGCAGATGTCCGGCGGCGACAGGCCAACGATCGCGAAGAGCTGATCGCCCTTCGCCGCGCGTTGCGCATCAGCCCGGACTACTCCGATGCCGTCATTCAACTGGCGAACCTGTATCACCGTCGCGGCAAGAAGCCCCGCCGGATCGCTGTCATCGAGCGCGCTTCCAAGCGCAACCCGCTCGAGGTCTCCCTGCACGGCGAGCTGGCCGAGGCATACTGGGACTCGAAGATGCACGATAAGGCCATCGCTCGCATGCGTCGGGCGCTGGAACTGCATCCAGGCATCGATTGGGCGTGGGGGCGACTCCAGGTCTGGGCGACCGAGGCCGGCAAGCCCACGCTCGCGCTGGACCTGGCGCGCCAGCGCACCGAGAAGCACGGTGACCAGCCCCAGACATGGCTTATCCTCGCGCGGCTGCTGGATGGTTTCGACCAACTCGACGAACGACTCGCGGCGTTGGACACGGCCATCCGGCTCGATCCACGTTTCGTCGAGGCGCATGACTTCAAGGCACGCCTGCTGACCGATTACCAGCGCTTCGACCAAGCCCTCGCCGCCTGCCGGCCCGCCGTGTTCGGCGAAAATCCGCCCGTTGCCCTGCGGGCGCGATCCGCGTGGGTGGACGCAATGCGCGGTCGCCTTGACGACGCGATCAGGGCCATGCGCCGACTGCTCGACGAGGAACCGCAATTCCATTACGGCTGGCTGCAGCTCATGGACTGGTTCGAGTACAAGGAGGACAACCGCCGCTTCCTCGAGGCGGCCGGCCGCATGGTCGAGTTGCTGCCAAACGACGCGCGGGCGCTGACCCTGCGCGCCGAGGGACGTCTACGCCAGAACGACACCGAGGGCGCACGAGTGGACCTCGAACGCGCCGTGACGCTCGCGCCCGACTACTTCCGGGGCGTGTGGGGCCTGATCGGCCTGTACATGAACGCGCATGAAGGACACCAGGTCGATCAACTCATTACGCGACTGAAGCATCACCTGGGCCCGGCCGTGATCGCGTCCGTTCGTGCGCATCTCGCCGCCGACGTCAACGATCGCACGCAGGCTCTCAAGCATTTCGAGCGCCTGGTCCTGGCCGAGGATGCCGAGCACTTCATGATCGACAACCCCATCCAGGCGGTCATCAACAACGGCTGGCAGAACGACCTTGAGGCGATGCTCCGACGCGTCACGCAGACGGGCGACGCGCCGATGCTCGCCTACGAGTTGCTGGGCCACGTGCTGCAGAAGAAGGGAGATTGGCGCGCTTTCGAAGCGCCGCTCAAGCAACTCGAAGCCGCGGGCCGCGACGATGTCTGGCAGGATATGGTCGGCGCATTCATCGACGGCGCCGCCGAAGCCGGCATGTGGAAAGTATTGCAGCCTTGGATCAAGCAGAACGAGCGCCGCCTGTTCCACTTCGAGCACACTTGGGGCCGCGTGGCCTATGCGTATCTGCTCAAGGGCGAATACCGTAAGCTCATCCAGTGGATGAAGGACTGGCGTCAGCGCCGAGATGTCACACCCGTTTCGCTGATCTACCTGGCGATGGCGCTGCGCGAAACGGGCAATGACGCCGGGGCCGCCCAGGTAAGCCTTGCGGCGCTGAACCAGTCGCCCGACCATGCCACGGGGGGTCACGAACTGCTGCTCGCGCTGGATGACGCCTTGGCCGGCAATCCCACCGCCGCCGCCGCCCGCGCCGAGCGCATCGATGAAGCGGCGCTGGTGCCCGCCTTCCAATACCGCTTCATGCTCCTTCGTGCGGTGCTCACGGCGCAGCTGCAAGTGCACCAGTTCGGCCAAGCCGCCATCGATCAGGCCAAGCAACAGATCAAAGAAGCGAAGGCCACTCGGGAGGGCGCGGCCACCGACAAGTACCTGCAGCAACTGACCAAGCGCGCAATCAAGGCCATCGCCGCCGCGCGACCGTCGCTAGTGCCGTTTCCATTGAAAGAGTTTCGTGATTGTAAGTGCTGACATCAT
>CAZHJL010000033.1:0-50154 GCA_964532795.1 uncultured Phycisphaeraceae bacterium | reverse complement strand
CGATGATGTCAGCACTTACAATCACGAAACTCTTTCAATGGAAACGGCACTAGTGGCTTCCAGATGAGTTGCTTGAGGTATGGCTGAGAACGAGTTTGAGAAGACCGAACAGGCGACGCCTCGCCGACGACAGGAGGCGCGGGAGCGGGGTAACGTCGCCAAGTCGCAGGACCTAAGCGCGGCGATCGCGTTGCTGGTTGCGCTCATCCTGCTGTATGTACTAGGCATGAGGATCATGGGTGGGTTCAAGGTCGGGCTGCAGACCGTGCTGAGCGGCGGATTCTCGGAAAACCCCACGCGTGTGGGGGACGTCGGGGGATTGCTGGTCTACGTCGCCCGCCTGGCCGCGTCCGGCGTCGGCCCGCTGCTGTTGGCGCTGCTGGCGGTGGCGCTGGTGGCGAACGTCGGACAGGTGGGTTTCCTGCTCACCGGCAAGCCGCTGGTGCCCGACTTCTCGCGGCTTGATCCGATCAAGGGCACCGGACGACTCTTCGACTCGCGGGCGGCCGTGCGGCTCTTGATGTCCCTGTCGAAAGTGGGACTGATCGGCGCTGTGGCGGTTTGGGTGATCTACGAAGACCTGCCGGGTATTGCCATGATGGCCCATCTCGAGGTGATGCCGATGTTTGGGGCCGCATGCGAACTGGTGTTTCTCCTCGGCCTGAAGATCGCGCTGTTGCTGTTGCTTCTGGCCATTGCTGACTATGGCTTCCAGGTCTGGCGGCGTGAGAAGGACCTGATGATGTCCAAACACGAGGTCAAGGAAGAACTGAAACGCATGGAGGGCGATCCACTCGTGCGGCAGCGCCGGACGCGCGTGGCCAAGCAACTCGCCATGCAACGACTGAGCCATGCGGTGCCGAAGGCGGATGTCGTTGTGACCAATCCCACGCATTTCGCCGTGGCCTTGCAGTATGACGGCGAGCGGATGGCCGCGCCGAAGGTCGTGGCCAAGGGCGCCGACTACATGGCGATGCGCATACGGCAGTTGGCCGTGCAGTACGAGATACCCATCATCGAGAGAAAGGAGCTGGCTCGTGCGCTCTACCACAACGTGGAAGTGGGCCAGGAGATTCCACCGGAGCACTACACCGTTGTGGCCGAGATACTGGCGTACGTCTACCGTCTCAGCGGCCGGGGGACGGGTCGGACCCACGCAAACACGATGACATAGCTGGAAAAGGTACGGGTTTCATGCCCGAGTTTGACGAAGTAAACCTACATCCGTCGCTCGGGACAGACGGCGGAATGGCGCGGCGAACCGCGCTCGCCGCTGGGGAAAAGCAAACGCCGGTTGCGCATGGCGCAGGCGCTTGATAGACTGATGCCTTCGCCCTGGGACAGGATGTCCAGCATCGAGGTCATGGATGGCCGAAGTGGCAGGCAATCTCATTTTTCCTTCGTGGGTCCACCGAATCACCCGGTATCGCGCGTTGTTCGTGCCGATCGCGGCGGTCAGCCTGTTGTCCCTGCTGATCGTGCCCATGCCGCCGCTGGTCATGGACCTGCTTATCGCGGCCAACCTCGCTCTTGCCGCGATTATCCTGCTGACCACAATCTTCGTCGAGAGTCCGTTGGACTTCTCCGTCTTCCCCTCCCTACTTCTGGCGACCACGCTGTTTCGTCTGGTGCTCAATGTCGCAACCACTCGGCTGATCCTCTCGGCGGACGCCGAGACGCCGGCCGATGCCACGGCGGTGGCTGGCCGCGTGATTGAGACATTCAGTTCCTTCGTTGCCAGCGGATCGCTCATCGTCGGGCTGATTCTCTTCATTATTCTGATCGTCGTTCAGTTTGTGGTCATCACCAAGGGCGCTACGCGAATCTCGGAGGTGGCGGCGCGCTTCACCCTGGATGGCATGCCCGGCAAGCAGATGGCGATTGACGCCGATCTCAACGCCGGCCTGATCAACGAACAGCAGGCGCGCGAGCGGCGCGAAGCGATCAGCCAGGAAGCGGACTTCTACGGGGCGATGGATGGTGCCGTGAAGTTTGTGCGTGGCGACGCCATCGCCGGCATCATCATCACGGTCATCAACATCGTCGGCGGCATTGCGGTCGGGTACTTCTACAAGGACTGGCAGATTGTCCAGTGTCTCGAGGTCTTCACGAAACTGACGATTGGCGACGGTCTCGTTTCGCAGCTACCGGCATTCATCATCTCGGTGGCCGCGGGCCTGATCGTGACGCGGTCATCAAGTCGATCGAACCTCGGCATGGAACTGACAAGCCAGATTACCGGCAGTTGGCGTGCCTTGGCGATCACGGCCGGGTTCCTGGGCATCATGGCCTTCACCGGACTGCCGATGGTCCCGATGCTGACGCTGGGCGCCATCATCGGCGCCATGGCGTTCTTCCTGCGAGGCGGTGAGCGCAAGCAGGCGGAGGCCGCGCAGCAGGCCGTTGCGCAGAGCAACACGCAGGCCGAGCAGCCGTCGGTCGAACAGATGCTGCAGGTCGACACGATGGAACTGGAGGTCGGCTACGCGTTGGTGCAACTGGTCGATGCCTCACAGGGAGGCGACCTGCTCGAGCGCATCAGCATGATCCGTCGGCAATTGGCCGGCGAACTCGGGCTGGTGATGCCGCCGGTGCGCATCCGGGACAACATGCAGCTCGAACCCAACGACTACCATATCAAGATCCGTGGCAACTCGGTTGCGCAGGGCACGGTCTATCCCGATCGCGTGATGGCGATGGACAGCGGGCTGGCGAGCGAGCCGCTCGAAGGTGTGCCGACGCGCGAGCCGGCCTTTAACCTGGCCGCGACGTGGATCGATCCCTCTCAGAAGGCGTATGCCGAGAGTCTCAACTACACGGTGGTCGATACCAGCAGTGTGCTCGCCACGCATCTGACGGAGGTGGTGAAGAACCATGCCCACGAACTGTTGACGCGGGAGGAGACGAACAACCTGATCGCGCAGTTGAAGGAGAGCGCGCCCAAACTCGTTGACGAAGTTCTCGGCGGGGAGTCGCCGTTGATCCGCCCGGGTCAGCTCCAGAAGGTGCTGCAGAACCTGCTTCGCGAGCGCGTGCCCATCCGCGACATGGAAGCCATCATCGAGACGCTGGGCGACTGGGCGCCGCGTACCAAGGATATGGATGTGCTTACCGAGTACGTCCGTAACGCCCTGCGGCGGACGATCTGCAGCCAGTACGTTACGCGCGAACTCGAAGCGTCCGAGGAGGACATGCTCACCTCTGTGCCGGTCAGCAAGCTGTTCTGCGTCAGTCTCGATCCGGCCGTCGAGGATCTGATCACGGGATACGTCGAGCGTTCGGCAGAGGGCACGAGCATGACCATGCCGCCTTCGGTCGCGAACAAGATCACCGTTGCGATGATCAGCGAGTTGCAGCGGCTGGTGCAGGCGGGGCATCATCCGGTCGTGCTCGCCTCACCGCAAGTGCGGGGCCAGGTGCGCCGACTGATCGAGCCGCATCTGCCCAACGCGGCGGTACTCGGCTACAACGAAGTGGGTAAGGGGATTCATGTCGAATCGATGGGGTTGGTCCAGTTGGATGAGGAGCAGCCGCAACGGGAAACTGAAGCGCTGCAAGGAGCCGTCACGTGAAGTTGAAGACGTATACGAGCAGGACGATGAACGAAGCGCTTGCGCTGGTGAAGCGCGATCTCGGGTCGGATGCGGTCATTCTGCATACCCGCCAGTACAAGCGCGGCGGCATCTTCGGTATCGGCGCCAAGGACATCGTCGAGATCACGGCGGCCGAAGGCCGGGCCATCGGGCGGTCGCGCAAGGAGAAAGCCAGCGCAACCCGGCGCGAGCGACTGGCCGCGGACACCGACGCCACAGGCCCGCGCAAGCGTGCGCCCGTGGCGGTTCGTCCCGCGGGCAAGGCAAGCGGCGCGCCACAGCCGTCCGCGGCCGGCGATCTGATCCGGCGCACGTATGCCGCGGCGAAGGCGGAGTTCGCGATGGATCAACCGGCATCGTCTTCGGCGAGGCAGCCGCGCGTGTCGCGGCCGACGCCGGTGGCTGAAGCCGTGGCCAGACCCGAGCGCGCGTCGCCGACGGAGGCGAACAACACGGGCTTGTCTGGTGAGGCGGGCGAAGAACTGGCACGCGAGATGAGACTGGTGAAGCAGATGGTCGCGTCCATGATGCAGCGACAGCGCTCGCATCCTGGGGCCAATGGGCCTACCAGCGAACTGGCCGGCCCGCTCTTTGATCAGTACATGGCGCTCCTGCAGCAGGAAGTCAGCGAAGAGCTGGCCGACGAAATCGTGCGCGATGTGCAGACCAGCGTTGGCGAAACGGGTGTTCATGATGCGAGCAGAGTTCGCGACGCTGCGCTTCAGTCCATTTCACGCTTCATCCCGGCCGCGGAGACCGATGTGGCCGACGGGCAGGGCATTCTGGCGCTCAGACCCACCAACGACGGGCGGCCGCGCACCATTGCGCTGATCGGTCCCACCGGCGTGGGCAAGACCACCACGGTGGCGAAACTGGCCGCGACGTTCAAGCTTAAGCAGCGACGGCACGTGGGTTTGATCACGCTGGACACCTACCGTATCGCGGCGGTGGATCAGTTGCGCACCTACGCGGAGATCATCGGCATTCCGCTGCAGGTGGTGGGCAGCCCCGATGAGTTACCCAAGGCGTTGCGCCGGTGTTCGGGCTGCGATGTGATCCTGATCGACACGGCGGGACGCAGCCAGCGCGATGATCCGAAGCTCGAGCAGTTAGCGGCGTTCATTCACGCGGCCGATCCGCACGAGGTGCATCTCGTACTCTCGTCGACATGCACGCAGGCGGTGATGTTGGATGCGGTCGAGCGCTTCAGCCGCATTCGAACCGACGAGATCATATTTACAAAGCTGGATGAAGCGGTTAGCTTTGGCGTCCTGCTCAACGTCGCTCGTAGGGTGAACAAGCGGCTGAGCTACTTGACGACCGGACAGGAAGTGCCGCACCACATCGAGCCGGGCCATCCGAGACGGGTGGCTGAACTGGTGCTCGGCGGGCGGTTGGAGCCAGATGGCGCGGGTATTCAGTGATGAGTCAGGACCAGGCGCAGGCGCTGCGCAATCTCGTGGAACAGCATGAAGCCGGGCGGCGGGGCCGACCGCAGGGGGTGGCGCAACAGGTGCTTGAGGGCGATCGGTTACCCGAGGGCAAAGTCCGGCCGCGCGCGCACTTCATCGGCGTCAGCAGCGGCAAAGGCGGCGTCGGTAAGACCAACATCGCTGTCAACCTTGCCATTCGGCTGTCGCAAATGGGCCGCCGCGTGATCCTATTGGACGCCGATCTGGGCACGGCCAACGCCGATGTGCTCTGCAATCTCTCGCCGCTGACCAACCTTGCCCATGTCGTGGCGGGGCGCCGCACGCTCGACCAGGCGATCATCGATGCCCCCGGCGGCTTCCGGCTGGTGCCCGGCGCGTCGGGCCTGGCCCAGATGGCGGCGCTGTCCGAGTTCGAGCGGGCCCGATTGATCCAGCAGATGCGCCAACTCGAACTGCTCGCCGATGTCGTCCTGGTCGATACCGGCGCGGGCGTGAGCCCCAATGTGCTCAGTTTTCTGGCCAGCGCTGACCAGCAGTTGATCATTACGACACCGGAGCCCACCGCGATTACGGATGCCTACGCCGTTATCAAAACGCTGCACCGGAGCGCGCGGGCGGTCGACCTGCGGGTGTTGGTCAACATGGTTCGCACGCCGGCCGAGGGTCGGGCGGTGTTCGATCGCATTTGCGCCGTCTGTCGGCGGTTCCTTTCCTGCACGCCTCACTACGCCGGTCACATTGTCGAAGATGCGCGCGTCGTCGCTTCGGTGCGCGCCCGACGCCCGTTCGTACTCGGAGCACCTCGAACGGAGGCGTCGGTGAACATCGGCCAGTTGGCTCACCGAATTGACCGGTTTGCCAAGGAACCTCAGGACGAGAGTTTCTTCCGTCGCGTCGCGCACTGGCTGGCCGGCTGATCCCCGCACCAACACTCGAATCATGGCGCGCTGTTGGGTTGGCTGTGAATCAGCGCTCACTGCGCGATGTTCCTGACCAGGGGATCACGGGATGCACAACGGGTTTCCGCATGTGGGAAGCGCCGACCGCGGCCTACCTGTTTGACGTTTCGTCAAAGGGTGGTGCGATACGTGACCGATACGTTTGGTGCGCCCCGCGTTGTGATTCCGATGGGTTCGGTGCGCGTGGCGTGCCAGGGGGAAAGGCAGTCTTCTCGACTTCGATGTGGTGTCTGTGGACAATATGTGCACAGGCCATAGCGCGGAGTGCCGATATCTACCTTGAGGTAACGAGTTTTCCCGAACAGTCCATTCAGTGCTTTACGTTTCGTCCAAGGGTCTCTAGAATGCTGATCGTCCGACGCGGAAACTTCTGCTCTTGCAGATCGACGTGAGGCCATGGATGGCGCTCGCGGGCAACGGAGTGCTCAGCGATTCCTGCACGAGTCATCGCAACCTCTTTCTCGCTCATCGCGTTCATCGCGGCCATTGTTGTGGGCATGCGTGCCGGCAATGGCGCGATGCTGATCCTGTGGCGCGCCTTGGTCACCATGCTGGTCTGCTACATCATCGGGCTCGTCGTTGGGCACATCGCCAGCAGACTGATTGACGACAGTATCCGGGAGTACAAGAAGGCGCATCCGATCCCGGATGACGAACCAAGGCCCAAGTCGCGTGGCGCTGCCGAAGCGGATGTCGGGACGAACGTGGACATCCTCGAGGATGAGTTGAACGTCGGAGAACCGATGCAGGACGCGGCGTAGCACGAATCGGCCGCGTGGCCTGCGCGAGTGGAGTTACGGCGCTTCAAGGACGAAGGGCCGGGTCAAGAAGGGTCAAGGAGTAGACCATGGCAAGAGCACGTGCGATCCAAACGCAGCCGCGCCGGGATGGCCGCCCGATCGAGGAGATCTGGGTGGAGTACAAGAAGGCTGCCACCGAGGAGTTGCGGAACATCCTGATGGAGAACTACCTGCCGCTGGTGAAGTACAACGCCGAGCGGATACACACGAAACTGCCCGACGAGGTCGACGTCCAGGATCTCATGAGCGCGGGCATCTTCGGCCTCATGGACGCAATCGATGCGTTTGATCTCGACCGCGGCGTGAAATTCGAAACATACTGCGCTCCCCGCATCCGCGGCGCCATTCTCGACGAACTGCGATCGATGGACTGGGTGCCGCGACTGGTGCGCAGCCGTACGAGCCAGATCGAGGCGGCCCGCAAGGCGTTTGAGAAAGAGACGGGCCGCAAACCGACCGACGATGAACTGGCCAGTCGGCTCAAACTCAACAAGGAGGAGTACGCGAAGGTCAAGAAGGATGCGGGCGCGGTCGGCGTCGTGTCTTTGTCGCGCAAGTGGTTCGAGACGGATTCAAACAAGGACGTGCGCGAAATCGACGTGCTTGAGGATGGCAGGCAGGTCAATCCGCTTTCGGCCGCGCAGCGGCAGGATCTCAAGGACATGATCACCAAGGGGCTTTCACGCGCTGAGCGGCTCATCGTGGTGCTCTACTACTACGAGCAGATGACGATGAAGGAAATCGGCGTGACCCTCGATCTCTCCGAATCACGCGTGAGCCAGATGCACTCATCCATCCTCGCGCGGCTCAAGGCGCAGCTTCAGCATCGCAGCCGGGAACTGGTGGCCGAAGTGGAGTAGTCAATTCACCGCACGAGGAGAGGCGGGACCGCACTCTCTCCATGACTTCGGCTGACTTGAAGGGCGAGACCCCGGCTTACGGGCGGGTCCACGTATCGTCAAACAGCGCCCGGCGGCCGATGCCGCCGAAGAGCATTAACTGCTTGCTATCCGTGTCATAGATGAGAGAGCAGCCCGCCCGGTCCGCGGGACCCAACGGATCGGTGATCTTTCGCCAGTCGCTGCCGTCGAACACCCACGTTCGCTGGAAGCCGCGCGCCTGTTGATCGACGAGATACCCGCCGAACAGCACCACGCGGTTGTTCGCATTGTCGAAGGCCATCGCGTGTCCGCGTCCCGCGGGCGGATGGGTTTCCGTTTCCACCTCTTCCCAGGCGCTGCCATCCCACCGCCATGTGTCGTGCATGGCGGGGAATCCGCCGTTGGCGCCACCGAAGAGAATGATCCGCCGGTCGGACGGATCGTAGACCATCGCATGGCCGTAGCGCGCGTCGGGTGTTCCCTTGATGCGCTGCGGCCGCCATAGCCGACCATCCCATTGCCACATGTCATCGGCGGCGCCGGCTGCGGTTCTGCCGCCGAACAGCGTGATGCGCTGATTGAAGGTGTCCGCGGCCATCGCGTGGTCTGCGCGCGGCGGCGGGGCGAGGCGGGTATTCGCCTGTGTCCACGTCCGGCCATCGAACTCCCACAGATCGCGCAGCAATTGCCCCTTGGCGTTGGCGCCGCCGAACATCACGATCACTTTCCGGCGTGCGTCGTAGGCCATGGCATGGCCGAACCGGGCGGTGGGCGAGCGCGGGGGCGTCAGCCGCGACCACTGCTTGCCGTCCCACGCCCAGGTGTCGTTGCGCGGCCGGCCCTCGCCGCTGTGTCTGAGATCACCGCCGCCGAACAGGATGACCCGCTTCGTGTCCGGGTCGTAGACGGCTGCGTGCCCGGCGCGGGCCGATGGCGGGCGGTCCTGGTCGACTTTCACCCACCCTCCGGATTCCGTGGGCGTCGAAGACGAGGAAGCGGTCGCGGGCAACGTTACGAGTTGCAAGATCAACGCCGTCGAAACGAGACTGATCGCCCCAAACAGTGCGAGTGTGCATGCTTTCATCATGGCAGTATCTCCGTCACCATCATAACGCGTCAGGGCGCGGCGCCGATCAAGTCTCCGGTGGTTGGACGTCCGGTCGCCAGCGGGTACCCTTTTGCGTCCAGCCGGGCCAGAAACGGGAACGACACCATGCCGGATCTCACGCAGACCTTGCACACGCGCCTGCAGAGCGCGTTCGCTTCAGCCCTCGGACCGGAATACGCGGACGAGGATCCGATCCTTCGCCCTTCGACGAACCCGCAGTTCGGCGACTATCAGGCGAACTGCGCGATGAGCCTGGCCAAGAAGGTCGGCGCCAAGCCGCGCGATGTAGCGCAGCGGATCGTCGACCAACTGCAGTGGCAGGACGTCTGCGAGAAGGTTGACATTGCAGGTCCGGGCTTCATCAATCTGACGCTGAGCAGTGACAAGCTGGCCGACCAGACGGCCGCGATGCCCGGCGATGCCCGGCTGGGCGTTGCGAAAGCCGATCCGCCGCAGAAGGTCGTGGTGGACTACTCCAGTCCAAATGTCGCTAAGGAGATGCACATCGGTCACCTGCGATCGACGATCATCGGCGACTGCATCGCCCGCGTGCTGGCGTTCGGGGGCCATGAGGTGATCCGCCAGAACCACCTGGGCGACTGGGGCACGCAGTTCGGCATGCTGATTGAGCACCTGCTGGACATGGGCGCGAAAGCGGATGGCGAGCCGATCCACATCGCGGATCTCAATACGTTCTACCAGGAGGCGAAATCGAAGTTCGACGCCGACCGCGACTTCGCCGCGCGGGCGAGGGATCGTGTTGTGAAACTGCAGGCCCATGAGGGCGAAACGCTGGCGCTCTGGCGGCAACTCTTTAAAGAAAGCGCCGGACATTTCCGCGAGGCCTACGACCGGCTTGGCATTCTCCTGACGGATGACGACATCCGCAGCGAGAGTTCGTACAACGACGATCTGCCGCGCGTTGTCGAAGCGCTCAGCGAACTTGGCGTTCTGGTCGAGAGCGAGGGCGCTTTGGTGGCCTATCCTGAGGGATTCAAGGACAAGGAAGACAGTCCGTTGGGCATGATCGTGCGCAAGTCGGACGGCGGGTATCTCTACGCCACCACGGACCTGGCCGCGGCGAGGCACCGGATCGATCATCTTGGCGTGAACCGCGCCATTTACGTCACGGATGCGCGGCAGGCGCAGCACTTCGCCATGGTCTTCCAGACACTGCGGCAGGCCGGATGGCTCCCGTCGGACGTTTCCTTCGAACATGTGCCGTTCGGCATGATCCTCGGTAAGGACCGGCGACCGTACAAGACGCGCGAGGGCGGCACCGTCAAACTCTCCGACGTGATTGATGAGGCGATCGGCCGCGCCGAGGCGATCATACGGAAGAAGAACCCCGAACTGTCCGCGGGCGAAGTGGCGGACATCGCCCGAGCGATCGGCATCGGTGCGATCAAGTACGCGGACCTGTCCAGCGACCGCATCAGAGACTATGTGTTCGACTGGGATCAGATGCTTTCGTTCGAAGGCAACACGGCCCCGTATCTCATCAACGCGTATGTGCGCATCCGTTCGATCTTCCGCAAGGGCGAGGTCGATTCGGCTTCGCTCGACCCCCAAGCGCTGTCCATCAGTGAGCCGGCTGAGAAGGTGTTGGCGCTCAAGCTGATGCAGTTTGGGTCGGTCATCGAGGGCGTGTCACGGTCACTCGAACCGCACCGGTTGTGCATCTACCTCTACGAACTGGCCACGGCCTACCACAAGTTCTACGAAGCGTGCCCCGTGCTCCGGGCTGCGGACGAGGCGACGAAGCACAGCCGGCTGGTGCTGTGCGATGTCGTGGCGCGCGTCCTCCATCAGGGCCTGTCGCTGCTCGGCATCCGGACGGTTGAGCGCATGTGATTGGCGCCGGCGACTGCTCAGGCCCCCGCCGTGGCTGGCTGATCCGGCACGCCGGTCTCGTCGCGGATGATCTGGGCGATCCACATCAGTTCCTGCTTGTCGCGGCCAGGCAGCAAGCGGTGGATCGTGCCGTTGGTCAGGTGGATCTGCAATTTGGGGATGGGTCGGCCCATGTCGCGGAAGTCCGCGGCCCCGACGTTCACCGCCGCGATCTCGTTGACCCCCCAGCGGTGCAGTCGCTTCTCGAACAGCTCCCGCTCATTGATCATCAGCACGTCGTCCGGCCGCGGGTTGTGCCGGTCGCACACGACATCGATGATGGCGCCGGAGTTCACCAGATTGCGCGCTCCCATCCACTGCAGCAGCCCGAATACCCCGATCAGACCGACAACGACCGGGGCCATGACCGACCGATAGAGTCCCGTCACCGCGAAAGCCAGCGCGAGGATGCCAGCGACGATCAGGCAGGCGATGCCGCGCTTGCGCAACCGGCTGATCGTCTGGTTGGGCACCGTCGAGGTGAGCGTGATCGCCACCCCGTGCTCGTTCCGTTCGAACGAAGCGCCGTCAGGGGAGTCGGGTACGGACACTCTGCGAAGCGTCGTGGGGGTCTGCGTCATGGTGATGAATGATAGGTCGATGATGACGCCCGGGGGATCCGCGCGGCTTTCACGCGTCCCGTTTGGCGCCGCCGGTGAGTCGCTCCACCAGGTCGCGGGCCACTCGTTGAGCTTTCACGCGGCCGTAGGTCGTGGGGATGCTCATCTCCCACCGCAACAGCGCGGCCAGCCAATCGAGTTCGTCGTTACCGAGGTGAGAAAGCATCTTGACGGCTTTTCCTTCATGCGGGGTGACGTACAGAGCCATGACCGGCACATTGTTGACCTCCATGCCGGTCGGCGCCACTTCGATCGACTTGATCCGGTCGGTGGTCAACTCGTCCTGTTGGGTCTTGAACAGGCCCTGCCTCGTGATGAGAAGTGCGGCGGCGGGCTGAGGACCGATCACATCCAGGATCGCCTTGCGCTTGCCCATGCTGACCGCCAGCAGCGTGATGCCCACCCCCGCGGCTGCGAAGGGCAACACGAACAGCAGAGGCAGAAACCGGCCCGCCGCGATGCCGCCGATGCCCGCAATGACGAAGAACACCGCGACGAACGCGTCCCAGAGGATCGCGAAAACGGCCAGGCCCTTCGATCCCTTGAAGAAGCCGGCCGGGGGCACGGTCAGCGTCAGCCCGTCGGTGCGCCGGTCGATCAGCACCCGCGTCTTCTTCGGCTGTGCAGGCGCCGCTTCCTCGTAGACCGGCTCATCGGTGCCCGGCTCCTCGTCAACCGCGACGACGACCTCGCCTTCCCGTGGCTCGAACAGACCGTCCGGTTGAAGCTGCGCCACGTGCCGGGCCAGCGCGTCGGCCAGGTCCCGCAGCATCGGCGCCGGGTAGCTGTGCGCGAACACCATGTCCGACGCGCCCTCGAATTCGGCCCGGAGCAGATTCAGCTTCTGCTGCGCGGCGGCGTGACCCTCACTCTTCTGCGTGGTGAACGATTCGTTGCCGATCACGATGCGTCGAAGCTTCATGACCGGGCGCTTGCGCCACCAGCGGAAGGGCCCCACGCCGTCGCCGGCACGGATGAACTGGCGGTCAATCACAATGACGAGGTTGCCGCCTCCCAGCAGCAGGAAGATGCCGAACAGGGCGACGAGCAATCCGATCGCGATGAACGGCACGGTGAACACGCAGCCGATGATCGAAGACCCCGAACCGCCGCCCATGCCGCTGAGCGCACCGGACATCGGGCAACCGCCGAACCCGAGACCGAACAGCAGAAGGAACAGGCCGACCAGCCGTCCCACGCCCAGCTTGCGCCAGGGCAGTATGTAGCGCGTGCCATCTCCGGTTTCGCCAACGTCGATTCTGTGCTCTGCGAGGTCTGGCATGACGGCAGTATCGCCTCACTGCCGCGCGGGTCGCAAGCGCATGAACCATCCCGCCAACCACATCCACGTCCGATAGCCGAGCGAGTGGCTTCCAACTGAAAGTCTTCAGTATGGCGAGCGCCGTTCTGTGGTTGGCATGCCTTGTCGTGGCCGGTCCGATTCCGGCAAACCATGTTCTGGCAATGCGATGTAAGTGATTGGCTAAAGGGGCCATCGCGTCGTGTCCGATAAACCATTCGGGCTACAGGTGGTTGCAGAGCGATTTCCAACTCGCCCGATAACGGCCCTTGGACGCCGGCCGAAGCTGACGCCCACGGACGCGACGCCGAAAGAGCCGAATAGAAGGTTCCATGGCGGAAGCGAACAGCCGTTAACCCGTGAGTTGAACCCGAGCATGGACCGGTCAGCCGACCGGCCCTGGAAGGGCGATCCGATGCTGAACAGAACTCCCATCCATTGCATCATTCTGATTGTCATGGCGACGTCACTCTTCGGATGTGCGGCCGGCCAGTACAACGGCGCTTGGGACATGGGAGCCAACCAGGAAGAACTCGCGCAGAAGCAGGCCGCGTTAGCGCAGCTCGAGAAGCAGAAATCCGAGTACTGGCGTCGCATGGCCGAAGCCCAGGCCAAGCAGCCGCCCCAGACCGATCGACATGACACGCCCACTTTCCTCGCCGCCACTGATCCCGGTCTCTACGGTCCGGGGCCCCACGGCATCCCATCTGTCGGCGAGTCGGCGAAGACCGCGACGGCCGGCCTCGAGCAGGGCGGCATGAGTGATGACGGGACGATGCCGGTCAACTTCACATCCGAACCGGAAGACCACGGTTTTGAGGATGTCGGGGACCCATCGCAGCCGGTGCGTCCGTTCGGATCGCTCGGACTCTACGGTGAGATTCCTGATGCCGGCGGGCCCAGCACCACCGTGAGCCCGCTCGACGAAGCCGGCAACCTCGCACAGTTGACCACCGCCACCGAAGGCGGCGACTTCGATCCTGATGTCGATCCGACGGGGAACTGGCTCGCCTTTTCCTCAACGCGGCATCGCAAGACCTCGGATATCTACATCCAGATGATCGGCGGCAGCACGGTGCGGCAATTGACCACCCATGCCGCGGACGATCAGATGCCCTGCTTCAGTCCAGACGGCCGCAGCATCGCGTTCTGCTCCAACCGCAACGGCAACTGGGACGTCTACCTGGTCAGCACCGAAGGCGGCAAGCCCCAGCAACTGACCACCGCAGGTACACACGATATCCACCCGAGTTTCAGCCCCGACGGCAAGAAGCTGGTGTACTCGAGTTTCGGTTCGCGCTCCGGGCAGTGGGAGCTCTGGGTGCTCGACGTGGACAATCCGGCCGCCCGGCGCCATGTCGGCTACGGGCTGTTTCCGAAATGGTCGCCGACGGACGATCGCATTGTCTTCCAGCGCGCCCGGCAACGCGGCGTACACTGGTTCAGCATCTGGACCATCGACCTGGAGAATGGCGAGGCCAAGCGCCCGACCGAGATCGCCGCGAGTTCCAACGCCGCGGCCATCACGCCGAGCTGGGCGCCCAACGGCCAGTTCATCGTCTTCTGCACGGTGCTCCATCCGGACCAGCACCAGTCAGGCCAGATGCCCAAGGCCGATGTGTGGATTACCGATCTGCAGGGCCAGTCACGTACCAACCTGACGCAGAGCAAGTACACCGATGCCCAGCCGGTGTGGACGTCGAACGGCCGCGTGGTGTTCGTGTCGAACCGCGCCAAGAGCGGCACCGGCAACATCTGGTCCATTGTTCCGAACGAGCAGATGCGCCTGGTGATGCCGCACAGCGCGCCGGGCAACACGCGCACGGTGGACGGGACCGACGGCGGCGTGATCGGCGGCGATACCGTCGCGCTGCCTGAGGGCAGGGACGACGAATCACCATGAAATGCGCGGCGAAGGGATTGATCGTCCCTTCGCCGTCTTTGCGTGCGGCAAGAAGCCGGCAGAGGCCTGTCGGCGGCCGGACGCGATCGGATGCGATGAGTTGGAGGCTCATCTACAAGACGCGGCAGGATGCCATGAAAAGTGAAAAGGTCATGCTGACCCTCGCGTTGGCGCTGCTCACGATTAGTCTGGGCGGGTGCCTCCACGGCGGCTATGTGCTCGACGGCACTGATCCGGTGGATCCATGGGACGTGCTGGCCGAGGCGCTGCGCGACAAGACCACGGCCGGTCCACTGGACAGCCCATACGCGGCGCGGCGATTGTGGGTGGTGGCGCCGCCGACCAACAAGAGCGGCATGCTCAACGTCGACACGCCGCGCATCGCCGACCGACTCGTCCAGCAACTGCAGAATGCCCGCAATATCGATGTGCTTCCGGTGAATCGCGTGCTGGAAGCCATGGAAGTGCTGGGCATGGCTGAGGTCAGAACGAAGTCTGATGCCTTCCAACTCATGCGCGAACTCGGCGCGGACGGCATCGTGATCGGTCTGGTCACGGCCTACGACCCGTATGATCCGCCGAAACTGGGGCTCACCATCGAACTGTACGTCGATGAGAAGATTGACCGGGCCGACCCGGCGAACCTGCGGGCGCTTTCAATCGCGGCGACCGACGAGCACGTCGCGCTCGACATGCCATCGATCCGCAACGAGCCCACGGTGATCGAGGGCTTCTACGACGCGGCGAACCCGGACGTGCGTAGGGGCCTGCGAACCTTCGCGAACCTGCGCGGCCCGGAGGACCTCAAGAGTGAGTCCTGGCGTCGCTACCGGATCAGCATGGACCTTTACACGGAATTCGTCAGCTACGTGATGAGCTGGCGGCTGCTGCACTGGGAAACCATGCGGCTGCCTGAAATCGAGCTGGAATCCTCTCCCGGATGAGTCGCGACACTTCGTCGCCGGCTCCGGAAGGGAGCGGCGAATGGAGTGTCGAATGGCATCGAAGGATTACGAACAATCCGCCACCCCGACCGGCGACGCCGGACAAGGCGATGGTGTGCCCGAGTCAAGCGGGGCGATCCCGCAGGTGCTCGGGCCCGAGGCGTGCGAGGACGGCCAGCAACTCGTCCTGGTCAAGGACGGGCAGCGCTACGTCTTCCGTTACAGCCGCGGGCAGGAGCACAGCATGCTGGCGGGGCTGGTGGAGATGGTTCGTGATCCGAACTCGAAGCTCGGGTGGTTTGACGCCGCCGTCGTGTCACATCGGCTCGGCTGCGGCCTGCGCCAGGAGCTTGATCGTCTGATGAAGCCCGCCTAGTCGGGCTGTGGATAAACGGAACGCAACAAACAAGACCCAGGAGCTCGCGGAGGGGCGCCGACGGCTAACAGATAAAGGGAAGGAACCCCCAAATGTCACACAGCAGCCAGAATATTGAGTCTTTCGTCCAGTACTTGCGCTTCGAGCGCCACTTCAGCCCGTACACCGCGCGATGCTACGAGGCCGATCTGCGACAGTACGTTGACTACCTCGTTGAGCAGGCAACCAAGGGCGACGGTCAGCAGCAGGTCGCCACGGAAGTGGACGTGGACGCCATGCTCGCCGGCGCGGACCAGGTCGGCATTCGCGCGTTCCTGTCGCACCTGGATACCTTCGGGTACAGCCCCGCGACTGTGGCGAGGAAGATCGCCACGCTTCGCAGCTTCTACAAGTGGCTGCAGCGTGTCGGCCGCGCGGAGAGCAATCCCATGCTGATGATCCGCACGCCCAAGCAGACCAAGCGCCTGCCCAAGGCGATCAGCGTGGAGCAGGTGGACAAGCTGCTGTCCATGCCGGACAACCGTGAGACCCTGGGGGCACGCGACCGTGCCATCCTCGAAACGCTGTATTCCACCGGCGTGCGCGTGAGCGAACTGGTGGACCTGAATCGAAGCGACCTGGTGATGGAGGAGCAGACGATCCGCGTGAAGGGCAAGGGTCGGCGCGAGCGCATCGTGCCGCTGGGTACGCACGCCCTTGCCGCCATCCGCCATTACCTGACGCTGCTCGAGCCGGATCCGCGCTTCAAGGCGATCCGCGAAGCCGCGCTGACGAACCCGGCGGTGCCGCTCTTCGTGAACAAGAACGGCGGCCGGCTTTCCAGCCGCAGTGTTCGCCGCAAGCTTGACAAGTACCTGAGCATGGCCGGGCTCGACCCGACGATCAGTCCGCACACGCTGCGTCACAGTTTCGCGACGCACCTGCTGGACAACGGCGCGGACCTGCGATCGGTGCAGGAACTGCTCGGCCACCAGTCGCTTTCCACCACCCAGATTTACACGCATCTGTCCTCGATGCGCCTTCGCAACAGTTACCAGGAAGCGCATCCCCGAGCGATCTAGTGCTTCCCCGTCTGCGAGAAGGAATCGGAGTGAGAACGCCCGCGCCGAGAGCCGGGCGTTTTCCTTTCGCCCGCCCGTCTGTCCGCGAAGCGCGGCGACCCGGCAAGTCCGGTATCCTCATGCCATGGCCTTGGACCTGACGAGACCGATCCTGCCGCCGGAATCACGCCGCAACGCGCTCGTGGTCGCCGGGTTCTTTGCGCTGGGCGGGCTGCTGCTGGGGCTGAGTTTCCCGTTTGCGGGCCTCTGGCCGCTTGTCTTCGTGGCGCCGGCGCCGATCATGCTTGCCGGCATCGCGGCCGAGCGGCGGCGAACCGTGCTCTGGACGGGGTGGCTCATCGGTTGGGTCTGGTGGCTGATCATGATTCGGTGGTTGTACCCCGTGACCGTTGGCGGGACCATCGCTGTCTGTGCCTACTTGGGGCTCTATTTCCCTGTCGCCGCGCTCCTCGGGCGGTGGATCTACCTTCGCTGGCGGCTGCCGATGACGCTGGTGACGGCCATGGTGTGGACGAGCCTCGAACTCGTCCGCGGCTGGATGCTCGCCGGTGGGTTCGGATGGTTCTTCCTTGCCCACGCGCTCGGTCCGACCTCGCCCGAGCACGGCGCCAACTGGCTGGTGCAGACGGCTGACCTCTTCGGCCAGCATACGGTCAGCTTCGTGGTGGCGATGGTCAGCGGTCTGGTGGTGGACTTGCTGATCCATCCCTTGAAGCCCGCAAAGGTCAGCAGAGGCATCTCAAGCCGGGTAGTGGTCAGCAGCGCGCTTTGCGCCGCTGTGCTTGCTTCAGCGTTGCTCTACGGCGCGGTGCGGATCAGGCAGGTCGATGCGAGCACGCAAGGCCGGCCGACGTTCCGCGTCTGCGTGATCCAGACCAACGTGCCGCACGAGAACAAAGTGCGGCGTGATCGCGAACAACTGCTTAGCGACTGGTCCGACCTGCTTTCGCTCACTTTCAGCGGCCTGAGGGAGGCAGGCGAATGCGACGTCATCGTGTGGCCTGAGACCGCCACCCCTTACCCGGTGAACGATGAGGCGTACGCTTTCTTCCTCGTCCGGGAGGCGGAAGTGCGCCGGCGCTGGGAGCGGATGGTGGCCCGACAGCGCGCCGACGGCAACCCGGTTGAGGATGAGACATTCCCGGGCCTGAGCGCGACGAACAACCGCCGCGACCTGGAGGAAGCTCTGACGCGGCTGGCGACGCCGGTCTTCGTCGGCACGCCGGCCTGGGACGAGATCGAGATGCCCGACGACCCGAATCTGCCGCCTTTCATACCGCTCAGACGGACGAACGCCGTGCTGCTGATGTCCGGCGCTGAACCGCATGTCCTCGGCCGGTACGACAAGGTGCATCGCGTACCGTTCGGCGAGTACATCCCCTGGGTCGACCGGTGGCCCTGGCTCAAACGCATGTTCCTCGAGTACCTGAGCCCGTACAAGCGAGACTACTCGGTGCGTCCCGGCAGTGAGTTGACCGTGTTCGGGGTGCCGGCGGCGGCAGGTGGACAGCGGGTACGCGTAGTGACGCCGATCTGTTACGAAGACGCGGTGGGGCGGTTGACCCGCCGCATGGTCTACGAGGATGGCGGGAAACGGGCGGATGCTGTGTTGAATCTGACCAATGACGCCTGGTACACTGGCACCGCCCAGCCTGTGCAGCATCTCCAGATTGCCACGTTTCGCGCCATAGAACTGCGCGTACCGATGGCCCGTAGTGTCAACACCGGCGTCAGTGCGTTTATCGATGCGTCGGGGCGGATTGAGGGACTGATCCCAGCCGGCGTGCAGGGCCATCTGACGCGCGAAATGCGGCTGTCGGACGCCACAAGTCTCTATGGACTGGTCGGATCATGGCCGATGGGTATCATGGCGGCATTGACCGGCACGGCGGCCCTCGCCGCGCTGACCAAACCGCGTCGCCGCGATGGGATCGAGAGACAGTCGGGCGGCGCGATGCAGAACCCCGCCTGATACCTGTGCTTGTGGAAGGATCAACTATGACTCGAGTCGTCTGTCGTTCGTTCGCATGGTCCTTGCTCGGACTGGTCAGCGCCCTGGCGCTCATGGTGAATGGCGGCTGCGAGAGCATGCCGACGACGGCCGGGCCGACCGACGCCGGTGACCGATCGCCTACCAGCGCGCGAACGGTCCTGGAGTCGGCTCGCGACAAGGCGGTCAGTATCATCATCCGCGCGGTGTCGGATAATGATCCCTTCACCCGGGCGCGAGCCGTTGAGGCCGCCCATATGCTGCCTGACCACCTCGCGCCGCTTATCTCCCAGGCATTGGACGACAACCACCGTGCGGTGCGTTTTTCGGCGCTGGTGACCGTCGGCAAGTTCCGCATGCTCGACTTCGCGGATAGCGCCGAATCGGTACTCGTCAAGGAGCGGGTGCGCGAGACTGAGTTGCGGACGCTACTCGAGAGTACGGACGGCGCCTTGGATCCGGCGCGCAAGCGCGGCCTGTCCCGCGCGGTTGGCGAGAGCAGGTCGGTCCAAGCCGCGGCCTTGTTTGCGATGAAACGCTGCGGGCGCGATGTCAACCTGACGCCGATGGCCGCGATGCTGCAGGATGACGACCCCTACCTCCGATCTAACGTGGTGATGCTGCTGGGTCATCTGGGTGATCCCAGCGCCATCGGCCTGCTGAAACTGACGGCCGAGTCGCCCATGCAGCGGGCCAAGAGCGAGGAGGCGGCACTGGCGCGGCTGCAACTGGCCGAAGCCCTGACCCGCTTGGGCGACGAATCCATGTTGCAGGTGATCCGTTCGGCCGTCTATTCGGAGTTCCACGAAGTCCGGGCCCTGGCGGTCCAGATCATGGGTGATCTGGGCGATCGCCGGTGGCAGCCGGGATTGTTGCAGATTCTCCGTGAGTCGAGGAACAACCTTGAGTTGCGCCTGGTTACGGCCAGATCGCTTGCAAAGATGGGCAATTTCGACGGCCGGGATCTGGTCATCGAGGGGGGCCGGTCCCAGACGCTGCTGTTCCGCGAGGTGGCGGCGCACGCCTTGGGCTATTTTGATGATGCCGCTTCAGCACGATTTCTGGTACAATTGCTCAACGACCCGCAGCAGCGGGTGCGTTTGGCCGCCGCCCGGGCGGTGCTGCAGGCCGTGGCGCGGCAGAGCCGTTGAGCCGAAGGCGTCCGCTTTTGCGGACTATGGGTTTGACAGGCTTGCCAGCCACGGGACATAATGCTCTGCACGGGATGCCTCAGAGCCCTGCAACGCCCCGTGTCGGCCCCGCCTGTGTTTCGCTTCCTTCCTACGCCAGGAGGTCACCTTGAGTATCCTCACGAGAGTCTTGGTCGTGCTGGTGATGGTCTGCTCTGTCGCCTTTGTAGCGATGCTCATCCCCTTCGTGCATAACCTGGAGAACCTGAACCAGCAATTGGCTGATGCGAAGACCGAGCTGCAGGCCGCCCAGAAGCTCAACGAGGTGAGGACCCGGGAACTCACCCAGTTGAAGAACCGCAACTTCACGGTTGTGAACGATTACAAGATCCAGGCCGAGCGCCTGAAGAAGAGCCTCGAACTGAAGGACAAGGAGATCCAGCAGCTCAACAAGGCCAACAGCGAACTGGCTCTTGCGAACGATGTTCTGGAGGTCGACAACAAGCGACTTGAGGCGAGCGTCACCCAGTTGACCGGCATCCATCAGGACAAGCTGCAGGAACTGGAGAGGGTCCGTGGCGAGCGTGCCGACTACGAACTGCAGGTCATCCAGTTGTCCCGCCGCGTGGACGAGCTATTGAGCGTCAGGGAGCAGTTGAGCAACGCCGTCGATCGTGTGCGCGAACTGCTTGTGGCCTCCACCGCCCGGAACAAGGAACTGACCGATCGCATCGCCAAACTGCCACCTGGCCAGCGTGCGGAGATCTTGGGGGCGGACGAGGAGTTGCCGCCCTTCGTGCCCACTTTCACGCTCGACGGCGAGGTGACCTCGGTGCGCCGCCTGGGTGGCAAGACCTTCATTGAGATCAATGTCGGCAAGAACGACCGCGTGCAGGAACGCATGAAGTTCGTGGTGTTCCGCAATGGTGACGAACTGGTCGGAGAGATGGTGGTGAGCATGGTGGACGAGCAGAACGCCTCCGGCATGATGACGCTGATGCGCGACTCCGTCTCCGAGGGCGACCGGGTCCGCACCGGCCCGATGTTCGCCGGCAGTAGCTGAGCATTCGGCGTGACCGTTCGGTTTGAACCAGGCGCGTGAAGCGTTGAATCAGTTGATCGGAGTGAGAACAGATGTCTCAGATGGGTCGACCGCCTCGTCGCCGTCCTGCACGGTCCAACATCTACACCATCCTGATCGCCGTCACGCTGGTGGCGTTGGGCATTGGCATCGCATTTCTCTGGACGGCCAACACCACGCTGACCGGTGAGAGCGACCCCTTCTACATCGTCGAAACGCGCTGAGTGTGCCCCGTGTCGGTGCGGCGGCGGAGAGAGCGACTGAACCTTCGTGGCCCGCATGGCTTGCGAATACGGCCGCCCGTCGCTCGGGACGTCCGATATTCAGCCTCGAGCATGCAATTGACTGAAGAATCGGTTAGCATCTGAGCGTTCTGTGAGCGGGCCGTCACGGGCCGATCAGCATGTAAGGGCCGCGTCGTGCGGCCGGGCTGGTTCGTTGCCAATCAGGGTGCCTTCGACCGGACGACGAAGGCAGGCAAGGGCGAGACCACTTTGTTTCTTGACAACATCCTCAGTTGGTTCAGCGTCGACATGGGCATTGACCTGGGCACATGCAACACCTTGGTGTGCGTGCGCGGGGAAGGCATCGTGCTGAACGAGCCGAGCGTCGTCGCCGTGCGCAAGGGCACGAACCAGGTGCTGCAGGACGGCAATGCCGTCGGTTGGGTAGCCAAGGAGATGCTGGGCAAGACGCCGGGAAGCATTACCGCCATCCGCCCGTTGAAGGACGGGGTGATTTCCGATTTCGAGATTACCGAGTCGATGCTGGGCTACTTCATTCGGAAGGTCGCCGGGCATCGCTTCTTCAAGCCGCGCGTGGTGATCGCGGTGCCGTCGGGCATCACCGCCGTGGAGAAGCGTGCCGTCCTGGACTCAGCGGAGCGCGCCGGTGCGGGGCGCGTCTACCTGGTGGAAGAGCCGATGGCCGCGGGCATTGGGGCGAACCTGCCGGTCGTGGAAGCCACGGCCAGCATGATCGTCGACATCGGCGGCGGCACGACCGAAGTGGCCATCATGTCGCTGGCGGACATCGCACAGTGCGAGTCGGTGCGCGTGGCCGGCGACGACATGGACGAGTCGATCATCAACCACATGAAGAAGGCCTACAACCTCATGATCGGCGAGCAGACGGCCGAGCGAATCAAGATCGAGATCGGCTCGGCGCATTCCGAGGGATTGGGCGGCGAGGACCTGTCCATGGAGGTGCGCGGGCGCGACATGATCTCCGGCCTGCCGCGAAAGACGGTGATCACGTCTGACGAAATCCGTCAGGCGCTGCAAGAGCCGATCGGCGCGATCATCGACGTGGTCACTCGCACGCTGGAACGCACCGAACCGGAACTCGCGGCCGACCTGGTTGAGAACGGTATCACTCTGGCCGGCGGCGGCGCGTTGCTTCGCGGGCTGGACACCTTGCTGGCCGAGGCCACCGGGCTCGATGTGCGGGTGGCCGACGATCCGCTCACCTGCGTCGCGCGCGGCACCGCCATCTATCTCGAGCACCTCGAGGAGTGGAAGGGCACGCTGGAAAGCGACATGGAACTGTGACGCCCGGGAGCAGGGGCGCGGCCGGATCGACGCGGAGCCGAAGGCCGCTTCCCCGACGTCGCTCAGTCGCTTCGTCGCCGCTTCTTCGTATAGAATCCAACTGCCATGCCCCGCAACCTTCTGACTCCGCAACGCATCTTCGTCGCGCTGATGGTGCTGTCTGTGTTGCTCAGTCAGGCGCCGGCCAGTTGGTTGCAGTGGACGACCGACGGTCCGAAGAACTTACTCGCGGCAATACAGTCCCCCGTCGAGGGTATGCTGCGCCGCATCGCCATCAAGATCGGCGGCGAAGAGCGGACGCGCGAATCATCGCTGAGCGCTGAAGACTACCAGCTCGTCAACAAGGAACTCAACAAGCTGCGCGCGCAAGTCGATGCTCTCCGGAACGAACTGCGAATGCTCCAGGCGATCCGTGACTACAAGCGCCTCGAGCATGTCGCGATGGTGCTGGCCGACGTGACCGGTTGGTCCGGCGACCCGCGGCAGCCGACGCTGACGCTGAACGTCGGCTCGATGGATGGCGTGCGAGTCGGCGCGACGGCCGTCAACAGCATGAACCTCGTGGGACGGGTGATCGATGTCGGCCCCCTGACCTCAACCGTGCAGTTGACTACCAAGCCGAGGGCCGAGTATTTCGTGCGCTTCGCCGCGCCGATCCACGGACACGCATTGCCGCCGGCGCTCGAGGAGACCCAGGTCCTGCGCGTCGTCTACGACACGCAGCGCGAGGCTTTCGTGACCGTTGTCGACGACAGCATCCTCGTTGAGGAGGGGCACCTCGCATTCATGCATGTGGGCAACGTGCGCAGTTCCGATGACGCGTGGAGCACTGACGCCGATGGATTCGTCATCGGGAAGGTGGTCAGCAAGGTGGCGTCACCGGAGAACCCGCGGATGCAGCACGAGATTCTCGTGCGTCCCGTCGTTGACTTGACGCGGCTGACACGTGTTGTTGTGCGCGTGGTCACCGTGGAAATCGAGCCGAAGCCCGGGCAGGACAACAGGACATCACCGCAGTGAATTGGGCGGTCTTCGCCATCATGACTTACGCGCTGTTGGTCCTCCAGGAAGGGCTCAAGGGATCGTTCGGCGTGTCGCTCCTGGGCGTGGACAAGGCGTACCCGAGTTTCCTTTTCATCGCGCTCGTGTTCGTGGGCATGAGCGGCAGGCGTGGCGTGGCGCTGTGGGCCGCGATGATTATCGGCCTGCTGGTGGACCTGCAGGGCATCACGGTGGCGACCCGGTCGGGTGATGCCCAAGTGGCCATCGTCGGTCCGCACGTTCTCGGATACGTCGTCGCGGCGTACGTCGTGCTGGAGGCCCGTGTCCTCATCTTCCGCAACTCGCCACTGACAATGGGCGTGATGACCTTCATCAGCGGCATCGCGGCCCAATTGATCGTGGTCGCACTGCTCAGCCTGCGACAGATCGACGCGGTGCCCGGTGAGCCCGTAGCCGGTTGGGACGCGCCTGACGAACTGCTCAAGGCCTTTTTCTCGCTGCTGTATACCGTGCTCTTCGCAGTGCTGCTGAACACACCCATGCGCATGACGCTCTCGGTCTGGGGCTTCGATACCGGCAAGCGGGCGCGTCACACCACACCGGGCCGATAGCGGGCGCGCGTTGGAGGATGTTGGATGAGCGAAGACCATCGAAACGACAGACCAGGCTCGGCCTACGAACTGCCGCCGTCGGACGAGCGGGCTCCCGAGGAGACGGGCCCCGAGGAACAGGCGCCGTACCCGACCGAGGAAGTGCCGCTGAAGCACGCCTATGCCTACGTGCCGACCGGACCGGTATCAAAGCTGATTGGCGCGGCGATCCTGCTGCTCATCCTGATGGGGCTCGCGGCCGCGATGGTGCTGATCATCACCGGCAGCGCGGCCGACATGTTTGAGATAGAGGAAGAGCAAGCGATCAGCGGCAGCGGCACCGAACAGGTCGAAGCGTCCGGGACGTCGGAGTGATCACTTGTCGCCGTAGCCTTCCGGATGATCCCTGAACCAGCGCCAGGCCGTCTCGATGACTTCGTGGATATCCGTGAAGCGCGGCTTGAAGCCGATCGCAGAACCGAGTTTGTCGGCGTTGGCGTAGAGCTGCGGCGGGTCACCGGCCCGGCGGGGGCCGGTCTCCACGCGGAAACCGACACCCGTCACCGACTTGGCCGCCTCGACCACCTCTTTCACGCTGTAGCCCTTGCCGATGCCGAGATTGTAGAAGTCGCCATCGCCCGGTTCGAGGTTGTCCATCGCGAGGATGTGCGCATCGACCAGGTCCTGCACGTGGATGTAGTCGCGGATGCACGTGCCGTCGGGCGTGGGGTAGTCGTCGCCGAAGATGCTGATCGACCGGCGCTTGCCCAGCGCCGTCAGCAGGATGACGGGAATGATGTGCGTCTCCGGCTCGTGGTCTTCGCCCAGTGTGCCGTCCTCGGCCAAGCCGGCCACGTTGAAATAGCGTAGCGCCGTGAAGGCGAAATCCGAATTGGCCGCGGCGTAGTCGATGAGGATGCGCTCGACGAACAGCTTCGACCAGCCGTAGGGATTGATCGGCTTTTGCGGCATCGTTTCGACGATAGGCATCTGCTCGGGGATGCCGTAGGTCGCGCAGGTGGACGAGAACACGAGCTTCTTCACGCCGACGCTGTCCATCGCGCGCAGCAGGCTGATCGAGCCGTTCGTGTTGTTGTCGTAGTACCGCAGCGGCTGGTCCACCGATTCGCCCACGTACGCCAGCGCGGCGAAGTGCATCACGCATTCGATGTCGTAGCGTTTGAGCGCATGGGCGATTGCTTCGCTCTCCCGCAGGTCGATCGCCTCGAAGGGCGCATCGTCAGGCACGGCCTGGCGGTGGCCGCGGAAGAGATTGTCCATTACGACCACGTTGTGCCCGGCCTCGCGCAACCGCTTGACCGCGTGCGAGCCGATGTATCCTGCGCCGCCGGTGACCAGTACGTTCATGATACCTCGCTCCAGATGGTCGGGTAAGCCGGCCATTGTAGCGAGTGGGCGTGGCATCGGTGGCGCCACAGTCGGCTTGCCCGCCGTCGCCGGGCGGGTACGTGCAGATACCACCGGGCAGGCCGCCAATGGGGCCGCTGCATCAGTGCAGCACGTACTTGAAGAACACGAACCCGCCCACCAGCAGCACCACGAAGGCTGCGCACAGCCAGTTGAAGTACTTGTCAATAAGCGGCACCGCCTTCGGCCCGATCCACCAGACGATTCCCGCCACCGCGTAGAAACGCGCGGCCCGGCCGATCAGGCAGGCCGCGGTGAACGTCAGGAGATTCATCTCTGCGAAGCCTGCGGTGATGGTCAGCAGCTTGAACGGGATCGGCGTCAACGCCGCGATGAAGACGTACAACTCACCGTTGGTGTTGAACTTGTCCTGCAGCCAGAGGATCGTGCCCTTGTCCGCCGCGCTCTGGCCCATCTCGATACCAGGAATCCATAGCGCCACCTCGATCGCCCCGATGCCGATGATGTAACCGAGGTACGCCCCCAACACACTCGCCACCGTCGTCACCGTGGCGAACCACATCGAGCGCTTGCGGTGGCCCAGGCACATCGGCATCAGCAGCACATCCGGTGGAATCGGGAAGAAGCTCGACTCGGCGAAGCTCAGCGTGAAGAGCGCGGAAGTCGCGTAGCGCTTGTGGGCGAAAGAAAGCACCCAGTCGTACAGCCGGCGATGGATCGCCCACCGACTGACCGGTCCGACCCCTGCCGCCGCGGCGTCACGCTCGGCCTCGACCAGCGATGTCTGATCCGGTTGCGCGGCCACATCAACGTCGTTTTCTTGAGGCATGCCACTCCCTTTTTCTCGCCGCCGCGTCGCGCTCGCAAGCCTGTTCGGCCGCGTATCTTAGTTGCTTTTCGCCCCCGCGTCGCTATCGTGAGGACCGCTCGCGGGGACGGGCCAAACACGTGTGAATGGGGAACACAGTCGATGGCGGATCTGACCAGACCGAGAGAACACTGGGGCACTCGCATCGGCGTTATCCTGGCCGTCACCGGCTCGGCGGTGGGCTTGGGCAACTTCCTGCGATTCCCGGGGCAGGCAGCCCAGTACGGCGGCGGGGCGTTTCTCGTACCGTATCTCGTAGCGTTCCTCGTCGTCGGTCTGCCGCTGGCCTGGGCCGAGTGGTCGCTCGGACGCTATGGCGGCAGCAAGGGTTACAACTCGGCGCCGGGGATGTTCCGCGCCATCACCGGCAGCAAGGCCATGTCCTACGTGGGCATGCTCGGGACGCTCATGCCGGTGATGATCTACATGTACTACGTGTTCGTCGAGGCGTGGTGCCTGGCTTACGCGTGGGACATCCTGGTTGGCAACTTGAGCGAGGTCGGGAAGGATGCGGCCCAGACGCAAGCGCACTTCGCGGCGTCCGTCGGCGCCGGTGCCAACGGTGCCGTCTTCACCAGCGCCGGCCGCATGCTCGTCTTCCTCGGCATCTGCTTCGTCCTCAACTTCGTGCTGATCTATCGCGGGGTCACGCGCGGCATCGAGCGGTTCTGCAACATCGCGATGCCGCTGCTGATCGTCTGCGCCGTGATCGTCCTCGTTCGCGTCCTGACGCTGTCGCCGCCCGAAGGCAAACCGACGCAGACGGTGGCCAACGGCCTCGGCTATATGTGGAACCCGGAGCAACAGGCCGACCGACTGGCGCCGGGCGATAGCGCGATCGAATCCCTGCTGATACGGTCCACGGCCGATGGGCTCGCCACGTTCCCCCAGCCGGATGCTGAAGTGAATCAACTGAAGATCAGGGACTTGAGGGCCTTCGGGTGGGCGCTGGGGGCATCGGATTGGACGCGCGGCGAGTCAGGTAGTCCCGAGCGGCCAATCATCGGCGAATGGTCGAAGGACGGTGTTACACTTCACGTCAAGGAAGATGTGGCCGTCGTCACCGTCAACTGGTCACCGGACGGTTCGGGCGAGCGTCCGGACGCACTGACCGCGCTGCTGGACAAGATGCCGCGTGCTGTCGCGGAAATCGAAGGCGATCGTGATCGATTCGACCGCCTGATCGTACGGGACACGGTGCAGTTTCGAGAAGCCTTGGTGCAGACCGGCTGGGAATCCGCCGACAAAGCAGCCATTTTCTCTCACGGCGGATCACGGTTGAGCATTCACCTTTCTGAGAATGAAGCCGTGATCCGCGCGCCCACTTTTCTGCAGACACTGCTGGATCCCGAAGTCTGGCTCGCCGCCACGGGTCAGATATTCTTCAGCCTCTCGGTGGGGTTCGGCCTGATCCTCACCTACGCCAGTTACCTCCGCCGCAATGACGATGTGGCCCTGAGTTCACTGACCTCGGCCGCGGGCAACGGATTCTGTGAAGTCGTGCTCGGCGGCATGATCGCCATCCCCGCAGCGTTTGTGCTGCTCGGTGTCAGCGGCGTGGCCAATCCGCCGGGAACGTTCGGCATGGGATTTGTCACGTTGCCGCAGGTCTTCAGCCAGATGTTCATGGGGCAGGCCATCGGGTTCCTGTTCTTCTTCCTCCTGTTCCTTGCGGCGGTCACCAGTTCGCTGTCGATGCTTCAGCCGCCGATTGCCCTTTTCGAGGAGGGCCTGGGGCTCGGACGCAAGGCTTCCGTTTCCATCCTTGGCCTCATCACGCTGTTCGGTTGTCTTTTCATCGTGTACTTCTCAAAGGGCTTCACGGCCCTTGACACGGTCGACTTCTGGATGGCCAACTTCTTCATCTTCATCCTCGCCACGGTCCAGGCGATCGTCTTCGGGTGGGTCATCGGTGCGCGGCGGGGCATGAAGGAACTGCGCCGCGGAGCGGAGATCAGGCTGCCGCGTTTCCTGGGCTTCGTGATCAAGTTCATCTCGCCCCTGTTCCTGCTTGTGGTGTTCGGCATGTGGTGCACGACCACCCTTCCCGGGCGGCTCAAGGCTATCTTTGATTACAACGAAAGCGGCGAGCCCCCCGTCGTGGCGATGTCGATCGGATTGATCCTGCTGGTTGTCATCTTCTTCACGCTCATCGTGACCGTGGCCAACGCACGATGGGATCGCGCGGAGGGCTCGAAATGACCGTTATGGGTTGGATCGTGATGGTACTTGCAGTCGGAGGCATCACCGGACTGCTTGTCTGGTGCGTGCACAAAGTGATCTCGACGCCCGGCGCATCCGAGCACGTGCATGGCCCAGTTGACATCGATACGCACGACAAGGACACGTGAGGCGCGCCCGCCTTTGGGGGCTCTCAGCCTTCGGGATTGCCGGCCAGGTCCGCCTTCACCAGCCGCGCATACCCCAGCCGCTCGCGGATGAGCTGATTGATCTGCCGCAGCAGCGGCCCGACCTGTGCATCATCGCGCTGGGCGACGAAAGTGCCGGTCATCTTCGACAGGCCGAGCTGATCGACGAACGTCTGCGTCGAGTCGGTCAGCCGCAGGTTCGAGTCCCTGATCCGCCCGCCCAGCGACTCGTCGCCTGGCTCTCCCGACGGCAGGAGAAACGCGCCGCCCGCGTAGATCCCCACATCCTCGCGTCCGGCGAAGATCACGTGCGTGATCGTGGCGTTCGTGGCGTGTCGATCCACCGGCGTCGCACCCGCTTCCGGCATCCACAGCAGGCGAATGACCACCGCCTGGCGCGGCGAGCGCGGGTCGCCGTCAATCAACAGAACTGTCGCAGACCGGTTGTCGCCCTGCTGGTAGAGGCACCGATCAAAGTCGGCCTCCAGGGTGTTTCGATTGCCCGTTTGGCCCTCGACCAGCAGATCGCCCCCCGTCGTCCATCCGACTTCCACCAGCGTGGCCATCCGGTCCACGCGTGCACACCCGGCCGCCGTGATCAGGATTGCTCCAACGAGTATCCATCCGTGGATTCGCGTCATTGCTCTTCGTGCTCCTGGGTTGAAGCTTTTACCTGCCCTTCCCCACCTTGCGCTATTGATTCAGCCGTAACCGGCTGCTCTTGTTCCTTCGGCGCTTCGGCGGGCGCTTCGCCGAACGCGGGGTGATCCGCCGCCGCCAGACCGAGGCTCCGCAGCGCATCGCGTTCCACGATGCCGCGCAACCGCTCGCGTGGGATGCTGGGCATCGGCGTGCCATGGCTGAAGCGGTTGACGGAATACATGTTGCTGATCGCATCGGCCGGCGTGCACCAGGGGAACCCGCTGCCCAGAAGAAGTCGATCGATTGCGTGGCGCTGGTGGGCGTTGACCAGGACGTTGTAAAGCTGCCACGGGAAACCCACGATGCCCGACAACTCGCCGTATATGTGCTCATGCTTCGCGATCAGCGCGATCGCCTGATCGACGAACGGCCAGCCCACGCGCGTCAACACCAGCCGTAACTGCGGGAATGCCCGAGCCACCTCGTCCAGCAGCACCGGCGCTGCGAATTCCAGCCGTGTCTGGCTTGCCAGGGCGAACTCGCTGATGACGAAGACCGGCTTCGATGCCGCCTCGCACGCCTCGAACAGCCGCATCGCGTGACTGTGGCAAGGGTGGTAGCCCTGTGCGGCGGGGCTGGTCGACACTGCCGCCACACCCTGCGCCAGCGCCGCATCCAGATGCTTGCGCCAGTCATCGTCCATCGGATCGATGCACGCCACGGCGAGGCACTTGCCGCCTGACCCGGCCGCAACCCGCGCCACGAACTCATTGGGCACCGCCGCGCCGAGCAGCTTGCTCCGCAGGCCGTGCACCAGCGCGCGGTCAATGGGCTCGACGGCCGCCGCCAGCGCCTGTTGATCGCTACCGGTCGCCGCCCACGGCAGCGTGTCCATCTCGCGCAGCCGCGCCGCCACCGCCGGGCCCAGCTCGTCCAGGCTGTTCCAGATCATCGTGTAGACGTCAACGACCATCGTGCGTCTCGGCGTGCGGTCAGCTCGCCACTTCCCTGCCGTACGACTCGGCATCGAGCAGGTTATCGAGTTCGCCGTTGTTGGCCGGCTTGACCTTGATCATCCAACCTTTGCCGTAGCAGTCCTCGTTGATGATGGCGGGGTTGTCCACCACCTCGCTGTTCACTTCGACCACCTCGCCGCTGATGCCGCAGTACAACTCGCTTGTCGCCTTCACGGACTCGATCTCGCCGAACGACTGGCCGGCCTGGATCGGCCCGCTCTCCACCGTGAGCTCGAGATAGGTGATGTCGGTTAATTCCTCGACGGCGAACTGGCTGATCCCGATGGCGACCAGGTCGCCCTCCGGTTTGTGCCATTCGTGCGATTTCGAATACTTGCGATCGTCCGGTGCGGCCATGGATGACTCCTTCAACTATCGATCTTTCAGCATGATACGGGTTAGCCGCCCAAGGTGCCAAGGAGAGGGTGGTGTCTGTTGCGGAGGGTCTGGGTTGCTCGTGACGGGGCGAGCCCGCGCCTACGTATCCGCATTCGGGCCGGCGCGCCAGTCAAGCATCGCCAGTACACCAAGCACCGCCAGCGTTTGCGCGCCCACGACCCCCGCCTGCCACGCCGTGAGCCGCCCGAGCATCACGCCTCCCAGTCCCGTCGCGAGTGTGCACAGCCAGATGACGATCACCGCCCCGCGAACGCCCAGGCCCTTCCGTACGAGCCGGTGTGAGAAGTGCTGCTTGTCGCCGCGAAAGGGATTCCTGCCCTGCAGCAGCCGCAGAAGCGTCACGCTGGCCAGGTCGTACAGCGGCACGGCCATGACAATCAGCGGCATCAGCACGCCGTGCACGCGCGACGGGGCGTCAGGTTGGATCGCCGCCTCGACCGGCGGCAGGGCGGGATCGAGGTAGTAGGTCGTGCGAATGCTGACAACCGCCAGGGCCATCCCCAGCACGAGCGAGCCGCCGTCCCCCATGTACAGCCGCGCGGGATGGAAGTTGAACACGAGGAACCCGAGCAGCCCGCCGACGATCAGCGCACAGAAGCCCGCGACGAACCACTGGCCCTGGATCAACGTCGCTACGAGGTAGATCGCCGCAACGATCGCGCCCACGCCGGCCGACAATCCGTCCATGTTGTCCATGTAGTTCATTGCGTTGGTAATCACCGTCACCCACAGCACGGTGATGGCGATCGACCCGATCCAGCCCGCTGCGCCGTACCCGTCAAGGAAGTGAAACACGCGGAGGTCGAACGCCCCGGCCAGCACCGCCGCGACAAGCATCTGCACCGCCAGCTTCGCCCCCGGCCCCAACGCGCGGCGGTCGTCGACCAACCCGAGCACATGCATCGCCAGCAGCCCGCCCAGCACGGCCAAGCCAAGCGATGTCTGCGACCGCAGTCCCGGCATGTTCGAGGCCAAGTCGCCATGGACGCTCGCCCAGATGCCATCAGGCAGCGCGTGAGCCGCGATGACGGCCCCGACCAGCGGCAGCGCGACGGCCGCGAAGATGCCCACGCCCCCCAGCGTCGGCACGGCCCGGGCATCCGCCTTGTGAGCGAAGGCCGCGTCCGCCTTGTCCACCAACCCCCATCGCGGCGCGAGGCGGATCATCAGCCGGCAGGTGAGCAGGCCGATCGTCACAGCGACCGGGATGAGCAGCAGACAGATGGCGATCATGCAGCCATTGGAACCCAGACGGGCACGCCACGCAAAAACTGGTTCCGGTGGGCGGTGCCTCTCGTCCGCCGTCAGGCCCCGGACTGAAGCAACACTCGCCGTTGATTCACCGCAGGCAGACGGTCGCCCCATCCAAGAGCCTGTATCATGCGGACAACGCATTGAGACAGAACTGGAGAATCCCATGCCCCACATTGCCCCCTGGTTCCCCGATGCCAAGTTCGGTGTGTTCATTCACTGGGTGCTCAAGGCCGTGCCAGAGTGGCATACGGCGCCGGAGGGCGCCGATGAGCGCGAACTGGCGCGGCAGGTCGCTCAGAAGTTCACGGCCGAGCAATTCGACGCCCGGGACTGGGCGCGGCTGTTCAGGTCATGGGGCGCGAAATACGCCGTCCTGACCACCAAGCATCACATCGGCTTCGCGCTCTTCGACTGCCCGGGCAGCCCTTTCACAGCAGTCAACAGTAGCCCGGCCGGCCGCGATCTCGTCGCCGAGTACGTCGAGGCCCTTCGCGCCGAGGGACTCAAGGTCGGTCTCTACTACAGTCTCCCTGACTGGTCGCACCCCGATTACCCCTCGCTGGTCGGCGGCGATGATCCCAAGAAATACGCGAAGACGGATCAGCCCGAAGTCTGGCAGCGCTTCGTCGATCACATGTTCGCCGAGGTCCGCCACCTTTGCACGGCCTACGGCAAGATCGATCTGCTGTGGTTCGACGGTGACTGGGAGCGCAGCGCCGAGCAGTGGCACAGTGTCGAGTTGGCGGCCATGATCGAGCAACTCCAGCCGGGCATCGTGCTGAATAACCGCCTGCGCCACGCATGTATCGGCCACTACGGCACGCCGGAATCCAACGCGCCGCTTGCGGCCAAGGGCGGGCCTTTCTGGGAGTTCTGCATGACGCCCGGCGACAACTGGGACGGCGTGCGCGCGAACCGGAACGTCAAGCAGCCGCCCGAACTGGTTCGCATCTTCGGCGATATGCTCGGAATGGGTGGCAACCTCCTTCTGAACGTCGCTCCCGACGCGGCGGGCGTGATTCCCGACGTGCAGACGTCGGTGATGAGCGGTCTGGGCCAGTGGGTTACGTCACACGCCGAGGCCGTGTACGGCGCCGAGGCCGGGCTGCCGGCGGGGCTCTTCAACGGCGCATCCACCCATCGCGGCGGCGTGCTGTACCTGATCGCGTACGACCAGCCGCGCGATGAGCTGGTGGTGAAAGGCCTGCAAAGCGATGTCACACGCGTGACGCACCTGCGAAGCGGCAAGGAACTGCGATGGCGGCGCAGCGGAGGCCGGGCCAAGTTCGGCCAGGCCGGGTGGCTGTTCGTGCAGACGCCGCCCGAATGCATGGACGAGCACGCGACGGTGGTCAAGGTCGAATTCGCGGACGACGTTTGCAAGGTTCAGTCCCCCGACGGCGGCCAACTGACATGGAAAGGCCGCCCGGCGCTGGATGAACAATCGGTCTACGAAGCACGGTGATCCGGGTGGCGCGGGCGACTCGCCGTCTCCCTGTTGCGCAGTCACAAACCCAGCACATCCGCCATGCGATACCGTCCCGCGTCCTTGCCTTCCAGCCATGCGGCCGCCTTCAGGGCGCCGTGGGCGAAGACATCCCGCGTGGTCGCGATGTGATTGAGTTGCAGTTCCTCACCGACGGTCGCGAAGCTGGCCGTGTGGCGGCCGATGATGTCGCCCGAGCGCAGTGCGTGTACGCCGATCTGCCCTGGGCGGCGGGGCACATCATCTCCGAAGCGGCCGTAGATCACGTCCGTATCCATGCTCTTGCCCGTCGCGTTGCAGATGGACTGCGCGATCCCCAGGGCCGTGCCCGATGGCGCATCCTTCTTATAGCGGTGGTGCGTTTCGACGATCTCGATGTCATAGTCGTCACCAAGCCGCTCGGCGACCTGCGCCGCCAGGGCGAACAGCAGATTGACGCCGAGGCTCATGTTCGGCGCCTGCAGCACGGGAATCTTGAGCGCCGCTTCGTCGATGGCCGCGTGATCGTCCTCGGTCAGCCCGGTGGTGCCGATCACCAGTCCCACGCCCCGATCCACGGCCAGTTTCAAAGCGGTCCGGGTGCCCGCCGGCACGGTGAAATCGATCATCACGCCGCCGGTGATCGTTTCGGGCAGGCTGTCGGTGATCAGCACGCGCGCCTCCATCCCCGCGGCCACCATGCCGGCGTCCTGCCCGATGGCCTCGTGCCCCGACGCTTCGATGGCGCCCGCCAGATCGTACTGTGGATCGGCCATGGCCAGATCGACCAGTCGCTGGCCCATCCGCCCGCCGGCGCCGAAGACAATGATTTTGGTCATGGCTGCTCCTTCCGTGGGATTCCAAGAGGTGAGGTCGCGTCCACTCACGCCCTGTATGACGATACGCCGCGGCGATTGAGGCGGCAACCGCCGGCGATTGGGGCCTGTCGCCATCATCGCGTATAATGCAATAGCGAGTCCCTCCCACCTTTTTGTCCCTCACAGGTCCTCATGATGGGTTTATTCTCCAAGAACGACAGATCGAACGGTGCGACCGAAGAGAAATCCGCTGAACCGCGGTTCAAGCGGGATCTCCGTAAGGCGCGCCGGTGGTTCGAGCAGGCGCACACCGTCGCCGACACCCGCAACTACGACTATGCGATCGAGTGCTTCATCGGCGGCCTGAAGTTCGACCCGGACAACCTCGATGAGCATGAGGCCCTCTACGAGGTCGCCAAGCGCCGCATGATCAACAAGGGCAAGAAGCCCGGCCTGGCCGAAACCATGAAGAGCGGCGGCAAGACGAACCTCGAGAAGATGCTGCACACCGAACTGCTGTGGGCCAAGGACCCGCAGAACGTCAAGTACATGCAGACCATCATGGAGCGGGCCATCGATGCCGAAAGCGAGGTCGAGGAAGAGATCTTCATGGGCCAGGTGGCCCACTGGATCGGGTCGATCATGCTCGACACGCTGCGCAACCAGAAGAAGGCCGGCAAGTCGCAGTTCGTCAAGGCCCGCGACCTTTTCGTCAAGGTGGGCGAAGGACAGACGTCGCCCGATCCGTGGCGCAAGGCGCTTGAAGCCTGCCGCATGGCCCTCCAGCACGACCCCAATGACGGCAACCTGCTGCACGACATGAAGAACATCCAGGCCGAACTGACCATGGCCACCGCCCGTTACGAGGAAGGGGCGTCGGCCTCGGTCAAGAACATGGGCAAGCAGCGGCAGCTTGATTCGGAAGACCAGGTCGCCAAGAGCGCCTCGCGCATCGACCAACTGATCGCCCAGTACCGCGCCGAGTACGAGGAAGACCCGCAGGACGTGGATCGCGCCCGCAAGCTGATCAACGCCCTGGTCGAGAAGGGCACCAACGAATCGGAGAACGCCGCGATCAAGCTGCTCAACAGTCTCTGGCAGCAAAGCGGCTCCTACAGCTACAAGATGCGCATCGGCGACCTGCGTATGCGCCAGTTCAACCGTGAAATCCGCGGCATTCGTGAGCATCTGGAGAAGAATCCCGGCGACGAGGAAGCACGTCGCATGATGATGGAACTCGCCCAGCAGCAGGTGCAGTTCGAGCTGGAGGAGTACGTCGAACGCGTCAAGAACTACCCGACGGACATGGGCCTTCGCTACCACCTGGGTCGGCGCCTCTACGCGGTCAAGCGCTACGACGAGGCGATCGCCGAATTTCAGCAGGCCCGGGCCGATCCCAAGCATCGTCCCAACGCGCTGCTCTTCCTCGGCCGGTGCTACATCGCCAAGGAGTGGAACGACGAGGCGATCGACACGCTGCGGCAGGGCATCGAGGCGCACGAGGTGTCGGGCGATCGACTGGCGCTGGAACTGCGCTACGAACTGATGGATGCCCTCGAAAAAGCAGCGCGGCGAAGCAAGAATGCCGAACAGGCCGGCGAGGCGCAACGGGTGGCCTCCGAAATCCTTCAGACGGACATCAACTACCGCGACATCCGACAGCGACTGGACGGCATCCGCAAGCTCGTCGAGGAACTGCAGACGACCTCAGCCTGAGGCCCGCAACGCGAGCCGGCCCATGAACGACCCATCCCAGGCCCTGGCCGTCATCCCCGCGCGCTACGCCAGCATGCGCTTCCCCGGCAAACCGCTGGCCGCCGACACCGGCAAGCCGCTGATCCGGCACGTCGTCGAACAGGTGCGCCAGGCCCGGCGCGTCGCCCGCGTGATCGTCGCCACGGACGACGAGCGCATCGCCGCGGCGGTGCGCGGCTTCGACGCCGAAGCGATGATGACCCGCGTGGACCATCCCAACGGCACCAGCCGCATCGCGCAGGTCGTCGACGAACTGGGCGACGCCTGCCCGACCATCGTGGTCAACGTGCAGGGTGACGAGCCGGAGATTCCGCCGGCCATCATCGACGCCCTCGTCGACGCCCTGGCCGCGGACGACGACGTGCCCATGGCCACCATCGCCAGTTCGTTCGCCGCGGACGAAGACCCGACCGATCCCAACATCGTCAAGGTCATCGCCGACCGACGCGGCCGGGCGATGTATTTCAGCCGGTCGCTGATCCCCTTCGACCGCGACGGCGAAGGCCGACCCGCGCCGCTCAAGCACCTGGGGATCTACGCCTACCGCCGCGCGTTCCTGCCGGTGTACGTGGGACTCGCCCCCACGCCGCTCGAGCAGTGCGAGAAGCTCGAACAACTGCGCGTCCTCGAGCGCGGCCACGCCATCCGCGTCGTCGAGGCGACCGCCCACCACCACGGCATCGACACTCCGGAGCAGTACGCGGCGTTCGTGGCGCGAGTGATCGGCGGCCGGTAGGCTCCCGGATTGTTCTCCCTTACGACCCATTCGCGATGACCCCCTCCACCATCTCGCACAGCGTGTGATACACCACCGTGTGCGCTTCCTGAATCCGCGCCGTCGAATCGCCGGGTACGATCAACTCCACATCCGCTATTCCCTTCGCCAAGCCGCCGTCGCGGCCGAGCAGGGCGATGGTCTTTACGCCGCCCGCCTTCGCCGCCCCGAGCGCCTCGATGATGTTGCGGCTGTTGCCGCTCGTGCTGATCGCCAGCAGCACGTCCCCGGCCTGCCCGAAGGCTTCCACCTGCCGCGCGAAGGTGCGGTCGAAGCCGTAGTCATTGCCGGCCGCCGTCAGCGTCGAGCCGACCTCGTTCAGGCTGATCGCCGGGTACGCGCGGCGGTCGGTCTCGAAGCGCACCACGAACTCCGTGGCGATATGCGACGCGTCCGACGCCGACCCGCCGTTGCCGCACGTCAGCAGCTTGCGCCCGCCGCGCAGCGCCGCGGCCAGCATCCCGGCCGCCGCGGCCAGCGGGGCCTCGAGCGGCAGCAGCGTATCGAGATACGCCTTCGCGGCGGTGACGTTCCTGCGAAGCAGATCGGTGTCGAGCGAAGTGGTCATGTCGGGGATTCTACCGAAGTGGCGCGAGCAGCAGCGGGCCGCGCACCACGCCCGCGCCGAGCGCCGCGGCCATCGCGAGCCGCACTCGCCGGGCCACCGGTCGCAGCGCTGCTCCTCCGCTGCGCTGCCGCCACTGCTTCGTCGCATCTGTTGTTCCCTCGCGCTGCCGCTCAGTTGGCTTGTTGCTCCGCCGCGTCCCCGGCGGGTCGAGGGTCGCAGCAAGAATTGATATGTGGGAGCGCCCGGCTGCGGTAGGCTTAGCTCGCGGCGGGGGCGAACGGGCCTGGCGCGCTGTGAGGGGCGATCGGGTCGGCCAAGTGCGCTCACGCGTAAGAAATACCAACAAAAACCGATCAAAAGTGCACGGTTTTTGGCCCCGTTTCGGCCGGTTTCTGTCAGCTTCCACCGGATCGTGCAGGATTCCGCCCGATTTCGTCGGGTTGGGCGAAGGACGATAGCAAGCATGGCCAAGTCTCGGTCGTGTCGTGCATTGTGCAAGCGCATGCTCCTCATCGAAGCCCAGGGATGGTAATCCCCGGGCTTCCCGAAGCGGACCCTCAACCGAAGCCCAGGGATTACCATCCCTGGGCCTCTGCGGAAAACGGACTCTCATTCGAAGCCCGGGGATTCCATCCCCGGGCCCTCTTCCATTTGACTTCAGCGCGCACCTCACGCAGTGCGCGCACGCTCCCCCACCCCTGGACAAAGCGCCGCCCCGGTGCGCACAACATGGCCGGTTTTCCATGACGTCCGATCCGCAACTCCCGCCGCGGCCGGGCATAAGAAAATCCTCGCGCCAGTCAAAGTCCCCGGGATTTTGGTGTCACGATCTGCGCACAACACGACCGGTTTCTGCGCGCAACGGCTGCGCCCCGTCCCGCTGCGCCGGTTCAGCGAGCGATCGGATGGGAACGTGTCAGCAAGGTGCATTGGGCGTCAGTTGAGTGGACAGAGACCAGCCGTTGTTCGACACACCTTGCCCTCCCTTCGGTCGGGTCAAGATGTGGCGCCCGCCGCGGCACCGTCCCCGGTGGCGCGGGCATCTGTGGTGGGGTGGGCGTCTCGCCCGCCATCGACCCGAAGGGTCGAGCATTGTGCGTACGCAACGAGTCGCGCGCGTCAGCAAGCGGTCTTCGATTTCGGTTGACAGACCGGACCGCTCCCTCACGGTCGCGGCTCGTTTCGCACACTTTGGCCGTCTTCGGTGAAGTGGATCAAGACCAACCCTCCTTCGGCACACTTTGCCCTCCCTTCGGTCGGGTCAAGATGTGGCGCCCGCCCCCGGGGCCGCGCCCTTGGAGCACCCGCCCGGATCGCCCGCCATTTGCCCCATCGGATGGGAAGCCGGCCCCCTCTACAGTACGGCGGCCACAAGAGCAAGGCCCCGACGGGGCCAAAGACTGCAGCCACGGGTGGAGCGGCGAGTCCTCGAGACGCGCAACCCGTGGTCAGCGTCCAAGGATGCCGATCCGGATCTTCTTCATGGTGCTCCTTCCGATGAATGCGTTCCGGCGCGCTCTCAAACTTCGCATGGAACGTCTGGTTCGGTAATTCCTTGCGACATGCTGCCGGCTCTCAGGGCATACTCCCTGAAGAGAGAGAGATACGTGCAGTAGTTTTCGTAGGATACCCCGGGAGGTGTCTGGTGATCGCAACTGATGAGGAACCCTCCCCCGGCCGCCGTCGGCAACAGCCGTTCGAACTCGGCCCGCATGGCGTCTTCGCCTTTGTTCATCGTCATCTTGTCGAAGTGGCCGATGAATCGCATACCCGGGTGTTCCCGGCGCAGTGACCGGATATCCACGCCTGCCTGACGCTCCAGCGGCAGGATTCCCTCGAAACCTGCCTCGGCGAACCAGTGGGACGCAACGGCGATATCCCCGTCGGAATCGATCATCGGTATCACACCATGCTTGCGGAGCGCCGGAATGATCCGGTCGTAGTATGGGCGCATGAATTCGTCGAAGAGGTCCTTGGAAAGCATCGGGCCGTTGTTGTAGCTCATGTCCTCCCCGAAAGTCATGAAATCCGGCGTACAGATCGAGCAGACCTCCTCGATGACCAGCAACACCCAGTCAGCGAGATCGGAGTTGATACGATGCATCAACTCCGGCTGATCGTAGAATGCGTAAAGGTGTCGCTCGATTCCGAGGAGTCGTCTGGCAAACCAGAAGAAGCCGTCCACGGTGAACCACAGGACGACCTCTCCCTGCCGTTGTTGTTCGGACCAGGCTTGCCACCTCGAGGCGTTTACGGGGCGTTCGGGATAGAGATGGGGAAGGATGCGTTCGTAGTCCTCGTCTGACGCAATGATGCCCGAGCCGTGCGAGGCCGGCTGCGGGCAGTCCGGGCCACATACCGCGAACCAGTCCTGCTTGTATACATCAAGCCCGAAGTGCCGGCAGATCGCATAGCGATCGGTCACGTGGCCCGGCAGGCCCTCGGCATGCCACCGCTCGATCGTCTTGTTCCACCAGCCAGCCCATTCAAGAACGGGAAGCCGATCGAACGGCTCAAAACGCATCACCGCGTGAAATCGCTCTCTTGCGTTCATCTTGCTCATGTGCAGAACGCCTGTCCTGCGCTCTGGCCATTCGTCGTACGCGACGAAGCCAGATGGCCGCGCGGGTCAATGGGTCGTTTTCCCACTTGAACCCCCCGCCCCGCCATGTTACGGTAGGCCATGCCCACCAACCAGAATCAGCCCAAGGGACAATCTTCATCCGACGCCTATGACGCCACCGAGGGGATGGCCGGGACGGCCGCGATGTTGGCCGCCGCGGGGCATGCGCATCAGGAGTCTGAATTCTTCAACCCCGTCCCGCGCGGGTATCAGAAGGGGCGGCACCGTTACGTGGCCGTCTTCGGCACCGTGATGAGCGGGCTGGGCAAGGGGATCTTCTCCTCCTCGCTGGCCAAGCTTCTGAAAGACAAGGGCTTGCAGATCGCCCCCATCAAGATGGAGGGCTACCTCAACATCGATTCGGGCACGCTCAACCCCTATCGCCACGGCGAAGTGTTCGTCCTTGATGACGGGATGGAGACCGACATGGACCTGGGCACCTACGAGCGGATGCTCGATCAGAACCTGACCCGCGACAACTTCGTCACGAGCGGCCAGATCTATCGCCGCGTGCTGGATAAGGAGCGCCACGGCGGGTATCTCGGCCGCGATGTGCAGATGATTCCGCATGTCACCGGCGAGGTGAAGTACCTGCTGCGCGAGTTGGCGATGAAGCAGAAGGCGGACGTGGTGTTCGTCGAGGTCGGCGGCACGGTGGGGGACTTCGAGAACGGGTTCTACATCGAGGCCCTGCGGCAGCTTGCCTTCGAGGAGGGCGAGCAGAGCGTGTGCTTCGTGGCGCTGACGTACGTGATCGAGCCGCCGGCGCTGGGCGAGCAGAAATCGAAGGCCGCGCAGCTTGGCCTGAAGAAGCTGATGGAAGCGGGCATCCAGCCGCACGTGGTGGCGTGCCGGGCGAAGAACGAGGTGGCCGAGTCGGTGCGCGAGAAGATCGCGATGTTCTCGAACGTGCCGATGAAGCGGGTGTTCTCAATGCACGATCGCGATTCGATCTACACCGTGCCGGATGCGATGCGCGAGGCCGGGCTTGATCGCGGCGTGCTTTCCATGCTGCAACTGCACGATCGCGTCGACGTGGTTCATGAAGACCGGGCCCGTTCGCAGTGGCTGCAGTTCGTCCACACGCTGACCCGCAGGCGCGCGTACAAGACGCGCATCGGCATCACCGGCAAATACGCCGCGCTGCGCGACGCCTACGCCTCGATCGACAAGGCGCTGGAGCACGCCGGGGCGCACCTGAACGCCGAGGTCGATATCGAGTGGATCGACACCATCGAGATGGCCGCGGCCCACGCGCCGCAGGCGCTGGAGGGGCTGGATGCGATCATCGTGCCCGGGGGCTTCGGCAAGCGCGGCACGGAGGGCAAGATCGCCTGCGTCAAGCATTGCCGCGAGAGCAAGATGCCGTACCTGGGCATCTGTTTGGGCTTCCAGATGGCGGTGGTGGATTTCGCGCGGCACGTTTGCAACCTGCACGATGCCGGCTCGACCGAGTTCGACCACGAGACGACCAACCCCGTCATCGACATCCTGCCCGAGCAGAAAGCCATCGAGGGCCTCGGCGGCAACATGCGGCTGGGTGGCAAGGATGTGCAGGTCAAGGCGGACACGCTCGCGTCATTTCTCTACGGCGGGGCGACGAGCATCCGCCGGCGCTTCCGCCATCGCTACGAGGTGGACCCGAACTACATCGGCACGCTCGAACGCCACGGCATGATCTTCTCCGGCCGGCACCCCGAGCAGCCGATCATGCAGATTCTCGAACTGCCGCTGGAGATGCACCCGTACTTCATCGGCGGCCAGTTCCACCCCGAACTGACCAGCCGCCCGCTGAATCCGGCCCCGATGTTCATGGGCCTGGTCGCCGCGGCCATCCGCCACGCCTACCCGGATGTCCCACGCGAGAAGATCAGCGAACGCTGGCTGCCGGAGCCGAAACGCGAGAACCATCCGGTGGGGGCGTAAGCAGGTCCAAGTCGGCCGGGCGTCCCGCCCGCCGCCGAAATCCCGTGTACCTGTGCGACGAGCCACGACCGTAAGGGAGTGGTCTGTCGGAGAAGTGCCGAGCCGGACCGCTTGCTGACGTGCTCAGCTCGTTGGGGCGACCGCTTGCTGTTCGTCGTCGCTTACCCCAGATTCCCCCGCCGCAGTTGCACCATGTGCGACTGCAGCGACTTGCCTGGGCAGCTTGTCGCCTGGCGCGGCAGTTCCTGGTGGGTGTAGACCAGTGACTTGCGCACGCGGTACGAGCGCATCAGCGACACCAGCGTGCGCTGAAGCGAGGCTGTCTGTGCCTGCGTCGGCGCCTGCCGGTCGAAGTTGCCCAGCAGCATGACGCCGATGTTGTGTTCGTTCTGGTCGCTGGCGTGAGCGCCCTGGTAGCTCAGGTGGCGGCCTTCCCAGATGCGGCCTTCGCGATCGATGATCAGGTGGTAGCCGATGTCGGCCCAGCCCCGTGCCAGGTGGGCGTTGCGCACGGCATTGATGCGCTTGGCCGTGGACCGCTCATCGCGGAAGTAGACCGGCTGGAACCCTTCGTGGTGGACAGTGATCCGCTGGATGCCGTTCATGGCGTCGATGTCGCGATGGGCGATGCCGTGGCTGCACCACCGGCCGCGCGGCATGATGGGCAGGGCGGCCAGCGCGCCGGCCGCGACGGCAGGCTGCACCGGGCCGGGCGTGGCGATGGTGGCGGCGGCGGGGCGGACGGCGGGTTGAGCCGCGGGCGTCTGGGCGGTCGGCCAGATGGCGCCCGGGCGATGCGCCTCGGCGAAGATCTGCTGACGGCGTTGGCTCATCGAAGTCGTCGTGCAGCCGGCCGCCATCGCGCCAAGCCCCGCTACCAGAAACGTCCGTCGCGTAATCGCCATTCCTGCTCCCTTTGCTTGGCGTGTTCGTCCTGCAATGACCCCTCGTCCGCGGCTGAATGCTTCAGCGACAGGGCGGGCCGGTCTATTTTTCATCGACAACCCGCGGGGCCCGACTCAAGTATTACCGGGCCGCCCGCGCCGGCTTCGGTGCGGTCGCGTCTACAGCAAGCCGCGCTGGGCCAGCACCTGGCGGATTTGCCCGCACGTGTCGCCCTGCGCGTCGATCTTGTGCGTCTGCCAGCCCCGCGATTGCGCCCCCTCGATGTTCTTCCCGTAGTCGTCGAAGAAGAGAATCGCCTCGCCGGGCAGTCCGAGCGTGGATTCCACGTGCTGATAGATGGCCGCGTCGGGCTTCATCGCCCCGGCCAGGTGGCTGGCGAAGCGATGGTTGAGCTTCTCCAGCGGCAGCCGCGCGTGGTGCGCATCATCGTGCATCATCCGCCAGTGCGGGGCGCTGGTGTTGGAGAGGCAGGCCGTGGTGCGCCCCGCGGCCGCGAGATCGTCCAGCAACTCGTCCACCCCCGGGTACGGCTCGACCAGCCAGGCATTGATGAACGCCTCCATCTGCCGCGGGGTGACCCCGAACACCTTGGCCGCCTCGCGATGGTACTCGTCCTCCTCCATGCGGCCGGTCTCCAGCGCATGCAACACCGGCTCGTGCGCCCGGGCCAGCGCATCGGCATCCACCCCGGCCAGCATCTCCAGCGACCCGCCGCTGCGCACCAGCGCATCTTCCCAACTGGAGGCAATGCGAACCAGCACGCCGCCGAGGTCGAAGCAGATGAGCTGGATGGGAGTGGGGGGGTTGTCCATGGCGGGTACTGCCTTCGTGCGCTGTTCGCGGGTCGAGTTGATTAGTGACTGGTTAACTGGTTGACTGGTTAACTGGTTAACTGGGAAGAGCCTCGCTCTCTCTCCGCTTCGTGCCTTCGTGGCTACGTGCCTCTCTTCCACCTCCCCTCCGTCGCTTCGTCGCTTCTTCCCAGTCCCTCACCTGTCCGCTGCCGTACGCCGCCCACTTGTTCGTGTCATGTCGGCCGCGTCCACGCCCACGATCATGGCGTTGTATTCGGTCTGCCAGTCGTCCTTCGATGGATGCCGTGGCCGAATACTGATCTGTCAGGCCATGCGGGTACTGCGTGTTCCTCCACTGCCAAGGTCAGCGATCGATCAACTGCGCCAACGGCGTGATCGCAACATCCACCCGGCCTCGGACCGTTGTCGTGTACACCACGGTCGTGTCGCGTGGCGAGAACTGCGGATGGGGATCAATATGGTACAGGCTCCGTTCGATCGGGGGTTGCGGCAGCGCGGAGGCGATGGCGACCTCGCTTCGCGTCTGACTGTCATAGAAGAGCACTTCACACGGGTGCTCATGCCAATGGTAGGGCGACTGGTCGGCGCAGAAGTAGCGTCCGGATGAATCGCAGTGGGCATGGCACAGCGGCCGCCGCCAGATGTGCGCCATCTCGGCGCCGCACGCGGGCTCGCACCGGTAGACGCCCTTGCCATAGTCCACCAAGCACACCTGTCCCTGTGCGTCCCACCATTCGTGGCACGGGTCCCAACCGTGCTTGCACCACTGCGTCGGCTGGAGCGGTTCGAAGCGCTCGCCGTCGATATCCATGAGCCAGACGCGCTGGTCGTAGTGGAACCATTGGCCGGTGGCCATGTCGCGCCACCAGTCTTGCGCAAGGGTGAAGAGCTTCGGATCGACCGGCGAGAACTGTCCATGGTTGTGGCAGCGTGTGAACTCCTTGAGCAGCGTTACCTCGCCGGTGTGACGATCGGCGATCGAGACGCACCAGTTCAGACCGATGTAGCTGTCCAGCAGGAAGTATCGACCGTCAGCCGACAACGTCAGGTGGGTGGCGATGCGGTGCACCGGCCGGTCGCGCACGATGCTCGCAGGCAGTGCCACCACCCGGCGCGCTTCGCCCTCGATCGTCTGAAGCCAGACCCCGTTGCGGCAACAGAAGTAGCATCCCCGGCCATCCTCCGACACCATCGGCGACGCATCGTTGAAAATCGATCCGGAGAAGTGGCGGATCGCCGGCTGATCCGGGTCAAGGCTGACCGCGGCCAACGTGCGTCCCTCGCCCGGCGGGCAGGACGCGTAGATCCAGAGCCACTGCTCGTCCGACGACAGGCTCGGATTGGTGAAGTAGAACGACTGCTGGATCGGCGCAACGCGTTCAGTCAGCAGATAGCTCACAACGCCCGACTTCGGATCGGTCCACGCCTCGAAGTATGGATGCCGCTCAAGCTTCAACGGGTGCGTCTCCCGGCCAAGGGCCGTCGGTCAGTCGACCACATGCCCGCGTCCGCGCGCTGCGTTCGGCGTCAGCTCCTCACCTGCCCGCTGCCGTAAGCCACCCACTTGTAGGTTGTCATGTCGGCCGCGCCCATGGGCCCGCGGGCGTGGAGCTTGTCGGTGCTGATGCCGATTTCCGCGCCCAGGCCGTACTCGCCGCCGTCGCTGAACCGGGTGGAGCAGTTGACGAAAACGTCCGCCGCGTCCACGCCGGCCACGAAGCGGTCGGCCGCGTCGATGTCGCTGGTGACGATGGCGTCCGTGTGCTGCGAGCCGTGGGTGTTGATGTGGTCGATCGCCGCGTCCACGCCGTCGACCACGCCCACGGCCACGATCATGTCGTTGTACTCGGTCTTCCAGTCGTCCGCCGTCGCCGGCGTCGCCGCGGCGAACTGCCGGCGTGTCGCGTCATCCCCGCGAATCTCCACCTTCTGCGCGGCCAGCGCCTCGCATACTTCCTTGAGCAGCCCGGATTCGACATGCGACTTGTCGAACAGCAGCGTCTCGGCCGCGTTGCACACGCTCGGACGCTGCACTTTCGCGTTGATGCAGATCTCCAGCGCCATCTGCCGGTCGCACTTCGCATCGACATACACGTGGCAGTTGCCCGTGTAATGCTTGATGACGGGAATGCGTGCCTGTGACGTGACGGCCCGGATCAGCCCTTCGCCGCCGCGCGGGATGCACAGGTCGAGCTTGCCTTCCATGGCCAGCAGTTCGCCCACGGCCGCGCGATCCGTCGTCGCCACGAGCTGCACCGCGTCCTCCGGTACGCCGGCGTCGCGCAGTGCCTCGCGGATCAACTGCGTGTTGAGCGTGTTCGAGTGGATCGCCTCCTTGCCGCCGCGCAGGATCACCGCGTTGCCGCTCTTGACGCACAGCGCGGCCGCGTCGCTGGTCACGTTCGGTCGGCTCTCGTAGATGAACAGCACCACCCCGATCGGCACGCGCACCTTCGAGAGCTTGATGCCGTTGGGCAGCACCTTGCCTTCGATGACCTGGCCGATGGGGTCGACCTGCTGGGCGATCTCGTCCACGGACACTGCCATCTTCTCGACGCGCTCCGGCGTGAGCGCCAGCCGCTCGAGCATGGCTTCGGTCAGCCCCATGTCCTTCGCGGCCGCGAGGTCCTTGCCGTTGGCCTCGACGATCGCGTCACCGTTGGCCCGAAGCGCCCTGGCCACGTTGCACAGCGCCTCGGCCCGCACGCGGCCGGGGATCGTCGCCATCGCCCGCGACGCCTTGCGCGCCCGGCCGGCCAGGTCGGTGCAGTACGCGTTGAGATCGGCAATCGCTTCCGCTTGAGTGGTGGTCATCGCCACGCCTCCTTCACGCCGGGAATCGAGCAATCCATCGTAGCAGGGGCGAGGGGTGGGGGTAAATCCGCAACCGCAGTAACCGCAGGAACCGGGCAGGAGAGCCGCAGAGCAGCAGATGAGAGGAGGGTGTCGGCCCGGGGCCGTTCCCTCTGCTTCGTCGCTCCGTCGCTTCTTCTTCACTTCGGCGTGATCGTCAGCTTGATCGGCTGCAGCGGTGTGGGCTCGTGCAGTCTGACGCCTTGGGGCAGTTTGAGGACGGGGCATTTTGAGTCAATGCCGCGCTCCAACTCCACCGGTGTGAGATCAATCGATGCCTGGACGGCGAGATCGCCATTCTGTATACGCTCGATGGTCTCCTGGGGGCCGATCAACTCCACGGGGTAAGCGAGGACACGTTGCTCAGCGTCCTCGCCAACCCTGATGCCGTATCGACCGGCCAAGCCCGGTGGAAGCGCAACGACGATGGGTACCCGGTTGAGTCGCAGAAGCGTCTCTTGAGATCGAAGGATGAGCTCGGCTTCGGCTCTCTCCGGCTCGACCTTCGCTCCCGGAAGCGATCTCAGCGCTGGATGGTGCAGCGGCAAGACCATTTTCAGGGATACGCCTGCCGGCAACTCCGTCAGCGACGGGGCGTCAGAAAGACGAACTTCGATCGGCCTGTCGCCGGCTATCGCCGCGTGGTCTTTGGGCACCGTCAGCGTTGCGGTTCGTGGCGAGATCCGTACTTCTCTGGCTATACGGTCGCCCGGGTCGATGGTGATCGGGAGTTCGATCTGCGTCAGGGCGATCGCTGAGATCTCGCTTTCGTCAGAACCGGAAGCATATTGTGCCCCGATGAGTGTGATGCCGCTTCTGTTGAAATGTGGACGGAGCGCCTCGGCAACACGGATGGTCATTCGGTCACCGTCTTTCGGAATGCTCACGTGTACGTCGAGAGTCGTTTGCTCGAATCGTCTCACCGCTTCCCGTTCACGGTTCAGGCAGCGATAGTGGATCCAGACCTGCCGTGGCCGCGTGTCCGTGACATGGAGATTCTCTCCCGATGCTGACACGAACCGGACGGTGATCGTGCCCTGGAAGTCCTTTTCAATGGCGGCGTTCGTGAAGGTCCAGGCCATCAACGCCACAAGCGCAAGCAGCCCTGCGAGAACCACCGTGACGATCAACACCGTCCCAACGATCACGCGCGTGCTTGCCGGCGTGGCGCCACCTGCGGCCAACCGATCGCTGGTTGCTCGTCTGCTTTGCCCTGCTGTCTGACGTGAAGAAGCTTCAGGCCCCAGGTTGCTCGACGAGTACGCGGGCGGCACGCCGGGGCCGCTTCGTGCATCGCCACCGGAACAGTCGCCTGAGTCATTCGAGGTGCGCGTCATTCCACAGCCCCTGAACTGCCGCAGTGCATCAGCCAGTATAGCAAAGACGCCGCGACCGATCGGGCATGACCAGACAGGGAGGGGAAGGTGCCATCGGGTCAACCTGCCAATGGACGATGGCGCTACTCGTCCTCGCCGGTGATCTTGATCTTGATGGGCTGGAGTAGCTCCGGCTCGTGGAGTTTGACGCCTTGCGGCAGCTTCAGGACAGGCCGCTTCGATTGGATACGATTCTGCAGTTCGGGCAATTTGAGTTCCAGCGAGGCTTCGACCGGGTTCTTGTTCTCCTTCAACTGCTCCTCGATATCGTCGATCGCCTTCACCGGCCCGATCAGCTTGATGGGATAGCCCAGCACCCGCTGATTGCCTTCCTCGCCCACCGCGACCGTGTACGGCGAGCCCACCGGCAGGCTCACGCTCAGTGGCACCACCGTGACCTGAACCGTCTTCGTGTCGAGCACGAACGTCAGGTCCACGCGGTCAGGCGTCACCCGCGCATACGGCAGGTTCAGCAGCGTTGAATGGCGCACCGGCAGCGATCGCGTGTGCGGCGTGTCCGTGCCCAACTCGTACAGACCCTCGACTTCCGACACACGCACCTCGAGCTGCGCGTCGGCCGGCACTTCATCCGCATGCGATGCGGCGACGTACAGCCTCACCTCGTTCGGCTCGACGCGGCTGCTGCTCAGAATCGTCTCCGCGCCGACCACCTTCATCTTCAGCTTGAAGTCGGCCAGGGCCACCACCGTCGCGTCCATGTAGTCGCGACCGGTGGTGTCCACCGCCTCGAGCACTTCCACGCCCAGTTCCTCGAAAAACGGGCGGATGTTCTTGGCGATATCCACCTTCTGGTCCTGATCCTCCTGCGCGCTGACGCGGAGCTGCAGCGGCTGTGGCAGCGCCTGCACCGCGTCGCGCTGGCTGGCCGAGCAGCGGTAGCGCACCCGAACGTCACGGGCACGAGAGGGGGCGATGTGAAGCTCCTGCCCCGGCGCCGCCACGAGTTCGATGGTGAACGTGCCCTGGTACTCCTTGACGTTCTCCACCTCCGCGTAGATCCACACCAGCAGTGTGATCAGCGTGACGATGGTGACCGTCTCGATGTTCTTCCAGAGCCTGGTCATTGCCGGTTCGTTCCGTTATCCGCATCGGTGACCGTGGCCATCGGGGTTTCGCCCAGGCCGCGGATCAGGTGTGTGCGCAGTTGTTCGACGCTCAGGTTGCGCGTGAGCGTGCCGCGTTCGGCCAGGCTGATGGTGCCGGTCTCCTCCGACACGACGATGATCAGCGCATCGACCTCCTGGCTCAGGCCGATGGCCGCGCGGTGACGCGAGCCCAACTCGCTGCTGAACTGCTCGCCCTCGGCCAGCGGAAACTGCACGCCCGCGGCGACGACCCGGTCCCCGCGGATCACCACCCCCATGTCATGCAGCGCGCTGCCGGGCCAGAAGATCGTGTTGAGCAGTTCGGCGCTGACCACTGCGTCGAGCGTCGTGCCCACCTCCACCACGCCGCGCAGGCCCACCTGCCGCTCCATGGCCACCAGCAGGCCGATCTTGTTCTTGCTGGCGTAACCGACGGCCTCGAGCAGCTCGTCGATCACCCGCGCCTTGCGCAGCCCGCCGCGCCCGCCGAAGATGCTCGCCTCGCCCAGGCGCACCAGCGCGCGGCGAAGCTCGGGCTGGAACACCACCACCAGGCCCAACGCGAAAAAGCCCAGCGAACTCTTGTAGAGGAAGCTCAGCCGCTCGAACGTCTCCCCGCGCCCGAGCACCTGGATGACCAGCGCCAGGATGAGGATCACGAACAATCCGCGGATCGCCCGGGCCCCGCGCGTGCCCTGGAGGAAACGCACGATCAGGAAGACGATCAACCAGATGATCGCCAACTCGATCAGGACTTCCCACCAGGCTTCCGCGAAGTAGCTCTGGACGCGAAGCCACAGTCTGTCAAAACGTTCGAAGAACACGGGCCATCCGTTCCGGGAGGCGCCGCAGATGCCCTGCGATCCGACCCGACCACAGCGTCTGCCGCCGGTTACTCATTGTATCGGTCGTGACGCGAAGTGCAGCCAAGTCAGCGGGTTATGCGGACTCGCCGCCACCGGTCGGCCGGGTCTGGCCACAAACTGGGGCGCGCTGTGAGTGATTGCCGAATCAGGG
>CAZHJL010000032.1:0-50227 GCA_964532795.1 uncultured Phycisphaeraceae bacterium | reverse complement strand
CAGCATGACAACCCCAACCGACCAGCGGAAGACGCGGTTCATGGAACGCTTACGTAGATGCAACCGTGCTCGCACCCGCGGTACGGGTTGATGGTGAACTGGAACGGAATATCCGGGCTCTTGCACGGATCGATCCGGTTGATGATGGTTCTGGACTGATCGGCGTAAACCTGCGTGGGATACTGCCGCGCCTGGTCTTCGCCATCGGCTTGGCGCTGATCGAGATACGCCCCGCTCACGTGCAGGCGCACGGGCTCGAACCGATTGCGTGGGTTGAGGCTCGCGCCCCGTCCGCGGGGCATGCCGCCTGTCAGCCCATCCGTGAGTCGGTCGGACGCCATACCGAATATTATACAAACACTATGACGGCAGTCAACGTGCGGGGCGCCGTAACTTGGCCATGGACCGACCTACGGGGCCGGGATGAGGGCCTCTTCGCGTGCGCGCTCCGCCTCTTCCCGCGCCTTGATCAACGCCTCCAGCGACTGGCGGAAGGCGGTCGCGTACCGTTTGACCGCGGGGTTCTGGTTGTCGATCGCGCGCTGCAGCAGCGGGTCCTCCAACTCGGCCACGTGTATTTCCAGCCCCATGATCCACGGCAACAGGTCCGATGACTGCGTGAGATTGACGAAGATTTCGCGGTAGGGCTCGCGCTCGACAGGCAGGAACCGCACGACCCACGCCTTCATGCGGCTGTTGAGGGGGCGGTACGATCGCTCGATGAACGATGCCGCGGCCTGGTTGGCCTCGCGCGCCTGCTGGTTATCCTCCGGCACCGGCAGCGAAGCCAGGCGGCAGAGTAATGCGAGAGCGCGCATGCGCCGCGTGGGCGAATTCGATTCCGCGGCGGCGGTCAGAACCGGCACGTGTCCATAGGCCATCGGCACGGTCCGCCGGCTCAGCCCGAACACGCTGGTGGTGGAACCAAGGTAGTTCGGCGCCAATTGCGCATCGCGCTCCAGCGGCTGGACGTGTACGAGGCGTACATCCAGCCCGAACTGCGCCAGCGGCTGAGCCGCCAGTGTCATCCCGAACGTCGCGCGATCCAGACGTGTCTCAATCTCGATCGACTCGTTCGGCAGCAATCGCAGCCGCCGACCGATGTTGGCCACCAGGACGTCGCGGCCAAGGCTCTGCCCTTCGCGCGAGATGCTGACCGACAACCACACCTGTGCCGGGATCACCCCGTCGTCGCCAATGCTCAGGGCCAGGTCGGTTGTGTTACGGATCGTAATGGTGGCGGGAATCGGGTCCAGGTAGTTGACCGTCTCCGGCTTCACACTCATTTTGAAGTCCACGAATCCGGCGCCGCCGCGCGGCGGCACGACCACCCGCCCCGGCCAGGAGGCGAGGGCCAGCAGAAGCTTCGCCGCCGCGGGGTCCGGCACGATCGCTTCCTTCAGCCGGTGCATCTCCATGGCGGCACACATGCCCAACGGCGAATCCGGACGCATCTGCACCGCCAGTCGGTAGAACCGCACGGCTTCGCTCGTGTTGCCCTCATCTTCTTCGAGCAGCGCCAGGCCGTACACCGCGAACTGATGCTCCTCCGCGTGGGCCGTCAGGACCTTGCGCGCGGCAGCGCGTGCGTCTTCGCGCATCAGCTTCCACGCTCGGATTCGAACGATGGCCGGGGCGTCGGCGCCCAGTTCCTGCTCGAGCACCGAAATCGCCTCGTTCAGATCGATCCCGCCCTCCCCCAGTCCCTCGTCGACGAACAGCGACCACCACACGACGTCCGCGTCGAAACGCTTGCGCTCCAATGCGAGCTTCTCGTCGAGTTGCTTGCGCATGACGCCGTAAATGCTTCGCACCATCTCGTGGTTGTTGAGTTGGTGATGCATGAGGATCTGGAGCAACTGCAGGTCGACCGGCAGGCTGACCTTGACCGGCTCCGGCGCCGGCGGCGTCTCGGGCGTGGGCGGCGCGAAGGGATCGTCCTCCCGCGCGGCGGCTTCTTCGGCCGCCTTCTGCGCCGCTTCCTGCTGCGCCTTCATGTGCATGTACTCCTCGAGTTCGCGCAGCATCGCCAGGGCCGACCGGGCATCGCCCTGCGACGCGAGGCAGATCGCCCACTGCCCCCAGAAATTCGGGTCGGCGCTGATGGCCGACATGTTCCGCACGGCCTCGTACTGTCTGGCCGCGCCGTTGTACTCGCGCAGTTGCAGCAGGATCGACGCCAGCGCCAGCCGCGCCGCGGGATCAACCGGATCGGACCGGATAACGGCGAGCCACCCGATGCCGTGGTTGAGCAGCCCGGACTTGTGCTTGCGGATCTCCTCCAGCGCCATCAGGAACGCATGTTTGTTCGAGTGATCGAGCGTCATCGCCTGGTGCAGGTGCTTGAGATAGAGCTTGCGATCGCCCTGCTCGTTGGCGATCGCGGCGATCATCGAGGCCAGCCGCGACTTCATCGCGTCGCCGGGTTCATCGCGTCCCGTGGCGTCGAGGTGTTTCGTGAGGAAGGCAATGCGCTCGGCCGTCGTCTGCAGGTCGGCCATCTGGAGATTGATCAACTCCAGCCGCGCCGCCTCGTCGTCCGGAGCCATCGGGCAGTAGGACTCCAGTGCCTGGCGCAGCGCGGCGGGATCCTCGTCGGCATTCTCGCGCAGGTGCCACAGGCGCAGTCGATGGATCTCGAGGTCCTCCGGCGTCAGCGCGATGGCCTGCTCGAGCAGCATCCGGGTGCGCACCTGCGCGTGCTCGCCCTCCATGGACGCGGCCCGACGCGCGAGGATCACCAACTGGTCGGCCAGCAGTTGAGCGCTGGTCTGCGACACCCCCGCGCGGCTTTCCAGCGCCTGCAGCGGCGGCAAGGGCGCAACAGGTCCTTCGGTCGGACGCTCGGCGGGCGCCTGGGCGAACGCGACGGACGTGATCAGGACGACCGGCAGACAGCGAGTCACGATTGCGAGCCACCAGCTTCGATTCATCAGGTCTCTCCACAACACATCAGCGTTCTGCCCTAAAGCGCGGCCAGCCATAGCCGATCCAGAACGAGCAGCAGCGCCCCCCACGCGAGGAGGTTGACCGCCAGCTTCACCATCAGCGTCAGCCGGCGCGGCGCCTGGGGGAATAACTGGTCCGCCACGAAGACGAGGAAAACGAACAACCCGCCCGTGACGAGCACCACCGCCCCGGCTTCGGCCGCGCGCGGCAGGTGGCCGCGCTCAAGCTGGGCGTACCGCAGCAGGCCGAGCCCGAGCAGCGCGCAGATGAGCGACCAGGTCAGTCCACCGGCGATCACCGCGCTCATTTTCAGCGTGCTCTGTTTGATCATCGGGGGTTTGCCGCCGTTGCGTTCAGCCCGCCGGCCAGTTCCCGCACAAAAGCCTCAACTTCGGTCACGACCTCCGTTTGCGGCTTGTCGCGCACCTGGGCGACGCGACGCATGATCGCCGAACCGACGATCGCCGCGTCCGATACCGATACTACCTGAGCCACCTGCTCGCGGTTCGAGATTCCAAAGCCCACCGTCATCGGCAGGTCCGTCACCGCCCGCAGCGCGGCCAGACGTTCGGGCAGGTCCGGCGGCAGTTCTGATTGCTCGCCGGTAATCCCCGCACGCGACAACACATACACGAATCCGGAGGAAAGTCTCGCAATCTCCTTGGCGCGCGGCTCGGGCGTGGTCGGCGAAATCAGCATGCTCAGGATCAGCCCCGCCTTGTCTACGACCTCGCGCGTTCGTGGCGCTTCGTCCAGGGAGAGGTCCGGGAAGATGAAGCCGTCGATGCCCGCGCGGGCGGCGCTTTCGACGAAGCGTTCCAGGCCCATGCGATAGACGATGGTGTAGCTGACCATGGCGACGATGCCCAGGTCCAGGCTGGCGCGGACGCGGGAGACCATCTCGAACACGTCCGCGACCCGCACGCCGCGCTCGAGAGCGTGGGCCATCGACGCCTGGATGACCGGCCCGTCGGCGATGGGATCGGAGAACGGAATGCCCAGTTCGACGATCGAAGCCCCGGCCTGCTGCACGGCCGGCAGCATCACCTCGGTGGCGGCGATGTCCGGGTCCCCGGCGGTGAGAAACGGCATCAACGCCTTGCCGCCACGGGACTTCAGGTCGGCGAAAATCTGGTCAATGCGATTCATGGGCGAAAGGATAAACCGGGCGGGTCGAAAAGGAAACTGAGCCGAGAACGGGCAGGCCGCGCGGGGGTGAAAGCTGCCGGACGCGGGTCGCGAACACGGAAACAGTGGACAAATGCGCACACATGTGGGGTAACAATGCGCATTCGGACTCAATCCGGTAACCACCGTCCGACGGGATCGGGGTTTCGAGGGGGTATAGGTCTCTGTATCCCCCGCCGAAGCGCGTAAGCGCGCGTGCGTCGGATGGGCGTGCAGGTGAATGTCTGCGGCGTGCATGTCTGTCGGGTCAGGCCCTGAAGGAGCAGGTGATATCGGGGCGCAGGATGGGTGGCGGAACGGATGCCATTGTATGCTTTTTTGTTCGGGCATGTCAAGAGCCTCCGGAACTGTCTACGCATTCCACGGCCGGAAGGATGCCGCAGAGACCCGAGCCGGATCAACAGGCGCCGGGGGATCTGGCGGTTCAACTCCTCACCATCTGCACCATGATCGCCGCGAGGGGGATGATGAGAATCACCGGCAGCCAGGACAGCAGCACGGGGTTGCCCTCGAACTCGAACTGCAGGATCACCAGGGCCACGCCCCAGACGCTGACGCCGACGATGGCGGCCTTGACGCCTTCATTCAGGAAGCTGCGCGGCTCGCGGAGCAGGTAGAACGGGGTGGCGATCAGCAGCAGCAGCACATTGACCACCACGAAGCTGAAGCGCGTGTGGATCATGCGGAGGATGACCGTCCGGTCCGACGCCTCGTTGCCCAGCATGCGGTAGAGATCGCCGAGGCTGAGCAGCCGTGAGTAGAGGGCCGCGCGGCGGGCCTTGAGCACTTCCGGCGACAGGTCAGTGGGGAAATACTCGTTCTGTGGCTCCGCATCCGGCTCGCCGATCGTGGCGGCGCCGGGTGTTTCCAGCGACCGGACCACCGCGCGGGTGCGGCTGCTCTGGATCAGGCGCCACGCCTGCCGCTCGGGCTCCCACACGGCCTGCACCGCCTTGATCCGGGTCAGGGCGCGTCCCTGCTTGTCGCGTTTGAGGATCACCGCGTTGTTGAGCGTCTGGTGCTCCATGTCGAAGCCCTGAGCGGAAAAGAGATTGTCCTCGCCGTCCGGGATGTAGAGCACCTCGAAGGTCTTGGCGTTCCGGTGCTTGAGTTCGGACTTCGGCCGCGCGATCTTGCCGGCCACCGGCGGGATCAGATATTCCTGCACCGGCAACGTGGCGACGTTGATCAGGATGCCCACCAGCAGAACGGGCGCGGCGATGCGGAAGAGGCTGACGCCGCTGGTGATCATCGCCACGATCTCGCGTGATCGGGCCATGCCGATCAGCGTGAATCCCATGGCCGCAAAGGCCACCAAGCCGCTGAAGAACACGAACAGCAGCAGCACCAGTGGCACATAATAATCGGCGGCGATGGCCACGGTGGCGATGAACGAGCCGCCGTACTCATCGGCAAAGACGTTGCCGGCCTGGATGAACTCGTCGATCTCGATGATCAGGTCCATGACCACGAACAGACCGATGAGCACCGTCAGCAGGATGCCGAAGTTCATCAGGAAGTGGCGGATGATGTAGCGGTCCAGCCGCATCATGGGCAGTCGGTTCCAATTCAGTTGCGGCGAAGCCTCCGGTAGAGCACCGCCATCACGGCCAGCAGCAACAGGTTGCCGGACCAGATAATGGACAGGCCCATTGCCTTGGCGTGCGGATTCCGCGGGTCAAGCACCACGTTCTCCCCAGCGTGGACGACGATGACCACGGTGATGGCCATGAGAAACGAGCCGATGTAGACGACCAGGGGCAGTGACCCGCGCGCCTTGATGCTCGAGATCGCGCCCAGCAGCAGCAGCAGCAGGCTGCCGATGGCCAGTGAGGTGCGAAGGTGGAGCAGCGCGACTGCCCGCCGGCGCATCACACGCACCTCGTCGCGCAGTTTCTGGTCGGCCGCGAGCACGGTCTGGGGCAATGGGTCATCGGCGTCGTGCACGCGCTGCTCATTCGCCTTGAGCAATGTGAAGACGGAGTGGCCCTGGTAGGCGTCCAGCCAGCTCCGCTCGAACCGCGCCGGGTAATTGAGGTCGTAGGACAGCGGGGTGACCACGTCCTTCGGCCCGCGGTGGTCGATGGTGCGGGGCTTCCACATGCGGAGGCTGATCTCCGGCTCCGCGCCGGGGCGCGGCTCGCGCACCTCGATGGTGGCGTGGTCGCTTTCGACCGTTTCGCTGCTGACCCACGCCTCGCCGCCCTCGTCGCGCCGCTCCAGTTGCTCGACCTCGAGTTGCACCTTCAGCAGGTCCATCGCGCCCGCCGCCTTGAGAATGATGCGGTTCTTATCGTCGATGTAGGGGGCGGCGGCGGGCCGGATGAGGTAGACCTCGCTTTCGTTGGCGCCGCGCAGCCGCAACCCCTGGCCGGTCTCCGCGGCGCGGGTGAGCGAACGGCTGAGCCACTGCGTGGCCCGGGCGTTGGCCATCGCCGCGATGAGGTCGTTCTTCGCCCGGTCCACCGGGCCGTACTCCTCCGGATGCTGGTCCAGTTCCATCAACTCGAACCAGTTGCGGAACTTGGTCTGATCGCGAAGGCTGACATCGATGCGCTGGGTGATGTCCACCACGCCGCCCGAGCCCAGGGCGTCGCTGTCCGGGTCGTAGCTCATCGCGTCCGTCAGGCGCAGGGACGCGTAGGTGCGGCCACTGATGCTGTACAACGCGAGGTCGGCATGTCGGGCGACGATGTCGTTGCGGATGCCGCGCCCGACCGGCTCGCCTTCCTCGTCCTTGAGTGTGCCGATCTTGCCGACGACCACGCCGTCCAGCGAAACCCACTGGTACGGCTGGTGCTTGTGCGGTTTGGTCTTCGCCGCATCCTCGTAGACGATGGGGATGTCCTCGGTGATGATGTTGGCTTGGTCGGCGTAGATGACGATATCGTCGACGATGAGCGGCTGATCGCGCCGGGCCTTACGCTCCAGCAGCTTGGCCACATCCTTCTGCACCAGCCGTTCGGTGGCCTTGAAGAAATCCGGCACGACCCAGTTGGACATCACGAACAGCACGACTGACAGGCCCCATCCGAGCATGAACACCGGCAGCAGAATCGTGCGGTAGCTCATCCCGCTGACCGACGCGGCGAGGATTTCATTGTCCTGGCTCAAGCGGCAGAAGACGAGCGTGGACGCGAAGGCCCCGGCGAACGGGGCGGTGAACCCGATCAGCGTCGGCGCGCTGTAGAAGATGAAGCGCGGCAGGTCATCCGGCTGCAGGAAGCCGTCGGACAGCGGCTTCAATGACACCGCGATGGCCACCAGCAGCGACAGCATGGCCGTCCACATCACCAGCAGCTTGAACAAGTCCCACAGGATGTATCGATAGAACGTCCAGGGCATGGAGCGATGTACTGCAGGCAGTCCAAGACCGGTCACATGACCGGCACGGGAATGTTACGAGGCCCGATCGGGCGGCCCGCCATGCGCTTCCTACACGGGCCGCGCTTGGAAAGAGAGTATAGACGATCCCCTTCGTGCATGTCCCGGAACCCGCAGGTTTGTAAGTCCGTTTTGGTGGCGCGGGAAGGCGGCGAGTCCGCGGGGCCGGAGCGGCGAACCGCGTTAACTGACCTCAAGCAGCCGCCGGAGGCTGCGGCCGTAGTCGATGGACTTGCTGACCACCTCGTCGGGCTGCTCCTTGACCACGAAGTGGTCACCGTTGATCAGGGTGATCACGGTGTCCGGGTTGGCCTCCACGGTGCGGATCATCTCCGCGTTGAGCACGAAGCGTCTGCCGTTGAGTCGTGTCACGGTGATCATGCTGCGCCTCCGTGCGAGTTGCGCTGCGCCGGCTCCGCCGGCCTCGCCTTCCGGTCCGCCCCGATCCTATGCCCCACCGGAAGACTTACCGCACCGCGTTGAGCAGTTCCTGGATCATCTGGTCGCTGGTGGTCAACACGCGACTGGCAGCGCTGAAGCCGGTGCTGGCGGTGATCAGGTTGATGAATTCGTTCGACAGTTCGACGTTCGAGATCTCGAGCGTCTGGCCGATGATGGAGCCGCTGCCGCCGGTGGTCGGCTTGACCACCGAGGCGGCGCCGCTGTTGATGGTCGTGTTGAAGTTGTTGCCGCCCTCTTCGATCAGGCCGTGCTCGTTGGCGAACAGCGCCACGCCGATCTGGCCGAGGTTGCGCATGATGCTGTTGGAGAAGATACCCGAGATCACGCCGTTGTCCGCCACGGCAAAGTCCACCAGCGTGCCGATGGGGAAGCCGTCCTGCGACCGGTTGGACACCAGGCTGTCGACATCGACCAGCGATGACAGGCCGCCTTCGATGCTGTTGAAGTTGATGGTGATGTTCTGCGGCGTGGCCGAACCGGTCAGGTCGCGATCGACGGTGAAGGTCTGGGCGGTGGTGGTGATCAGGCGCCCCTTGGTGTCGAAGGCGATGTCGCCCGAGCCGAGTACGCGGTCCAGGTCGGTATCGTGATCGCTCTGCACGTAGTAGCGCCACTGGGTGCCGGTGTTGTCCGCGCTGATCTTGACGAAGGTCATATCGACGGTCAGATCGTTGCCGAGGCTGTCATAGACGACGAAAGTCGTTCGGGCGGATTCGCCGTCCGGCTGCGAGAACGTGGCGTCGTCCGTCCAGTTGCTGGCGCTGGTCCGCAGCGTGTCGGTGCTGTCGTAGACGGCGAGACTGCCGTCGGCCAGTTCGATGGAGTTGAGCGTGCCGACGTTGCCGTGAATGACGAGGCTCTGCCCGGCGGCGTCGAGCGATACGCCGCGCGGCGGCGAGCCGGGCAGGACCGGCGCGCCGTCGGCGGTCAAGTCGATCCCGATCGCTTCGGTGATGAAATCAAGCACATCCTGGACCGTCGTGCCCGCATCGTCATAACCGGGCTGGGGCGGGGCGCTGCCGATCAGGAACGTCTTGTCGGGCAACGTCTGTCCGGCCAGTTCGCCGCCCTTGATCACGTCTGAGAGCTTGATGTAATCGCCCGCGGCCAGGACCGTGCCGCCGCCGACCGACGTGCCGACCAGCACGGTGGCCGGGGTCACCAGCGCGTCGAAGAACGGGTCGCTCTGTGTGACCGAGCCTTGGTTGTTCACGTTGACCGAATCGCCGCCGGCGTTGAGGTTGCCGGTGATGTCGACGCTGGAGGTCGCCTGGGTGATGGTCATGGCGCCGATAGGGATCTGGATGTCTTCCAGCGCCCCTTCGCGGATGTTGAAATCCTCATCGATGCCCCAGCCCTGCACGAAGCCGCCGTTACCCGGGGCGACCAGGTTGAAATCGCGGTCGAGCCCGAACTTGCCCACGCGGGTATAGCGCTGGCCCTCGGGCAGGTCGAGGATGAACCAGCCGTTGCCCTCGATGGCCATGTCGGTGTTGAGGCCCGTCGGCTGCAGCGAGCCGGCCTTGAAGTTGCGGTTGACCGAGCCGATGCGGGTGCCCAGGCCCAACTGCGAGGGGTTGGTGCCGCCCACGCGCCCGGTCGGCGCCGAGCCGGCACGCAGCGTGCGCGAGATCTGCGTCTCGAAGTTGACGCGGCTGGTCTTGAAGGCCGGCGTATTGACGTTGGCAATGTTGTTGCCCGAGACCGAAATCATCTCGGAGTTCACCGTCATGCCGGACAATCCGTTGTACATCGCTGTGGACAGACCCATCGCTACACTCCATCGCATCGCCGCGGTATCGCCGCGGGTCGATTATTGTCATCCATGTTCGTCCGGCCTTCGGCTCCGCCAAAGGCCCCCTCATGCCTCGACCTCTCTCTCGCCGTCACCGACCGGGGCAGTCCGGTGTCAGCGTGTCTCTCCTTTCCCCAGCACCTGGCGCAGCGACGCGCTCTGGATGCGATCGACGCTGCCCAGCGAAGCGAGCAGTTGGCCGTCCGTGGCCCGGTCTTCGGCGTCGGCATCTGTCGCCGCCGCCGGAGCCGACGCCTGCCTGGCGTCTTCACTGAGCTGCGTCGCTGATACTTCCCGCAACAGCGAGTCAAAGCTCCTTGCCTCGATGGACGAGCGCGCCGCGTGGTCTGAAGCGATCCCGTCCGGCCGCGTGACCGGTTCGAGCATTCGCAGCAGTTCGGCGCCGTCTATCGTCATCGCTGGCGTGTTTCCCGTTCGATCACCGTCGTCGTTCAGCCGTCCGCCGCGGACACCCGCAGCAGCCGATCAATCGCCAGCTTGTGGCCGCTGGTCAGTTCGAGCATGGGCAGGCCGTCTTCCACGACGACCGACGTCACCACGCCATTGACGGTCAATCCGTTCTCGTTGATCCCCTGCACATCGCAGCCGATCAGTTGCCCGGCGGTGGAGACCTGGTTCTCGAGTACGAGCGATTCGATCTGGTTCAGGTCGTCGACCTGCACCACGTTATTCATCTTCAATTGCTGGCCGGACTCCAGCCGCACCCAGACTTCCTCCTCCACGACGCGGATGGCCTCGACGACGCCCGAGATCATCGCATTGCTGTCATCGAGGCCGGAGACGGCCTTGCCGATGATGTTGCCCGCGGTGGCCAACTGGTTCTGCAGCACGAGCGACTCGAGCGATTCCTGCAGCGCCATCTGGCTCTCGATGTCGCGCAGGCTGGAAAGCTGCTCGAGCAGGGCCGCGGAGTCCTGCGGTTTGAGCGGGTCCTGGTGTGTCAGTTCCTCGGTCATGATGCGGATGAACTCGGCTGAACTGAGCGTCGCGAAGCCGTTTTCGCCGACGAGTTCGGCTGTGCTCGCGCCGCCTGAAGCGCCTGATATTGCACCTGCTGACATAACATGTCCTCCGCGCGCCGGTCACGGCGCGCCGTCGCGCTCATTCCCATCCGGCCAGCTGTTGCTCGAACCGTTGGCCGCGATCGCCCTGCTGCCGTCTTCCGTCTCCGCCCTGTTGTTGCGGCGTGTAGCTGCCCCGGCTGCGACCGTCGTGGCTCTGGCCCTGCGGATCGTTGCCGGCGTTCGAAGATGATGCAGTCTGCGGCATGGTGTGCACCGAAAGTCGCTCGACCACCAGTCCCTGACTCTCCAACGTCTGACGGAGAGTCGACATCTGGCTCTGCAGCAAACCGCGTGCCGCCTCGTTCTGGGTGTTGAGCTGGGCGCGGATCACGTTGTCGGTCATCTGCATGTGGATGCGCACGACGCCCATCTGGGGCGGGGTCAGGCGCAACGTAAGTCCGCCGCCACGCTGGTTCACCGCCCCGGCCAGGCCGCGCGTGACACGCGCCACGTTCTGCTGTTCCTCGGCCGAAAGCTGCGCCGGCAGACGCACGTCCGTCGGCTGGGGCATGTCGGCGCTCGGCGCAGCGGACGTCGATGGCGGCGCAATAGCTGCGCGGCCGTCGGCACCGGTCGATGCCGCGTTCGCCGAAGTGGCGGGGGCGGGGGCGGCACTCGCCGGTGCGTTGGTTGACTCGGCCGTTGCGGGCGCGGCTTGCGATCCGCTGTTTGCGCTGACAGGTTGGGCAGGCGCCGCGGGCCGGTCGGCCGCGGTGCTTGGTGTCGACAGCGGCGCGGCTGGCTTGGGCTGTTCCGTTTGGGGCACTGTCTGCGGCTGTTTGGCCTGCGCCGAGTCCGTGTCGGTCTTGCCGGGGGTCGCCTGCCGGTCGGCCCCCTGCACTGGCGTTTCGGTCTGCGGGGTATCCTGCTGCCGGGTGTCGGCCGCGGCTTGCGGTTTGGCGGCATCTTTCGCCTGCTCGGGCGCCGCTTTCTTCGGTGCGGCGATCGTTTCCGGTGACTGGGGTGCATCCTGCGCCGAGGCGGGCGTTGCCGCATCCGTGGCGGCGCTCGGCGTCGATGACGACGGCGCAGCCGGCGCCCGCCCCTTCTCGTCCACGACCACGTTGCCCGCGGTCCCCGCTTGCTGCGATGCGGCGGTTGCGGCGTCGGCTGACGCGGGTTGTGTCGCCGCGCTTGCCTGTTCGCCGACCGTCGCCGCACCCGGCGCCTGCCCGGTTGCCGCCTGGGCGGCGGCATTGGGTCCCTGCGTCTTTGCCGCAATCTGCTGCTGACTCGACGGCGCGGCAGCGGCGGGCGCTTCGCCCTCGGTCGCGCCTTGAGCCGCGCCGGCTGACGGCGACGGCTTCGCATCGGCCGGGGTCTGCGATGCTGCCGCGGGCATGCTCGGCTCAGAGGCCTGCCCGTCAGACATTTCGGCCGACGACACGTCCGTGTCGGCCGGCGGCGTCTCCGGCTCCTTGGATACCTCCGCACCGTCGGCGGGCTTCTCTTCCGCGCCATCGGCGGTTGGCGCGGACGCGCGTTCATCGCCTGGCGAGTCGCTCGGCGTCTCGCGGCTGTCCACGGGCTGCTCGTCCTGGATGCCTTGCTCGTCCGAGCCGGATGCATCGTCGGCCGGCGGCGGGTCTGTCGCCGCCCCGCTGGTCGGCGGTTCGGTCTCCCTGGCCGCGCGATCAAGGAACTGCCCGAACTCGGCGCGCTTGGCCGGCGTCACCGGCAACAGATCGGACCTGTTCTGCGGGTCCCGCGGCGTCACCGTGTGCGCCGGGGGCAAAGGCATTACCGTCACATTCATGGCTCGTTCCCGGCCGCGGCTGACGCGACGGCCTGGTCTACGAAGTCGGCCCCACGCTGGCGCAGCTTCTCCAAGAGCGCCGTGGCGACGGGCACGTCTCCATCCTGTTTGAACTCGCGCAGAATGCCGGCTGCCTTGCGGCCGTCCATGGCCATCAGGTAGTCCACGACATGGTCCTGCTTGCCATTGGCAATCAGGTCAAGGAACATCGCTCGTCCCTGCTTGGGCGGCAGGTTTTCGTACATCTCGACCGTCTGGCGAAACTGGGCGTCGGCCATCTTTGTCGCGTACTCTTTCCTGGCTCGCTCGAAGGCGGCTTCGCGGGCGTCGAGTTCGGCTTTCTGGTCGTCCACGCGCCGACGCAGGTTCTCCAGCAGTCGACGCATCGCCTCGTTGTCCGCCTGCAGGCGCTCGATCAGGGCGATGCGCACCGCCTCCACCTCCTGCCGCGCGAGAATGCGATCCTCCACCGACAGCGTGCCGCGGCTGACCGATTCCAGACGCGACGCCTCCTCACGCATCGCCTGCTTCTCCGCTTCGGCCTTCTCGGCCTCGGCCCGCGCGGCCTGCGCCTCCTCGACCGTCGGGCTGAACAGCGCCACCGCGCGGTCCCAGCGATCCTGGCTCATCCGCCCCGTCGAGGCGAGGTAGATCAGCGTCACCGGCGCGACCAGCAGCAGCGCCAGCACATTGACGAGAGCGAAGATGAGGATGATGTTGAAGGCCTGTCTCATTCGGCTTCATTCGCTGAACGCTGTTGGACGCGCAGGTTCTGCGCGTGCCGGTCATCAAACATGCGCCGCGTGTACTGGCCGCAGGTCATGTCATCGGTCTCCGCGGCCTCGCGTCGCTCCTGGCGTCGTCTCCACTGCGCCAGTTGCTTATCACGTAGCAATTCCAATGCCTGTCGCTCGCGGGTCGCCGCGAGCAGTCGCTGACGCGCCGCCTCGATGCGCTTCTCGAGCTGCGCCAACGCCATCACCAGGTCCTGGGCGCGGGCGCGGACCTGCAGGCTGAAACCGGCGAACGCCGCGACTTCCTGCATGTCGACCTGCCCCACCAGGCCGCTGCCGAGTGATCTGCGCGACGCTGAGATCTCTTCCTGCATCGAGCGAAGGCGGTTGAGTTTGCCGTTCTTCTCCTGCAGTAATGCGCCGAGTTCGCGCTGGCGCTGCTCCTCGGTGAGCAAGCGATGATCGAGCACGGGCTGAAGTGTGAATACGAACTTGGCCATGGCATGGACCGCCTTACCGATCAGCGATCACCCGGGCCCTGCGGGGGCCGCTGGCGCATCGAAGAGAGCTGCTTCGCGGTCTGCTCGATGTTCTGCACCATCGCGATCAACTCGCCGCGCGTGCGTCCGAATTCGGCGCGGCCCTTCACCTCGTTCAGTCCCTGCTGCAGGAACTTGTCCAAGATGGGCTTGGCCGCAATGGCCAGATCGAAGTCCGGATTGCTGCCCGCGGCGTACGCGCCGATGTTGAGCAGGTCTTCCACGCGGCGATAGTCGTGCTCCAGACGCACCAACCGACTGCGGGCCTCCTGCTGCTGCTCATCGGTGACATCCTTCGCCACGCGGCTGATCGAGGACAGCACGTCAATCGCCGGCCAGTGCCCCTTGTTTGCCAGGTCCCGCGACAGGCCGATGTGACCGTCCAACACGCCACGCGCCGCGTCCGAGATCGGATCCATCTCCTCCTCGCCCTCGACCAGCACCGCGTACAGGCCGGTGATCGAACCGAGCGACGTGCGGCCGGACCGCTCGAGCAGTGACGGCAGCATCGCGAAGACGCTGGGCGGATAGCCCTTGGTGGCCGGCGGTTCGCCCGCGGCAAGACCCACCTGGCGCTGCGCCTGGCAGAAGCGCGTGATCGAGTCCATCATCAGCAGCACATCGCGCCCCGCATCGCGGAAATACTCGGCGATCGTGGTCGCCACGAGCGCGGCTCGTATGCGCAGCAGCGCCGGTTCGTCACCTGTCGCCACAACCACCACCGACCGCTTGAGCCCCTCTTCACCGAGCTGTGTTTCGATGAAGTCGCGCACTTCCCGGCCGCGCTCGCCGACCAATGCGATCACGCTGACATCGGCATCCGTATGCCGCGCGATGAGGCCCAGCAGCGTGCTCTTGCCGAGTCCCGGCGCCGCGAAGACCCCGATGCGCTGCCCGCGTCCGAGGGTGCACATGGCATCGACGGCGCGGATGCCCACCGCCAGCGGCTGGTCGATCAGCGGGCGATCGAGCGGATCGACCGGCTGCGGATACAGTGGGCGGCACAGCGTGTCCGTCATCGGGCCGCCGCCGTCGATCGGCTCGCCCCGCCCGTCGAGAATGCGCCCCAGCAGGCTGTCGCCGCACCGGACGAGTTGGGCGTGCTGCATGGCGATGACGTGATCGCCCCGGCCGATGCCGCCGGTGCGGCCCAGCGGCATGACGACGGTCTGCATGTTATCGAAGCCGACGACCTCACCCTCGATCGCCGCGCGGCCGTCGCGCTTGCTGATGATCCTGACCATCGCGCCAATGGGCACGGGCAGGTCGATGACATTGAGCGCCAGGCCGCGCACTTCGGTGACCGTGCCGCGAACCTCGAGCGACGCCGCCTCACGGAGCATTTCGATCTGGTTGGCGAGGATGCTCATGCGGGCGACTCATCTTCTTCGCCTGGATCGTCGGGCGGCGGCGCGTCGGGCGGCGCATGAGCCCCTTTCGCCTGCGCGGCGGCGGCATCGCCGGGCACGGTCCGACGCCCGCCGGGCAGGATGGACTCGATGGCGCGATCGAGCTGCGTGCCGACCGTCGCGTCGATGCGCCCCTGACCGTAGCTGACCACGCACCCGCCGTGGTCAACCGACGCATCGGGCACGACATCGAGCCGCTGCACGTTGTGGAACTCCGCGAGCAACTGCGGCAGTGCTTCCTTCACAAGCTGCTCGTCTTCGGGGTGGATGTGGACGGTCACGTTCAGCGGCCGCAGCACGTAGCCGAGCACCGCGGCAAGCTGGTCGACGACGACGGTGCGGTCCACCTCCACCACGCGATGCACCAGCTTCTCGGCCATGAGCAGGGCGAGATCGAGGATCGCATCCTTCGCGTCGCGTTCCATCTGCTCGCGCTGCGCCGTGAACTCATGCATGGCGCTGGCCCAGGCGGCCTGCAACTGCTCGAGTTGCGGCTTCTGCTGCGCGAATGCGGCTTCGTGACCTTCCGCCTTTCCCTGCTCGAGGCCCTTGCGGTGTCCCTCGGCGAAGCCCTGCTCCGACGCCTGGTCGTGGGCGCGCTGGGCGAGGCGGTTGGCCGCCTCTTCCGCCGCGGCGACAATGGCCGCGGCCTTCGCCTCCGCATCGCGTTTGAGCGCTTCGGCCTGCTGATGGAGATCACCGAGATCGAGAACGATCGCGTCCTTGACCATCGGGCGAGCTTGTTGCATCTTGACAACGGGCATGTCGTCCTACAGTTTCCGCTCGATCACACGATCAGGTCCTTCTCGCCGCCCCTGCCCGTGATGATGATTTCGCCGGCGTCCTCGAGTCGACGGACGATGTCGACGATGCGCTGCTGCGCGGCGTCGACGTCGCTGACCCGCACCGGACCCATGTACTCCATGTCCTCCCTGATCAACTGAGCGGCGCGCTCGGACATGTTGTCGAAGATCTTGTCCTTGAGTTCCTCGCTCGCGGTCTTGAGCGCCAGGGCCAGTTCGTCGTTGTCGACCTCCTTGAGCACGGCCTGGATACCGCGGTCGTCCACGAGCAGGATATCCTCGAACACGAACATGAGACGGCGGATCTCCTCGACGAGATCCGGGTCCTCCGCCTCAAGCCCTTCCATGATGCCCTTCTCCGTGCCGCGATCGACGAGGTTGAGCACCTCGGCCACGGTTTCGACGCCGCCGATCTGCTCGAACGACTGGTCGAGGAAGTTGGACAGTCGCGATTCGAGGCCGCGCTCCACCTCGGAGATGACCTCCGGGTTCGTCTGCTCCATGTTCGCCACGCGCTTGACCACTTCGATCTGCTTGGGCCCGGGCAGTCCGGCGAGGATCTCCGCCGCCTTGTGGTGCGCCAGGTGGCTGACGATCAGCGCGATGGTCTGCGGATGCTCGTCCTGGATGAAGGTCAGCAGGTTCTGCGTCTCGGCCTTCTGAAGGAAGGAGAACGGCGTCTTGCGCACCTGCGTCTGGATCTGCTGCAGGATGCGTTCGGCCTCGGACGGATCAAGGCTCTGCATCAGCAGGACGCGGGCGTAATCGAGACCGCCCTCGCTGGCCCAGGTCTGGGCCAGGGCCAGCTCGTAGAACTCCTGGATGACTTTGTTGCGGATTTCCCTGGAAACGTCGCGGGTGGCGGCCAGTTCCCGCGTGACCTCCTCGACCGCCTTGGGCGTCAGCTGTTTGAGCAGGACGCTCGACGCTTCCTGGTCCAGCGCCAGCAGCAGGACGGCCGCCTTCTGCGTGCCGCCCATGTCATCGAATGACTCGAACCTTGCCATGACGCCTCTCGGCTGTTGACCCGTACGCGCGGCCAAGCGATCACTCGCCGGTGCGCGACCACTTGTTGAAGATCATCCCCGCTTCCTGCGGGTTGGCCTTGATCATGTCGCCAATCTGTTCGGCGAGCTTGCGCACGCGGATTTCGTCTTCATCGATCTCGACGCCGGCCATGCTCGGCTCGGCCTCCTCGGCCTCGCCGACCAGGTCGTCATCGTCGGTCGGCAGCATCGGCGGCACGCCGGCCAGCTCCTCGATCGACGGCATCGGCGGTTGCTTGGTCGCGCTGCGCACCATCATGAAGAGCATGGTCAGCGCAAGCAGGCACATCGCCACCAGCGGCGCCGGCTTGGCCCACTCGCTTTCGAGCACGCCCATGATCCCGCCGGCCGCGGCTTCCTCGCTGCCGCCCAGCATCAGCGAATTCGCATCGAAGACCATCGAGGCCCGCACGATCCCCGGGCGCGCGTCGGTCGCGATCAGCGGCGTCACCCGTGCCTCGATCTGCGGAAGCTGCTCCTGCACCAGCGGCTGCAGGCTCGCGTCGTCCGGGTCCTGGTCGCCGCCGTTCTTCGCCTTGTAGACCTGCACGAAGTAGCTGCGCGGCACGTTGACGGTGACGTTCACCTGCTTGGGCAGGTGACCGGTCTCCACGGCCGTGGCCACTTCGCGGATCGGCGCGCTCATCATTTCCGTCGAAGTCTCGCTGCGGCTCTCGCGCATTTCCGTCGTGCCGCCGGAGGGCACCTCGACCATCGTCATGGCCCGGGCGCCCGGTTCGCCGGCCACCTTCACGTTGGTGCGCTCCTCCTCCATGCGGCGCTCCCGCGCGATCGGTTGCTTCTCCGCCCGGTCCCACGTGCGCTTGTCGATGCGCGCCGTCTTGTCGATCTGCACCGACACCCCCACGATCACTCCGGGAATGTCCTTCAGCACCGCGGCGATCTTCTCCTGGTAGTGCTTCTCAAAGTGATGCCACTTCTCGATCGCCAGGTTGCCGATCATGTCCTCTTCGCTGTCGACGGTAAAGTTGCGGCCGTTGCCCGCGTCGATGATCTGCACATCCTGCGGCTTCATCTCCGCCACCGCCCCGGCCACCAGGCTCGCCACCGCGTTGACCAGCGGCTTGCGCACCGGCGCGCTGCCTTCCATCACCAGCGACACCGACGCGTGCGGCGTGGTGTACGACTCGGCGAAGCGCTTGTCCTCCGGATGGTCAATCATCACCTCCGCGCCCTGCACACCCTTCATGCGGCGAATCATTTTGCCGAGCATCTTGCGCTTGGCCAGCAGGTAGGCGCGCTTGTCCTGGGCGTTGGGCTTCCAGATGTTCTGCGACTGCAGGTACTCGTCGAAGGCGTCCGACGTATCCTCGGCGAGCATGTTCGATTCGGCCAGCACGGCGAAGGCCTTGAGCCGCTGATCGCTGGGCACCATGATCTGGTTGCCCTCCGTCTTCACATCGATGCCCGCCGCCTCCAGCCGACGCAGCACTTCGACCTTGTTGTCCCCGGCGAACTTCGTGATGGGTTCCATCACCGGCGCCGCCGCGTACTGCAGCACGAGGTAGAGCGAGAGCAGCATGATCACCAGCAGGCAGCCGATGAGCACCTTGCTCTTGGAATCGAGGTGCTTGAGTTGATCGACGATGGTCGACCAGTACCGTCGCAGGAAATCCATGATCAGGCCTCCATGCCTTGCATGTTCATGGCTTGACTGACCGGCCTCCGGCGGCGGCGTTCCGACCGCTGCGCGCCGGGCGACGCGCACCGGCATCCTGCCCGAGCGCATCACCTGCTACTCATCGTCCATCCTGACCGATAACCTTTGCTATTTTTCAACGTTGCGCGGCTGCGCCGAAATGAGCGCGCGTTACACGCGCATCTGTTTGATCTCTTCGTAGGCGTCCATCATCTTGTTGCGCACCTGCTGAAGCATCTGGAAGGCCATGTCCGCCTTCTGCTTGGCCACCATCACCGTGGCCACGTCGTCGCGCTTGCCGGTGGTCAGGTCTTCGATGGCCATCTCCGCATCCTGCTGCAGGCGGTTGACCTGCTCGATGTTGGCCATGAGCACGTCCTTGAAACTCGGCCCTTCCACCTGCTCGGGCGCAGGGGGCTTGGGCGGCAGCGGCGCGGCGCCGTTCGCACCTGAAATGAGTCCAAGCGGATCAGTCATCGACGTATCCTCATCCGGCGGCCGGCGTCACTGCACAACGGCCGCCGATCTCGAGCCACAGAAACCTACCCCAGTATACGCAGGCTGTTCTGATACATCGTCTTCGTCGATTCGGCAACCGTAATGTTCGCCTCGTACGCGCGGGAAGCTTCCATCGCGTTGACCAGTTCGTGGGTGGTGTCGATGTTCGGATAGCTGACGTAGCCATCGGCGTTGGCGAACGGATGCCCGGGATCGAACACCTGCCGCAGCGGCGCATCGTCCAGCATGATCTCCTGAACATGAACGCCATTCGCACTGCCGGTGGACGGATCGCCCGGGGCGAAGATCGGAATGCGCCGGCGAAACGGCGCATACTCGCCGTCCGGGCCTTTGATCGTGTCCTTGTTCGCGATGTTCGACGCCAGCACTTCGTGCCGCGTGCGCTGGGCGATCAGGGCCGAGGTCGAGATATCAAGCGTGTGGAACATTCAGTCGCTCGCTTCCGGATCAGGAGATACGTTCGCGGATGGCCGTCTCGAGCATGCGGAACTGGTTGCGGATCAACTCGACGCCGGTGTTGTGCGCCAGCGTGTTCTCGGCCAAGTGCTGCATCATGCGCTCGAGGTCGCGGTTGTTCTGGTCGTGGTAGAGCATGCCTTCATTGCCGGCCTCGGGGCGAACACGGATGTTGTCCGCATCCCAGCGAATCTGGTTCGTGTCGCGCAATTGAAGCCGGCCGCGCATGGGGTTGACGCTTTCGCGCCGGCGGCGTTCGATGGCGTCGGACAGCACGTTCTGGAAGCGCTCCGGGTTCAGGTCGACGGGCTTGAAGTACGGCGTATCGATGTTCGCGATCGAATGCGCCAGCGTCTTGTGCCGCGCCTGGGTGAACTGCAGCAGACGCTCCAGCGTCGGCATGGCCCCGCCCGTGAACAAGCTTCCGATCAACGCCATCAGTCAGACTCCGATGAACAACGCTTCGTGCTTCATGATCACTCGACGGCCCGCAATCCGGATGCCAGTTGAGGCAGCCGCGTTTGCACGCGACCAGGCCGGTTAGCCCCGTTCACAGCCGTGACGGGCATGCGCAACTGCTGCGCGTCAGACGCCCGGCGCGACCAGGTTCTGCTCCTTCCACTTTTTCAGCTTCAGTCCGAGGGTGCGGACGCCGATGCCCAGCGCCTCGGCCGTACGTCGACGGTTGCCGTCGAATCGATCAAGCGTCTGCAGGATCTTCTCGCGTTCGGTCTCTTCGAGCGTCTGTTTGCCCACTTCCACCGCGGCGCCGCCCGCGGGCGCGAAGACCGTCGGCTGCGGCTGCATCGGTGCGAAACCGCCGGGCATCGGCGGGGCGAAGCCGTTGGGATAAGCCATCGCCTGACGGCCCATCGGCGCGGCTTGCGGCATCATGGCCGGCGGGACCGGGGCCGGGGCAGTCAGCCACGGGCGGATGGTGTCGGCCGCGATCTGGTGGCCGCGCGTCAGCACGCTCGCCCGCTCACAGATGTTCTGCAATTCGCGCACGTTGCCCGGCCACTGATACTCGCACAGTAACTGCATGGCGCTGTCCACCATCTGCTTCGGCTCGCGCCCCTCGCGCATGCCCACCAGCGCCAGGAAGTGCTCGGCCAGCAGCGGCACGTCGTCCAGCCGCTCACGCAACGGCGGCAGGTGGATCGGCAGTACGTTCAGCCGATAGTACAAATCCTGCCGGAAAGCCCCCGCCGCCACGCAGTGGGTCAGGTCCCGGTTTGTCGTCGCGATCACGCGGACGTCCACCTGCATCGTCATGCTGCTGCCCACGCGCTCGAACTGGCGCTCCTGCAGCACGCGCAGCAACTTCGCCTGCAATGACGGCTCGATCTCGCTGATCTCGTCGAGCAGCAGCGTGCCGTTGTCGGCCAGTTCGAAGCGGCCCTTGCGCAATTGATCCGCGCCGGTGAACGCCCCTTTCTCGTGGCCGAACAGTTCACTCTCCAGCAGGTTGCCGGACAGGGCCGCGCAGTTGAGGCAGAGCATGACGCGGCTGCGTCGATGGCTGTGCGCGTGGATGGTGCGGGCGACCACTTCCTTGCCGGTGCCGCTCTCGCCGCAGATGAGCACCGTGCCCTGGCTCTGGGCGATGCGCTGGATCTGCTGGCCCAGTTGCTTCATCGCCTTGGACCGCCCCACCAGCACCGGGCCGACCTCGCTGGGTTGCTGGTTCGTCTTGAGCGCGGCATTCTCCTCCATCAGCCGCCGGTGCTCGACCGCGCGGCGGATCGTCATGACCAGTTGCCGGCCCTCGAAGGGCTTCTGGATGAAGTCGAACGCGCCGTTCTTCATCGCCTCGACGGCCGCGTCGATCGTGCCGTACGCGGTCATGAGGACCACCGGCAACTGGTCATCGGCCGCCCGGAGGCGCTTGAGCAGTTCCAGCCCGTCCATCTCGGGCATCTTGAGATCGGTGATCACCGCGGCGGGCCGATGCCGCGCCATCAGTTTCAGGGCCGCGTTGCCGTCCCCGGCGGCAACCACCTGGTAGCCGGCGCGCTGCAGCGTCGCGCCGACGCTGTCGCGCATCATCTGCTTGTCATCGACGACGAGGATCTTGTCACTCATTGACTGACTCCATCGCGGACCGGCGCCGGCTCGCACGTTTCGGTACTGACCGCGGGCAGGTCGAGTTCGAACACCGCCCCGCCGTCGTTGTGCACGCCGATCGTGCCGCCATGGACCTCCACAATGCGATGTACGATGGCCAGCCCCAGCCCCGTGCCGGTGCTGCGGGTCGTAAAGAAGGGGTTGAAGATGCGCTCGATGTCGTGGTCGGCGATGCCCGGTCCGGTGTCGCGCACCGTGAGCTTGACCCGCCCGTCATGGCCCGACGCGCCGAGCGTCAGCACGCGTCGATGCGCATCGACCCCGCCCATGGCGTCCACCGCGTTGCGGATCAGGTTCAGCAGCGCCTGGTGCATCAACTGCAGGTCCGTATGAACAAAGGGCGATTCGTCATCCCCGGCACACAACCGCTCGACGCGCACCTGCGCGGCGTCGATGGCCGGCCGGTGCGCCTGCACGGCGCGATCCAGCAGCAGGTCCACGTTCACAGCCGACAGGCGCGGGCGGATCTCCCGCGAGAAACTGAGCACATCGTTCACGATGCCGTCCAGCCCCCGCACGGCCTGGGCGATCTTGAGCGCCGTTTCACTCATCCCGGCCAGTTGCCGCATGGAGACCATCGCGTACTCGCGGCCGTCGATCAGGCCGTCGATGTCCTCGACCATCAGGCCGGCGTACAGCGAGATCGCGCCAAGGGGATTGCGGATCTCGTGGGCGATGCCCGCCGCCATTTCGCCCAGCGCCGCCAGCCGCCGCGAGCGTTGAAGCTGGGCATCCTTGCTGGCCAGTTGCGCCTGCAGCCGCGTCACCTCCGCCGCCAGTTGCTCGTGGCTGTGCTGCAGCCGCTCGGTCACCTGGTTGTAGGCCTGGATGATCTGCGCCAACTCATCGGCGCGTCCATGCGCGGATTCGGAGACCGCTTCGGCGGCGGCTTCAGGCGCGGCGGCGGGCTCAACTGGTGCGAACTGCGTCATACCTTCATCTCGTTAAGCGCTGCGCTCGGCCGCGGTGGGACGGGGGGAGCGCGAAGCAGCCGCCGCCGCCTGGTAAGCGCCGATGGCCTGCCCGCCCCGGTTGAGTTTGCCAAGCTCGCGCGCGACGCGATCCTTCGATTCGGCCAGTGACGCGCAATCCTGCTCATCGCGTTGTCGGATTTTCTCGCGCAGCGCATCGATGCAGTCGAGCAGCTTCTTCACCGCGGTCCGCTGCGACTCGTTGATGGATTCAAGCACGGCCGCCCACTGCTCGCGGTAAGGCTCAAGCTGCGCGTTGTTCTTCGTGAGCGAACGAACGAGGTCCTGCCGCTCAACCAGCAGACGCAGCAGTTGCGACGGCTGCTCGTTGCGGACGAACGACGCCTGCTTCCCGGTCAGTTCGAGGATGCGGCCGTAAAGCGTGCACTGCTCCTGCAGAAGCGTGAGCAGTTGCGCCAGATCGCGCGGGGGGGCGTTGGTTGTCGCGTCGGTCATCCTGACCTCGTTTTCGCCCGGCGGCGGATGATCACCGATCAACCGCGGGCCGCTGCCGCGGGCGCGCCTCCGGCGCCGCCCTGTCATGCAAGACCTATCGGACATCCCGCGCGCAACAGTTGAATGGAGCGAATACTTAGGGAGCACCGGCGCGGCATGATTGAGGCCGGACCGACGTTGCACTACCAAGCGGCCATGGTCCGCAACAGGCTTGGCCATCCGTCCCATCCATGAAAGGCGCATCTTCCGATGGACTACGTTCAGTTCGGCCGCAGCGGCCTCTACGTTTCGCGACTTGCCCTGGGTTCCTGGCGCATGCATCGCACGCCGGCCGACGAGATTGAGCCGCTCATCAACGAAGCGCTCGACGCCGGGATCAACCTGATCGACACCGCCCGCGGCTACGGCGAAGGGCGCAGCGAGGAATGGATCGGCAGAGCGATCCGCAACCGCGGCCGGCGGGAGCAGGTGATCATCGCCACCAAGACGTCGGGCCCCGTGCCGCGCGAGCCCAACGGTTTCCTCACCACCCGGCGCGCCATCGTCCAGCACGTCGAAGAGAGCCTGCAGCGACTTCAACTCGACTACATCGACCTCTACCAACTGCACTGCGTGGAGCGGTTCGTGCCGATCGACGAAACGCTGGCCGCCATGACCGACCTGGTGAAAGCCGGCAAGATCCGCTACTTCGGCGGGAGCAACTTCAAGGGCTGGCAGCTTGTCGAAGCCTGCTGGGCCAGTGAGAAGTGCGGCCTGTACAAGATGATCAGCGACCAGAGCGAGTACCACCTGTTCGACCGTCGCCTCGAGCGCGAGAACTTCCCCGCCATGCAAAGCTACGGCCTGGCGGCGCTGATCTACTCGCCCCTGGCGCAGGGACTGCTCACCGCCAAGTACCACGGCGGACCGGAGTCCGTACCGGAAGACAGTATCAAGGCCGACATTCGCAACAACCCGGATCACGTCTACTTCTCCAAGCCGATTCAAGATGCCTTGGGCAAGCTGGTGTCGCTGGCCCGGGCGTACGGGAAATCGCCGACGCAACTGGCGCTGGCGTTCGTGATGAGCCATCCGATCACTCCGGTGCCGATCATCGGGCCCCGCCATTCGCGGCAACTGCACGACTGCCTCGGGGCGTGCGATGTGACCGTCGATGATCAACTTCGCGCGGCGTTCGATGACATCGTGGCGCCCGGCGACAAACTGCTCGGGCAGAAGTTCAATGCCTACAACCACGGGCCGACGGTGCGGTGGTTCTGACCGGTCTCGATATGCGCGGGAAACATCTCCCGCATGGGCTTAGTTCTCGTTCGCCGCGGAGGCGACGCTTGGTTTCGTGCTGAAGAGATCAAGTTCGTTGACCCAGCGCAGGTACTCCTGGAACTGCTTGCGATCCATCGGCAGGCTCGGGTCGTTCCAGCTTTCCTCGGGGAAGCGCTTGAGCGCCCACATGGCCTTGCGGTTGGCGGCAATGGCGTCCTGCGGCTTGCCCAGTTCGCAGTACGCGTTGACGATCTGCACCAGCGCGATCAGCGCGGCCGGGTGATACTCCCATCGCTTGAAGGCGCGGTCGTACAACTGGATCGCACGCTCGAACTCGCCGTTCTTGTAGTGGCAGTCGGCCTGGTAGAAGTACGCGTTGCGATGGTAGATCTGCTCGGCCGCGGCCAGCATGTTCGTCTCGTAAGACTCGAAGCCCGGTTGCTCGCCCTGGCCGTCGATCGCCCGGCCGTAGTAGATCGCGCCCTGCTTGAGACGGCGCTCGCGCTCATTCTGCAGGCTGGCGCGGCGGGCGCGCGGCATCGTCTGCTTCAACTGCTCGTCGATCTTCTCCACCGACTGCCGGTAGGCATCGGCCAAGAAGTAGCACAACTCCGGGCCCATGCGCTGATCGGCGTAGCGCGTGACGGCCTTGTCCAGTTGCACGATCGCCTTGTCGAACTCGCCCTGCCGGTAGTACAGCTTGCCCAGCGCGACCAGGGCATCGCGGTAGTGCACGCTGTCGGGCAGGATCTCCGGATGATCGGTCACCACCGCCAGCAACCGGTCTTCCGCATCCTTCGGGCGGTCCAGCTCCATGTAGCACAGGGCCAGCGGAACAATGCTGTTCTGCGCGGCCGGCGAGCGCGGATGATGATCGAGCAGAAACTCGAACTTCTCGCGAGCCGACTCGTAGTCGGGCTTGGGCTGCTGGGCCATGTAGGCGATGCCCAGCCGGTTCGTGGCGTCCAGCCGGCGCGGATGGGCGTCAAGCCGGCCGATGAAATCGCGGTACGTGTCGATGGACTTGCTCCACCGCTGCGCACCGTCGTAGCACTCGGCCGCACGCCAGGACGTTTCGGCGTACTGCTCGAGCCGCCCGCGGTTGAACGCGATCTGCGCGAACTCGCGGTAGTAGTCGCCGGCCCATTCGTAGTGCTTCGCGGCCTCGCGGTTCAGCGCCTCGCGCGCCTGGCTGGGGCGGTCGAAGGCCGACCCCCCGCCCGCCTCCGCGCCGCGGGCCATCTTCTCGATCGCGATCTGGTGATGCGTCGCGGCGAACACGGCCAGCAGCTTGGCGCTCAGCCCCTTCGGATACAGCGGCTTCACACGGCTCATGTAGGCCAGGGCCAGTTCGTAGTTGTGCCGCTCGAAAGCCGCGCCGTGGTGACTCATCAGGCGATCCGACAGCTTCTCGACCAGCTTCGGGTCCGGCTCGGGCTGATCGGTGATGAACGCCACCGCCTGCGAAAAATGCTCGAGCGATTCGTTGTGCTTGCCGACCAGCGCCTCGGCGTGCGCCCGCCCGATCAGGGCCTCCAGGTAAGCCGGCGTCGTCGGGTACCTGCTCTCCGCTTCGATGAACAGCGTCAGCGCCTTCTGCACCCCGTCGGCGTCCACATCGCCGTGCCCGGCCAAGGCGACTTCACCCAGTCCGACCAGGATGCGGCAGTGCAGCGGATCGTGCGCATCGGCCAGCCGGGCGCGGGCCTGCTTGTACATCGCTTCGGCCTTGATCAGTTCACCCTCGGCCTGGTAGGCTTGGGCCAGCAGCGTCTCGAGCGGCGCGAGGTCGTCGGACCGCCCCTGCTCATGCAACTCGACCAGACGCTGCTCGATGTACCAGCCGGCCACCGACGCCGCGTCCCGCGCGTCGGCATTCAGCAGTAGCTTGGCCTTCAGTTGGATCGCCCACAGGTCCTGCTCGCGGATGAACGCCAGGTCCGTGTCGCGCTGGGCTTCGGCGCGGAATTGTTCGATCAACGGAAACAGCTCCGTCGCCGGCGCGTCGAGCGCCATGCGGCGACGGATGATGTCCTTCACGATGCCGAGCCTGCGGCGATGGCCCTTCTGCTTGAACGGCTTGAAAAGGTCCAGCGCATCCTGGTAGCGGTCGAGGGCGACCAGCGTCTGGGCCCACCATTCGGTGTGGGTCAGGTCCATCTCCTGGCCGAGCTCGACCGCCTGCGTGTAGTAGCGATCGATGCGCTCGTGGTTCTCTTCGCTGTCCCAACCCTTGGCGCGCTGTTCACGGAAGACGAGATCGCCCCACAGCATGCGGTAGCGCGCCTGGAAGGACTTGGCCGCGCGGGGAATCTTCTCCTCCACCCGCTCGAGGTGGGCCTTGGCCTCCTCGTAGTTGCCGGCCTTGAGGTAGAGCTGGACTTCATCGAGCACGCCGCGCCAGTCGTCGGTCTGCGGCTCGGGGATGGTCAGGTAGACGCCCATCCCCAGCAGGGCCATGCCGAGGACCAGCACGGGCAGGTGCCATACGTTCACCCACGCGCGCCAGCCGGTGGCCGGCGCGGCGGCATCGAGCGCCTCCTCGTCCGACGCTTCGCCGATCACTTCCTCGACCGGCTCTTCCACTGCTTGTGCGGCTTGTTCGGCCATGGTCGGGTCCATCAGTTGGGCGCGGCGGGGGCGGCCTGCTGCGCGTGATCGAAGAGCGAATCGCCGATCGGTTCATCCACGTTCGCATCCGGCGGCGAGGACGACATCGCGTCGCCGGCGGACCGGTTGTCGCGATCCAGGACGGCGCGGATCTGTTCGATGGTGTGCTCGCCGCGCAGGGCCATGATGCGCGCGAGGGTACTGAAGACCGACTCGTCGTACAGGCGGTGCCCGCCGTCGGTCCAGCCGACCTCGCGGATCAGCCCCCAGCGGGTGTAGTTATGCAGCGTCTGGCGGGTCAGGCCGGTGTAGGCGGCCAGTTCGCCGATCTTGTACCGCTTGGGCGGGGGCGGGCCGAGGGTCGGGCCGCCGACTGCAAGCTGGGCCATCGCACAGGTCCTCCTGCGTGAGGGGAAGGCATCCCGCCCCGGTCGCCACGCCGCGACCGGCGGATGCTTCCCGGTTGGACATATCGTCAAAGGCCGGGGGGTGGCTTTATCGGAAGTCCGGGCTCTGTAAGAGCAAGTATTGCCAACTCGCGGTCGAGCGGATGGCCACTGCGCGATAGGCTTAGGTCCGACGGCCAGCAATCCGTCCTGTCGCGTCGTGAGCGGGGTTGAAAGGCGTTCACAGCACTTCATCACAAATAATTCCGGAATAAATGTGTCAAAAGTGTACGTTTTTTGGGCCCGTTTCTGTTGGTTTCTGCAGGATTCCGCAGGATTCCGCAGGATCCGGCCGGATTTCGCCGCATGGCGGCGCGGCTCGCTGGCAATTTCTGCCTATCGGACGGCCGTCGGGAGGCCCGGCGACGCGAGAAAGAAACAACACCTCCCACCCTTGGACGAAGCGCCGCGCCGGTGCGCGCAATGTGACCGGTTTTGCGGACGTCCAAGAGCGCAAGTGTTGCTGGTAAAGCTGATTAAAAAAAGTTGTGCGCCCCGGAAAATCGCCGATTTCCGGGGGTCACGAAATGCGCACAACCTGGCCGGTGGTCGCGCCGGAGATCACCACAGGATCGACCTTCAGGCGGCGAACGATCGTATGGATAGGTGTCCCCGGTGCGCGGAACCGCGATCAAGGACGGCGAGAGTCCGGTTGACAGTACGCAAAAGCGGAAGAGAATCGTTCGTAGCAGTCGTCTGTAGGGATAGGCATCGGCTTCGCAGCTTGCGACGGACGGCGGCCGGCTTGCCGGTAGACAAAGAAGCATCTTGCGACCAGTCAGCGTCGCCATTTCCGGTGGAGACAAGGAAGGCGAACCATGTGCACGACGCCTCAAAAAGGAAAGGGATTTACCCTCATCGAACTGCTGGTGGTGATCTCGATCATCGCCCTGCTGATTGCGCTGCTCATGCCGGCGCTGGGCGCGGCCCGGGAGGCGGTCAAGCGGATGAACTGCGCGTCCAACATGAAAAACAACGGTATCGCACTCGCCGCCTTCACCTCGGACAACAAGGGTACGATGGTGCACACCGACATCAAGGCTGGCAATTTCCCGCGCACCTACTGGATGCACGCCCTGATCGACGACGGGCTGCTCCCATCAGAAAAGCACGCATCGCCGGACTTGCCGGACAAAGCCGGCGGATTGCGATGCCCCAGTGAGATTCCGCAGTTGATCGAAGGGCGCTGGGGCGAGCATTGGGCGGGAACGGCATACGCGCGCGGAAAAGACGGTCGTGATTCCGACGTCCGCAAGATGCCGCACCATTACGAGCGCCCCGCCGAGGGCTCGATCGACAAGTACTATGCGTTTTGCTCTTACGGGCTCAATGGCTCTAACCTTGAGAGTGCCACGCGGTTCATCACCTCCAGGAACTACCCCCACGCGCGGGCCAGCGGCAACGACACCAGCAAGTGGCCGGCCATCAAGGTTGACTCCTTCGCGCGTTCACCTTCCGAGATCATCCAACTGTACGACGGGTATTACTTCCACATCACCGGAGGCGACTACCACAGCATCCGGCACGGTGACGGCCTGAATCTCTCGTTCATCGATGGTCACGCCGCCTGGATACTCAGCGAAGACCTGACCAGCACGAACAACCAGTTCGACAACCCCGATACCGATGCAACACCGACACATTGGTACAAGTGATAGTGCCTTGGTTCGTCCAAGCTGACGTGGGACGGTTCGACCTGCGGTCACCAGCGCAATCCGTGGATCGCCTGCTCTCGCTGCTCAACCCTTCAACCACAACAGTTCGACTGACCCAAGGCGACAACCGTTTATTCGAATGACGCAATGCTCAATGACGTCATAAGAAAACACTTCGCCGCATAATACCATATTCGGTGTCAAGTGTCGGTGATAGAATATTCGATACCGGACTTGGCATCCAGTCTCTGGATGCCATGGTGTGCGAGCGCTGACTTGGTGTTGGTTTGTCTATAGCTTGGGCAGTCTACAGTGGGAGACCCATCCATGCATCGCTGCCTTCGTCCTCGAGTCGGATTCACCCTCATCGAACTGCTGGTCGTGATTTCCATCATCGCCCTGCTGATCGCGTTGCTCATGCCCGCGCTGGGCGCGGCCCGCGACTACGCGCGCTCCATCAAGTGCCTGTCGAATGTCAAGGGGATCATGACAGCGCAACTGACATGGAGCGGCGACAACGAGGATAAGATCCTGCCGATGTCGTACAACCTACCGGGCGGCGGTGGCCAGCGACGATTCTTCGGGACCCTCGTGGAAGAGGGCTATTCGACCGCGCCTTCGCTGGCCGACGGCAGCATTCTGCCCGAAGGCGACACAGCGTTCCGCTGCCCGGAAGGGCAGGACGAGTTGTGGCCCGGCGGCTGGCCCGCATCACCGACAGACCCGGTTGGACGGACCGCGTACGACTGGCGGTACAAGCGAAAAGACGGCAACGAAGTGCACGTGAAGAGCTGGTACGGCCTGAACGGAAACAACAACAACGAGTCCAAAGCCCCGCACACGTGGGTGTCGCTTCCGAATGAGAACAATCACAAGCTTGGCGACATCGTGCGCGCGTCGGAATTCGTTTCGGTCATGGACGGGATCTGGTACCTGCGGTGGAACATCGAGTTCATGTCCGCGCGGCACGGCGGCCTGGTATATACGAACGTCGGGTTCTTCGACGGTCACGCGGCGTCCATCCGTCGCGATGAACTGCCCATGACCGGAAACCCGTACTCGGGCGATACCCTCGCCGCCAGCATCTTCACGGAGCCGTACCCGCTGTTTCGCCTGGACCTGCAGTAGAACAGCACCGCCCGTTCCCGGCTTCCAACCATCGGTCTTCTGCGGAGTCGTCCATGTCCGTAAGGCAATGGCTGAATAACAACCCCTGGGTCGGTATCGGCGTGGTAGCGGTGCTGCTCATTGCCGCGGTACTCATCGTGATCGACAGCCTGGACGCCCCGAGCGCCGAGGAGCAGACAGGCCGCGGGTACTTCGTCAATCTCCAGACCGGTGAGATATTCGCCGACTGGCTGACCCGCGTGCCGCCCTTCGAACTGGAAGACGGCGCCATGGCCGTGCGGGCCCATGTCTTTTCATGCGACGACTGCTCCCCCGATCAGTTGTTCGTGGGCGTCTACGAGAAGTACCCGGACAAGGCGATCAAGGAGATGAAAGAGAAGGGACTGTCTCGTCCCGGGGGTGACACGCTTGTGTCCGGTGACGGCAAAACGTGGTATCACCCACGTACGGATGAAGCAACGCAGCTCTGGGTCAGAGCCAAGGCACGGTGCGACGAGCAGGGCCAGACGGCCACGCGCTGCTACGCCGACCGGTGACCGTTCCGCCTCGCCTCAATTCTCCTTCGCCCGGCGCTTGAGTTCCGCTTCGATAAAGCCGTGAATATCACCGTCCAGCACGCGTTGGGGGTTCATCACCTCGTAGCCGGTGCGGATGTCCTTCACGCGGTTGTCGTAGATGACGTAGCTGCGGATCTGGGTCCCCCAGCCCATGTCGAGCTTGCCGCCCTTGGCCTCGTCGAGTTCAGCCTGGCGCTTCTGTTCCTCGAGCAGTTCCAGCTTGCCTTTCAGGATGGCCATCGCGCGGCGTTTGTTCTGTTCCTGCTTGCGCTCGGCCGAACAGACGACGGTGATGCCCGTCGGCTCGTGGATCAGCCGCACGGCCGTGGCCAGCTTGTTGACGTTCTGCCCGCCGGGGCCGGATGAGCGGGCGAAGAAGATCACCTCGAGTTCGTTCTCGTCGACCTCGAAGCCGCCGTCGTCCTCGAACTCGGGCACGACCTCCACGGCCGCGAAGCTGGTCTGGCGTTTGCCCTGGGCGTTGAAGGGCGAGACGCGGGCCAGGCGGTGCGTGCCGCGCTCGGCCGAGAGGTAGCCGTAGGCGAACCCGCCCTTGACGAGGATGGTCACATCCTTGAGCCCGGCCTCGTCGCCGACGGTGCGATCGAGTTCCTCGACCTTCCAGCCCTGCTGTTCGCAGTAGTAGAGGTACATGCGCAGGAGCATTTCGGTCCAGTCCTGGGCCTCGGTGCCGCCTTCGCGCGAATAGATCGAGAGGTAGCAGTTGTGGTCGTCGTACTTGCCGGCCAGGAGGGCCATGGACTCGATTTTCTCGAGCCGCTTCTCGAGCTTGCCGATCTCGCGATCGACTTCCTCGCGGCTGTCCTGATCGTCGGCGTCCTCGGCCATCTCCCAAAGCACCTTGGCGTCTTCCAGCCGCGCGATCTCCTTGCCCAGCGGCTCGACGGTGGCCTTGGTGCGCTTGAGTTCGGTGACGATCTTGTTGGCCTTGTCCGGGTTGTCCCAGAGGTCCGGCGCGGCCATCTGCTGCTCGAGTTCCTTCAGCCGTGCCTGCTTCCTGTCGTAGTTAAAGAGAATCGCGGAGACTTACGACCCGCGCCTCAAGTTCGTCCAGGTGATGGGGAATGTTGTCTCGCATGGGGTCCTTCGGGGAATCGGAGTCAAAGCGAATTCTAGGCCGGATGTTGGGCGATCGTGACGAGCCGCGACCGTGAGGGAGCGGTTTCCGCGCGATCCTCTCGCCCGACCGCTCCCTCACGGTCGCGGCTCGTTCCGGGCGTCCATAGACACCCGGGCGCCCGGACGATCACATCACCGCGGCGATCGCGTCGCACAGGTAGGCGATGTTGTCCTGCGTGATGCCCGCGACGTTGATGCGGCCCGAGCCCACGATGTAGATCGCGTAGTCCTTCTTCAGCTTCTCGACCTGGTCCTTCGTCAGCCCGGAGAAGCTGAACATGCCGTTCTGCCGCACGATGAAGTCATTGCCGGCCGGGTTGAGCTTCACGCCGCGCTGGGTCAGCTCGTTGGCGAACTGCTCGCGGATGCCGTTGATGCGCTGCCGGATATCGGCGACTTCGCCCTCCCACTGCTTGCGCAGCGCGGCATCGCCGAGCACGCCCAGGACGATCTCCTCGCCGTGCGACGGCGGGTTGGAGTAATTCGTGCGGATGGCGACCTTGATGTTGCTGAAGACGGCCTGGGCCGCCTTGTCATCCGCGGCGATGATGGTCAGCGCGCCGACGCGCTCGTTGTAGAGGCCCATGTTCTTCGAGAAGCTGGAGCAGACGATCAGCTCGCGCCCGGGCCGGCAGATCGCCAGCAGTCCCTGCCCGTCCTCGACGATCCCGGCGGCCAGGCCCTGGTAGGCGAAATCGACCATGGGGATCACGCCGCGCTCGGCCAGCAGGTCGCCGACCTGCTTCCACTGCTCGACGGACAGGTCCACGCCGGTGGGGTTGTGGCAGCAGCCGTGCAGGAGCACGACATCGCCGGCGGGGACCGACTGGAGCGACGTCATCATCGCGTCGAAGTCCAGCGCGTTGGCCTTGGCGTCGTAGTAGTTGTAGGTATCCATCTTCACGCCGGCGGAGGCGAAGACCTTCGGGTGGTTGGCCCACGTCGGGTCGCTGAGCCAGACGGTGACGTTGGGGTGAAGCTGGTGGAGGTAATCGCCGGCGACGCGCAGGGCGCCGGTGCCGCCGGGGGTATGGGCGGTGACGGCGCGCTTGCCGGTGACAATCTCGTGGTCGGTGCCGAACATCAATTCCTGCACGAGCTTGCCGTAGGCCGGATCGCCGGGGATGGGCTTGTAGCTCTTGCTGGTTTCCTTCTCGAGGATGCGCTGCTCGGCCGCCTTGACGCACTGCATGACGGGCGTGTTGCCGGTCGCGTCCTTGTAGACGCCGACGCCGAGGTTGATCTTCTTCGGGTTCGGGTCCTGCTTGAAGGCTTCGGTGAGGCCGAGGATCGGGTCCGGCGGCGCCATCTGCACGTTCTGAAACATGGCCAACCCCTTGTGATGCTGCCGCCCGCCGCGCGGCGGGGCGGGCACAAAACAGGCCCAGAGCAACACGCACTGAGCCGGGGGAAGAATGTACCAGTTGGGATCGGAAGGCTCAACGTGGAACAGCGTGATCGGTCTAGCCGGGGGCCGCGGCAGGGATTGGACCCGGCCTTGAGCCTGATGGCGGCCGGACGCCCGCGCCACCGGTGGGCCGGTTCACATCTTCACCGCGACGTCATCGCCTTCGCCCCCGTCGTCTTTGCCGTTGGGACCGACGCTGTAGAGCAGGTAGCCGTCTTCCGCGGCGGTGTAGATGAATGACTCACCGGTGAAGGGGTCCGGCGGCAGGCCGTCGATACCGGGCGATGATGGCGCGCCCTCGGTCGCTTCGGGTGGGAGCAGGCTCGACAGAGATTCCGGCAGTTTTCCGTCGGCGTGGCGGTAGCGCTCGATGCCGATGGCCAGCGAGGTGAGACCGCGATACGCCTGTGCGGTGGTCGCCTGCAGGCATTCCTCGTCGAGGCGGCGCGTGCTGGGGCGCCCGTCTTCGACATCCCTCGGGTTCAGCAGGACCACGGGCGCGAGCAGCGGGGTCATCATTTCGCGTTTGCGCTTGTCCGAGGTTTCCGGCGCGGTGAATTCGAACCAGAATTCGGCGTCGTTGAGGCGCCGGCGGGCGGCCAAGTATTCGTCGCCGACGGGTCGCAGCGCGGCGGTGACGGCCTCCAGCCGCGCGTTGTAGGTGGGCTGCGCGGCGGCGGTCGCCAGTCCGTCGTAGACCGTGTTGATCCGCGCCATCGCCTGGCCGTAATCGACCACCACGCCCAGCCGCCGTCCGAACTCCAGGTCATCCGGGTCGAGGCCGACCGAGGCGATCAGTTCCTTCGCGTACGGCCGGCGCTGGTAAGCCATCGCGCCGTCGAGGGCCCAGCAGCGGGCGATGACGTTGACGTATTCCTCGAACGACATGGCCTCGGGCAGTTGGTCGTACGCGGCGGCGAGGTTGGTCATGGCCGCGGGGTCCAGCTTGCCGGTGCGGATGATGCCAAGGAACGTCTCGTGCACGCGGCGCTCCTCCTCCATGCACGCGAGGAAGTAGGCCGGCTCGGGCCGGCGGGAGAGCAGACGTGCGATGCGGCCCTGGGCTTCGGCCAGTCGGACGGCCTGCAACGGGTCGTCCGAAGCGGCGGCATGGACCGCCTCTGCGCGGAGGCCGGTCAGCGGCAGGCGGAAGAAGTTGGGCGGCACCGGCCGGACGCTGCGCAGATTCGGCGGCAGGTTGACCGGCTTGAGCGGAATGAAGAAGTGCTCGCGCCGTGACAGTTCGGCCACGCGTTCGATCACCGCGCGGTTGAGTTCGAGCCACTCCGTGACGCGCGGGTCGGGTTCATCGTTCCAGCCGCCCTCGACCAGCGGCCAGAGCTTCGCGGCGAGCGCCTCGGCGCGCGCGTGGGGGTTGTCATCGCCTTCGGCCAGCGCCCGCCGCCGCGCAAGGTCGTATAGGGAGAAGTACTGCTGCGTGGTGTCCATCGACAGGGGCACGTCCATGGCCTTGGCGGCCTTGACGCGCACCATCTCGTCCCAGGCGTCGGGCAGGGCGCCGATGACGAAGAGGCGCCGGGCCATGTTCGTGTCGTCGGTGGCGGACTGGCCGTACTTCTCGTTGAGCGCGGCCAGGTAGTCGACGCTGCCGTCGGTGGCGAGCGGTTCAGTGAAGAAGGTGGTTTCCTTCTCGATCGGGGCCGCGAGCGAGCCGTTGCGCAGCAGCCGCGTGGGCTGGGTCTGCGGCTTGTCCGACTCCTTTTCCTCCGGCGGCTCGGGCGTTTCGCCGCAGGCGGCCACGAGAAGGCAGGCCAGGCCGAGGCCGGCCGCCATTGTGCCGCGTTGCTTGAACCAGACTCGCCACATCATGCACCTCCTGCGATCGGTCTACTCATCTCCGCCCGCCGCGGGCGCGGGCCATTGGCCGAGGGTGACGGCGATGTCGCCGCCGCCTTCGGTGTCATTCTCGATGCCACCGTCATCGTCCCCGTCTCTACCCACGCTATAGACGATGCATCCGCTGTCTGACCGCTCGTAACGTAGGGGCTTGCCGCCCATGGGATCGAGGGACACGGCGGGCATGTAGTCGGGCGCGAGGTCAGCAAGGGAGTCCGGATACTTGCCTTGCTTCTCGTGGTACGCGACCAGGGCGAAGGTGACACGGGTGAGTTCCGTACGTGTTCTCACTCGGCGGTCCATGATAAGGGGTAGGGCATGGGCCGCTGTCGCCCAACGTGCGGCGAACGCGGAGATCAACGGCGTCATCATCTCGCGCCGCTTGGCGGGCGTCTGGGCCACATAGTTGGCCAGCCACTGGGCATCCATCAAGGTGCGCCACGCGGCGTGGCAGGCTTGTGCGTGCTTGTCGGCCAGTTCATTCAGTTCGCCACCGTCCCCGCGTCGGTATGCCGCCACAACGCGATCGACCAACCGATTGTGCTCGCGCATCACCTGCCCCGCATCGAAGGCAAGCGGCAGCCGGCAACGCCGGGCGGGCGTGTTGATGACCGGCCCGAACATGATAGAAATCGACGAATCGCGGTAGGGCCATCGCTCGAACTCGCTCACCGTGCCGCGCCGCGACCAGGCATCGATCAACGCGAGGTCGGTGGCTCGACCCTCAATGTCAGACACAGCATCCAAACCGCCCATCGGCTGGAGCTTGCGTAGATCGTCTCCCAGCTTGACGAGCACCGGCCCGGGGGTCCGCCCTTGTTGTGCAAATACCTCGGCCGTATCGGCGGCCATGGCTTCGATAGAGCAAGCCACAAGACGATCGAGAAGTGAGCCCGAGGAGCCAATCAGCCGCGCCATGCGGAAGGCGGACAGGACGTCCTCCCAGCCCTTCTCAATGTTGCCCGCGTCCAGTCGTTGCATGGCGCGCGCGCACAACGCGCGGTTCACCCAGCGCAGCATCCCGTACGGCAGCCATGGCCCCAGGGAGGGCTCGGGTTGCGTGCTGCCGAAGCCAAGCAACGGCGCATGGAACCGCGGACGCTGCACGGCCTGCACGATCCGGTCGAGATGCTTGTCGTTGGTCAGCAGCCAAGCCGCGAGATACGGATAGTCCTGCGCCGTCCATGGCTTCCACTGGGCTTCCTCAAGCTGATTGAATTCCTCCTCGGTCGGGGGCAACCACGGCTGGAAGTAGCCGGCCTGATCATCCCAGACCAGTTGAAGTGTGGCCTTCACCTTGGCGCGATGTTCCTGCTTGACCGATCCCGGGCCAAGGACCTCCATCAATGGGATGACAGCGTTGTCTTCGCGTTTGAGGCCGCGTGCGTGGATGGCGTTGACGGCCGCCGCGAAGTTCACGCCTCCGTCGGCGCGCAGGGGCGCGGTGAACCTTGTGGTTTCGCCGCTCACGGAGGCCACCCGTGCGCCCCAGGACGCGGGCGAGGCCAGCGGACGCAATACGCGCTTGGGCGCCTCCATTTCCATCGGCTCGCCGGGCGCCACGGGCGGCGGCAGATCGATACCCAGGTCATCGCCATCGGCATCTGCTTCGTCCGCAGCCGGCGGCGGCGCATCGGCGTCTTCGGCGGTCGTTGCCGCATCCTCCGCCACGACCACCCCCGCCGCCAGCACCAGCACTGCCAGCCATACTGCGCGCCACCTGGTTGCTTGTTCTCGCATGTCAGATGCCCTGATCGACGTGTTGCTCCGCGGTCATTCTACCCGCAACGCCTCGTCTTCCGTGACCACCCAGTCCACCTTCTCGTCGTGCGGCTCGGCGGGCAGATCGTCGACCACCTGCCAGGCGAAGCACAGGCCGACGGCGGTGGCGTCGGGGTGGGCGGCGAGGTAGCGGTCGTAGTAGCCGCCGGCCTGGCCGAGGCGCGTGCCGGACCGCGTGAAGGCAAGGCCGGGCACGATTACCACGTCCGGGCGGCGCATCTGCGGGCCGTCGGCCGGGGGCGAGGGGATGCCGTAGCGGTCCGGGGAGAGGGCATCCAGCCCGCCGATGCGCACTGCCTGCATCACGCCGTCGCCGATGATGCGCGGCACGGCGACCTGTTTGCCGTCGGTCAGCCAGCGGCGGATGAGGTCGTGGGTGGAGACTTCGCCGTCGATGGAGACGTAGGTGAAGATCCGCCGCGCGTCGGCGACGGCCTCGATGGCCGCCACGCGCTCGGCGATGGCCCGCGACGCATCCTTGACCGCCTGGGCCGCGAACGATGCGCGCTGCCGGCGGAGGCGCTTGCGAAATCCTCGTTTGTCTTCATGCGGCACGACGTTTACATCTCCCTGCCAGACAAGCATATCAGGGCGCGGCTTGAGCCGCCGCATCGGGCGGCGGCTGTTGCATCACCCCGGGCTTCGCCTACACTTGCGGCTCGTCCGGAAGCGGATTCTCGGGCCACGCAAGTCCCAGCACGAAACGAGGAAGACCATGAGCGATGTGAGAATGGGCGTGATCGGTTGCGGCTCGATGGCCAACCATCACATGGATTACCTGAACGAGATCGAAGGCTGCACGTTCGTCGCCGCGGCGGACAATGACAAGCAAGCGGTAAGCGCCGCCGTGGAGAAGCACGGCATCAAGGGCTTTGATGACGGCTTCGCGCTGATCAACAGCGGCGAGGTCGATGCGGTGCTCATCGCCACGCCCCACTACTTTCATCCGCCGTACGGCATGGCCGCGTTTGAGAAGGGCATTCACGTACTGACCGAGAAGCCGGTGGCGGTGACGGCCAAGGCGGCGCAGGAGATCAACGAGGCGCACAAGAAGCATCCGAAGGTGGTCTACGCCGCGATGTTCCAGCAGCGCACCCGTCGCGACTGGCAGAAGGTCAAACAGATGGTCGAGTCCGGCCAGCTCGGCGAGCTGATGCGCGTGAACTGGACGGTCACGAGCTGGTTCCGCACGCAGACGTACTACGATTCCGGCGGCTGGCGGGCGACCTGGGAAGGTGAAGGCGGCGGCGTGCTGATCAACCAGTGCCCGCACAACCTGGACCTGTTCCAGTGGTTCGTGGGCATGCCGGACAAGGTGTGGGCGCTGGCCGGGCTGGGCAAGTATCACCACATCGAGGTGGAAGACGAGATCGTGGCGATGATGACGTTCGCCAACGGGGCGGTGGGCACGTTCATTACGTCGACGGGCGAAGCGCCGGGGATCAACCGGCTGGAGATCGTCGGCGACAAGGGCACGCTGATCACCGAGGGGGGCACGATCACGTTCCTGGAGAACGAGCCGGCGGCGAAGGATTTCTGTCAGAACTCGCCCGAGCGTTTCAAGCGTCCGGACGTGCACCGGCACGAGATCAAGATCGGCGGCGAGGGCGGGAAACACCGCGAGGTGACGGAGAACTTCATCAGCGCCATCCGCAACGGCACGCCGGTGATCGCCCCGGCCGAGGAGGGCATCCACGGGCTGGAACTGGGCAACGCGATGCTGATGGCCGGCATCACCGGTCAGCCGGTGGACGTGCCCACCGACCGCGAGGCGTTTGATCAGTTGATGAAGGACCTGGCGAAGAACTCGACCTTCCAGAAGAAGGAAGCGAAGACGAGCGTGGCGTCGATGAGCGGGTCGTTCTGAGCCGGTAAAGGCAACCTGTATCAATCACGAACCCGCCGCGTCGCAAGGCGCGGCGGTTTCTTTCTGTGGTCACAGGCATCGAGGATGCACTTCCGGCACCGGCGCGACGGGCGAAGAGATCGGTACGCGGAACGTTGGCTCCCCCGCGCCGCTGGGCCTTCGCCTCACGGCGCTTGTCCGTGGCTGCCGTCCTGGGCCCCGCCGGAGTTGTTGCGGCTGTCGGGCAATCCCGGCGCTTCGCGGTCCGAGGCGTGCTCGCGCACGGGGTCGAGGCGCAGGTAGCCGCGCAGCAGGAAGACGGCGCCGTAGATGACCGGTGTGTCGACCAGCGCGGCGACCAGCTTGAAGACGTAGCCGGTCAGGATGAGAGTGACGAGGAAGCGCGGGATGTTCTCGATGTCCTGTCCTTCGATCATCTCGTCGAGACCGCCCACCCACCAGGTGATGTAGATCACCGCCACGGTATCCACGGCCTGGCTGACGAGCGTCGAGCCGTTGTTGCGAAGCCACAGGGCTTTGCCGCCGGTCAGGTGTTTCCAGAAGTGGAAGAGCTGCACGTCGACAAGCTGGGCGATGAGGTACGCGATCATGCTGGCCGTCACGGCCCCGAAGGCGAGCTTGCGGACCTCGAAGAAGGCGGGCGACTCGGTGCCGGGCAGCACGCCGCCGACCCACAGGATCGACATCACCCAGATGTTCAGCAGCAGCCCCACCAGCACGACGAAGTTGGCGCGTTTGCGGCCGTAGAACTCGCTGATCAGGTCGGTACAGAGGAAAGTGATCGGGTAGGGCAAAACACCGACCGCAACCGCAAAGGAGTACTTGCCGAACGAGCCCCACTCAAAGCCCTGGCCGGGCGTATAGCACGCGATGCTGATGAACCGCGTCACCCCGAGAATGTTGAGCATTGCCAGCGTGCCGAGGAAGATCCCGGCGAAGACGAGGAAGACCCGGTCGCGTCGCTCCTGCAGCTTCGCGGGGTCAATCGGGGGAAGATGGGCAAAAGGATCGGCCTGTGTCATGAACCGGATTCCGTTGGCCGTACTGTAGACCGCTGATCCGGTCCGGACAACGCCGTTACGGAAGCCTGAAAGGAGGCGAATGAAGCGATCGCCCCTGTGGACAGGGCTTCGCGGATGGCTACACTTGCGTTGTGCCGGTCTCGGTGCGGCCGATTCGGTCTCTTAAGCGTTACGGCCACTGCCCCTGGACGGCTTGTCGCGGTATAATTCCACGCGGCACGGCAGCCGCCTGCCCCGATTGCTTCATTGGGTGATTGACGTATTGATGCCCCAGAAACTCACCACCATCGCGAAAGAGACGAACTACCCGCCGGATGCCTTCCTGTTCGTGCAGCGCGGGCTGGACTACACCGTCCGCCGCGCTCACGGCGAGATGGATGAAGACCAGGAGCACAGCTCGCGCCACGTATCGGGCGAGCAACTTTGCCTGGGCCTGCGCGACCTGGCGCTGGACGAGTATGGCCTGCTGGCGCGGACGGTTCTGAAGCGCTGGAACATCCATTCCTGCGCCGACTTCGGCCGCATCGTGTTCGCCATGGTCGACGCGAAAATGATGCAGAAGACCGACGACGACACGATCGCGGATTTCGAGGAAGTCTACGACTTCGCGGAGGCGTTCACGCCGGCGCTGATCGGCGAGGGGATCTGAGCCGCCGCGCACGACGAACCATCGCTGTATGATTGCCCCCTTTGAGACAGACTCGAAGGGGTTTTTCGTTTGCGGGACGGTGCCGCCCGGCCGCATGACGGGGGTGGCGACGAGGCGGTATACTCGGTGGGGATGATTCGCCTGCATCTTGGGGACACACATGTCGGAATCGCCGAACGAACAGGAACAGTGCAGCCCGGGTAACGGGGAAGGTTCGCCGCGATCGCGAAGGGGGGAACTGCACGTCTGGGAGTACCGCTGGGTGCGCGATCTGCTGATCGTGGCGGCGATTCTCTTCGTCTTCTGGGCGGCGTACAAGGCGTCGGCTGTCACGGTGCCGATCCTCATCGGCCTCGCGCTGGCGTACGTGGTGGATCCGCTGGTGACGTGGGCACAGCGCAACGCGCGGATTCCGCGGGCAGTGTCGGCAGCGACGATCATGCTTTGTTTCGTAATCGCGGTGACCGGCGTGCTCTTCTATGTGCTGCCGCTGCTGGTGTACCAGGCCAATGCGCTGCAGAAGAACGGACAGGTCTACATACAGCGGGCGGCTGAATCGCTCGGTATCGACGTGAAGGAAGAACTGCGCCGCCTGAAGGAAGAGATGCAGCGGCGTCACGAAGCATCCGGCGAGAGCCGCTTCCTGTTGGATTCACCGGAAGGCATCCGGCAACGCGTCTATGACAGAATCCTAGGCGGGGACGAAGACGCGAAGCCGCAGCCGGAAGAGGCGAAAGAGCGTGAAGACGATCCGACGAAGGGGGCAGAAAGCGACGAGGGCGGGGGTAGCACAACCACGCCTGACGAGACCAGCGGACCGACTTCTGCGGGGACCGACACACCGGTCGCTGCGGGAACCGGAGAGGCGGGCGACACGGATCAACCGCAGCCCCGCGCGTCCGGCACGGGCGGGGAGGCGGTCGACTCGGCGACTGCCGAAGCGGAGGGAAAGGGAATCCTGTCTCGCAACCCGTTGGCCGGGTCGAACGAACGAGACGCCGAAGAGATGTCCAACCTCGTGAAGACGCTGGTGGGCCTGATCATGCGCGCCATCGGCGTGGTGGTCGTATGGATGGTGAATATGGTCTTCTCGGTCTTCGAGCTGTTGGCCTACATCGCCCTGCTGCTGCTGGTGGTGGCCATCTGCTTCTTCTACTTCACCTGGAAGTTCGATCCCACGATCGAGTGGTTCAAGGAGTTCATCCCCGAGAAGTACAAGGAGCGGACGCTCGACGTCACCCGTCGGATGGACCGGGCGGTGAGCCAGTGGTTGCGCGGGCGGTTGATTCAATCGTTCTTTGTGGCGCTGATCCTCTCGACAGGCTGGGCGTTGGTGGGCGTGAACTACTGGCTGCTGCTGGGCATCGCCGGCGGCCTGCTCAACCTGATTCCCTACGCGGCCGGGTTGGTCTGGCCGATCGCAGTGCTCGTGGCTTGGGCGGAAACCATCACGACCGGCCAGAGCTTCTCGTGGTTGTGGGTGGTCATTGCGCCGAGCATCGTGTACATCGTCGCCCAGAGCGTGGACGGCTGGGTGGTCGAGCCGATCGTCCAGGGGCAGGCGACGGAGCTCAACGCCGTCGTGGTCTTGCTGGCCGTGCTGATCGGCGGGACACTTGCGGGCTTCTTCGGCATGCTGCTGGCGATTCCGTTATGCGCGTGCCTGAAAATCCTGATGGACGACGTGGTGATGCCGCAGGTGCGCGCCTATCTGAAACACGCGGGCACCGATGAAGATAAGTGATGCCGGTTGCATGCTTTGCGGTTCTGCACTGCTAATCGGGCGTTCTGCGGCGAATATGCCTTGATTCTCGCCGCCGCCCCGGCGAGAATGACGATAGCCCGGTTAGGAGGACCGCAGTCCATGGGCGAAGTCTACAATCCTGAGAATGAGTTGATCGAGCGGCTGGAGGCGCTTGAGTTGGAAGCGCGCGAACTGGCGGCCAAGCGCGAGCGGGCCGCCGGGGACGAGGAGCGCGCCGTCGTCGACCGCCAGCTTGGCGAGATCAAGGAACGGATCGACGCCATCAAGCGACGGCTCAAGGCCTGACCGGCCGTGGCGCCGGCGCGCGATGCGCCCCGCACCGACGCGGCCGCGGGGCCGCCCCGCCTGAATCGTCCGGTAGAATGAACCAAGGAGGTGCCCGATGGTCCGAGGGATCTACCCGTGGATGCTGGTCCTGGCGCTGGCCGTGTTCCCGTTCGTTGCCGTGGGCGAAGAGACGCCGGACGCCGATGCGCCGGACGCCGCGGCGAGCAAGTCCGAACCGGCGACCGAGGCGGGCGCGGAGGAGAATCGCGCCGAAGCGCCACCCGTGCGCGAGCGCACCATCGCCGAGAAGCTGGGCGATGTGGTCAGCGGCGTGCAGATCGAGAACGCGCCGGCGGAGCGCGCCTTCCAGTGGTTCGCGGATGTGAGTGAGATTCCGGTGGTGATCAACTGGGAGCAGATGGAACTCGAGGGCATCGATCGCCAGACGCCGATCACGATCAACCTGAATCGCGTGCCGGCCGGGGCGTTGCTGGCGTTGATGATGGAGCAACTCGCGGCCGGGCTCGGCCAGGAGATGCTCTACGAGGCGACGCCCTGGTACGTGCGGCTCATGACCAAGGCGCAGGCGAACAAGCAGCTTGTGCTGCGGGTGTACGACATTCGCGACCTGCTGCACATGCCGCCGGACTTCACCAACAATCTCTCAGCGGGCCTGGACGAATCGATCAGCCGCGCCAATGACGGCGGCGGTGGCGGCTTCTGGCCCGGCGGGCGCAACAACGACGTGCAGCAGCCGCCGATGCGCACCACGGCCGAAGCGGCGGCGGAACTGATCGCCCTGACCCAGGACACCATCGAGCCGGAAGTCTGGCAGCCGCTGGGCGGACCGGCGACGATTCGCTACCTGCGCGGCAACCTGATCGTCAACGCGCCGCGCTACGTGCAACAGCAGATCGGCGGCGCGACCGGCGCCGCGCCCGTCGCGCGGCGAAGCCGGGCGGCAAGTCCCCCGCCGCCGACGTCGCGATACTACCGCGTGCAGCCGCCGGTGCGTCCCGTCGCCGGGCAGGTGTCAGGCGTGCAGAAGCCGCGCGGGCGCGCGAAGGTGTCGGCCGTGCGCCCGCGGTGATGGACGCGATTCTTGTTGCTGTGCTCGCGGGATCGATCGACGGGTCTTGACACGCGGGCGATGCGCATGCCGCGCGGCGCCGGCGATCAGGCCTTGGCTTGCTCGTCATCCTTCGCGTCGGTCGCGTCGGCGGATGCGCCCTGGCTGTCGGATTCGGACTCGGCTGCCGCAGCTTCGGCTTCCAGCCGCGCGGCTTCTTCTGCGGCCTCGCGTTCGGCCTCTTCCTGCTGGCGCTCGAATTCCGCCTCGCTGACACCGCCAGTGATCTTCTCCTCGTCGATCTTCGACTCGATCTTCCGCAGGATTTCCTGCGTCGGCGCCTGCTGGAACTTCCAGTCGTCGAGCGTCAGTCGCTTCTTGATCTGGGCCTCGCCATCCTCGTAGACGACATTCGCGATGCCCTTGCTGCGCCAGCGGGTTTTGTCCAGCTCGGCGATCGCCTCGTACGGGATGCGCACGCCGCCCCAGGCGGTGATCGCTTCCTCGTCGGCCGCGATCCAGCGGCGCAGGAACAGCAGCATGTAGCCGGTGCTGAGCAGGGCCAACGGCAGCAGGCCGTAGCCGAGCAGTTTCTGCGTCAGGATGTCGGTCTCCGTCCGCGCGGTGCCCATATGGTCAGCCGTGGCGGGCATCTTCGGCATGTCAAAGAAGGGATCGGCGGCGTTGTCCGCGGCCTTCGCCTCCTCGATGCGCGCGTTCCAGCTCTCGCTGTTCGCCTCTTCCCCCTTCTCATCCTTGAACTGCTTCCACGTCTCGTACACCCGGTTCTCTTCGGGATACGTGACGTAACCGTCGTAGAGGAACCAGCCGGACATGACTGAACACATGCCGCTGATCAGCAACAAACGGGCGATGTAACCGCGGGCTGGTTTGGCTTTCACGTCGATGGCCTCTTCTTTAGAGAGTTGAACTACCTGTCATCCTTCCACAGCGTCCCGAGGGCCCGGCCCCACCACATGCCGGCCAGCCGTCGGGCGCCCGGCATCTGCATCAGCGTGCTGAATCCCCCCGATTGCACCGAACGGGCCGGAATGCGCGGCAAGCCGCGCTCCGACGCCAACGCCCACGTCAGGAATGCATTCGTTTCGGCGATCATCTGTTCACGCGGATCGACGCATTGTGTTCCGCGGCTGGACAAGACCATCAACTTCGCTCCTGTAAGGCATTACCGGAACCAATCGCAAGGCAAACGGGACACGCCCGCACTTTGTCTGATGACCACAGGTGATCGGACCCGACCCGCCCCACATTGTCCGGGCAAATGGCCCAAAATCAAGCATGCCCGATCAACTCGTCCCCACCCATTCGGGCGGGCGGCGTCAGCGCGGCGACCAGATCCCGACCTGTCGCTCGCGCGCCTTGTCCTCCAACATCTGGAAGCTTCGCATCCGCTGTGCATCGTGCGGGAAGCGCGTGTCGTTGCGCGCCAGACCCGCTTCCAGCAACCGCTCGTTGAGCAGGCTGCCGTCGGCCAGCCGCACGTAGGCCAGCAGGCGCCCGTACCGATCGTGGAGGCTGTGCGACTGCAGTTCCAGTTCAACGAACTGCTCTTCGCAGAGCTTGCGTGCGAGGGCGGTGGCTTCCTTCGCGAAGGGCTCGCCCGCCCTGCCCTCACGCGGGCGGGGCATCTCCGGACAGTCAACGCCCCACAGCCGCACGCGCGTTGTCGGCCGCCGACCGTCCGACTGCTCGACGATCAGCGTGTCGCCGTCGACCACCCGCTGCACACGGAGGCGCTTGCCTTCGTAGACGGCCTGGGTAGGCGGCGCCTCGACCAGTCCGCCGGTGCGGCTGTCGATCAGCCGCAGGACGCCGAGGCCGGCGATGACCACCACGACGAGCACCGCGCGGCGAAGGCGCCGCCGTTTCAGGTAGCCGTGAACCGATCGCCGCTTCGCCATGCCGCGCAGACTACCGCCGCGCCCGCCGCCGTCCAAGCGGCGCCCCGCGCCGCGGTGCTACCATAGCCCCATGCGGGTTGATGAACTGGATTACGAATTGCCCGAGTCGCTGATCGCCACGACTGCGTCCGAGCCGCGCGACGCGGCGCGGCTGATGGTCGTCGATCGCGCCCGCGACCGCCTGGCGCACCACCACGTCCGCGACCTGCCGCGTTTCCTGGAACCGGGCGACCTGCTCGTCTTCAACCAGAGCAAGGTCGTCCCCGCGTTGTTCGAAGCGACGCGGGCCGGCACGGGCGGGCACATCAAGGGGCTCTACCTGCGACACGAAGAACCTGCTGTTGATCAGCCGCGCACGCATTGGTGGGTGATGCTCGAATCGCGCGGCAAGCTTACCGTGGGCGAATCGATCGAACTGACGTCGGACGCGACGCTGGTGCTCGAAGAGGCGCTGGGCGGCGGTGAATGGCGGGCCGAACTGTCGGGGGCGAGCGACACGATGGCACTGCTGCGGGAGATCGGCCGCACACCCTTGCCACCTTACATCCGGCGCGCCCGGCGTGCGGCCGGGGAGGCGGAAGTGATCGCGGCGGACGCCCGGCGCTACAACACGGTCTACGCCGCGTCGCCCGGAAGCGTAGCCGCGCCCACGGCGGGCCTGCATTTCACGCCGCAACTGATGGCGGCGCTCGATCGACGAGGCGTGGCGCGCACCATGGTGACGCTGCACGTGGGGTTGGGCACGTTCGCGCCGGTGCGGTGCGAGGTGGTCGAAGCGCACCCGATCCACAGCGAGTGGATCGAGATCGGCGCCAACGCCATCGCGGCCCTGGCCACGGCGCGCCGGCGCGGCGGCCGCACTATCCCCGTCGGCACCACCAGCGTGCGAGCGCTGGAAAGCCTGCCGGTCGACTGGCAGGCGCTTGGCGACCGCGGATACCGGGCGGAGACGGACCTGTTCATCACACCCGACACCGTACGGCGCGGCCGCGGCGGCAGCCACGCTTTCGCGGGCTTCCGCTTCACCGACGCCCTGATGACCAACTTTCACCTGCCGCGCTCGACGCTGCTGGCGATGGTGGCGGCCCTGCCGGACGTGGGCATCGCCAAACTCAAGCGGTGGTACGCAGAGGCGGTCGAGCAGCGGTACCGCTTCTACTCGTACGGGGATGCGATGCTGCTGGTGTGATGCGTGACGCGCGGCGGTGCGGGTGTTCACATGGCACGCGTCGTGTCTGCCCTGCCGGCCGATCGCGGGCGGGACGCCCTTCCCGCCGAACCGCGCGCGTTCGGCTAGAATGCCAGCCGATGAGCGACCAGGATTCGATCGATACCGCCCGTATGAGCTTCGGCGACCACCTCGAAGAGCTTCGCAGGCGGCTGATCCATGCCATCATCGGCGTGGTCGTGGCCTCCGTCGTGATGCTGATCTACGGCCGGCACCTGGTCACGCTGTTGCGCATGCCGCTGGTGCAGGTGCAGCGCGAGTTCGGCCTGCCCGAGCATGTTTTCGCATTCAGCCCGTTCGCGCCGTTCGGGGTGTACATGAAGATCAGCCTGATCGCGGGGCTGATCATCGCCTCGCCGTGGGTGCTGTACCAGTTGTGGAAGTTCGTTTCGAGCGGCTTGTACCGGCATGAGCGCCGCGTGGTGTACATTCTCGCGCCGTTCAGCACGCTCATGACGGCACTGGGCGTGTTGTTCGCGTATTTCGTCATGTTGCCGATCTGTCTGCTCTTCCTTGTGGGCTTCGCCGTGCATTATCCCACGCCCGGGGAAGGCTTCGCTTTCATCGATCGGATCACGGCCGTGGGCGATGCGGGGGGCGCCGAACGCATCGGTCGTAACGCGGGCGGCGCCGGGCAGTCGCCGCCATCAGACCTGGCACCGCCCAGCGTGCCGTCGCTGCGGGTCGATCCCGAAGCGCCCGAAGAGGGGCAGATGTGGCTCAAGCTGCCCGAACATGAACTGCGGCTCTACTCAACCGAACGCATCTGGTCGTTCCGGCCGTCTTCCAGCGCGGGGGTCATGCCGTACTTCGGCATCGGCGAGTACATGAATTTCGCCCTGCTGATGATGCTGGGTATCGTGATCGGCTTCCAATTGCCGGTGGCGATGTTGATCCTCGGATGGACGGGACTGGTCGATCCGCGATGGTTCCGACGCTATCGCAAGCACGCGCTGATTGCTTGCTTCGTGATGGGTGCGCTGCTTACGCCGGCGGACCCCGTTTCCATGTTCATCCTGGCCGTGCCGCTCTACCTGCTGTTCGAGTTGGGCCTGCTCTGCATGCGTGCGGCCTACAGGCGCACCATGGAAAGCGAACCCGAATAGGTCAGCCTCCGCCTTCTGTCAGTTCTTCCACCGGCAGCAGGTCTTCCTGGTGAATCACACCGGTCAGCCGGTCGGCCGTCGCCGCCATGGACAGGTCATACTGTCCGATGGCCGTGCGCCTGAGCGCGGCCAGGTGTCCCCCGACGTTTAGCGCCCTGCCCAGGTCGCGGGCCAGGGCGCGGATGTACACGCCCTTCCCGCATGTCACGCGGATGTCGGCCAAAGGCCATGCGTAGTCCAGCAGTTCGATCGCATCGATGCGCACCGGCCGCGCGGCCAGTTCCACCGTCTCGCCGGCCCGGGCCAGTTTGTAGGCCCGCCGGCCGTTCACCCACAGCGCGCTGTGGGCCGGCGGGACCTGCTGGATCTCGCCGACGAACTGATCGAGGGCCGCGCGGATCGCCGCGGTATCGGGTGGCGCCGCGACCTCGACCTCCTCGCGCGCCCCTTCGCGATCATCGCCGACGGTGAAGGCGGACAGGTCGATCTGCGCCTCGTAGACCTTGGTCAGACCCATGAAGCGCGCGACATGCTTCGTCGCCTTGCCGACACAGCACAGCACCACGCCGATGGCCAACGGGTCGAGCGTGCCGGCGTGGCCGACCTTGACCTTCCGCTTCTTCGGGCGCGGCTCATCGGGGGCCGCGTCTTCGGGGCGTTCCAGCCCGCGACGCACCGCCTGCCGCACTTTCCGCACGACCGTCATCGAACTCCACTGCAACGGCTTATCGACCACCAGCAGCCCGCCGGGCACGGCCGGCATGCTGTTTTGCATCAGTGATCCACCATCGCCTGCGCTCAACCAACGCTCCTTTACACGCCCCGAATCACCAGTAGGATAATGCGTTCCGCCGACCTTGGGAGAGGTGACCGAGTGGCTGAAGGTGCAGCACTGGAAATGCTGTGTACGGCTTGTCCGTACCGAGGGTTCGAATCCCTCCCTCTCCGCTTTCTTCGTCGCCCGTGAACCGTACGTGACGGTGTCACGGGCGTTTGCATTTCGGGGATGGTCCCGGATCCGCCGGTTTGCAGCAGGGCATGCAGCAGGGCATGTAGCAGTTTGCGGCGGTGGGATTCTCTGGGCGCCATGGTGATGGCAAGGAACGATCTGTTCCGGGTTGGTCATCGATGATCTCCTCAACTGCGATGACGCATCTCGCGGGATCGGGACGCCCAATGCAGGATGTGGCGGGGCGAACCGACACACAGGCTTAGCTTGCCCGGCCCGCAACCCAGCCTGGTGCGCTCTGAAAGGGGTTTGCGGTACAGTACAGCACTCACACGTAAGAAATCCCCGGAAAAATGTGTCAAAAGTGTACACTTTTTGGGCCCGTTTTCGCTCGTTTTGGGTCGTTTCGGGTTGGAACTGGTTCGCAAGCGCGTGCGTTCGGCGGAAAAACCTGACCACGCGGCCGGTTTCGCGAGTGGCCAGCGGCGGCCGCGGGTCAGGGATGGGCGTGAACGGCAGTCCGGCCTCCCGGCGTCGACCCCCCGCGCGCGGCTGTCGGGCGGCATGTCCACGAACCATCCGGTCGCCGGGCAGACGCCGCGCGTGCCACTCGGGGAAGAGGCGCGGCGAGGTTAGCGGCGATGGCTGGATGGCTGAAGCAGACATGAAAGAGCCCTGACAGAAGAGCACGCGGCCAGAGACGACCGCAGGACGGGACCGGAATAAGGCACGCCGGGAAAGGGCGCGCCCGACACGAGCATTGTAGCCATCTGTTAGGTCAATGTCAAGTGTTCGGGCAGCGATTTCTTTTGCCACCGCGATCGATAGTGGGTCAGTCTGAAGTGATCGGTAGCAGCACACCCATTCGGGCGCCACAGGCCAATGCGTTCTGTGAATCCTGGATCGGACATCTGAAGCGTGAACGCCTCAACCACTTCTGGTGCTTCAGCCTGCGCCATCTGGATCACATCGTGCAGGCGTACGCCATGTACCACAACCGGTTCCGGCCGCACCAGTCGCTTGAGAACACGCCGCCGGGGGATGTCGGCAAGCCGCGATGGCAAAACGCGACACCATCGCCACCAGAAGGAGGCAGAGCACCGCCGATCGCCGCGCCGCGCGGCGGACAGAGGCCGGGCCGATCGTCGACGCGTTCTTCGACTGGTGCGCCGATGAGCAGCGCCGCACGCTGCCCCGC